>CAZQZN010000004.1:71942-91461 GCA_964597815.1 uncultured bacterium | reverse complement strand
GGCAAATTATATGGGAATAAATCTAAATGGAAAAAAAAAAAAAAATCCTGTTACAGTTGCATCTGGAACATTTGGTTTTGGATTAGAATACAGCGAGCTTTTGCCGCTCGAAAAATTAGGAGCAATTACAACTAAAACAATAACTCTAAAACAAAGGAAAGGCAACCCTCAACCAAGAATTTTTGAATTAGAAAATGGCATTGTAAATTCAATTGGATTGCAAAACGATGGAGTTAATTATTTTATCAAAAACTATCTTCAAAAACTAAAAAAAATAAGAACATCGTTAATTGTAAATATAGCTGGCGAAACAATAGAAGAATACACAAAAATCGCAAAAATCCTCTCAAAGCAAAAAGGTATAGATGCAATTGAAGTAAATATCTCCTGCCCAAATGTGAAAAAAGGCTGTATGATCTTTGGCAAAGATCCTTTTATGACAGGAAAAACAATTTCAGAAATTAGAAAAGTTTGGAATTTGCCGCTTATTGCGAAACTCACTCCAAATGTTTCAGATATTACAAAAATAGCTCAAGCATGTGTAGATAATGGAGCCGATATAATTTCAATGATAAACACCGTTCAATATAAAGTCTTTATTCCAGATAAAAATCAATACTTAATTGGCGGTCTTTCTGGACCAAAGATAAAACCAGTAGCGATAAAACTTATTAAAGATGTCAGAAGAAAAATAAAAAAAACGCCAATAATTGGAATGGGGGGAATAATGAACATAAATGATGCAAAAGATTTTTTTGAGGCAGGAGCTGATGCAATTGCAATTGGCACTGCAAACTTTATTGATCCAAAAACAGCAATAAAAATAATAGAACAATTGCCAAAAATTATGCGGTGATATAATAAAAATATGTTTTTCAACCCTTTTAAAAAGAAGAAAGTGGGTCTGGCATTATCTGGCGGAGGAGCCCGCGGACTTGCTCACATAGGAGTATTAAAGGTTTTTCATGATCATAGAATCCCTATTGATTATATTGCCGGAACAAGCGCTGGATCATTGATAGGTTCTCTATTTGCAGGTGGTGTTAACATAACAACAATGATGGAAATTGCTTCAAAAGTAAAATGGAAAAACTTTTTTAGGATAGTTCTATCAAAAAGCGGTCTCGTTTCAAGTGAAGAAATAGAAAATTTTGTCATTAGTTTGATAGGGAAAAAAACCTTTTCCGAAATGGATATCCCATTTGCCTGCATCGCTGTTGATATAAAAAATGGTGAAAAAATTGTTTTAAACAAAGGAGAAGTTTATAAAGCAGTCAGAGCTTCCTGCTCTTTCCCATGGATGTATATTCCTTATAAATTTGGCCACAATCTTCTTGTCGACGGGGTTTTGGAAGAAAATCTCCCTTCAAAAACAGTAAAACAAATGGGCGCCGATATTGTCATTGGAGTTGATGTTATTCCAAGAATCGAAAAAGTTGAAAGTTTTGAAAATATATTGGAAATATTTGACAGATCTCTTGATATATTCATATTAAACCAAAACAAATCACCAAATAAAGATTGCGATATACTGATTACTCCTGTAAAAGAAAAAATCACATCTCTAGAACTTGATAAAGCCGGATATCTTGTAGAGCTCGGAGAAAAAGCCGCAAAAGAAGCACTTCCAAAAATCAAATCTATTGTGGGGTTGGATTAATTATACTTGTTTTTTGCAAATTTTTCTACAATTTTTGCTTTTTCAATTAGATAGGGATCGAGCCCATCTTGTTCTAAAACCTCTTCAAATAGATTCTTTGCTTTTTCTTTTTTAGAGATTTCGGCATAAACAATTTTCGCACGAGCGGATAGATCTTTGTGAACTGGTGAAATAATGATTTTCTGGCATAGTTGTTCAGCTTTTTGCAAATCCAAAAGAGAGCCCCGGCGAGCCAAGAGCTCTGCTTCAACCACTTTTGCTTTTACTGCAAAATAATCCAATGGTCTGTCAAATAATAACTTAATGCTTTCTTCGCACATTTTTATGGCTTCAGAAATTGATTCAAAACCAAAATAAAGAGCAAGTTCTGCCCTGCCAACCAAGGCCCTTGCCTTAAAATACGGATGAACTTTTTTGTTGTTAACAATTTTTTTGAAAAGATTATCAGCTTGCTTTAGGTCGCTTTTACCACCTTTTTTTACAAGCAATTCAGCTTCAACAG
Source organism: uncultured bacterium (assembly GCA_964597815.1). Lineage (GTDB taxonomy): Bacteria > Margulisbacteria > WOR-1 > JAKLHX01 > JAKLHX01 > CAZQZN01. The sequence continues at coordinate 89,299 of CAZQZN010000004.1, read as the reverse complement.
CGATCCCTTTGGAAGAAAAGAAGTCATCTTTTTTGTTTTTCAAAAGAGAAACTCCTTCTTTGCAAAGTTTTATAGCTTCATCTTCGCTAATTTTTACAATACCAGCAATTGCAAGTTCCGCTTTGCCTATTAACGACCGACCTTTTAATAATTCATTTTTTGATTTTGAAATTATTTTGTTATAGTATGAAAGTGCTTCTTTGTAATCTTCTTCTTCTCCGCGTGCAACCAACAAATCAGCCAAAGCGAACAAAACATCGTCTATATGATCTCCCCATTTTTTTACCTTTGAGAGCAATTTGTACTTTCCAATCGCTTTGTTTATTTTTGTTTTTGCTGATGGCGATGGAAAGTTTTCTTCTTCCTTAACTACCTTGCTCATAATCGGAGATAATAAACCTGTCATATTTTTTACTCCATTCCTACCCGGATAATACTGCCAACTTCTTTAATTTCTGGCAGTCCGGAAATTTTATTTACTGCATCAAAGAAATCTTTTGAATTTGCTTTATGAGTAATTATAACAATTGTTGCGTTATTATCAATAGTATCTTTTTGCAAAGCGCTCTTTATGCTAACTTTTTTCTCGCCAAAGGCACCAGCAATTTTTGCCAAAACACCCGGTTTGTCATTTGCTATCAATCTTATATAATATCTCTCTTCTATTTGCTCATCAGATAATAATTTTACTTTGTTTAATTTTGGATAAAATGGATCAGATGAAGAAGCGATTTCTATAATATCAGAAACTATTGCAGAAGCAGTCGGCAAAGCTCCAGCACCCTGTCCGTAAAACATTGCCTGTCCAATGCAATCACCTTTAACATATATTGCGTTAAATGCATCTTTTACAGAAGACAAAGGATGAGATAAAGGAATCAAAGACGGATGAACTTTTACGTTTAAAAAATCTCCAATTTTTTTTGCTACAGCCAAAAGTTTTAAAGAAAATCCAAGTTCTTTTGCATATTTGATATCAACTAATGAAATTTTTTTAATGCCTTCAAATTGGATTTTGTTCCAATCAACATCAGCATCAAAGGCAATTGAAGCAAGTATCGCAGCTTTGTAAGAAGCATCAAATCCCTCAATATCGTTTTTAGGATCACTTTCTGCATAACCGTTATTCTGAGCCATTTTTAACGCATCCAAAAAATCTATATGACTTTCATCCATTTTTGTCAAAATGTAATTAGTCGTACCATTCACAATACCAAAAACTTCAGAAATTTTATTGGCAGAAAGATTTTTTCTCAACTGGCTCACTATTGGAATACCTCCGCCCACAGAGGCTTCAAACAGAACCCACAGATTTTTCTCCTTTGCAAGCGAAGATATGCTTTTAAAATGTTTTGCTATTAGTTCTTTGTTTGATGTAACAAAATGCTTGCCATTTTTTATTGAATCAAGAGCAATATCAAGTGCTGGATTTTCACCGCCAATTGCTTCAACAACAACTTGTATTTCAGGATCATTTATTATTGAATTAGCGCTATCGGCAATAATTTCTGATGATAAATTTAAGTTTTTTGCTTTAGAAATATCCTGATCAAAAACTTTTTTAAGTTCTATTTCAACCCCTGTCTTTTCTTTTATGTGTAAAAAGTTTGATTTTATAAGGGATACGACGCCCCCACCTACTGTTCCTAAACCTATCAAGCCAACTTTTATTTTCTTTGAATCCATAAATATTCTTTAGTCAAACAATGAGCTAATTGAAAGATTTTCGAAAGCTCTCTTTATTGCCTCGCCCAAAACCGGCGCAATAGACAAGATCCTTAAATTATTAATTTTTTTATCCTGCGAAATAGGTATTGAATTGGTTACAATAACTTCCTTAAATCCAACACTGTTTATCCTTTCAACAGCTGGCCCAGAAAAAATTGGATGAGTTGCCATCAAATAAAACTCGTTGTTTGCCCCCATCTCTAAAAGGGCTTTAACGCCGGCTGTAGCAGTCCCGGCAGTATCAATCATATCATCAACAATTATTGGACTTTTGCCTTTTACGTCACCAACAACATGCATCACTTCTGATTTGCTATGCTCAGGCCTTTGCTTGTGAATGATAGCCAGTGGCGCCCCTATCCTATCTGCAAACTTTTTAGATGTTTTTGCTCTGCCAGTGTCAGGAGCAACAATAATGGGATTTTTTATATTTTTACTTTTTATGTAGTTTGCCAACAGCGGCATTGCGGTCAAATGATCAACCGGAATATTAAAAAATCCCTGAATTTGATCTGAATGCAAATCCATAGTAATAACCCTATTAACCCCTGAAACAGTCAGCAAATCTGCCAAAAGACGCGCTGATATTGGCTCCCTTGAGGCAGCTTTTCTGTCTTGTCTGGCATAAGGAAGATGAGGAATAACAGCAGTAATACTGCGCGCAGACGCTCTTTTTAATGCATCTATAATAATGAAAAGCTCCATCATCTCCTCATTTACATTTGAAGTAGCCGTCTGGACTACAAACACGCTTTGCCCGCGGACATTTTCTTTTAAGCGAGCATATATTTCACCACAAGGGAATCTCGATATCTGAATTTCACCAAGGTTTTTGCCAATTCCAGAGGCAATTTCCGAAGCAAGCTCCGGAGAAGAAGTGCCAGAAAAAATCATCATTGAACAATTTTTGTCACTTGTCATCAATATCTCCTTAAGTCAATTATTAGTGTTTATTATATCAATCATTTAACTTTCCTTGCAATACCCAAGATTTTGCGGATTCAACTTTAACAAAAACTATATCCCCTCTTTTATATTTAGCTGCTTCATCTTTGAACTTTACAATCTTGTTTGTCCGCGTTCTGCCGATGCCATTATCTTCAACTAAAACTTCTTGAACGCTCCCGACAAGTTTTGAGTTTTTCTTCATTGTAACTTTTTCAACAACTTCGATGAGCTGTTGTAATCTTCTAGAAATTAAATCCCTTGGAAGCTGATTGGGCAAATTGGCAGCTTTAGTGCCGGGTCTTGTGTTATAAGCAAAAGTATTTGCAGAATCAAACTCAATCTCTTCAATAGCTTTTAATGTGTTTTCAAACTGCTTTTCAGTTTCACCCGGAAATCCAACAATAAAATCAGATCCAATAGCAGCAGATGGAATTTTATCTCTAATTTTTTTTACAAGATCTTTATAGTAAGAAGAATCATAACCTCTATTCATAGCTTTTAGAATTTCGTCATCACCGCTTTGCATAGGGAGATGAAAAAACTCGCAAACTTTATCAATTGTTTTCACAGAATGAATTATTTCATCGCTGATATCTTTTGGATGAGATGTCATAAATCTAATTCGTTTTATCCCTTCTATTTTTGCCGCTTCAATAAAAAGATTGGAAAGCCCATACTTGTATGAATTTACATTCTGCCCAAGAAGTGTTATCTCCTTAAAAATGTCTTTATCCAACATATCTATTTCTTTTATTATCTCGTCAATTGGCCTGCTTTTTTCTCTACCTCTCAAATATGGCACAATACAATAAGAGCAAAAATTATCACAGCCTTCCATTATTGTTATCCAAGCGTTAACAGAGGGTTGTCTTTTTGCAACAAAAGAATTCTTAAAATGGGGAGAATCACCCAAACAAAGAATTTTTTGATAGTTGCCTGATTTGTCTTCAAAAAAAGATATAACTTTTTCGATTTCTGCCTCTTTATTTGGTCCTAAAACAAAATCCACAAAATTATATTTTTTGAAAATATCCTCTCCCATTCTCTCAGCCATACAACCGATAACGCCTATAATAATTTGGTTTTTCCGTTTTTTCAATTTACCCAAATCGTTGATAAAACCTTTGGCTTTTCTTTCAGCAGTATCTCTAACAGAACAGGTATTGGCAATAATAATGTTTGCCGAATTGATGTCAGAAGTTTGCTCTGCTCCCTTTGCTTCAAGAAGTCCACAAACGATTTCTGAGTCGTTCTTATTCATTTGACAACCATAGTTTTTAATGAAATATTTCAATTTTTTTGGCATAACATAATTATTTTACCCTACTGTTTATATCAGTAGCAAAGCTATTTTTTTATTTGCGCTGTTAGATAGGAGTATTGCAAAAGCCCTCTGAAATATAATTGTATTGTTAGTAATAAAAATATATAATGGAATTGGATTTATGATTTGGAAAAAATTTTTACTGTTTTTTTCACTTATAGGCCCGGGCATTTTAACTGCCATTGGAGACAATGATGTCGGCGGAATAGCAAGTAATTCAATGGCAGGAGCTCATTACGGTTACAGTTTTTTATGGATACTTCTAATTATTACTGTAACATTGACAATTGTCTTGGATATGTGTGCAAGAATGGGAGTTGTCACCGGCAAAGGCCTTATGGATCTTATCAGAGAAAACTTTGGAATCGGATGGACAACTTTCAGTATTTTCTGCTTAACGATTGCAAACATAGCAACAATAATATCAAATTTCGGAGGATTAGCCGGCGGAATTGAAATTTTTGGAATATCAAGATATATTTTTGTGCCAATAATCACTCTTGCTATTTGGTATTTGGTAACAAAAGGTACATACAAGATCGTGGAAAGAGGACTTTTGGTAATTTCCATGGTAGTGCTAAGCTACATTGGATCTGCATTTCTGGCCAAGCCTGATTGGAACCTTGTAATAAAACAAACATTAACTCCATCAATACAATTTAATCAAGATTACTTAATGCTTATAGTCGCTTTCGTTGGAACAACTATTGCCCCTTGGATGCTGTTTTTTATTCAATCTATGATAGTTGACAAAGGAATCACAAAAAAACATATAAATTTTGTCAGATGGGAAGTTTGGTTGAGTTCGTTTTTGTCTGACTATGCTATTTCTTTTTTTATCATTGTTGCCTGCGCTGCAACTCTTTATAAGCACAGCATAAAAATAGCTGATATTTCGGACGCTGCAATCGCTTTGAAACCATTAGCCGGCGATTTTGCTTTTATTCTTTTTGCTGTTGGTTTATTGGCCGCTGCAATTTTGGCAATATTTTTACTGCCTCTAACTACTTCATATGCTATTTGCGAAACATTCGGTTTTGAAAACGGCTTAAATAAAAAACCTGAGGATGCACCAGTTTTCTATAGGGTTTTTACAGGGCTTTTATTAATCGGATGTCTATTCGTGCTGATACCTAATTTGCCCATTTTCCCTTTGATAATAACAGCACAAGTTATTGCTGGAATCTCAACTCCAATTCTTTTGATATTTATATTACTGCTTTCCAACAATAAAAAACTTATGGGAAAACATAAAAACAGTTTTATATTCAACTTTCTTGCTTGGATATCGGTAGCAGCAATAATTTTAACCATCGCATTTTATATGTTTTTAACGCTAACAGGAAAAGCCTGATGTAAAAACAATAAACTTACCTTCTATTTATATATTCTTTGCGCCAATTTATGCAATTTTGCAAAATAAAACTCTGAAAAAAATGAAAAATACCGGATAAAAAAGTGCATTCTGACAAAAATTCCAACACAATCAAAAAAACTTTAACAACTTGCAATTATTTTTCAGTTTTTCTGAATGTTTATGCCAAATTTCGGAGTTTGTGTCTGCTCTTTGATTGGACCAAATTTCTTCTCGTAATTATTGATGTTTTCGTGAAGCGCCTTCAAAAAACTCTTTGCGTGGCTAGGAGATAAAATCATTCTCGAAACAACTTTTCCAGCTGGTGGATGCGCAAAAATAAAATCAATTACAAATTCATTTTCGCTGTGAGAAATCAGAGCAAAATTGCTGTAATTCCCGCCTAACATTTTTTCGTCAAAAGAAATTTTTATCTGCTGCTCGGCCATAAATAATCTCCTTATATCACCTAATCAAATCCAATGAATTTGGCTCTGTAATCTTTTGTTTGCTTTGAAGAGCATCTGCTTTTTCTTTCATTTCATTTAAGAATTGAGCAGTAACTATGTGAGGTGTAATCAAAACCATCAGATCTCTTTTCTCAGATATAATATCTTTTTTCCTGAAAAAAGTTCCAATAAATGGTATTCCAGATAATAGAGGCACACCTACAACGGTTTCGTTTTTGTAAGTTTTTGTTAATCCTCCAATAACAATCGTTTGCCCATCTTTTACCAAAACCTGATTTTTGGTTTCTGTCACTGTTGTCTGCGGTATGCCATTGACAAGAAATCCGTCGCTGAGCGATGGATATATCTCCATCTTTATATAACCATCATCTGTTATATGAGGAATAAATTTAAGTTTTGTGCCAACATCAATATACTGGACTTCCTGTAAAGTTCCAGTTGTTGTCGTGTAAAGATTTTGATAACCTAGTTTTCCACCTATCAAAATTTCAGCCTCTTTGTGATTTAGAGTGCTGATCCAAGGGGCAGCAATAAAATCATAGCCTATTTTTTTCTCAAGGGCCTGTAAATATGCAGAAACATTTCCTGACAAGATCTGTGCATAAAGCCCCTGCGAAATAGCCCCTAATGTTGGAGAAGTTGTGGCAAAAAATTGTGCAAAATCATTTGGATTTGAATTTCTCACATACTTCCAGCTAAATCCCATAGACGAAGGATTAGAAGTGTCGCCATTTCCACTTTTAAGCTCTAATATCTTTGCTTCAACATTTACTTGAAGTGGAGGCTTATCCAATTTTTGTATGATTTTCGAAATTCTATCAATATTTTTTGCAGAAGCTCTGACAACCAGCGAATTTGTTTCTATATTATAAGACACCCCTTCGCCCTGAGCCAAAATTTGCTTTATTGTATCGGACATCTCTTTTGCTGAAACATAATTCAGCCAAAATGTCTGCATTGAAAAATTAGCATCAGCCGGTTGTATCTCAACTTGCTGCACCCTTGGTTGATTATCAGATGGTTCTCTAAATGGCACAAAGAGCGATCTTTGCGATATAGCGGCAGAACAAAGTATTGAAAATAAAACAACACCCAAAAGAACTCGATTCTTCATTTTTCTCTCCTTTCAAGAAAATATTTCATTTGTAAGGAGCAGCAATTTTTATTGCTGCAAATATTTTATCGTTATTTTGTTCAAGCAAAATTTCACTGATTGCAAGAATGAACTTGCTTTCGGAAATATCTCTAATAAATTCTTTCACATCAGGATATCTGCCCTCAAATCTTATGTCAAATATTATGGCATCGTGTGCTGTTGTTTGAGACGCGGACAATATTTTGAAAGAATGATTTATTATTTCTTCATCCAAAAATTTTAAAATATTAGATAATTGTACATCTTTTGATGGGATTATGATTTTGTTGATTGAATCGTTTTCAGTTTTATTATCCTCTTTAAAAATGTTGGTTTGAGATATAGTCTTTTTTATAAGTGTATTTTCTAATCTTATTTTATCAATTGAAGTTATAAGCGGGTCTAAAAATCTTAGCCAATAAATGTAAAAAACAATAACCAAGAAAGTTATAAAAATCAATCTTTTTTCGCTATTTGAAAATTTCATTGCTTTTTAATCCTTTTTATTTTAGCGTGCATTTTATTTCAAATTCCAATACTGGTTCGCTGTATTCTGTTGAATCCCTTAGAGACAAAAGCTCAATAGATTTAAAGACATCTATATCATTAAGGCCTTTAATAAAATCAGCCAGCAAACCTTTGCTACCCATTTTTTTTAGCATAATTCCCCTTAAAATTAATTCGTTCTGGGCAGAAAAATAATTTATTTTTTTGTAAAAAATTGATTGGGGTGTATATCTTGTCAAAATTTCAAGCAAATTGTTTGGCAAAACATTTTTGTTTATATTTCCATATTTCGTAGTGAAACTATTGAGTATTTTTACATCTTCATTTTCAAAAGTCAAAGCGTTTATCTTTTTCGCTTCTGCTTTCAAATAATCGTGTTCTTTAACGATTTGCCCTTTATACAACAATAATGAGTAGTATAACAATACAAGAAAAACAAAATAAACCGGTGTAAAAACGTAAACATTGCCAAAAATATGCCAAAATGCCACAATTGGCTTTTTATATTCATCTGGCAATAAACTCATAAAATTCTTAGTGGAAACAACTGCCCCAAAAGGAATCATATAAATTGAAATGGGTTCTTTAATATCTTCTGATATTGAAATTTGTTTCGGCAATTCTAGATTTTTTACGGGAAAATTTATTTCTTGAGAAATATAATTGCTGAAATTGGGAATCAAAGAATAAACTCCTGTTACAAAAGCATTGTTAAAATCTGTTTTGTCTCCTGTTAAATCTTTATAGAATTCAATTGTTCTGATTATTTCTGCAGAAATTTTTTCAAGAGCTGGGCGAATCATCGCCAAAATTTCATTTGCCGGCAAACCACTTTTTGAGGAATATAACTCAAAGTCATCAAAAGGAATCCCATAATCATAAAGCAGTTTTTTAGACAATTGTTTTGTTATTTCAAATCTTTGGTTATCATGAATAATGACTCCAGAAAAAATATCAACAACATTTTCCAAACCAAAGTCCATTTCCCGTGCAAAAACAGGCACACCGGCTTTTATCAAGAGAATAGTTGTTTTTTTGTAATTTGAATCAACCAATACACACGTCTTTCTTTTTGAGTAATCAAACAAAACATTTTTTAAAGCACAAAAATAAGGTAGTATTTCATTTATCTTTATGTGTTGTTTCTTAAAAGCGCTTACGAGCTCCTTTATAAAATTAGTTTTTGCAGATACAACATTGAAATAAAGCTTAGATGAAATACCCTCTAATGGAACTTTATAGAAGTTATAAATGACACCAGATTCATTCTCGTTTTCAACATTAACTCCCAGTTTATATCCAATTGCAGTTCTATACTCATTTTCAGGCATTTCAGGAAGACCAATCAAATTGAAGTTGAAGTAATCACCAGACAAAGCCAAAACTATCGTCCGGGTTTTTATTTTGTTTTTTCTGAGCACAACATATATCTGTTCAGCTACTTGGGAAAAAGAATCAAAATTATCAATACTTTCTGACACAACTTTTGTGATTTTAAACCTTTTTGAGTCGATGGTTATTTCTACCACTCTAAAACTATTTTTTGTTAAATAAACCCCTACATATTTACCAGCCAAATATTAATCTCCTTAAAAGATTTATATGCTTATTTTTTTGAATTACATAATACTCCATTAAATACAAAAAATCAAGCATTTCCCCTGAAATCAGATTTAAGCAATAAACTGATATATTTTAGACATGCTCAGGGATCTTAAACTTAATAATCTTGACTTGGTCAAAACCCACTGTATAATTTATGTGAAAGATATGAATAGGAGAAATGGCTTTACACTTTTTGTGCTTATAATTTTGATGGTTGTCGTGGCAACAATAATTTATTCTTCTGTATTTTTTGCCTTTCAAACCCTTAATTTAAACACAATTCGACTTTATAAACATCAGGCAATTATGGCACAACAAGCAGGAATTATGAATGCTGCTTACGAAATACTCCAAAACAATTCTTATGCAAATACAACCGAAGCAATATTAAATAATCAATGGTATTCATACAAATTCCAGAAAACACCTACCGCTGGTGAATCAAACTCTACGATAAACGCCTCAGCTTCATACCAAATGTCACTCGGCACAATCTCGGGCTGGACAATTACTAATTCTTCAACTGAAGTAGCAATAATAACAAGACTTCAAATTTCATGGATCCCAACAACAAATAATCTAATAGAAATAAGATTGGGAGGCACTTCTGTTTGGACAGGTTCTGCCGTTTCTGGATCAGAGATTGATATTCCAGATGTGATAATCCCTCCCTCGAGCACTTTGACTAATAATATAATCGATTTCAGTGGAAATATGACAAACTCAAACATTTATATTACCTTCTTTTTCAGAAACGGTACAGCAATTACAAGAAGAGTGTGGCAAACACAAAATCCAATAAACCCAGATGGCGGCCCTTGGTACCCAACAAATCTTTATTCTTGGTGGAAAATGAACGAAGGCGCAGGAACAACTGTATACGACATTATTAATCCCAACGGAGCTTTAGCTGCAAACAATTTGACAAAGAGAGCGCAAGCTACTTGGACAACAAGCGGCAGATTTGGCGGTGCAATTTCTTTTAACGGCGGCAATAACGCCGAATTGACTGGCACAACAAGTTCATCTTTGGCAAATGGGCAGTTTAGTGTCTCCGCTTGGATTTATTTAAATAGTCTGCCAAGCAACACTTATGGTTATGGAATTGTTTCAAGAGGAACAGGAGGTCCGCCGCTCACAAGGGGTTATGAACTCTATGTAAACAACAATACCGATGGTACAATTGCTCGAAGACGAAAAATAATTTTTAATGTCGGCAATGGCACAAGTGCACGGCTTGCAGTATCATCTGCGATTCCACCAACAACAACATGGATCCATGTTGTTGGAACTTATGATGGTACAAATATCAGACTTTACATAAATGGCACATTAGACACATCAAATACAGGTGGTATTTCAAACCCATCAACAACTTTTTATATAGGCAACCGCAGAAATTTAAATTCATCAAACATGAATGGAATAATTGACGAGGTTGCATATTTTAACAGGGCTTTAACTTCTTTTGAGGTTTTATCACTGTACACACCAAATATCCCATCTTATGGATCTCCAACCTTTTTAATATCAACTGGAAAATTTATCGATAACAACAATAACAATTTAATGAACCAAACCGCAATCGCAACATTTGAAAAAAGCGGATCAACACTTAGAATAACCAAATACAATGAAATACTTGAACACAATTAAACTTTTCGAAAAATTTAAGAGAGGTTATACTCTCGTTGAACTAATAATCACAATTGTGATTGCAAGCATAATCATCACATCTGTAGCTATGGGATATCGTCAAATAGTGGAAGCAATAGTAAGATCAGGTGAGTTTTCTAAAGCTATAAACTTGTCAGAAAGAGAGTTTTCAATTATTAATTCACTTCCATATAACGATTCAACTCTTGCAAACGGTTATGACAACACAACAACCAATTACGCAAACAGCGGATATGATTTAAGAAGACGAGTAAATTATGTTAAAGGCAATGATTCTATGCCCCAAAGTTTAAAAAGAATAATTGTTGATGTTTATAAACCCTCAAACCCAAATCCAATTTTAGAGGTAGCAACATACAGAGCAAATAATGTGACTTATGGCCCATAATAAAAGTAAAAAAGCATATACCTTGATTGAATTAATTACTGTAATAGTGATTATCGGAATAATTTCAGCCACTGGCGCAATTTTTTTTGCTCCTCTTATAAATCTTTCTTTTTTTACCCCAAGACAAACAGAAGTCGAATTGGTTGGAAATTTTATCAAAGACAACATATTAGAAGGATATAACAATGGCTGGGGGCTTAGGAATATAACTTCTATCGAAAGTGCAAACGCAACTCAAATTGTTTATTATGATGCAAATAGCAGAAGAATTAATCTTTATTGGGACAATACAAGCAAAAAATTTTTTCGGGCAACACCCACAACAACATCAATCCTTCCATTTGAAAATCCTCAATCTACTGTTTTGATTGATGGACAAGCACCCGGGAAATTGTTCACATATTATGACACCAACCAACATGAATTATCTTCTCCAGTTTCAAATCCATCTTTAATCGCTCGTATTGAGTTTAATTGGATAGTATATTCACAAACAACACCAATTTCCAAATATCTGATAAATAGCGGAGTTTTTATCAAACAATTTTAAAAAATAGACCTCTCTTATCGAGAGGTCTATTTTTAAAGAAACTATATTATAATGCTGTATGAGCAGCATCATTGGATTCAACAGAACCAGTTGCTGAATTATAAACCCACCCTCCAGTGCCATTATAGCTTGTAACAACTGCATTGCTTTCAGGAGAAAGTGGATTTGTTGGTACATTGCCGTCAGCAAATAATGCACCCGTTAAAGACGATGGATAAGAAGCACTTCCATTTGCAGCGTTTTCAGCGTATTTGATGGCTACAGCAGCTCTAATTGTTCCAATAGCACCTTTTGCTGCAGCAGTTTTGGCTTGGCTTGATAAATCAACATATTTTGGAATTGAAATTGCGGCTATAATGCCTAAAATGACAATAACCATTATAAGCTCAACCAATGTAAAACCTCTTCTATTCACTTGTCTCACCCCCTTTCTGTTTACGCAAAATAGACTTGAGTTATTGTAGCAAAAATTATTACCTAAAGTAAAGCCCCATCACATCCCACATCGGTAAAAATACTCCAAGGGCAACAAGCAATACAAAACTGCCTAAAATCAGAATTAGAATTGGCTCAATAAAACTCATAAGATTTGAAAGTATATAATCAGTCTCTTCATCAAAATAAGAGGCAATTTTATAAAACATTTGTGATAAATCCCCGGATTTTTCGCCCAAAGCAACAAGGTTTATTGCAACAACAGGAAAAACATTCGAAGAACGCATTGAATTTGTCAAAGAATTGCCAGCAGAAACTTTTTGCCCAACTTCAAAAACCGCTCTTGATAAGATCAAATTGTTTGTGGTTGAAGATGCAAGTTCCAAAGCAACAGTTAGCGTAACCCCGCTGTCAAGCAAATCTGCCAAAGTGTCAAAAATTCTTCCTAAAACAATTTTTTTGTAAAGGTTCCCTAAAATTGGCAAATGAATAACAAGATTATCAATTCTGATTTTGAAGTTCGGCAAAGAAGAAAGCTTTTTAAATAAGTAAAAGGATAATAAAACAGCGCCTAAAACAAATATCCAATATTTTATTATAAACTGACTAGAAAACATTAAAATTCTAGTTGGGAGCGGCAAATTTTCGCCAAACGAAGAAAACAGTGCGCTAAATTTTGGAATAATGAATGTCATAACCACAATGAATGCAATGACTAACGCACTAATTACAAAAAATGGATATCTGAGTGAAGACATTATTTTTGATCGTATTTTTGTTTCTTTTTCAAGTGAAGAAGCAATTTTTTTTAATGACGAATCTAAAACTCCGCCTTTTTCTCCAGCTTCTACCATAGCAATAATCTTTTTTGGGAATATTTTGGGATAATGTGACAACGCCTGAGAAAAAGTTTCTCCCCCTTCAATTCTGTTTTTAACATCAAATATAACTTCTTTCAAAAAATTGTTTGAAGTGTCAAGAAAAACTGTTGACAAAGATTCAAGCAAAGGAACTCCTGATTGCATAATGGCGGAAAGTTGTCTAAAAAAAACGGTCAAATCAGTTGATTTGATATTTCTGTAAATATTTATTGATCTTGAAGAGTCAAGGAAAACTCCTGAGTTTTCAATCTCTGTTGGGACCAAATTTTTTGCCAGAAGTTTTTTAGCAATATCCGAACGGGAATCTGCTTCATCCTCACCTTCAAAAAGATTTCCATTTTCGTCTCTTGCTTTATATTTAAATCTGATCAAGTTCTGTAACCCTCAAAACTTCATCTAATGAGGTTAATCCGGAATTTACTTTTTCCATACCATCTTCAAACAATGTTTTCATGCCTTTTGAAATGGCATATTTTTTAATTTCGGCTGAATCCTTTTTGTCCGAAATCATTTTCCTTATATTGTCATCAATCATCATAAATTCAAATATACCTATTCTGCCTTTATATCCCGTGTTCTGGCAAATCTTACACCCCTTGCCTTTATAGGTTTTTGTAAGATACGGGAACTTCTTTTTTATATCATCAGGAACTTCTACTTCAACTTTGCATTTGTTACAAATCAACCTTACTAACCTTTGAGCAAGAATTGCCTCAACAGAGGAAGATATTAAAAACGGCTCAACACCCATATCAATCAATCTTGTTAAAGCACCAGCGGCATCATTTGTATGAAGAGTTGAAAAAACCATATGGCCTGTTAGTGCAGCTTGAATCGCAATTGTTGCAGTTTCAATATCCCTAATTTCTCCTACCAAGATGATGTCCGGATCCTGCCTTAAAATTGATCTAAGAGCAATCGGAAAAGTTAATCCTGCTTTTACATTGATCTGGCTTTGTGTTATTCCGGGAACTTCATACTCAATGGGATCTTCAACAGTCATAATATTTACTTCGTCTTTGTTTAATTCTATAAGCGTTGCGTATAACGTTGTGGTCTTGCCGCAACCAGTTGGGCCGGTGACCAAAACTATTCCATGTGGTTTGTGTATCACTTCTTCGTAGTTTTTATAAATTTCATTTGAAAAACCTAAATCTTTTAGCTTATAAACCATTGAAGATTTGTCTAATATCCTCAAAGTTACTTTTTCCCCAAAAGCAGATGGAAAAGTTGAAACTCTTATGTCAATTTTCTTATCTAATATTGTCGCTTCAAACCTGCCATCCTGCGGAACTCTTGATTCAGCAATATCCATTCCCGCCAAAACTTTTATTCTTGATACTATTGGAGATAACATAAAAATTGGCATTTTTACTTCTTCATGCAAAATTCCGTCAATTCTTAATCTTATTCTAAGCTCTTTATCCTGAGGTTCTATATGAATATCACTCGCTTTTTGTGAAACCGCCTGAGAAATCAAAACATTGACAAGCTTTACTATTGGCGATTGATCATCCACAGATTGTTTAGGGGCAGTTTTTTGAACTGTAGCACTATATTCTTTCACAACAGACTCAACAATGCCGGAAATTCCATAATAGTCCGCAATAACTCCCTCAATATCTTTTGGAGATGCCTTAACAATTGAAATATCACTCTCTACCGAGGAACGCAATGCGTCAATAGCCACAACATTTTTTGGATCAGCCATAGCAACTGTTAAAGTATTCCCAATTTTAAATAAAGGCATAATCTTATATTTTTCAGCCAAAAGAGGAGGAACCAACTGAAGCACATTTTCATCAACAGTATAATTTGAAAGATTTATTTCTGGAAATTCACTTTGCGCCATATGTAATCATTTATGATAATGGTTTTTAGATACTTTGTCAACATTTGACAAAAGGATTTTAAATGATACAATTGCTTTGAGATGGTTTCAAAAAATCAGTTATCAGAAGATCTGGAAAAATATCTGCTTTTTGAGGAAGACGCAATTTATAAACTCTCAAATTTCTATTTGGCAATGAATTTAGAAAATATCTTTGATCCTCAAACCGCACAAAATGTTAAAACCGACTTAAATACACTTCTTACGGAATCTCAAAAACACGCATCATATATCAAAGAAATTAAAGATTACATCGAAAAATCAGGGAAGAATGAATTCTAAACAAACATATATAAAAAGTTTTGAAGAATTGCTTCAGATAGAAAAAAAAGCCAAAGATTTATATCAATTTTATGTCACTTCCCTGAAAGACGATTTTATACTCCGCAAATTTGCAGAAATATATAATGACGAAATAAAACATGTGAAAATAGCTGAAAATATCCTTAGGCTTTTGCAGTAAAATTTTTTCGATCTGATCCTGTCTGCCCTTTTTCCAAATCTTTTATTCGTTCTTTCAATTCTATCATTTTTAATTCTCTATCAATTGAAGCTTTTTTAATAATTTCAAGCTGTCTGTTTTTTTCAAGCAATTCCAAATATATTTTTCGCACTCTCATCATCGTTTCGATTTTCAAAATCAACTCTTGTGGGTCAAAAGGAAAATACACAAACTCATCGGCACCAAATTCAGAAACTAATTCTGCTTTATTAACATCCTGATCAGCAGCCGTAAAGCATATAATTGGAATATATTTCCCTGCCTCAGAGGTTTTTATTCGTCTTACCATTTCGCACCCATTCATTTTTGGCATATTTAGATCTGCAATCACAATGTCTGGATTTTCAGCAAGCGTTTTTTGGAACCCTTCGATGCCGTTTTCAGCTACGATAACATCATATCCATTTTTAGCAAGCAGTTCTTTAAATATTTCTAATTTAGTTTTACTGTCATCAACAATCAAAATTTTGCCTTTGCTCACAAAGTTTCTCCTTTGCTTTTTATTGGGGCAGTTTCAAAATATCTTTTATCTTTTGAAGCATTTCCTGAAAATTAAATGGTTTAACAAAATAGTAATCGCCGCCAACTTCTTTTGCCATGTTTTTATCCTCTTCCGATGCTTTTGCGGTTAAAAATATTATGGGGATATCTTTATAATCAAGATCAAATTTAAACAGCCTTGCAACCTGAAATCCATCCATTTTTGGCAGCATAATATCCAAAATAACTAAATCTGGTTTTATCGTTTTTATCTTTTCAATAGCTTCAAATCCATCTCTTGCTGTACTGACTTCAAAGCCAGACATTTCAAGCCGGCTGCTTAGCAATGTTAAAATGTCTTTTTCATCATCAACAACTAGTATTTTTTTCTTTTCACCCATAATATTAAATTTCACCGTCATTAAAAACCAAACTTCTAAACTGTATTCAATAATATAAAAATTATTTTACATCAATATTTTGCTCAACAGGAATAGTAAAAACAAATTTACTGCCACGGCCAAATTCTGATTCAACAAATATTTTCCCTTTGTGTAAAAATATTATCTCCTTGCAAATTAAAAGCCCTAATCCAGTACCTTCAACATTTCCTGCTAAAGGATCTTTAATTTGAGAATATTCTTTAAACAGCTTATCAAAATCCTCTTTTCTTATCCCGATACCTGTATCGATTACTTCCACACGTATTTCATTTTGTTCTTTTGAGTACAAAACATTGACTTTTATTCCGCCTTCATTGGTAAATTTTATCGAATTGCTGATCAAATTAGCAATAACTTGGGTGATCTTGTCTTTGTCGCAATATATCAAAGGAATTTGTTTTTCAGAGTAAAAATCAAGATAAAGCCCTTTTGAATTTGCCAAAAACTTGTAATCCATTACACCTTTTAAAATGATCCCGGAAATATCACATTGTTGTAGATTTAAGGTTACAGAACCAGATTCCAATTTTGAAAAGTCCAAAATATCATTGACTAATCTGTGCAATCTTTCAACATTGGATTTTGCAATCGTGAGAAATTGTTTTTGATCATCATTCAGCGGACCAGCACTTTCGTCTAAAACGATTGAAATCCCTTCCTTAACAGATGTTAAAGGAGTTCTAAGTTCATGAGAAACTTTGGAAGTAAAATCGGATTTAATCTTAATGGCTTCTTCAAGCTTTTTAAGATAAATCTGCAATTCTTCCTTTGATTTCAGCAGATCTTCTAACATATTTAATGCGGCAAGATGTGCTTTTTCGGCTTCTTCCTTTCCATTTTTTAGCTCAAGTTCATTTCTTTTGCGCTCAGAAATATCTCTAAAAACGAGAACGACACCAATAATTGTGCCATCACTTTTCTTTATCAAAGATGAAGAAGTTTCAATGAAAAATTGGCCGCCGTTTCTGCTCGTTAGAATCTGGTCTCCAACATTTTCAATAGAGGAATGTGTTCTTAAAGAAATATAAACCGGATTTTC
>CAZQZN010000004.1:24741-71894 GCA_964597815.1 uncultured bacterium | reverse complement strand
TTGTCCAAATCAGTTAAATTCATCACTTTCCAAAGTGGCTCATTAACTGACTCTTCATTTTTCCATCCGGTAAGATATTCTGCGGTTCTGTTCATAAAAACAACATTGCCATTTAAATCACAAGAAATCACTGCATCAGTTATTCCTGTTAATGTCTGCCTATACCACTCCTCACTTTCTTTAAGACGATCTCTAATCGCTTTTATCTCCGTTATATCCTGAAAAGTCCCAAACAATTTAGTTATTTCGTTTTCATTGAAATAAGGTTTAATTATCAACCTTGCCCAGATTTTTCTGTTTTTGAAAGTGATTAGTTCAACCTCCAAATCAGAAATTTGCCCATTTTTTATTGCGGCTTCAATCGCGTTCTTTACCTTTGTTTGGCTTTCACCAAAGAAAAATTTTATGACATTATCAAGCTGTGGCACATAATTTTTGCCTTCAATTTCGTATATTTCAAACATAACATCAGACCAATTAAATTCGTTTTTCTTTAAGTCCAGTTCCCATGCGCCTATCCTTGCGGTTTTGCTCATTTCATCCAAAAGACGCTGGCTTTTTTCGATCTTTTCCTGAGCGGTTTTTATCTCAGTTATATCAAGGATTATGCCAACCAAAAATGGCTCCCCTGAAGAATTCTCAAAGTAATATTTGCGTGTAAAAATCGTTCTTTCTCTTCCAAAAGAATCAATGATTTTTTCTTCGTTGATAATTGTTTTTTTCGTGTTAAAAACTTCCTGATCTTTTTCCCAAAAAACATCAGCTTGCTCTTTTGGGAAATAATCATAGTCGCTTTTGCCAATAGCCATATCTTTAGTAAGCCCTGTAAATTTTGTGAAAGATTCGTTTATTAAAAGCCATCGATGATTTTTGTCTTTGACAAAAATAGGTTCATCCAATGAATTTATGACTGTATTCAAAAATTTCTCATAATCTGCAAGTTCTTTTTCCGCTTTAACTTTTTCCGTTATATCCCTGCCAATTGCATAAACCAAACCATCTTTTGTAATTGAAGACCATTCCAACAATTTAACACTTCCATTATTTGAAATATATCTGTTCATAAAGTTTGGAGTTTGATTGCCCGCAAAACTTTTTTGGGCTTCTTCTTTTGTGCTTTCTATGTCATCAGGATGCACGAAATCAAGAAAGGAAATACCAATAATTCTTTCTTCCGAAAAACCCAAAAAATCGCAGATGGATTTGCTTGCCTTCAAAAACCTGCCTTTAGAATCAATAATGCACAAAAAATCCTTTGAAGCAGCAAAAAAATTGTTTAGTTGTTCACTCTTTAACAAAATTTGGTTTTGGGCTTCCTTTAAATGCAAAGAAAATTCTTTTTCTTTCCCAATCAAATCAATAAAGATTGCATAAACGATAAAAAACAAAAATAAGATAAGCGTTGCTAAATTTCTGAAATATATAACGAAGTCTAATGGCTCAAATATGCAAAGCACATTATCGTCCAAAAATTTTTCATAATGAAATAGATAAAGTTTATTGTTGATAATTATTGTTTTATCTTCAAAAGTTTCACTAATCAAGTGGGAAAACAGCTTATTAATGTTTGCTTCCAGCGCTAAACCTTTAGAACTTGCAAAAAACACGCCCCAATTTTTGTTAAAAAAGAAAACTATCCGTTGGACAGGAAAATGATTTTCGGAAAAATTGATTTTTGCAGCAACCACACCAAGAGGTTTTTTACCTAAACCGAAAACAGGATATGAAGAATAATATCCATAAATCCCTGTTACAAGACCTTTTGCAATCATTCTGCCTTGATTGCCTTCCATTGCCTCCTTAAAATATTTTCTCTCAGAAAAATTCTTACCAACAAAGCTTGTTTTTTCATCCTTATTAGAAGAAGTAATAACATCTCCTTTAGAATTCATTAAATAACATATATCAACATCAAAGGAACTTCGATATCTGTCCAAAGCAGAAAATGCTTTTTCTAAATCTTTTGGGGAACCATCAGTCAAAGCAGATTTGATATAAGGTGAACCGCTCAAAGATTTTACCAACCTGTCAATTCGTTGCATTTTTGAATAAAAAGAAGTTTTTACTTCATTAAAGTATGAAATTGATGCTTCTTTTGACAAAATATAAGCAAAATTTCCAGAAAAGTTGATAATAAAAAACGCAGCAAAAAGCATAAAAATCGGAACAATAACGATAAGCAATTGTTCTCGACGATTAAAAATTGAAGATGCATCACTTGTCATTTCTCTTTTTTTATCCAAGAAAAAAAACCAAAAAATAAAAGTAAAAAGAACTGACGAAATTGCTAAAAAAAATAGTATTAACACACCAAAAAAATTAAGCGAGACAGGAATTGTCAATAAAACGACGGTGGCCAAAAAAGAACAAAAGGCAATTCTTGCAATAAAGGAATGCTGACCAAAAATTTGCTGAAACTCTTTATAAATCTCCTTTGCAGAAAAAAAAGATATTGGCAAAAAGAAACACAAAATTGTTAAAAAGAAAAACCATAATTCCTTAAAAACAATAGATTCAATTATGAGAATAAAGCATAAAACAGCAACTAAAATTGACTCTTTTTGTATCCTGTCTTTGGGAATATCAAAAGCAATGAAACCAAATAAAAACAGATATGATACATACATAAGGATTGCTTTGAATGGTGGCAATGGATCATAATTTAAAATAGGAAGAAAAAAAATACTTAAAAATCTGCAAAAAAATATAAGAACTGCAAAGATAAAAAACCAGCCCCACTTTGAGCGGCCAAACTGAAAATTCTCACCATTTAAGACAAATGATATAAATGCGCTTACAAATAGAGCAATTGCTATTACAAAATTGAAGAAATCAAATTGGTATAACGATAACCCCAAAAAATAACTCATAGGTTGAGTGAATTATACACTTTTCGATGATCAATGTAAAGGCAATACTTTACTAAAAAATTAGAAAATAATCAGCACACAAATATTATTAATATGGTTATAATTACTTGACTATGACTTTCAGCAATAGATCGCCTTTTTTCCCACAGCAAGGACATGGCTCACCAAGTCCAGCAAGCCTGAGTTTTGTGCCATTTGTAACTCCTTTTGGAATTGTGACAGTGATAGGTTTTCTGTTTGGCAAAGACAAATCGATTTTGCCACCATTTTCAGCAAGATGTTTTGGGATTTGGATCTGAGCGTTTAAGTCGGTATTTACCTTTTCTGTCTGAGGAGAAGATGTATAAACTCTTGTAAATCCCCGCCTTTCACTTGGAGAAAAAGCCTCACCAAATATATCATCAAAAATATCAAAGTCCATTCTTGTCGCGCGAGTTCGCTTTCCGCTCTGTCTTGTAGCAAATCCTAAATGAGACAAAAGATCTTCAATATCGAAACCTTGCGCGTTTGCATATGTTTGACCAGATCTGCCGTCATAAGCAAATCCGCCTTTTCGAAACATATCATATTCCTGTCTTCTTTTTTGATCACCAAGCACATAATATGCTTCTGAAACCTCTTTGAATTTTTCTTCAGCGCCTTTTCTATCGTTTGGATTCATGTCTGGATGATATTTTTTGGCAAGTTTTCTGTATGCGGATTTGATTTCATCAATTGTTGCGTTCTCCGAGACGCCTAAAATTTTGTAATAATCTTTGTTCGGTTCCATAGCCCGCCTCAAAAAATTTATTTTACTTTTGCTCCCGGCTCAACATTTTTTTCCGGGGTGATCAAAATTGGCAAGCCTTCACTATCGGTTGCAGCAAGCAACATCCCTTCGCTTTTAACTCCTCTTAAAACAGCCGGCTCTAAATTATTGACAACGACTATAAGCTTGCCTATCAACTCATTTTTTGAATATGATTTTTTTATCCCGGCAACAATTTGTTTATATGTTGTATTGTTTTCTGTATTTGAAGTTTGATCAGAAATTTGACCGATTAAGGCAGATTCCTTCTCACCAACATCAATTTTTAATATAACAAGTTTATCAGCATTTGGATGATCTTGGGCATCAACAATTTTAGCAATTCTAAAATCAAATTTTGAAAATTCTTCTATAGTAACCATTTGAAAATGCAACTTAATCCTTTCTTTTGTTATAACCAACCGATGAGTGCAAAAGAAGCGATGGTTTTTGCATCTATTATTTTACCATTTTTTATCATTTTTTTAACTTGCTCTCTTGAATAAACAATCGGCTTGATAACTTCATCTTCGTCTTTTTCAAAAACATTCTGTTTGCCAAAAATTTTTCTGTGTTTAATCAAATCCTCTGCTTTGTAAATATATAAAATTTCTGTTGAATATCCGGGACAAGGAATTAATTTGCCAACAGATTTTATTTTTTTTGAAAAATAACCGGTTTCTTCTGCCAATTCTCTTTTTGCACAAGCAAATGGCTTTTCTTCAACATCAATAGATCCAGCTGGAAGTTCAAGGATATATTTTTTTATCGAAACTCTGTATTGTTTGATAAGAATTACTTTGTTTTTTGAAATAAGCGGGATAATTACAACTGCTCCGCGATGTTTTACAATATCATAAAATTTTGAAACACCATTTGGAAGGGAAACCTTTTCTCTTACGAAATCAAATATCCTGCCCTTGTGCACAAAACTTTTTTGAGGCATTTAATCGCTCAGGCTTTCATCATAAAAATAAAAGCAAATCATAGCGGGGGTGGGATTTGAACCCACGACCTCCGGGTTATGAGCCCGACGAGCTACCAGGCTGCTCTACCCCGCGATACCTAATAATTATTATATAACTTTTTCTCATGCAAATTTTTCGGTTTTGAGGATTTTTTAAAAATGATACATTTTGCCCGTTTCCAATAAGAAAGATTTACAAAATAGTGATAGCGAATTTCAAGTGAAATAAGAAAGCATGAGTTTTAGACAAGGAAAACAATAGGGCTTAAAAACCCTATAAATTAAACGTTTATTGTTATATAATTTTATGTGAAATTTTGGAAAAAATTGTTCTATAATCGTTTGGAGACCAAAACAAATGGATATCGGACTAAACCTTAATACTAACCTTGAGGTTCGCACTGAACTTAACATAATGTTAAGCCCTAAAATGCTACAAACCTTAAAAATTTTGAATATGCCATACGCTGAACTTGTAGAAAACATCTCAAACGAAGTTGAAAACAACCCTTTGCTCGATTTTGAGAAAAAAGACACAATGATCGAGTACTTGAAATTCCAAAGTTCCCTCCCTTACAGGGAAAAAGACGAAAAAAATAACGACCCAATTGAGCTGGAAAAATTTATTAAATCCACAACAACATTATCACAGCATCTAATCAGACAAATAGAAATACTTGACACAACTGATGAGCAAAAAGAAATCGTCAAATATCTAGTAAAAAATTTAGATCAAAACGGATATCTTAAAAATTATGATGAAATAAAGCAGCATATAGCAAATGACTTGTCCGTTGATCCAAAAGAAGTTGATAAAGCACTTGAAATTTTGCAGGGGTTTGAACCAGAAGGAATCGGAGCAAGAAACTTAAAAGAATGCCTCCTGATTCAAATAAATGAATACGGTTTCGAAAGCAATGAGTTAAAAGATTTGTTAAAAAAAATTGTAAGCAATCACCTTGATGATTTAGCAGAAAACAACTTTGAAAAAATAACAAATGCATTGGATATCGGAAAAGAAGGAATAAAAGCCGCAGCGGATTTTATTAAGGGATATTTGACTCCTTTCCCTGGTTCGAAATTTTCTGAAAATCCTATTCCGGCAATACCTTCCTTTGCGGTAAAAAAATCAAAATCCGGCATTGAAATAGTTAACCTTGAATCAAAATATGGCCCATCGCTAAAACTAAATCCACAATATTTAAAATTGCTTGAAGATCCAAATATAGATGAAAAGACTATAAGTTACATCAAAGAGAATTTAAAAAAAGCAAAAGAATTTATTGCAAATATTCAAAAACGGCATGAAACAATTGAAAAAGTTATCAAAAAAATTGTTGAAACGCAAAAGGATTTTTTAGAAGGAAAAGAAAAATTTCCAAAACCATTGACACAAAGAGAATTATCAGAAGAATTTGGACTCCATCCATCAACTATCAGCAGGACAATAGCTGAAAAGTATATTGAATCACCAATTGGAATAATAAAAGTTAAAGCATTATGCCCAAGAAGAGTGCTTGGATTAACAAGCGCGCTTATCAAAGCAGAAATTGAAAAAATAATTGCCAATGAGAACCGTCAAAAGCCCTTGACTGATTTGGAAATTTTACAAAAACTATTGGAAAAAGGCATATTCATCAAAAGAAGAACAGTTGCTGATTATAGAAAAAAATTATCGTTATCAACATACAACAAGAGGAAAAATTTTTGATGATTCGAAGAAAAAATATATTAGTTATTGATGACGAAAAGAGCGTAAGGGAATCAGTATACATGATTTTAAAGGATAAATATAAAGTATTGGAAGCTTCAAGCGGAAAAGAAGCAATAGAAAAAATAAGAAAAGAATCTGTTGATTTGACGCTTTTGGATATACATCTGCCAGACATCTCGGGGTTAAAACTCCTTAAAGAAATAAAAAAAATAGATGAGACAATCAATGTAATTATGTTGACAGCAGATAATTCTATAAAAAGTGCTGTAAACGCCATGAAAAACGGAGCGTATGATTACATCACAAAACCGTTTGATGTAGAAGAATTGATTTTGCTGGTTGGAAAAGCAATTGAAAAAAGCTCTCTTCTCAAAGAAAATCTTTACTTAAAATCAGCAAATAATTCAGAAAAAGAAATAATTGGCGTATCAAATAAAACAAAAGAACTTTTAGCATTGATAGAAAATGTGGCAAAAAGCCCTTCAACTATATTAATAAGCGGAGAAACCGGAGTTGGAAAAGAACTTGTTGCAAGACAGATACACAAAATCTCAAGCAGACACAATCGGCTTTTTGTAGCAGTAAACTGCGCCGCAATTCCGGAAAACCTAATAGAATCCGAGTTGTTTGGACATGAAAAAGGCGCATTCACTGGCGCATTTGAAAAATACACAGGAAAATTTGAAATTGCGGACGGAGGAACTCTATTCTTAGACGAAATTGGCTCCTTACCCCTAAAAATGCAGGCAAAACTGCTCAGAGTTTTGCAGGAAAAATCAATTGAACCTCTTGGCAGCGAAAAAACAATAAAAGTTGATGTAAGAATTATTTGCGCCACAAATATCGACTTAAAAAAAGCAATATCAGAAGGCAAATTTAGAGAGGATTTGTTTTACAGAATAAATGTTATTCCGATATTTGTTCCCCCTCTGAGAGAAAGGAAAGAAGATATTAAAGTTCTTGCGAATTATTTCTTAAAAAAATACGCTAATACATTTGGCAAAAAAATTGATGGTTTTTCTCCGGAAGCAATGGAAAAGCTTGTAAACTATGACTGGCCGGGGAATGTAAGAGAATTGGAAAACTTGATTGAACGTCTTGTTGTGCTTAATAATACACCAACTATTGAAGAGGAAGATCTGCCAAGAGAAATAAACCGCTTTGAAAATTCACTAACAGAAACAGAAATGAATATAAAGAGCTTAAAACAAGCAACTTTGGCATTTGAAAAAAATCTAATTGAAAAAATCGTAGCACAAGCTGGCGGCAACAAATCAAAAGCGGCAAAAATGCTTGGCATACACAGAAACACGCTAAAACAAATAGAAAAAAAATTTGAAAGCATGGATTAGCACAAAAAATTGTGCTGTTGCACAAAAAATTGTGCAATGAAACTATTTAGATTACTAAAAACAAAGCGAAAAGTGGCTGGCAGATAAATTGCTCTTTACTACGACAAAGTAGAAGGAGGTGATCAAAAATGTTTGACAAGGATTTTTACACTGATGCTAAAAAAACAAGCGATAGAATAGCCCCGCATTTTCTGCTTGGATCCACTGACGAGAAAAAAATTGAAGCTTTTGAACAAATGCTCTCTGAAATTATTAGTTTTTCTGATACAATACCCGAGGCAATAAACAAGATGGTCAAATCTGCTCTTGTTTGTGAATTTGGAAAAGAGATTTTGAGTGGTAAAAAATCCGAAATGATGATAAAATCTATATCAGACACAATAATGGCTGATGCTGAATTAAGAAAACAGGCATTATTGGTAATAGACAAATTTGCAAAGCCAGATGAGCTCAACGCATGAGTAGCAACAGACCTTGTATATTAGTTGTTGATGATGAAGAAAGCATTAGAGATTCTTTTGCTCTTATACTCCAAGATGAATATGATGTCATTGCTGTCTCAACAGGTGAAGCCGCTCTAAAAAAAGCCGTCGATCATAAAATTGATCTCGTTTTTCTTGACATAAGAATGCCGGGGATGGACGGGATTGAAACCCTCGAACGCTTAAAAAAAATTGATCCACAAATAGAAGTTATTATGATCACAGCTGTTAATGATGTGCAAAAAGCAAGTGAAACAGTAAAAATCGGCGCAAATAATTATATAGTAAAACCCTTTGATGTAAAAGAAATTCTGTCGATTGCAAAAGCAATTACAAGAAAAAAAGAGATTTTGTCCGCAGCGCAAAAAATCAAATCAAAAGAAGAAAACTTCAGCGATTTTGCTGAATTCAGCGGGGATAGCAAATCTGTTAAAAACACTATAAGCAAAATTGAACAATTATCAAAATCTGACACTGCTGTTATGATAATGGGCGAAAGTGGCACAGAAAAAATATCTGTTGCAAAAATGATCCATTTCTTAAGCAACAGAAAAAACTACCCTTTTTTAATTTTTGATATAGGGAAAAACAAAAACGAAAATGAAATTGCCAAAAAATTGTTCGGCTCAGGAACAGGTTCATCAGTTTATGAACTTGACAAAACAATTGGAGTTCTGGAAAAATGCAGCGGTGGAACAATTTTGATAAACGGCATTCATAACGCGCCTAAAGATTTATTATCAAAAATAATTTCCTTATCTGAAGGTAAAACTTTTTCAAGAATAGGAATTTCACAAGAGATAAAAATAGATATCAGAATGCTCTTTTCCACAAATGAGGATTATTTAGGTCCGGAAAATCTTGCCAGCGATTCAATACTTATCCCGCCCCTAAGAGCAAGAAGAGAAGATATCCCAGATATATGCTCAAAACTTTTGGAAGATTTTAACAGCGCCTGTCCCAACAAAATAAAAGAAATTTCTCACGACGCACAAGAGATATTAAACACTTATCCTTGGCCAGGTAACTTTGAAGAGTTAAAATCCATTTTGTTTAATGCCTATCTGACAACAAGTGATAAAACAATAAAAGCAAAAAATCTGCCGTTAAGCGTTTTGTTTTGGTCTCCTGCTTTTTCTTACATAGACGAAGCATCAATGCTATCATTAGATGAATTAAACAATTCCTTTGACAGAGAATTTATATTAAAAGTTTTAAAAGCGACAAATTTTGAAATTCAAGCAGCCGCAAAAGCGCTTGGCATAAACAAAAATATCTTGCTTCCAAAAATTGAAACCCTAGAGATCAAATAGTTTTTCCTAAGAATTTCGTTTATTAGTTTTTCAAAAGCAATTTGAAAATAAAGAGTTTTAATTGCCGTTGGCCGGAATCGAACCGGCATGGGCTATACGCCCAAGGGATTTTAAGTCCCTCGTGTCTACCAATTCCACCACAACGGCGTCTAAATCACTTGTTTTCTACAATTTTATATGCAGTTTCACCATCTTTTACAAAAGCCAGTTTTGAGCGTGCAATCAATTCAATATAATAATCGGAAGCAAGCACTTTTGTTTTCTCTTTTAAATATTTGTTTTGTGAATTTCTTAAGTCAATTTCTTTTTTCAAAACCTGCTCATCAGCAGATAGTTTTTCAAATTTATCTATTCTGTTTTTGGTAACAACCAATGAAAAAATCATAATTGCTATTAAAATAATAATATCATACTTGTTTGCCATAACATTTATTGGATTATTTTAACAAATCAAGCATTCTTTTTGCATAAGAATTAGACGAATCAACTTCAAGCGATTTTTTGAAATATTTCAACGCATTGTTTTTGTCCATGTGTTTGATATAATAAGTTCCCATTGCGTTTAGCAAAATAGGATTGTCAGGCTCAATCATCATTGCCTCTTGAAATTTTTCATAAGCAGCATTGTCATTGTTTTGCTGTAAATAAATCATTCCAATACCAACTATGGCTTTTACATTGGAAGGGTTTATTTTTAATAATGATTCATATTTCTCTTTTGCTTTGTCAAATAATCCAGACTCTCTATAAATATCCCCCAACACTAGCAATAGATTCTGATTGTTTGGCTCTAATTCAAGAGGTTTTTCTAAAACTTTAAACGCTTTTTCAGCTTGGCCTTTTTGCTTGTAATATCTGTAAATTGTAAAAGCAATATCCGAGTTTATTGGCATTGCTTCGAATGCCTTTTCATAATAAGCTATTGCATCATCCATTTTTCCGGATTTTTCGCTTATGTAACTAAGATTTTGATATGCTTCGGAATAATATGGATCAATAGTTATGGCTTTTTCGCTAAGCTCCTTAGCTTTTTCCATATAATTTCCAAAGCCCATGTCACTTAAAATAATATATCCTCTTGCAGCCATATAAAAGTTGTCAGCATTATAAGGATCAACTCTTTGGCCTTTTTCCAGAATTTCAATAGCTTTTTGAATTAATTTGGCATCAAGAGGCTTTCCAATTTGGCTGTTTAGTATTGTCATCCCATAATTTGTGTAATAACCACCATCAAATGTCATATATTTTAGTGCCTGATCAAAATTTTCAAAGGCTTTTTCAAATTGACCAGAGCCAGCATAATTTTGCGCCGTTTTAAAATATTTATCGCCAATGTATGGAAAAGAAGAAATGTATAGTAAAAACATAATGACCAACCAAGTTAACAACAACATTTCCACATTTGGCTCTGAAATTTTTACCTTTGGCTTTTCACCCTGAATAGGAATCATTCCCATCATTATCCAAAATAAGGATGTTATAGCAACAACACCGAAACTAAATTGATTTTGGACAAGATAAGCTGTCAAAACACCTAAAAGCGCAGCGCTGAAAACATTGTTGTTTTTGTCAATCTTAATGTTCCCTAAAGCAAGAATGAATGCCGACGAAATAAGCCAAACATAAACAACCAAGCCTGCAAGGCCTCTTGTAACTGTCATATCAAGAGTTTCGTTATGCGCCCTATCTTGCTTTACATGGAATGCTTCTTTAAATCTAAATTTTGGAGTTTCATATTGAGGGAATCTCATTTTTATAACTTCAGGACCAATTCCAAAAAGCATATTATCGGAAATTACCCGAAAAGCCGATGTCCATGTTTCAATTCTGCTGCCAGCAGCACCCTGAGCTTCTATTTTTGGCCTTCCTTTGTCAGTTGATATCTCTACTTCACCGAGAAATCTTTGAATTTGTCTTGAACCAATTGTAGCAAACGAAATTATCGCAACAAGCAAAAAGGAAACCCCTGCAACTATCAACTTTACTCTGTGTTGGTAAAGTGTATCTCTCCCACAAATTATCGCAAAAACAGACAATCCGCAAAGAAGTCCAACCAATCCTCCCCTGCTCTGCGTAGATAAAAGCCCGCCGATGTTGACAATTAGCGAGATAATGATTAAAAAGGCAGAAATTCTATAATCCAAGTTTTCAAAATTAAAGGCAAAGTAAATCGTTATAAGAGAAATTATAAAATAAACTGCCAACCAGCCTATAAAAAAGTTTAATCCATCAACTCTGTAAAGCGCATAAATGAATATCGCAGGAACACTTACATAAGCAATAACAAATTTCAGCTGATAAATTATTTCATTCCAATCAACAACCACTTCCCGTGACGAAGCAACAGGTTTTTGGAATTGTTTTTTCTTTTTCGGTATAACAGGAGTTTTGGTAAAATTTTTAACTGAAATATAAACAGGAAAATTTTTGTTTAATGTAAACAGCAAGTATATCCCAAAAATAAAAGCCATAGCCAAATACGCAGCCAAAAAATTGGGTTGGCCTATCGTTGCTATAACTCTTTCGTTTGTAACAACTCCACCCCATTCAAAAGGATCTATTCCCAATCTCTGTATGATGCCATATACACCCATAACTACAGAAGAAATCAAAGACACAACCATCACTCGTCGTTTTTTTTCAATTGAGTCTATAAAGTTTGTTGTGAGGAAAAACAATACAACATAGTTCAAAATTGTGATAAATCCTTCATATCTTCCATAAGAGCCGATAAAACTTACCCATACATTAATTGAAACAAGAGTTGACGCCGCAACAACAAGCAAATAAGTCAAAACAGGCACATCAAGAGGAGAGCGAAAGAATTTATTCCCTTTTGAAGTGAATATTTTAGTAAAGGCAAAACCAAGCATTATAAGAGTAAGAGCCCTAATCCAAGTTGCTTTACTGAGCGAAAAAACAATTCCAATCCGCCTATCAAAAAAAACAGGCGCAAAAATAATCAAAACATAAAATGTAATTTCAATAGCAAAATCTAAATACTTTTGAAATTTTTCCGACATATAGCAACCTTCTTTTTTATAATTTAATTCCTAACAATATTTTACAACATTATTAAGACACACAAATGGTTTCAGACGCTAAAAAAGCAACGAAAAGTAAATTTTTAATATCTGTACTCCAAAAAAGATATATATTACTGCTGCGATAGACAGGTATGGGCCAAACGGGATTTTTTCAACAATATTTTTTTTTCGCATAAGAATCAAGAACAAAGACACAATTCCTCCAATTATGAAAGACATATAGGATGTTAAAATAACACCTTTTAATCCTAAAAATGCCCCAATCATAATTGCCAGAAACACATCCCCTTCTCCCATAGCTTCTCTTTTGAAAATTAAAGAACCAATAAACCTTATAAGGAAAAAAATAAGACCGCCAATAACAGCTCCATAAATAGAATCAAATATATTGCCATTTAGAAAAGAAAACAATAACCCAACCACTATTCCCAAATAATTAAAAAAGTCGTGAATAGTGTATGTTTCCAAATCTGTAAATGAAACAACAATCAATATTGCTGAAAATATGAAATAGAAAATCAAGCGCCAAGTCAAGCCAAAATAAACATAAAGCAACAGAAATGTCAAAGCAGTTAAAAATTCAACAACAGGATATCTAAAAGAAATTTTTTCTTTGCAATATCTACATCTTCCAGCCAAAAATAAAAAACTCAAAATCGGTATTAAATCAAAAAAAACAAGCCTGTGATTGCATTTTGGGCAATGTGAAGAGGGCCAAAGTATAGATTGATCTTTTGGAAATCTGCATATGCAAACATTTAGAAAACTTCCAACATTAAGTCCAAAAATAAATATAAACGCACCAATAAAAAATCCCATAATAAAATTCAAATCACCTTAAAACCACTTTTGACAATATCAATATCTTTATCTCCTCTCCCAGAAAGACAAACAACAACGATGTCTTTAGATGAAAATCTGCCGCGCAATTTTTTTAAGTGAGCTATTGCGTGGCTGGATTCCAAGGCAGGTATGATTCCTTCTTCTCGTGAAAGATCTAAAAATGCCTGTAACGCTTGGCTATCACTTGCTTTTACATATTTAACACGACCAATTTTGTTTAAGTAGGCGTGTTCCGGACCAACAGCTGGATAATCTAACCCCGCTGATATGGAATGTGTTGGCAAAATTTGCCCATCTTTTGTAGAAAGCACACAAGTTAAAGCGCCGTGTAAAACTCCTTTTTTGCCCAAAATAATTGACGAAGCATGCTGGCCATCTTTATTGCCCAAACCGCCAGCTTCAACACCAATCAAACTTACGCCTTTTTCTTTTATGAAAGGGTAAAAAATACCAATAGAATTACTTCCCCCTCCAACACACGCAATAATTGCGTTTGGTAATTTCCCTTCAGTGTTTTTGATCTGCTGTTTTGTTTCTCTCCCAATAATTGATTGAAAATATCTAACCATAAGTGGATAAGGGTGAGGGCCAACACAACTGCCAAGCACATAAAAAGTATCTTTGACATTTGCCATCCAATCACGCAAAGCCTCGTTAACTGCTTCTTTTAAAGTTTTGGACCCAATATCAACAGATTTAACTTCTGCTCCCAATAACTTCATGCGATAAACATTTAGAGATTGCCTTTTAATATCCTCGGAACCCATATAAATAACACATTTCATTCCAAAGAGAGCTGCAACAGTTGCTGTTGCAACGCCATGCTGGCCCGCTCCTGTTTCAGCAATTATTCTCCTTTTGCCCATTTTTTTTGCCAAAAGTATCTGGCCAATGCAATTGTTTATTTTATGAGCACCTGTGTGGCACAAATCTTCTCTCTTTAAATAAATTTTGAAACCGTATTTTTGTGATAAATTTTTGGCGAAATAAAGTGGTGTTGGCCTACCAACATAGTTTTTTAAGTAATAATCTAATTCTTTACGAAAAGTTTTGTCTTTTACTGCAATTGAAAAAGATTTTTTAAGTTCTTCAACACATGGAATAAGCGTTTCTGGAATAAAAACTCCGCCAAAATCTCCAAAATATCCTCTTCTGTCCGGTTCATTGTATTTCATCTAATAAAACAACCTTATAAAAAATTAAACTACACCTAAATAGGTAAGCATTTTTGACTATTATATCACGCACATATATAATTATTTTGTATGGCAGAATATGATTTTAAGTCAATAGAGATAAAATGGCAAAAGTATTGGGAAGAAAACAAAATCGATCAAACCTCAAACATTAGCGAAAAACCAAAATTCTACGATCTTGTAATGTTCCCATATCCTTCTGGCGCCATACACATGGGGCACGTAAGAAATTACGCTATAGGAGATGTGATTGCACGCTATAAAAAAATGTGTGGGTATAATGTGCTCCATCCAATCGGCTGGGATGCTTTTGGAATGCCGGCAGAAAACGCGGCAATAAAAAATAATTCACATCCAAAAGATTGGACAGAAAAATGCATCGATAGAATGAAAAAACAGCTTAAACGTCTTGGACTCTCTTATGACTGGTCAAGGGAAGTGACAACCTGCAAAGAAAATTATTATAAATGGACACAATGGATTTTCTTAAAGTTTTTTGAAGCTGGGTTGGCATATAGAAAAAAAGCAACAATAAATTGGTGCCCAAAATGTCAAACAGTTTTGGCGAACGAACAAGCAAAAGATGGAAAATGCTGGAGATGCGAAACAAAAGTCGTGGAAAAAGATTTGGAACAATGGTTCTTCAAAATCACAGCTTATGCAGATAAACTACTTGAAGATATAGAAAAATTATCCGGCTGGCCAGAACCAGTTAAAATAATGCAGAAAAACTGGATAGGAAAAAGCAAAGGCACAAAAGTAATATTCAAAATAGATGGTTCTGAAAAAACAATTGAAATATTCACAACAAGGCCTGACACTATTTTTGGCGTATCATATATGGTTTTAGCACCGGAACATCCTTTGACAATTGAATTGAGCAAAAATACTTCACAGGAAGAAAAAGTAAAAAATTATGTTGAACAAATAAAAGAAAGAAAAAAGTCCACAAAAGAGCTTCCTGATGAAAAAACAGGAGAATTTACAGGTGCATACGCCATAAATCCAGCAAACAACGAAAAAATTCCAATCTGGACTTCTGATTATGTTCTTGCTGAATATGGAACTGGAGCAGTGATGGCTGTTCCAGCGCATGACCAAAGGGATTTTGATTTTGCAAAAAAATTTGAGCTGCCTATCAAAAAAGTCATTATCCCAAAAAATTCTAAAAAAAATGAATTTAACAAAGAACTTGAAGAAGCTTTTGTTGATCCCGGAATTATGGTAAACTCTGGAATCTTTAATGGAATGGAAAGTGAAGAAGCGATAGACAAAATTACCGATTGGCTTATAGAAAAAGGAGTAGCAAAAAGAGAAACAAATTACAAAATCAGAGATTGGCTGATCTCAAGACAAAGATACTGGGGAGCGCCTATACCAATAATCTATTGTGAAAAATGCGGAACTGTTCCGGTTCCAGAAAAAGATCTTCCGGTTAAACTTCCTTACAATGTTTCTTTTACAGGCGAAGGTGGATCTCCTTTGTCAAAATCAGAAGAATTTGTCAATACAATATGTCCAAAATGCGGTGGGAAAGCAAAAAGGGAAACCGATACTCTTGACACCTTTAACTGCTCATCATGGTATTTTTTTAGATACATCAATCCAACCGAAAACCAAAAACCTTTTAACTATGACGATCTAAAATATTGGATGCCTGTTGATCAGTATATTGGAGGAATAGAACATGCTATATTGCACCTTTTGTACTCTCGGTTTTTCACAAAAGTTTTATTTGACTTAAAACTTGTTCCTATTGATGAACCTTTCCAAAATCTTCTAACACAGGGTATGGTCGTAAAAGACGGGGCAAAAATGAGCAAATCAAAAGGCAATGTTGTCGATCCTGATTACATAATTGAAAAATACGGAGCGGACACAGCAAGGTTGTTTATTCTCTTTGCTTCTCCTCCTGAGAGAGAACTTGAATGGAGCGATAGCGGAGTCGAGGGTTGTTACAGGTTTCTGGCAAAAGTGTGGAGATTAATTTATAACTTGGAATTAGGCCAAAAAGAAAACGATGAGATAGTAATACAAAAACTACACAAAACAATAAAAGGTGTAACAGAAGATATAGAAAGATTTTCTTTCAACACATCAATTGCAAAAATAATGGAACTTACAAACGTTATGCAAACAAACAGATTTAATAAAGACACTGCAGCAAAATTGCTGCTTCTGTTGTACCCTTTTGCACCTCACATAGCAGAAGAGCTATGGCATGTGCTTGGCAACAAAGATTCTATTGTCAATCAAACCTGGCCTGATTACGATCCAAATCTCACAAAAGAAAGTGAAGTTGAGATACCAATACAAATAAATGGCAAACTAAGAGACAAAGTAAAAGCTAAAACAGGAATTAGCGAAGAAGAAATAAAAAGCTTGGCGTTGTCCAGTGAAAAAGTAAAATCTTATCTTAAAGGAAAAACTATTGTAAAAACGATTTTCGCCCAAGGAAAACTTTTTAACATAGTTGTCAAATAAATATAAATCAGTCATATTTTTCTGTAAATGGTTGAAACTTTTTTAAGTATTATTTTTATCCTGTTATCAACCTTCAATAAAAGATTATAGACTACCCAATAAAACCATTTTTAATTTCTGCGCTCCCAAATAAATTGGTTTTATTGTCAATCAAAAAAAGTTATAATTAAAAATAATGGTAAAAAAGAAAAAAGGCCCAAAACAAATTCATTACAAGAACCACATAAAAGCGCTGTCAAAGATCAGCACTGCAATTACTTCTGATCTTCTCCTTGACGACATACTCAAGCTCATTGTTGTAGTGACAGCTCAAACGATGAAATCAAGCATATGTTCTATTCAGCTATTAGATGAAAAGACAAACGAACTAAAGATCAAGGCCTCGCAAAGTGTAAGCGAACTATACAATAAAAAACCCCCACTTAAAATTGGTGAGGGAATAGCTGGAAAAGTTGTATTAACAAACAAACCCATAGCAATAAAAGACATTACTCAGGAAAAAGAGTATAAATACAGGGATCTTGCAAAAAATGAGGGATTGTGCTCTCTGCTTTGCGTCCCTCTAAATGTCAAAGGACGTGTTATTGGAGTTATAAATTCTTATACCTCAAAACCGCACACATTCACTGACACAGAAATTGACATTTTAACTTCTATAGCAAATCAAGCCGCCATAGCTATTGAAAACGCGCAACTTGTGGTAAAATCAAAGATGATACAGGAAGAGCTTGAAACAAGAAAAATATTTGAGAGGGCGAAAGGAATCCTGATGAGAGATGAAGGCCTATCAGAAGAACAGGCCTATTTGAAAATACAGAAGTTTGCAATGGATAACAGGAAGCCAATTCGCGAAATTTCTGAAGCAATAATTCTTGCCACTGATATAAAAAAGAAAAAATAAAACTGCACAGAGTTTGTGCTTCGCAAATGAGGACAAGGTTTGTTCAAAAACCGGATAAGACCGATGATTTAATTTACAAAGAAAGGAGAAGATTCTTATGGCCTATAAAATCGAAGAATTCATGAAACAGTTAAAAGCAAAAAATCCCGGGGAGTTGGAGTTTCATCAAGCAGTTGAAGAAGTATTAACTTCTCTCTTGCCATTCATCGAAAAAAACCCAAAATACGAGAAATACAAAATACTTGAGCGTATCGTTGAGCCAGAAAGAGTGATAATGTTCCGTGTGCCTTGGGCCAACGACAAAGGCGAAATTCAAATTAACAGGGGCTTTCGTATTGAGATGAACAGCGCGCTGGGCCCATACAAAGGAGGCCTTAGGTTTCACCCAAGCGTTAATCTTGGTATACTCAAATTTTTAGCATTCGAACAGGTTTTTAAAAACAGCCTAACTACTCTGCCAATGGGTGGAGGCAAAGGAGGATCGGATTTTGATCCAAAAGGAAAAAGTGACGAGGAAGTAATGCGTTTCTGTCAAAGTTTTATGTCAGAACTTCAAAGACATATTGGGCCAAATACAGATGTGCCTGCCGGTGATATTGGCGTTGGCGGCAGAGAGATTGGTTTTCTTTTCGGGCAGTATAAAAGGTTAAAAAACGAGTTTACTGGAGTTTTAACAGGTAAAGGGTTGAATTGGGGCGGAAGTCTTATACGACCAGAAGCAACAGGATACGGAGCTGTTTATTTTGCTCAAGAAATGCTAAAGACACGCGGCGAATCGCTTAAAGGTAAAATCTGTGTTGTTTCCGGTTCAGGAAACGTTGCTCAATATACTGTGGAAAAGGTCAATCAACTTGGCGGAAAATGTGTAACGTTATCGGATTCAAACGGATACATTTACGATCCTAATGGCATCGATGAAAAGAAATTGGCTTTTGTCATGGAGCTAAAAAATGTAAAAAGAGGAAGAATCAAAGAATACGCTGATAAATTCGGAGTAAAATACTTTGAAGGCAAAAAGCCTTGGGCAGAAAAATGTGATATTGCTTTCCCATCAGCAACACAAAACGAAATAGATGGAAACGATGCCGCAACATTAGTCAAAAACGGATGCATTTGCGTCGCAGAAGGCGCCAATATGCCCACAACTCCTGAAGGAATTGAAGTATTCTTAAAAGCAAAAATTCTATACGGGCCAGGAAAAGCCGCAAATGCCGGTGGTGTTGCTACCAGTGGTCTTGAAATGAGTCAAAACAGCTTGCGACTTTCATGGAGCAGAGAAGAGGTCGATAAAAGACTTCACGAAATAATGGTAAATATTCACGAATCCTGCGTCAAATACGGTAAAGAAGGTGATTTCATCAATTATGTTAATGGTGCAAATATCGCTGGATTTGTAAAAGTTGCCGAGGCAATGATAGATCAAGGACTGGTATAAAGCCAAATTCAACTTGCTCCAATTATTGTAAGGGCGGGAATCTAAACCCGCCCTTATAAATTTTTTGCGTGATAAAATTGTTGCATGAATAATCAACTTAAAAATTTACTTCTATCCGTTGCAAAACCCGCCCGTTATATAGGCAACGAATTAAACTCGATTCACAAAACCCATAATGACAAAATTAAGGTGGCACTCTCCTATCCTGATATCTATGAAATTGGCATGTCAAATCTTGGGTTATCAATTCTTTATCATATTCTGAATAAACGTAGTGATGTGGTCGCAGAAAGAGTATTTGCTCCATGGCCTGATATGGAAGAAAAATTGAGAAAAAACAATATCCCTCTCTTTTCACTGGAATCTTGGACGCCTCTAAAATCATTTGATATAATCGGCTTTTCTTTGGAAAACGAACTAACATATACGAACCTATTAAATATTTTGTCGATTTCTGAAATTCCTATTTTTAGAAAAGAAAGAGATTCTTCTTTTCCGTTGATAATAGCAGGCGGCTCATGCACAACAAATCCATTTCCGCTGTATGACATTATAGACGCTTTTGTTCTCGGAGACGGTGAAGAAGTAATTTTAGAAATTGTTGATGCGCATAAAAATTGCAAAGGCAATTCTCGCAATGTTTTATTAGAATCATTATCAAAAATCAAAGGAGTATTCGTTCCAGATTTTAACGACTTCAAAAACGTTACGCGCCGAATTGTCGATGACATAAATAAAATTGATTACCCAACAAAACCTATCGTCCCATTCATCGAAATAGTGCATGACAGAGCAATGATCGAAATAATGAGAGGATGCCCAAGAAGATGTAAATTTTGTCAAGCAAGCTCAATCAATAAACCTGTAAGATTGTTGTCCCCCAAAAGAATAGTCGAACTTGGCAAAGAAATAATCAAAAATACCGGCTTTGAAGAAATATCTCTAATTTCCTTATCCAGCAGCGATTATCCGGGCTTAAATGAAATCTTGGAAAATCTGCACAAATTCCTTGAACCAAAAAAAATATCTATTTCTCTACCATCATTAAGAGCAGATACTTTAAATGATTCGCTAGTAAGAAAAATTTTATCAATCAGAAAAAGCGGTTTTACCATTGCTCCAGAAGCAGGATCTCAACGACTGAGAAATTTAATTCAAAAAGATCTTACCGAAGAAAAAATTTTGTCCTCAGTTTTGACTGCTGTAAAAAACGGAGTAAATAGAATCAAACTATATTTTATGATCGGACTGCCAACAGAAACTCATGATGATGTCAAAGCAATAGTAAATCTTTCATACAAAATAATTTCAGAGATAAAAAGAACTGGAGAAAATGGGAAAATAGTTGTAAATGTTTCTACTTTTATCCCCAAAAAAGGAACTTTGTTTGAAAATGAAAAAATGATTTCTTTTGAAGATACTTTGCAAAAACAGCAATTCCTCAAAGAAAACTTAAAAAGCAGGCAAATAGAATTAAAATGGCACGATCCAATGATGAGTCAAATAGAAGGAATTTTTGCCACGAAAGGCAAAGAAGCACAAAAAATTCTATTAAACGCTTTTTATTACGGCTGTAAGTTTGACAATTGGGCGGAGTATTTTGACAAAGAAAAATGGAGAAAAGCAATTGCAGAGAGTTAGGATTAAATATACAAAAGACAATCCATTTATAGGACATTTGGATGTCGTCAGATTGTGGGAAAGGGCAATAAGAAGAACAGAATTGCCTATTTTATATTCCGAAGGATTTAATCCGCGACAAAAAATTTCTTTTGGCCCTCCTCTTCCGCTTGGTTTTACTTCTGAATGCGAATTGCTAGATCTTTTGCTTAAAGAAAATTATAGCTTGGGCAACTTAGAAGAGGAATTAAATAAATCACTGCCAATGGGGTTTAAAATAATTTCCGCTAAAAATGTTCCGCTTCATTTCCCGTCTTTGTCAAAAAGCATAAAGATGACTACATATTGTTGCCGCGTAAATGAAGATATTTCCGCAATAATAAAAGAAATTTTGAGAAAAGAAAAAATTATAGTTAATCGCCAATCAAAACAGATCGATATCAGACCGTTCATAAAAGACATCACCCAATCAGATTCATTTGTTTTTATTACAGCGCAATGTGATGAAAAAGGAGCTTTAAAAGGACAGGAAATAAAGGATTTGTTTGGAGATATTGAAAGCTTATCTTTTAGAAGGACAAAATTTCACTTCTAAAACTTTTCTCCAAAATGAATCCACCTTATTCTCAAAATATCTAAAAACATATCCGCAGCATCAAAAAGTGGAGATACTTTTGAACCCTCGACATTTTTCCAAGATATTGGGATTTCAGCAATTTTATAACCCAATTTTTTTGCCAAATACAGCACTTCAACATCAAAAGCGAATCCATCTATCTTCTGTCTAACAAAAATGTTTGAAGCCGCATTTTTTGTAAATGCCTTAAATCCACATTGAGTATCTTCAATATCCAATCCTGTAATATGCTTTGTAAAAAAGTTAAAAGTTCTGCCCATCAGTTGTCTATAAAACGGCTGATGAACAACAATATTTGCACCACTTTTTGCTCTTGAACCAATTGCAACATCAAAGTTATTTTCAAGCGCCTCATTTAGTTTTTCAAATTCTGATATTGGAGCTGAACCATCAGCATCCATAAACAACGCTTTATCTGAGCAATTTGCTAGCATTCCCTGTCTGATTGAAAATCCTTTCCCAAAATTCGGCCGTGGCGGAGTTAAAAAAACATTCCCATATCGATATGAAAAATTTTCAACAACACTTCTTGTATTGTCTTTGCTTCCATTATCGGCAACAATAATTTCAAAATCAGTATTCTTCTTCGAAGAAAAGTAATCAAATATGCTTTCAAGAGTCGGCTTTATTCTTTGTTCTTCATTGTAAGCTGGGATAACAATACTTAGAGCGCGCGGACAACTGCACATTCTATGCATTCTACTCCAAGAAAGCGCCTGGGATCTGGCTATTTGCAAATCAATAGATGTTTTCTGAGTTGTGCGCAAAAACACCATTTTGTTTAACTCCACTTTCTTCCCAATATTCTAAAAGTATATCGATCAAATTAAATATGAATTTCAGCAAAAAACTCTAATGAGTTTTGAAAAAGAATTAAAATGATTGAAAAAGAGCAGAAAAAAATCGCTGCTTGAAAAAAAGTGATTTTTATTCCTCAACTAAGCCGTCTAAAAATTCGTCTAATGTTGTTGAACCAAGATCCCCTTTTTCTCTGGATCTAACAGATACTGTGTCAGATGTCAGTTCTTTGTCGCCAATAATGAGCATATAAGGAATTTTTTGCAATTGTGCTTCTCTGATTTTTAAACTAATTTTTTCTCTTCGTTCATCTATTTCAGCCCTTATATTCCGATCAATCAAATAACTTAAAATTTTCCTTGCATGTTGGTTATGTCGATCCGCAATTGGAAGCACAACAATTTGAACTGGGGAAAGCCAAAAAGGAAATGCGCCTGCATAATGTTCTGTTAAAACGCCAATAAATCTTTCCATGCTTCCAAGAACAACTCTGTGTATCATAACAGGCCGATGATGTTTGCCATCTTCTCCAATGTAACTTAAATCAAATCTTTCTGGATTGTTAAAATCAACCTGAATCGTCGGGCCCTGCCAAAATCTACCAATAGCATCTTTTAACTTAACGTCAATTTTAGGCCCATAAAAAACTCCTGCGCCTTCATCGATTTCATAATCTATACCTTTCGCTTTCATAGCGTCTTCTAAAGCTTTTGTAGCATTAGCCCAATTTTCTTCGGTGCCAACGAAATTTTCCGGACGAGTTGAAAGAAAAACTTTGAAATCTTTAAATCCAAATTTTTTCACCATATCAAAAGCAAAATCTATAGTATTTGATATTTCCTGCTGTAATTGATGCGGAGCACAAAAAATATGGGCATCATCTTGTGTAAAACCTCTAACTCTCAAAAGTCCGTGCAAAACTCCAGAGCGCTCATGCCTGTAAACAGTGCCAAGTTCAAAAAACCTAATCGGCATTTCGCGATAGCTGTTTATTTTGCGCTTAAAAATCAAAATGTGGCCCGGACAATTCATTGGCTTTAAAACATATTCCTGCTCATCAATTTTTAAGAAATACATATTTTCCTTGTAATAGCCTGTATGGCCCGAAGTGTTCCACAGATCAATTTTTGCAATATGTGGAATAACAACAAATTGATAGCCTCTTTTTTTGTGTTCTTTCTTTAATGTGTCTTCTATTATTTGCCTGAGTATTGCACCTTTTGGATGATAATATACCAATCCTGCACCTGCTTCTTCATGATAAATGTTAAACAAATCAAGCTCTTTTCCAATGCGTCTGTGATCGCGTTTTTGGGCTTCTTCGAGTTTGAAAAGAAAATCTTTTAATTCTTTTTCAGAATAAAACGCGGTACCATAAATTCTTTGAAGCATTTTGTTTTTTTCACTTCCACGCCAATATGCACCAGCTATTTTTAATAACTTAAATGCTTTAACTTTTCCAGTTGATTTTATGTGAGGCCCTTTGCACAGGTCAATAAAATCTCCGGTTTTGTAAAAAGAAACTTTTTCTTCAGGGATATCGTTTAACAAATCTAATTTATATTCTTCTCCCATATCCTCCAAAATTTTCTGCGCTTTCTCTTTTGAATATTCAAGTTTTAAAAATTGTTCATCTTTTTCAATTATTTCTTTCATCAGCGATTCAATTTTTGGCAAGTCAGCATCAGTTAAAGTTCTAGGAAGTTCAAAATCATAATAAAATCCATCCTCAATAGCGGGCCCAATGCCTAGTTTTGCATCAGGGAAGATTTTTTTTACAGCAGCAGCCATTATGTGAGATGCGCTGTGGCGCAAAGTTTCAAGATCTGTTTCGTGCATAGTTATATTCATATTATACACCCTTGTTGATACTTCTTATACAAGCTATAGATCAATAAATTTCATAAAAATGCAAAATAACTTCTGCTATCTCGTATGCAAGCCAAAAAAATCTGTTTATAATATAAAAATCAATCACTGAGTTAGATTTGGATCCGCGCCTTCGTCCCAAGAGGCTTCGGTATAATTTGCATCATTTGTATAGTCGCCTGTTGGATATGTTCCGTCAAAAGTTTTCCATACGCCGTTGATTTTTACTTGCGCTCTGTAATGTTTCCAAGTTTCCTTAGCAGCATTTCTTATTGTTTCATAAGAGAAAGTCAAACCTTTGCTTTGCAGTTTTGGCTTTAGTTCGTTATATTCATCTTCTCCCATGCCATTATTCCCACCTGGAATTCCAGACATATATTCTTTCCACGCCTGTATTCTAACTTCCAAACCATAATATTTTGCTATCGCGCAAAAAATAGCCGCATAATCCCAGCAAACTCCATATATCTTTTCAACGCCGTTATCATCGATCTTTCTTGCTTTTATCATATCGCTTACAGGATATATCCCCGGCATAATATAATTCCATCTCATAGGATATGACACATCTTTTTTGATATCCGGTGTAACATATTTCATATGAGAGTCCTGCCATGCAAGTATTTGGTTTGCAATTGCTTCATCAGATCCTGAAAATCCATCAGCACCAAGAGAGACAATTTCTGCTGTTGAAAGCGCTGAATATGGGATAAACTTTGTGAACTTCGTTATCGTTGGAGAAGATGGATTTGAACCGCAGGAAACTGCCAACAAGCTGGCAAAAATAATCATCGGCAAAATAATAACAAGTTGTAAAAAAATCTTTTTTCTTTTCATATTTTATTCCTTTCTTTTGTCAAAACAACATTGGGCTATATCATAGCTTTATTCTGAAAGTTTTCTTGCAAAATTTCTCGCCCATATTTCTGATTCTAAAATTTGTTCAAGTGTCGGAGTTTTGATAAATCTATGGTTTTTTAGAACTTTTGATATGATTTTTGGAATATCGTAAAATTTTATTTTGTTGTTTAAAAACAATTCTACAGCGACATCATTTGCAGCTGATAAAACAGCAGGTGCTGTCCCACCTTTTTTCCCAGCATAATAAGCAAGATCTAAACATGGAAATTTTTCTGTGTCTGGCTTTTCAAAAGAAAGATTTTTGATCTCACTCAAATTAACAATACCAAAATTTTTTTGCAAACGTTTTGGATAAAACAATGCATATTGTATTGCAGTTCTCATATCTGGAACACCCAATTGAGCAAGAATAACTCCATCTTCAAATTCAACCATCGAATGAACTATGCTTTGTGGATGAATAACAACTTCTATCTTTTCATATGGCACTTGAAACAAATGGTGCGCTTCAATAACTTCAAGCCCTTTATTCATTAGGGTTGAACTATCAATTGTAATTTTTGGGCCCATGTTCCAAGTTGGATGAGCAAGCGCTTGTTTTGCTGTTACGCTGGCAATCTGCTTCTTTGAATAGTTCTTAAATGGTCCTCCAGAAGCAGTTAAAATTATTCTCCTAATTTTATTTTGACGATTGCCTTCAAGGCATTGAAAAATCGCGCTATGTTCGCTATCAATCGGAAGTATTTGCGCCTTATATTTTTTTGAAAGAGGCATCACTATATCGCCAGCCGCAACCAATATTTCCTTGCTCGCAAGGGCAATAGTTTTTTGGGATCTAATAGCAGATATTACTGCTTTTAAGCCAGCTGTACCGACTATTGCCATAACAACAATATCTACATTTTTGTCAGAAGCAATTTTTTCAAGAGATGATTTGCCTTCTAATATTTTTGCCCCATATTTGGAAAAATTTTGTTTATCAAAAATTTCATCGGCAATATATGCGTATTTTGGATGGAATTTTTTTAGTTGTTGTTTAAAAATGTTTAGATAACCTTTTGTTGCAAGAGCAAAAACTTTTGTAAAATTAGAAGAGGCAGACACAACATCAAGCGTCTGCCTCCCAATTGATCCTGTTGAACCTAATATCGCTACTGATTTTTTCACTTTTTAAGATGAAAACAATCTAACTATTAGAGGTTTACTTTTTCAGCCAATTCATCATCTTCCTAAGTTCAGCACCAACTTTTTCTATTAGATGCTCTCTGCCTTTTTTAAGCAACGCCAAAAATACCGGTCTACCAGCTTGATTCTCAGTTATCCATTCTTTTGCGAAAGAACCGTTTTGAATCCTTGTAAGTACATATTTCATCTTATTTTTTATTGTTTCATCGATCAAATATGGTCCGACAGTTACATCGCCATATTTTGCAGTGTTGCTAATAGCAGCCCGCATTCCTGCAATGCCTTTTTCATACATTAAATCAACGATAAGTTTTAATTCGTGCATGCATTCAAAATATGCAATCTCAGGCTGATATCCAGCTTCCACAAGAGTCTCAAAACCAGCCATTACAAGCGCTGTTGTGCCACCACACAAAACTGCTTGTTCTCCGAATAAATCTGTTTCTGTTTCTTCAGCAAAAGTTGTCTCCAAAACTCCCGCTCTTGTTGCGCCGATTCCTTTTGCATGAGCCAAAGCAATTTCTTTTGCTTTACCAGAATAGTCTTGATACACCGCTATCAACGCCGGAACTCCAGCCCCTTCGGTGTATACTTTTCTAACTAGTGGCCCCGGTCCTTTTGGAGCAATCATAATAACATCTATGTCCTGCGGAGGAATTATTTGATGAAAATGTATGTTGAAACCATGAGAAAACACCAAAACTTTACCTTTTGAAAGATTTTTCTCTATTGAATCTTTGTAAACTTTTGGCTGAAGCTCATCAGGCACAAGCATTTGAATTATGTCGGCCTTTTTTGCTGCTTCATCCGCAGACA
Organism: uncultured bacterium; assembly: GCA_964597815.1. Lineage (GTDB taxonomy): Bacteria > Margulisbacteria > WOR-1 > JAKLHX01 > JAKLHX01 > CAZQZN01. The sequence goes on along the minus strand of CAZQZN010000004.1, from coordinate 44,717 downwards.
TTACTTCCATTCCATCTTTTTTTGCTCTTTCCCAATTGGGAGAACCTTCAACTTCTGCAACAACTACATTAACGCCGCTGTCTTTTAAGTTGCTCCCTTGGGCGCCTCCTTGACTGCCATAACCTATAATTGCTACCGTCTTGCCTTTCAAAACACCTAAATCCGCATCTTTGTCATAATAAACCTTTGCCATAAATTTACCTCCTTTATTATTGTGATCTGGCCAAAGTTATTTTGCCTGTTCTGACCATTTCCTTTATACCATATTTTTTCAAAAGGTTTTCCAAAGCGTCAATTTTTTCTGAATCTCCAGTTGCTTCCACTATCAATGAATTTTCCCCCAAATCGACAATTTTCGCTCTGAAAATGTCAACAATTTGCTGAATTTCTGGCCTTGTTTTTTCATCAGCTGAAACTTTAATCAAAACCAATTCTCTGTCCACAGCACTTGTATTGGAAAGCTCATAAACTTTCACAACATCGATCAACTTATATAACTGCTTGGTAATCTGTTCTAGCGTGTCATCATCACCTTCAACAACAATCGTCATCCTAGACAAGCTTTCATCTTCTGTTGTGCCAACAGCAAGAGAATGAATATTATATCCTCTTCTGCTAAAAAGCCCAGACACTCTTGATAAAACGCCCGGTTTATTTTCAACTATTACTGCTATTGTATGTTTTTTCATTTTAGTCCACCAGCATTTCGTTTATTGCTTGCCCCGGAGCAACAAAAGGAAAAACATTTTCTTCTCTGTTTATTATAAAATCAATGACAGTTGGCCCATTACGGTTTTCAATCGCTTTTATAAGCGCAGGTTCAACATCTTCATTTTTCTCAACTCTGATTGCAAAAGCTCCGTAAGCCTGCGCAACTTTCACAAAATCAGGGTCATTATCCAAATCTGTATGCGAATAACGCCTGCCATGTAAAAGCTCCTGCCATTGTCTCACCATACCAAGATATCTGTTGTTCATTATCGCAATGATAACCGGCAGTTTATTGTTGACCAAAGTGTTTAATTCTTGTATATTCATTTGAACACTGCCATCTCCAGCAATATCAAAAACAATTTTGTCTGGCCTGCCAATTTGCGCACCCATTGCAGCTGGCAATCCATACCCCATGGTGCCGAGCCCTCCTGAAGTAATGAATGTTCTTGGAGTAGTATATTTGTAATACATCGATGCCCACATTTGATGCTGGCCTACTTCGGTTACAATTATCGCATCACCCTTTGTGACCTTGTAAATTTGTTCTATGATAAATTGGGGCTTTAAATCTCCGTTTGATTTGTAACAGAGCGGATGAGTATTTTTCCAAGACATAACTTTAGCAATCCATTCAGACTGCATGTCTTTTTGCTCAACATGTTTTAACAGAGATTTAAGAACATTTTTTACATCTCCAACTATCGGCAGATCAACCGCAACATTTTTCCCAATCTCCGCAGGGTCAATATCTATATGTATGACTTTTGCGTTTGGAGCAAAATGCTCAATTCTCCCTGTAACTCTGTCGTCAAATCTGGCTCCAATGGCAATTATAAGATCACATTCGGTAACAGCATAATTGGCATAAACAGTGCCGTGCATTCCTAACATCCCCAGTGATAACGGGTGCGTTTCTGGAAAAGCACCTTTCCCCATCAATGTGGTTGTAACAGGAGCATAAATTTTTATGGCTAATTCAAAAAGTTCTTTAGAGGCACCAGAATTTATGACTCCACCACCTGCATAAATCATCGGTTTTGAAGATTTGTTGATAAGTTCAGCCGCAGCAGAAATTTGTTTTGGATGTCCATGATAAGTTGGTTTGTATGCAGGCATCTTGATAGTTTCAGGATAATGAAATTCAATTTTTTCAAATTGAAGATTCTTGGGTATATCGATCAAGACAGGACCGGGCCTTCCGGTTGAAGCAATATAAAATGCCTCTTTTACTATTTTTGGAATATCACTGGCTTTTTTCACCAAATAATTGTGTTTTGTGATAGGCATAGTAATGCCAGTAATATCAACTTCCTGAAAAGAATCTCGTCCTAAAAAACTCGTTCCAACTTGACCAGTTATAGCAATCATTGGAATAGAATCCATATAAGCAGTTGCAATCGCAGTAACCAAATTTGTTGCTCCGGGCCCGCTTGTTGCCATGCAAACTCCCACTTTCCCTGTTGCTCTAGCATAACCATCAGCGGCATGTCCAGCGGCTTGTTCATGCCTTGTCAAAATATGTTTGATTTGCTTTTCATTGTATAAAGCGTCGTAAATTGGCAAAGTAGAGCCTCCGGGAAGGCCAAAAATCACTTCAACCTTTTCTTTTTTTAACGATTCCAATAACGCTTGTGCACCTGAAATTTCCATGACAATATTCTCGAAAATGTTATGTTAATTTTATCAGATTTAACCGCTTATATCAACCAAGCAGAAACATTTAGGTTATAATTCCTATATGTATCCCTCTTGGATTATCAAAAAAATACCAAAAAGTTCTAACATAAAAAAAATACGAGAACTAATAAACGACGACACTATACATACTGTTTGTGAAAGCGCAAAATGCCCTAATATAGGAGAATGCTTTTCAAAGAAAACCGTAACATTTATGATATTAGGTGATGTTTGCACTAGAAATTGCGGCTTTTGCGCGGTAAAAAAAGGATCTCCTTTGTCTGTCAATGAAAACGAGCCGAAGACAATTGCAAAATCCGTAAAAAAACTTAAAGCAAAATATGCTGTCATCACATCAGTTACAAGGGATGATCTGCCCGATGGAGGGGCAGGTGTTTTTTTCCAAACCATTAAAGAGATTGGGAAAATAAATGAGGATGCCAAAATTGAAGTGCTGATCCCTGACTTTCTTGGCAAAAAAGAAAATATTTCAAAAGTTTTAGATGCCCAACCATATGTTCTAAATCACAATCTTGAAACTGTCCCACGGCTATATAAAAAAATAAGGCCAAATTCTGACTATGAAAGATCTCTATATGTCCTTAAATTCGCTAAAACAACAAAAAACTCTCTTTACACAAAGAGTGGAATTATGGTAGGATTAGGAGAAAGAAAGGACGAAGTCCTTTCTTTAATGGAAGATTTGCGAAAAGTTGAGTGTGATGTATTTACAATAGGTCAATATTTGCAGCCTTCTAAAAATCAGGTTAAAGTGGAAGAATTTATTAAACCAGAGTTGTTTGAAGAATACAGATCAATCGGCGAAAAACTTGGATTTAAAAGAGTTTTTTCAGGTCCCTTTGTAAGAAGTTCATACAAAGCGAGTGAAATAGATGATTGAATATCAAGAATCTAAAAGATTGAGCTCTCTCCCAACTTATGTCTTTGACACAACAGACAGATTAAAAACCGAGGAAAAAGAAAAAGGCAAAGATTTGATAGATCTTAGCATGGCAAGCCCTGATTTCCCAACTCCTGCCCCTATTGTAGAAGCAATGAAAAAAGCATTGGACGATCCAGCAAATCATAGATATCCAAGTTTTGACGGATTACCCGAATTTAGACAAGCAGTTTCAAAATGGTGTTTTGAGCAATACAAAATAAATATCGATTACAAAAAGGAAATTCTCCCTTTGATCGGCTCAAAAGAAGGCATAGTACACCTAACTTTTGCTCTAATTGATCAAGATGACAAAGCACTTGTCCCAATTCCAGCTTATCCAGCACATTTTAGAGCAACAATGCTTGCCGGTGGCACTTCAATTGTATTACCAACCAGCGCAAAAACCGGATACTTGCCAGATTTGTCAACTATTGACGAGTCTATCGCCCAACAAGCTAAAGTAATGTTTTTAAGTTATCCAACAAATCCAACAGGCGCGATCGCTCCAAAGGAATTTTTTGAAGAGGCTGTTTCTTTTTGCAAAAAACACAACATAATTTTAGTGCATGATTTTGCTTATGCAGAAATATATTTTGACAACAACAAACCAATCAGCATAATGGAAATACATGGTGCAAAAGATATCGCAGTTGAGTTCCATACTCTATCAAAAACATTTAGTATGGCCGGCTGGAGAATCGGATTTATTATTGGCAATCAACGAATAATTCAAACACTAAGAAAAATGAAAACTAACCTCGACTACGGGCTTTTTTCTGCAGTGCAAAAAGCAGGAATTGCAGCAATGAATATGGATAAAAGTTATCTTGATGAAACAAGAGCTGAATATCAGGCAAGAAGAAATGCAGTTGTAGATGGGTTAAAAAGTTTGGGTTGGAAAATTGAATATCCAAAAGCTTCGATGTATGTTTGGGCAGAGGTTCCTAAAGGATATACATCAATGAGTTTCTTTACAGAACTTTTAAGGAAAACAGGGGTCGTGGTGTCACCGGGTTTTGGATTTGGAGATCTTGGAGAGGGATACTTTAGAATCGCTTTGATAGAACCCGTTAGAAGAATTGAAGAAGCAATAGATAGAATGAGAAAGGCAGGAATAAAATTCAAAAATGGCTGTTAAAGAAGAAAATGATAAACGCCCAATAGTTGCAATAACTATGGGAGATCCAGCCGGCATCGGGCCTGAAATAGTAATTAAAGCGCTTTCTCTTGCCGAAATATCAAGAATTTGCAGGCCAGTTGTAATCGGAGATTCAAGCGTTTTGAAAAATGCTATGTCCTTTGCCAAATCATCCCCTATTGCAATAAAATCCATAAAAAGAATTGACGAAGGCGATTTTAATGTTGGGATATTGAATGTTTTGGATATGGATAATGTTAATGTAAACAAGCTAAAAATCGGGAAAATTTCATCTGAAGCTGGAAAAGCTGCAATAAAATATGTTGAAAGAGCAATAGATTTGGCTTTAAACAAAAAGGTTGACGCAATTGCAACTGGCCCAATAAACAAAGAAGCAATACACAAAGCAGGATACAAATTTGATGGGCACACTGAACTTCTGGCAAAAAGAACAGGTGCTACAAATACGGCAATGATGTTTCTTTCTGATTCCATAAGGGTTATGCTGGCTACAACGCATATGCCATTGTCTCAAGTACCAAAATCTTTGGACAAAAAGAAAATTTTGAACATAATAAAACTCGCTGATAAAGAGTTAACAGAAATTCTAAACAAAAAACCAAGAATTGGAGTTGCCGGCTTAAATCCTCATGCCGGTGAAAACGGAATTTTTGGAAATGAGGAGCAGAAAATTATCTCACCAGCAGTTGATGAAGCCAAAAAACTTGGAATAAACGTGAAAGGTCCAATATCTGCTGACGCAATTTTCTATCTGGCAAATCTTAACATGTTTGATATAGTAATAGCAATGTATCACGATCAGGGGCTTATACCACTAAAACTTTTATCATTTAACAAATCTGTTAATGTAACTGTTGGGCTCCCAATAATCAGAACTTCTGTTGATCACGGAACGGGATTTGATATCGCAGGAAAAGGCTGGGCAAATCCAAACAGTATGATTCAGGCAATAAGAGTTGCCACTTTGCTTGCGATAAAAAAGAAATCAAAATAACTTTTTTAATGGCCAATAGTCATATTGTTGAGCAAACCAAAATTCTAATTTTAAGAGATAATATCAAACTTAAAAAAAAGCTTGGCCAAAATTTCCTTATAAATAAAAACACTCTTGAAAAAATAATAAAATTTTCTGAAGTACAAAAAGAAGACATAGTTTTGGAAATAGGCACAGGATCAGGAATACTTACAAACGCTCTTTCAGATATATGCAAAATGGTAATCAGCTATGAAATTGACAAAAAAGTTTTTAATATCGCTAATGAAATTCTATCTGGCAAAAAAAACATCACTTTAATAAATGACAACTTTATTAAAGTTAATTTGAGCTTTTTAGAAAATTACGGCAGAAATATCAAAATTGTCGCAAATGTGCCATACTATATCACCACACCACTTTTAGAAAAAATCATAACAAACAAAAACCTTTTTTCAGAAGCATTTTTAACAGTGCAAAAGGAATTTGCCAATAGAATAACAGCAAAAGCCGGGAGCAAAAACTATGGAAGTTTTTCAATATATATAAATTATTTCTGTGAGACAAAAAAACTTTTTGATATTAGCAAAAATGACTTTTTCCCCAGACCTGATGTTGATTCTTCATTTATTAAACTTGCTTTTAGAAAAGAACCACCAATAGAAATAAAGGACGAAGATAAATTTTTTGGAATAGTCAGGGCTTCATTTAACCAGAGGAGAAAAACTCTTCTCAATTCATTATCAAATAAGTTTGATGAAAACGATGTCAAAAAGGCCCTAAAAAAAGCAAATATTGATCCAAAAAGGCGCGGGGAAACATTGTCTATGGAAGAGTTTGCAAAATTAGCGAATTGTTTTTAATCCTTTTTTAAAACTGTATTTAACCAATCTTTGACTTTCTTCTCTATTTTGTCACGTACTTCTTTTGTTTTTTGTAAGATCTCCTCTTTTGAGCCAACAAACGATGATGGATCTTCAAATGACCAGTGTATTCTTTCGTTAACACCGGGGAAAATAGGGCATTTTTCTCCGCTTGATTCATCGCATACCGTAATTACATAATTGAATTTTTTGCCGGACTTATAAAAGTCGAAAACGCTCTTTGTTTTGTTGCTTGAAATATCAATTCCAATTTCTTTCATAGCTTCAACAACATAAGGATTTAATTGCCCGGGCTCTAAACCGGCACTTTCAGCAACTATTTTCCCTTCTCCGTACAAATTTATAAAAGCTTCTGCCATTTGGCTCCTGGCGCTGTTGTGGACGCAGACAAATAAAACTTTTTTCATTTTATAACCTCTTGCTGTGTTTTATCACTTTAGCTTCAACCATATAGACAACATCTTCCGCAATGTTCATTGCGTGATCGCATATTCTTTCAAGATATCTTGCTATTAAAAGAAGAGGAATCGCTTTTTTTACCGTTGTTGAATCTTTGTAAATAATATCAACTAACTCATCAGTAATCGCATCTCTTAATTTGTCTGCTTTTCTTTCAAAATCTGTAATGCTTGATAATTTTGAAGTATTTCTGCTGATAAAAGAATTAAGAGCAAGTCGTATCATTATTTGAGCTATTTCAGAAAGTTTTGGAATATCAATCAATGGTTTTAATAAAGGTTCAGACAAAATCTCAATATTTTTCTGAGATATATCTACTGCCAAATCCGCAATTCTTTCCAAATCGTTAGTTATCTTCATAGCAGTAGTTATAAAGCGCAAATCAGAAGCAACGGGTTGTTTTGTTGCAAGAAGCTCAATACAAAAATTATCTATTTCATTTTCAAGATTATCAATAATACTATCACTATCAATTACTTTCAAAGCAAGAGCTTTGTTTCTTTCCTTTAAAGCATAAATAGAATTTGAAATTGACTGCTCAACCAAATTGCCCATTGTTAAAATCTTTTTATTTAAAATTTCCAAATCAGAATCTATAATTCTTTCGCTCATTATCCAAACCTCCCTGTAATGTAATCTTCTGTGCGTTTATCCTTTGGAGCAGTAAATATATTTCCTGTTTCATCAAATTCTATCAATTCTCCAAGAAAAAAGAAACCCGTATAATCAGCAACTCTTGCCGCTTGTTGCATATTGTGAGTTACAATCACAATTGTCAATTTTTGCTTCAATTCCACTATAAGCTCTTCTATTTTTGCTGTTGAAATTGGATCCAAAGCGGAACAAGGCTCATCGAGCAAAATCACTTCCGGATTTACTGCAAGTGCTCTTGCTATACAAAGCCGTTGTTGCTGTCCGCCTGACAAACTAATTCCCGGGCAATTTAGGCTGTCTTTAACTTCATCCCACAAAGCCGCTTTCTTTAAGCTGATTTCAACAGCATTGTCCAGATCAGATCTGTTTTTGACACTATTTAATCTCAATCCGGCAACAACATTGTCATAGATTGACATTGTCGGAAAAGGCGTTGGTTTTTGGAATACCATCCCTATTTTTCTCCTGACAATAACTGGATCAATATTTTTACTGCTTATTTCCACACCATCCAAAAATATCTCACCTTTCATCTTTGCATCAGGTATGGTTTCGTGCATCCTGTTTATGCATCTGACAAATGTTGACTTTCCGCAACCAGATGGCCCTATCACTGCGGTTATTTTATTTTCCAATATTTTTGCATTTATATTAGTGAGAGCACGCTTTTCGCCAAACCATGCATTCAAATTTCTAACTTCAATTTTTATCTCATCCATAAGTCACCCTTTTTGAAAATTTTCTCACAACCAAAGTAATTAAAAGCACAAAACAAACCAACACTAAAGAACCAGCCCACGCCATTTGATTCCATTCTTCAAAAGGAGCAATAGCATAATTGTATATCTGAACAGTCATAGTTGCGGTCGGCTGATCAGGTCTTATATTCCAATACAAATTATTAAAAGAGGTAAAAAGCAAAGGAGCTGTTTCCCCACAAGCTCTGGCAACAGCAAGTATAATACCTGTAAAAATCCCATTCCAAGATGATCTTAGAATTATACTTAACAAGACTCTCCTCTCAGGTATACCAAGAGCGAGCGCGGATTCTTTCAAAGATCTTGGAACCATTTTAACAATTTCTTCTGTTGATCTAGTGATGTAAGGAATCATAACAAGGGCAATCGCCACTCCGCCGGCAATAGCAGAAAATCTTTTCATAGGAATAACTATTAGTGTATACGCAAATATTCCAAGAACAATGGAAGGAATTCCGCTCATTATATCAACAATGTATCTTATAATAAAACCTCTTTTCCCTTTACCCCATTCAGCAAGCCATAATCCTGAAAAAATTCCACAAGGGAAACTGATTAAAGAAGCAATTGATACGATCATAAAAGTTCCAAATATGGCGTTTGCCATGCCACCGCCTTTTTCTCCTATCGGAACTGGCAAATTTATAAAAAATGACAAGTTTAAGGATGAAAATCCTTTTATTGCCACATAAGCAATCAAAATAACTAAAGGAATAATTGCCGCTGCTGCAGCAAAATAACAAAATGCAACAAACAAAATATTTTTAAGATTTCTCATTGTATATGATTTTTGCTCGCCAATTTCCATATCATTACCTTTGCAATACCATTTATTATTATGGTCACCAGCAATAGTATCAAAGCTATTTCAATCATCACTGAAACTTGAATATCAGAAGCCGCTTCAGCAAACTCGTTGGCAATGACAGATGAAAGCGTATAAGCAGGCGCAAATAGCGAAAGTGACATTTCAGGGCGGTTTCCTATAACCATTGTGACAGCCATCGTTTCTCCTACCGCTCTTCCCAGAGCAAGAATTATTGAGCCCAAAATGCCGGACAATGATGGCGGCAAAACAGCCATTTTTACAGTTTCGTATTTTGTCGCCCCTAATGCCATTGCCGACTCTCTCAAAGAATTTGGAACAACAGTCAAAACTTCTCTAGAAACAGAAGTAATAGTTGGAAGAATCATGATAGCTAAAATAAGACTTGCTGTCATCAAACTAAGCCCTTGCGGAGGCCCTTGAAAAAAAGGCAAAAACCCAAAATATCTTGCCAAAAACGGCTGAACATAATCAGCCAAAAATGGGCCTAAAACAAATATACCCCAAAGACCATATACTACAGATGGAATAGCAGCAAGCATATCTATCATCGTCGCAATAAACTCACGAAATTTTGAGGCTGATATCTCAGACAGATATACAGCGGCTCCAATACCAAATGGAGCTGCTAAAAGTAGAGCTAGAAAGGAGGATACAAAAGTTCCATAAATAAAAGGAAGCACTCCGTAATTATTTCTTACAGAATCCCAACTAGAACCAAAAACAAAATCCAAACCAAACTTAGTTATTGAGGGCAAAGCTTTTTGAAAAAGCATAATTACCAAAAGCAAAAAAACAGCAGGAATAAATAAAGTAATTGAAGTGACAATAGACCTAAAAAATTTGTCTGGCAAATAGCTATCTATTCTATTTTCTTTATTAACCATAGTACTATTAGTAAAAAATCAACCCTGCTTATTTAGCAGGGCTGAAATCTAATAACACATTTTTTATTTGATTAAATTTAAATCGGCAATCACTTTGTTTGCCAATGATGATGGAAGAGGAGCATATCCTAATTCTTCCGCATATCTTTGGCCATTAGTTAAGCACCAAGTTAAAAATTCTTTTAGTATTTCTGCCTTTTGGCCGTTTCCAACTTTTCTTACTAAAATCCACGTAAATCCTGAAATCGGATATGAGCCCTTCCCCGGTTGGTTCAAGATCTCAGCTCTATAATCAGACGGCATTTTTTTTAGTGCTCCTTCTGCAGCGGCTGTAACACCGGCTATTGTTGGGAGAACAAAATTTCCAGATTTATTTTTTATTCTTGCTACCATAAGATTATTTGATTTTGCATAAGCAATTTCTATATAACCAATTGAGTTTTTGTTGTTTTTCACAGCGCCTGCAACACCAGAATTGCCTTTTCCTCCAACTCCTGTTGGCCAAGAAACAGATGTTCCTGCTCCAACCTTGGAAGCCCAATTGGTACTAACCTTTGCTAGATAATTTGTGAATATGCTTGTGGTGCCGCTAGCATCTGATCTGTGAACCACCAAAATATTTGCATCTGGCAAATCTACCCCCGGATTTAATTTTGCAATCTCAGGATCATTCCAATTTTTAATTTCTCCCAGATAAATCTTTGCAAGTGTTTGGCCATCCAATTTTAAATTTTGAATGTTCACATTATATGCAACTGCTACCGCTCCCATTACAGTTGGAATATGCAAAACTCCTCCGGAAACTTTATCAATATCCTGATTTGTCATAAAAGCGTCAGTTGCTCCAAAATCTGTAACTCCGGCAACAAATTGTCTGATCCCTCCTCCAGAACCAATTGGAGAGTAATTTACCTTTATCCCTCTTTCTCTCTCATAAAGTGCCATCCATTTTGAGTAAATCGGATATGGGAATGTTGCACCAGCACCATTAATTCCGGCGGCAAAAACGGATTGTCCAAGCAAAACAACAGATAAAAGGCCTATTAGCATTTTTTTGATTTTATTAAACATTTGCCATCTCCTTTCCCTTAATTTTATTAAATAGTTGTTTCACAAATGTTACATTTTTATTAAGAAATTGTTAAAATTTTGTCCATCCTCTAAACGCAATAGTTTTTGCTTCTGCTCCTGTTCCTGTTTGGCTGGATTGGTAATCAACAGATACTACTACATCTTTTGTCCAATCGTAAAACACACCTAAAACAGTTTTCTTTTGTTCATTATTTGAAGTGGTTGTATCAGGATCATACATGTCATATCTTGCTAAAAATCCTGCTGGAATTAATTCCTTTGAAGGATAGACAAACCCTCCAATGCTGTACCCATTCACAGGTTTGTTGCTTTTCTGATCGTTTTGATATTCACAATATAAATTCCCAAAATCTTCATTCTTTATGGCAACTAATCCACCTGATTGAGTTGAAGTAGATGAAGAACCTGTAAACAATCCATTTTTAACGCCGATATATCCTGCAAGAACAATAGTCCCTAAAGGTGTCTTTGCAACATCGCTGTTTAATCTAATCGCTACATCTTTTGGCGTTCCATCTTCCGGATTGTTATATCCCTTTCCATTTACAACTGTTGCATGATACTCTATTTCAGGCAAATTTTGTAAAGTGAGTTTGCCTGCTGCTCCAAGACCAAAATCAGCAGATGATGATATTGAATTTTTGTTAAGGTCGCTGTAAGCTTTCAATATATTTTCAAATCTCCAAATTTTGCCTGACCAATCAATCCAAACAGTGTGCTGAAGACCTAATTTTGCCGTCATTGAAAGAGGCGGATATACTTTTGAAAGATCAACAGGCAAATCTATATAGGCATATTTTAGGTAGTCAAAAAGACTTTGGGAAGATGCTCCAGATATTCTGGCAACATCCAAAGTTATTCTCGCAGAAGCTCCTCCAGATAGCTTCTTCTTGATATCTATATACGCTCTGCTTATGTCAAATTTGTTATATGGCACTGAAGCATTATTTTCTAATCCCTTAACCCAGTCAAATCGAATTTCACCGCCAACTTTGGCATCGTTGTTTTCTTTCTTTACAGCTTCAATTTGATTTCTAAGCTCCGCAATAGCTTTATTCATATCTTCTTTCACATCATCAATGCTCGTTGAATCAGAAATATCGGAAATATTTTCAGCTTCTGTTTTTTGAGAACTTGATGATGGTGCAAAGCTCTGATCAAACTCTTGTGAAGATGCTTTGAGATTTTGCGCCTTTTCAATAAGTGCTTGTTTTTGTTTCTGAAGATTTGCAATTCTTGCAAAGTTTTTCGCGGCTTTTGCTCTTTTTATTTGCAAATCAATATTTTGTATCCTCATTTTTATCGATTGAATTTCTCTTTCCATATCTTGGGCAGATGCAACATTAAATGAAAGTGCAAGCAATAAAGCGAAAAAGAAAACATTCTTTTTTCTTAAAATTTTTATCATCTTTCCCTCCTCCATTTTTGGTATCCATCTTCCTTCGCAAGAAGGAAATTTCAAACTAACCATTTCAAAAAACTTAATTTATTCCTCCTTTCAAAAATTTTAGAAAGCCGTATTGCTTTCACAATTTATTATCCGAGAATGCAGTTAAAAACAGATGAAGAAATTGTTAATTAATTGTTAAACTTGTTGCAGTGGCAAAATTACACTAAATGTTGTGTATTGATTTAGAATGCTTTCAACATTTATCTGCCCATTGTGAAGTTCAATAATATGTTTAACGATAGAAAGCCCAAGGCCTGTTCCGCCAGTTTCTCTTGATCTTGATTGATCCACTCTATAAAACCTTTCAAAAATTCTTTGTAAACTTTCTTCAGGGATGCCAATGCCAGTGTCTTTTATAATAATATGGGCATGTTTAGAAGTTTTTTTTAGTGTTATAAATACTTTGCCATTTTCTTTGTTGTAATTTACAGCATTATCCATTAGGTTTATTATTGCCCTGTATATTTGTTCGTTAACGCCATCTATTACAACCTTATCTTCTTCAAGGAACTTCACAAAAATGTTTTTCTTTTGAGCAATCGGCAGAACATCTTCAATACATTTTTTAATAAGTTCGTTGAGATCCACTTTTTCAATTTGCTTTACTTGCCCTTTGTTTTCGAGTTTTGACAACATAATAATGTCATCTATAAGTTTTGTAAGATTTTGCGCATGTTTTTCAATTTTTTGAAGGAATTCCAAAGCGTAATTCTTATCATTCAAAGCACCGCTTAATAATGTCTCAACATAACTTCTGATAACAGAAAGTGGTGTTTTTAACTCATGTGAAACATTTGCAATAAAATCTGAGCGATATTGTTCAAGTTCTCTTATTCTTGTCAGATCCTGAAAAACAACCAGCTGGCTGATAAAATCGTTATTAGCATCTTTGATTTTAATAAAACTAACATTAAAATAGCGCTTATGTGGTGTATACAACACCAAATCAATATCTTTGTCTTCAGAACTGCCTGAAATATTTTTTTCAATAATATCAGCAATTTCATTATTCCTTAAAACACTTCTAGGATTTTGGCCAATTATATCAGCCATATCTATATCAAAAATCTCAAAAAACTTTTTGTTTGCAAAAACGATTTTATTTTTTTTATCAACCAACAAAACTCCTTCTGACAAGTTTCCCAGCAAACTGTCCAAAATATTTTTTTCGCTCTTCATTTTTTGCAAGTAAGTAAACAACTTTTCGCTAATAACTTCTATTTTTCTTTCAATCTCACCCACTTCAAATGGAGATTTTCTCACTATCGTTTTCGGAACAGAACCATTAATAATGTCATCAACTAACTTTGACAAATTAAAAACCGGCTTATAAAACAAATTTGACAAAAAAACAGCTAAAAAAAAGCTGGCTAGCAAAACAATCAAGAAAGATATCAGTATTGAGAAGAAAATATTCTGATATATTTTGCTTACATAATCAAAAGAGGAAGCAAAACGCAAATAGGCAATTGTCTCGTTAGATGAATTTTTTACAGGAACAGCAGCGTATATTAATTCTTTTCCAACACTTGCGCTGTATCTGATAGACACCCCCTTGCCTCTTTCTTTTGCCAAAATTATTTCCGGTCTTTTTGAGTGATTGTCTAATTTTGGAATATCTTCCTCTTTAACATCTGAATCAGCAATAACTTTGCCATTCGGCAATATAACACTAACTCGATAGCCATTAGCAGCAGAAAACTCTTTTGCTTTTTCCTGCAACAATTGTGAATTGTAAAGATATTTACCAAAATATTTTGAAAGAGCAGAAACATTATTTAAAACATCATTTTCAACATTCGAAATAACTGAGGATTTTATCAGCGGCAATGCAACCAAAAGAAATACTACTAACAAAAAAGCGATCAGGCCAGAAAACAAAACAAAAAATACAGATTTTAGAGTTTTGAACATATTAATCGCCCTTGACAGAAAACTTGTATCCAACTCCATGGAGAGTTTTAAGATATTTTGCGGCTTTTCCCAGCTTCTCTCTCAATCGCCTTATATGAACATCGACTGTTCTCGTCTCAATGGCAACGTCAATTCCCCATATTATATCCAAAAGTTTATCTCTGCTAAATACCTTTCCCTCATTCATTGCCAAATATTCCAACAACATAAATTCTTTTGCAGTCAAATCAATTTCTTTGCCAAAAACACTTACAGTATGCGAATCGGGATATATTTCCAAACCAGGAAATTTCAGTATTTTTTTTTGCTCCTCTTTGAGTGTATATCTTTTTAAAACGGCTTTTATTCTGGCAAGTAATTCTTTTATACTAAATGGCTTTGTGATATAATCATCAGCGCCAATTTCCAGTCCAACAATTTTGTCGCTTTCATCGGATTTAGCAGTCAACATTATGATTGGAATAGAAGAGGTTTGAGAATCAGATTTTAACATTTTGCACAGCTCTATACCGTTCATCCCGGGAAGCATAAGGTCAAGTATTATAAGATCTGGAATTTTTTTCTTCGCCGCATCTAAGCCATTTAAGCCGTCAAAAGATTTGGAAACTTTATAGCCTTCTTTTTCTAGATTGTATTCTATTGCCTGAACAATATCTTTTTCGTCGTCGATAATTAATATATGGTTCATAGAAATGATTTTAACATCGAAAATGTATAATTCAAAACTTTATCAAACTCTGTCTTTTTAATATTTTTTCTATTCTCTGTCCATTGGTTTGTGCTTTACCACTTTAGCTTCAACCATATAGACAACATCTTCCGCAATGTTCATTGCGTGATCGCATATTCTTTCAAGATATCTTGCTATTAAAAGAAGAGGAATCGCTTTTGGAACAGAAGTAGGATCTTTCATCATAATATCAATAAGTTCATCTGTTATCAGATCTCTCAATTTATCTGCTTCGTTCTCCATTTGATGAATCTGTAAAGATCTTGTTGAATCTCTTTTAACAAAAGTGTCAATGCTCTCTTCTATCATTTTCATCGCAATCTGTGCCAGTCGCGGGGTATCTATAAGAGGTTTTAGTAGAGGCATTTTTATAAGTTCTAAGTTTTTTTGAGCAATATCAACAGCCAAATCCCCTATTCTCTCCAAATCAGTTGTGATCTTCATAGCGGTCGTTATAAATCTCAAATCCGCAGCCATTGGTTGAATTCTAGCTATCAATGTAATGCATTTATTGTCAATTGCCAATTCCAAATCATCAATATCTCTGTCTTGTTCAATCACTTCTTTTGACAATTGCTCATCTCTTTCTTTTAATGCTTCGATGGATTTTCGAATTGAATCCTGAGCCATATTGCCCATTTTAAGTATAAGCTCATTTAATTCCAGCAATTCATTTTCAAAACTTCGCTCTATCATATTTTTCTCCTTTTTCTATATTATCCATATCTGCCAGTTATGTATTCTTCAGTCCTTTTGTCGCTTGGAGCAGTAAATATCTTCCCCGTTTCATTAAATTCTATCAACTCTCCTAACAAAAAGAAACCTGTTTTATCAGATACTCTTGCGGCTTGCTGCATGTTGTGTGTTACTATCACAATAGTATAAAACTCTCTTAGATTTCGCATTAAATCTTCTATTCCTTGCGTCGCAAGCGGATCAAGAGCTGAACAGGGCTCATCCATAAGCACAATTTCAGGTTTTATTGCGATAAGGCGTGCAATACACAATCTCTGCTGTTGTTCAAGTGTTAAAGAAAGCGCATTTTTTTTAAGTTTGTCCTTAAACTCATCCCACAACAAAACTTTTTTCAGAGAATCTTTTACTATTTCAAACAACTCTTCCTTGGAAGCCAACCGGTGAATTTTTAAGCCGAACGCAACATTTTCAAAAATTGAAAGAGGAAAAGGATTTGGCCTTTGAAATACCATACCAACTTTTTTTCTTAAATCGATCAGATCTATTTTATCGCAGTTAATTTCCTGACCATCTATTTTTATACTGCCTTCAACTTTTGTATTTGGAATAAAATCGTTCATCCTATTCAAACATCTTAAAAAAGTTGATTTCCCGCAACCGGAAGGCCCAATCAAAGCTGTTACTTCTCTCTTGTTTATGTCAATATTAATGTTTGACAACGCTTTGAATTTGCCATAATA
This sequence comes from uncultured bacterium, assembly GCA_964597815.1. GTDB lineage: Bacteria > Margulisbacteria > WOR-1 > JAKLHX01 > JAKLHX01 > CAZQZN01. Next base: position 28,161 of record CAZQZN010000004.1, on the reverse strand, counting down.
AAAGTTTAAATTTTTTACTTCGATTGATTTTCCCATTTTTTAACCAAACTTTCCAGTTATGTAATCATTTGTTCTTTCGTCCTTTGGAGCAGTAAATATTTTTTTTGTTTCATCAATTTCAACAATTTCGCCCATCAAAAAAAAGGCTGTTCGATCAGCAACTCTCGCTGCCTGCTTAACATTGTTGGTAACAAGTATTTGAGTATATTTCTCTTTCAGCTTACTCATCGCATCTTCAACTTTCGCTGTTGAAATTGGATCAAGCCCCGAACATGGCTCATCATAAATTATGACCTCTGGTTCAACAGCAAGAGTCCTTGATATGCAAAGACGCTGTTGTTGTCCACCTGAAAGGTTAAAAGCTGAAGATTCCAACCTATCTTTGACTTCATCCCATAAATAGGAGGCCCTTAAACAGCGCTCAACAATCTCGTCCAATTTTTTCTTGTCTTTTGTGCCATGCAACCTTGGCCCATAAGCTACATTGTCATATATAGACATCGGAAGCGGAAGAGGCAGGGCATATACCATTCCAACTTTCCTTCTAAGAGCAAGCAGTTTTATATCAGTATATATGTTGAGATTGTCAAACAATACTTTGCCTTCAACTTTTGCGCAAGATATGCGATCAATCATTCTGTTTAAGACCTGCAAAAAAGTTGTTTTCCCACTGCGGGAAGGGCCTATTATTCCAAGAATTTCTTTTTCATAAACATCTATATTAATGTTTTTTAGAGCTATTTCTCCATCATAAGAAACAGACAAATTTTTAACTGAAATTTTTATGTTTGCCATTTTTACCACATCTTCTTTTTTCTAAATTTTGATCTAATAAAAGCAGCAGTAATATTTAACAAAAAAACGATGAAAACCAAGACCAAAACTGTACCGTATTGAATTTTTGGCGGAACATTAGGGACTTGTGTGGATAAAACATAGATATGATAAGGAAGAACCATAACTTGGTCATAGATTGTTCTTGGAAGATAAGGCAGATAAAAAGCAGCTACTGTGAACAAAATAGGAGCAGTTTCTCCTGCTGCACGTGACAATCCCAAAATTGTTCCTGTCATAATTCCGGGAATTGCATTTGGCAAAACCACATTTTTTACTGTCTGCCAGCGTGAAGCCCCCAAAGAATAACTTACATCCCTAAAAGATTTTGGCACTGAGTTTAACGCCTCTTTTGTCGAGGTTATAATCACAGGGAGAGTCATAATTGAAAGCGTCAAAGAACCGGATAAAATAGAAGTGCCAAAATTTAGAAACATAACAAACAATCCTAAACCAAAAAGCCCATATACAATTGAAGGGACTCCGGCGAGATTAATTATAGCTATGTCAATCAAACGGGTAAGCCAATTATCATCTGCATACTCGCTGAGATATACAGCAGCAAGTATCCCAATAGGCAAAGAAAAAACCGCTGTGCCAATGATCAAATAGATTGTTCCAATAATAGCGGGGAAAATACCTCCACTTATCATTCCAGCTCTTGGAGGTGAAAAAATAAATTCAAATGAGATAGCCGGCAAACCATTTATGAGAATTACAAAAAAAATCGCAAAAACTGGAAGAATTATTAAAATTGTGCATAAACCGAGAAGAAAAAAAACAATTTTTTGTATCGTTCTTGGATTGACCATTATATTTTATTCCTATGTAAAAATATATCCGCTAAAAAATTCACCAAAAAAGTTATCACAAACAAAACAAATCCTATACCAAACAACGCGTAATAATGCATGCTCCCTTGCACAACTTCCCCCATTTCGGCAGCAATAGTAGCAGTTAGGGTTCTAACCGGTTGAAGCAAAGAAGTTGGAATAATTGCCGCATTGCCTGTGACCATTAAAACTGCCATTGTTTCGCCAATAACTCTTCCTATACCAAGCATAAGAGCAGCCAAAATTCCAGACGAAGCGGCTGGTAAAATAACTCTTCTGATAGTTTGGAGTTTCGTGGCACCAAGAGCTAATGCTCCCTCTCTATAACTTTTTGGAACAGAAACAATAGCATCTTCAATGATGGAAACAATCGTTGGCAAAGCCATAAAAGCAAGAATGACCGAACCAGTAAAAGCAGTCAAACCACTTGGAAGATTAAATAAATCTCTCACAAAAGGTGCTAAAATTACAATCCCAATAAACCCTAAAACAATGCTTGGAATAGCAGCCAGAAGTTCTATCCCGGTTTTTAGAAAATCTTTAACTCCGCTTGGTGCAACTTCAGAAATATAAATAGCGGCGCCAAGACCAAGCGGCAGTGCAATAATTATCGCCCCAAAAGAAACAATCATTGATCCTATAATCAGTGGTAAAAAACCAAATTTTGGCGGATGAGAGATAGGAAACCAATTTTCTCCAAAGATTATTGAAAACAGATTGTTGTTTATAAAAAAATTCATGCTTTCTCTCAGCAGAAAAATAAAAATCAAAACGACAATTATAACCGCGGTTATTCCACTTAAAAATATCGCTTTTTCAATTATTGATTCAAAAATTTTTCTTCGCATAAAACACATCAATTTTTTATTGGAACAAATCCAGATCCCAGCACTATTTTTCTGCCTTCTTCACTCTTTGCAAAATCAATAAATTTTCCAACATCACCAGATGGTGCTCCGTTTGTATAGAAAAACATAGTCCTTGATATCGGATAAACTTTTCTTATTGCCGTTTCAACACTTGGAATTATGTATGGAAAATTTTTCCCATTTGAAATTGCCAACACCTTTACTTTTTTGTTCAGGTATCCTAATCCGATGTAGCCAATCGCATCAGGATTAGAAGACACTTCTTCAACAATTGCCTGAGTTGAAGGCATCATAAGCACATTTTTCCCAAACTCTTCTTTTGATTTTTTGTCTCCTTTTTTTACAACATGTTCAAGAAAAAAAACATGCGTTCCAGAGTTTCTATCCCTTGACAAAGCCACAATTTTGCCAGAGTAAGGTCCTAACTCCTTCCAAAAAACTTTCTTCCCGCTGAAAATATCCGAAAGCTCGTCAATTGTCAGTTTGCTGACCGGATTTTTAGGGGAAACGATTATCGCTATTGCATCGGTTGCTATATGAATCGGATAGGGATTTACGTTGCGTTTTTGTGCAATTTCTATCTCTTCTTGGTTCATATCCCTTGAACACATCGCAATATCACATGTTCCGCTTATCAGAGATGCTACACCAGTACCAGAACCGCCACCAGTTACAGCAACATAAATCTTTGGATATTTTTTTGAAAATGCTTCCACAAGCGCCTGCGCCATATTAACCATTGTATCGGAACCTTTTAATTGAATGATTTTGCTTTTCTCACCACAAGAAGAAAAAACAAATGAAATAAATAAGAAAAAGAAAAGAAAAGAAAATTTTTGAAAAAAGTTTTTCATTGATTTTGAGTCCAGCTACAAAATAATTAT
>CAZQZN010000004.1:0-24731 GCA_964597815.1 uncultured bacterium | reverse complement strand
CAATTTGATTTTGTCCAAAACCAAAAAAGATAAGCCTAACTTTTGTAAAATGGTGTGATAAAATTTATTTACAAATGGCTGAAAAACTTAAGCTCTTTATTTTATCTGCTTTGTTGCTTTTACACGCTTCTGTTGCACTGGGACAAACAATCGAAAGTGTTGGATACGACGGCCTTTTTTTCATGGGTTTTAACATGAAAAACCCTGTTTTTCTCGGCCCAAAGGGAAATCTTGTCAGAAAGGCCATAAACTATTGCATTGACAGAGAGAAAATCTGCAAAAGAATTTTTGGTGAGCAAATTGTCCCATCTCAGGTAATACCTTATAAAATGCCGGGTTATGATGATTCAATAAAAGGATACGAATTTTCAAAGCAAACAGCTATAAATACATTAAAAAAAGCAGGCAACCCTATATTTAAAGAGATGCTTTTATTGCACACTGATGGAGAAAAAACTATCGAAACAGCAAAAGAAATCCAAAAAAATCTCTCAGCAATTGGTATAAAAGTCAAATTAAAAGAGATAGAATATGAAAAAGATGATTCTTGGGAAACTGAATTATCAAAAGGATATGCGGACTTATTCTTAATGGGATATAAAACGCCTCCTCAACCATTTGAAAAAAACGATCCGATATCAAGAAGCGAAAAGTTTTTAGAATATCTTTTCTATTCAAGTGGAGAAGCAAATATGTTTTTTTTGAAAAATGAAAAAATCGACACTTTAATAAACTCCTTAAAAAACATTTCAGATGCAGATAATCCTGTTAAAATAAAATTGTTACAGAAAATCAATAAAATCCTTTATGATGATCCCGTAACAGTAAACCTCTTTTATATAAAAGAATTGGAATAATATGGAATATACAGATTTTGACGATTCAAAAGAAAAAAGAAGAGAATATTTTAAGCTTCTCTTGCCAAAAGAGTATGCAAGCTCTATTTTTACAATAAATATAGACCGGCTTTTCAAAAACGGCATAAGAGGAATAATAATTGACTTGGACGACACGCTCTTGCCAAGAGGAGTATATAAGATCCCATTTGCTGTTTACAGCTGGATAGAAAAAGTCAAGGAATATGGAATAAAAATTTGTCTTGTATCCAATGGAAGCAGTTCAAAAAGAATCGAATATGTCTCAAACAGCCTTGGCATAAAAGGATTTGCTTTTTCACTCAAACCATTGCCATTTGCACTCAAAAAAGCAATGGCCTACTTAAAAACATCTCCTGAACAAACAGCAATAATCGGAGACCAAATTCTTACAGATATTTTGGGCGGGAATTTGGTTAAGGCGCATACAATTCTTGTAAAACCTGTTGCAGAAGAAGTTTCTCTTGTTAGGATGCCGATGCGATTTGTTGAAAACTTTTTAATCAATTTTCTTAAACTTGAGATAGATTCTTAAGAGAAGATTTGATCACATTCTCAACAGACTCATTTGGAGTTTGAGATATCGCTTTTGATGCTGCTTTTCGCGCCTCTTTTGCTGAATATCCCAAAGCCATAAGAGCGGACACAGCGTCTTTAAGTATTGGAGTGTCATCTGTTGAGTCAAAAACCCCACTGGATGCATCAAGCATATAAGCTTTAGCAATTTTTTCTTTAAGTTCAACAACAACCCTTTGAGCGGTTTTTTTACCTATTCCCTGAGCTGATGTGAGCAAATCTATATCCGCTTTTGCAATTGCCGTAACAAGCGTTTCAATGTCAAAAGAAGAAACTATGCTCATTGCACCCTTTGGGCCAATTCCCGAAACAGACAAAAGATGCAAAAACAAACTTTTTTCTTCCTTTGAAGAAAATCCAAACAATTGCATTGCATCTTCCTTTACAAGAAAATAAGTGGTTATTTTCACTTTTTGCCCTTTTGGCGGAAGATTTCTGAAAACAGAAGAGGTGGGAAAAATTTCAAAACCAATACCTGAAACATTTACTGTTATTTTATCTGGATCAACATTTTCAAGCATACCCTCAACAAAACCAATCATTTGTTAAACTCCTTCATTTTATGCGAATTAAGGTGGCAAATTGCAATAGCAATAGCATCAGATGCATCATCTTGTTTCGGTACATCCTTGCAACCCAAAATTTTTTTTACCATATATTGGACTTGTTTTTTGTCCGCTTTACCATACCCGGTTAACGCCATTTTAACCTGCAGAGGAGTATATTCAAATACTTTTAGTTTTGCAAGCGCCGCAACTAACAAAATGACTCCTCGTGCTTGCCCAACTTTTATCGCAGTTTTTGCATTGTTGCAGAAAAACAAATCTTCAACCGCTATATTGTTTGGATTGTATTTTTCTATTATTGCTTCTAACTTTTCGGAAATTATCCTCAATCTGTCAGGCATATCTATAGCTTTTGATGTCTTTATGCAACCGTAATCAATCAGTTTTAGCGACTTGCAGTTTTCTTCTACGATCGCAAATCCAGTTGTTGCTGTACCGGGATCTACGCCTAATGTTCTCATGGCGAAATTATAACACCTTTTTACTCTGGAAATTTTTAAGCAAAAACTTTTTCTCTCTTAAACTCCATATATTCATTTGTTTCAGGATGAAAAAAACCAAGAACATAGCTATGAAGAGCCATTGATGAAGATTTGTCTTTTTTAAAGCCATAAATTTTATCTCCAACTATTGGATGGCCAATATGCGCCAAATGAACTCTGATCTGATGAGTTCTGCCTGTCTCGGGCTTTAACTCCAAAAGTGTTTTGTCTTTGAATCTTTCTATTACTCTGTAATGAGTTATGGCTTGTCTGGCTTTTGATCTTCTGGGTTTTCTAAAATTATGCGTCTGAATAAATGAGGGATCATTTTGAACAACAGACATCTTTTTTCTGTCTGATACGCTTCGACCAATAGGCATATCAATTGTTCCAGAATCGCTTTTAACTTTACCATGCACAAGAGCTAAATATTTTTTGTGTATTTTCCTATCCTTAAATTGTTTTGCTAAAAAATTATGCGCACGATCATTTTTGGCAACAACTATCAGTCCTGATGTCTCTTTGTCAAGCCGATGAACTATGCCGGGCCTTTCTTCTCCTCCTATGCCAGATAAATCTTTGCAGTGAAAAAGCAATGCATTAACCAAAGTTCCGCTTCTATTGCCAAATGCTGGATGAACAACCATTCCTGTTGGCTTATTTATCACAATCAATGATGAATCCTCATAGACAATATCAAGGGGTATGTTTTCCGCCTGAAGAGGAATTTTTTCCGCTTTAGGAATTTCAACTTGAATTTCACTCCCAAAAGAAAGTTTTTTTGATGGCTTGTTGCAAACACTTCCGTTTATCAGAACTTTGCCTGTCTTTATAAGCTTTTGTATCAAGCTTCTGCTTATTGAAGGAAGTTTATTGGCAAGAAATTGATCTATCCTGTAATTTTCATATTCTTTTGTTGCAGAAAAGAGGCGCATATAAATATTTTACAACTTAATACCAAGATAGTTTAATTCTTTTGCAAATGCTTTAGAGGAAGTTGTATCTTAATTGTTGTTCCTTTACCAACTTGCGATTCAACATCTAGCTTCCCATTGTGGTCAACAGTTATTGTCCTAAAAGCAATTGAAAGCCCTAATCCAGTCCCATTGCTTCTTGTGGTAAATAAAGGCAAAAATATCCTGCTGAGATCTTCTTCTTTTATACCACAGCCAGTATCAGCAACAACAATATAGGCACTTTTTTCATCTGATGAAGCAGAAACAGTCAAAGTGCCGTGCATATCCATAGAGTCAATGGCATTCATAATTATATTTACTAGCGCTCTTTCAAGCGCTTGTTCATCAGCAAGCATAACAATCTTGTCAGGAAAGTTTTTAATAACCTTTATCTCTTTTTTGCTCAAATTGCCATTTAACAAAAACAGCACCTTGTCGTTCAACATATCTACCAAATTGAACTCTTTCTCTTCTGATTTACCAAGAACAAACTCTTTCATCCTTTGAAGAAGTATTTCTACTTTTTCAGAATTTCTTCTGACAAGATCAATATATTTTTCTAAATATTCTTTGTCGCCAATATGTTCCCTGAGAAGTTCACTATGAATGTTTATCGCAGAAATCGGATTCTTTATCTCATGACCAGCCTGTAAAGCAATCTCGCCAAGCGTGGCATAATTGTTTATTCTGTCTATTATCTTATCAGCTAAATCTGCTCTCTCTTTCTCAGTTTTATATTTCACAATAGCATCTTCAAACGGCTTTATTCTGCTGATCGCAGTCGCAACCAACGGAGCCAAAACTCTAAACGTTTCTATCTCTTCTTCTTTGAAAGAATTCTCTGAAAGTTTTTCTCCAACTATAATCACAGCTAAAAGATGGTCATCTGATAAACAAGGCACAAAATACGCAATATTTTTGTGTTGTTCTTTAAGCTCATATGAAAAAACTATTTTCTTCCTTTTTGTAATCTTTTCCATAACCTCATCGGTCAATTCTTTCGGTTTATCATCTACTCCGATAACAACCAGTTTCAAATATTTAAGCTCAACAACTTCAACCCTAGCATCTTCAAACACTTTCCTTAAATCCTCCAAGCTAACCACCCTAAATAACCTGTTCACAAAATATGTAAGCGAATCTCTAAACCCATATCTCCCCTTCAAAAACACCTTGTCTGATGTTGTCTGGAGAAACACCCTAAAACGCTCAAATGAAAATCCAACAAATATACCATAAGCAATGGATAATAATATAAACAAACTGTCAATACGTGATGACACATACCACTTATAAAATATCACTAACAATAAATATCCTATCCCCAAAATTATCATCGTCAGCGCATATGCAATTGATTTGCTTATGACAACGGAAATGTCCATAAGATGTTTCTTAGTGATCGCATAAGTGATAATTAACGGATATACAGAGACAGTCCACATTCCATGGGGATAAATAGGAATGTTATATACTGGAAATAAAGTCGTTAGCCCTCCACTAAATCCAAAAGCAGCGGCCAAGAAAACGTATAATATTTGTAATCTTCTTGTGCCTGTACTCAACAAAAAAGCAGCGAATAGTAAATAATGCGCATAAACTAAAAATAAAGCAACCACAACACTAAAGAGAAGATAATATGTATTTTGAACCGTATAAAAATTAAACCAATATTTTGGGGCTGGAGACTTCACGAGCAAACCAGCAAATAAAAACAATATTAAAATGGCTCCTATCGCATAAATAATTTTTATGAATGTGCGGGATTTGTTTTCCAAATTCAAAAACACGTATACAAAATGAAGAAACGCAATCGGCGTAAATATTGCGCCGATGTAATGCACCCTTAGCCAAATAGTAGCCATATTCTTGGATTGACTAATGATCATCATCCCAAGACCGGTGCTCCATAAAACTGTACTTAGATTTAATATTAGCCAAACTTTATTAAGCGGTTTTCCCTTGTTAGAAAAATATACAAAGAAACCGACACAAATGTTAGTCAGCGCAGTTGCAAAACAAGCTAATGAAAGTGAATTCAATTTGTATGCCCCATTATACAGTCAATAGACTACCTGTTAACTTTTCTTCTGGATATCGTCTTGTGAGCTTCAACAAAAGTACCATTTTTTAATGAAGCGGAAATTGAGAGTTCACCCGCTAAAACAGTTGCGGCGACAATCTCGGCAAACTTTTTGGCTTTTCCATCACCATAGCAACCCATTATCTGCAAACACTCCCGCTGTGTGCCCAAAGATGTCCCGCCGCCAACCGTTCCAACAAGTAAATTTGGAATGTATACACTGACATACAAATCCCCGTTTTTGTTGATTTCGCACATAGACACACCAATCGAAGAATTTACTACATGTGCAACATCTTGTCCGCAAGCAATGTATATGGCTGCGATAGCATTAGCCATCTGCCCGTTCATACCAAACATTCCTGACAAGTAGCCTGTAAGTGCGGTCGTGTGGTACCAATCTAACAAATCCTCGGGATCAACATTAAGAAGTCTCAAGCTTTTTCTTTCAATGACTGCTTCAGCAAATACTTCTTTACCGTACCCTTTTATATGGTTAAGACTTGAAGGCTTTTTGTCTGACGAATAGCCAGAACGCAACGAATACGAAAATCCTGTCCTCTCTTTTATATACTGGCAGGCTTTATCAACCGCAATGTTTATCATATTTAAACCCATTGCATCTCCGGTGGTAAAGCAAAAACGCAACAATACCCCTCTACCGCAAAGTTTTGGCTCTATTCTATGCAGCTTGCCGAATCTTGTTGTAGTTTCCGCTTCTGCTTTTATCCTTTTAAAATCATTTTCGATCCGATCAACAAAATCTTTCCTTTGTTTGATATTGTCAATGTAAAATATGGGCGTTATATGAATTTCATCGTTTAAAATACAAGTGCTTACCCCGCCAGATTTCGATAATACCCTCATCCCCACGTTATATGAAGTTATTAAAACCCCTTCGGTGGTCGCCATAGGTACATAAAAATCACCATTTGCGTATTCGCCATTAACCTTTATCGGGCCGGTGATACCTATTGGCACTTGTGCAACCCCAATTAAATTTTCAATGTTTCCTTGCATATTTGCTGGGTTTTCAGAAAAATTTTTTAGATGTTTTATCTTAGTATTTGTCTTTTTTTCCAGCCAGCTTATTCGCTGATTTATTATTTCATCACTATAATCGTTCGTAGCATCTTTCGGAATACGTGATCCTATTACCATGTCATCGTTATTAGATCCTTGTTCCGATTTATTCATTTGTTCCCACTCCAATTTCCGCTATCTATCAAGCTCTGAAATTATAAGCAATTTTAAAAATTTTAGCATTTCAACAAAAAATAATCCAGCACATCCGCATTTGTCCTCGATTTACTTTTATAAGAGCCAAGATAAATCAAATTTTGCTTGATTAGTCGTTATCAATACAACTTTTCATTAATAATTTTGTCCATCTAATAACTCTATCATCACTTAAATTCATCAAATTTTAAGTTTTACTCGATAAAATATCCATATTACTTCGCAAACACTTTGTCAAATTTGCTCCTGTCAACAAAACCTGTCACGTTTCTAAAATCAGCTATTGCTATCCCCGCTTTGTCCATTTCTTCCCATAGCTTAATAACATAACTTTCAGAATGACAATCAATGTGATCATCATTATATTCTTTCATCCAGCAAAGCAAAAGAAGTTCCGCAAAACAACTGTAAACCTCATTTGGCTTCCTTAAACCAAAATCACAATTAACTCTTAAATTATTTACTTCTGCAATACCTGACTCAATTACAATAACATCTTCCCTCTCATTAGGCACTCTTGCTGACACATTTCTAGGTTGAGCAGCATCAATCACTATCGACCTTGATTTCAGATGCTTTGACCTTACAATTGCACCCGGCGTATTTGAGCTTTTGTTGTTAAAAAGAACAAAAGTGCCAAGAAAAATAAATAGTAGGGAACTGATTAGCGGTGGGATTATGTAGTAGCTCATTTATCTCTGAAATAATTTGCCAATAACATACTTTACTTCGTCAACGTAGGGCCGGCATGTTTCCATTATTTCTTGTGGTATCTGGATTAACTTATCATCTTTATCTGCAAAAGCAATGGTTTGATATCCAAGAGCAACAGCTTTATTGTCTTTTTTTCGGCGAAAATTAAATATAAGATCCGCGCTTGCTTGTTTAACCGCGCCGATTTTAACTCCTTTAATGAGATCATCATACAAAAATACTTCATTTTTATATTCGGTTGCAGCCCTGACAGTTATGATCTTTAATCCCGTTTTCATCAAATACATCGGATCAGGCATTATTTCTCTGAAAAAAGCTTCCCTAGCCATTCCCTGCCACTCAAAATACTTCGCAAAATAGGCATTCCCGAAAGCATTGGTATCGCTTAAGTAAACTGTCTTTTCAAAAATAAATTCTTTTGACATTATATCTCCCCTTCCTAATAAATATCTTGCTTTGACGGTATTATAACACTAATCTCATTATCCCATAAATTTACATTCACTTTGCAATTGTTAAATAAATATACGACTCTTTTGGCTCGTCTTTAAAATAGACATTCTTCGCATTAATGTCATTGGTCAATTAAAGTCTTGTCCCTGCTTCTTCCAATGGAAGCATGAATCTGAACAAAAGTATCATTGGCAATTGCCGCCGTGGTAGCAACTTCGCCGGCTAAAGCAGCAGCTGCGATAATCTCCACAAATTTGTCAACATCATTTCTCTTCCCATTTTAGTAATTAGTAAATAGATATCCAACTATTGCATCTAAACTATTATTAAATTAAAATGACCTTATCAATGGAAAAAAGCAAAAACACAATTCTTGTAGTTGAAGACGAAGATGATATACGCAGTGGAATTGTCGAATCAATAGACAAAAGCAAATTCTTTGTATTTGAAGCTTCAAATGGAAAAGAAGCAATTGAAAAAGCAAAAGACATTTTCAACTGGTGCGAATTTGGCATAGTTTTGCTTGATATAAAATTGCCGGATATGAGCGGATTAGACGTCTTAAAAACAATAAAATCCGAAAATTACAACCTTTGCATAATTATGCTTACAGCGTTGAACGATAACTCTTATGCAGTCAAAGCAATGCAGGAAGGGGCTTCCGATTATATTACAAAACCATTTACAATAAAAACTCTGAGAGATAAACTAGAAAAGCTGAACCAAACAGTTGAAATGGAAAAAAATCTTTTTTTTGCAAACAATGCCCTTTTTAACTGGAGAGCCGATTTCGACAAAAGATATCTGGAAGCTAAAATGAAAGAAAAAGAAAAACTGGAAAAAATGGGAGAAAGGCTAACTATAGAAGAATATATAAGCATAGTCCATCCACCCGCAAAAAATGAGAATGAATTTGAAGATCTGGAACAAATAGAAAATGAAATTAAAAATAAATTTAAGACAAATTACCAAAAGACAAACAAAAAAGCTAAAGTTCTTGTAGTTGAAGACGAAGATGATATACGCAGTGGAATTGTCGAAATTTTATCCAAAGAGTTTGAAGTTGCCGAAGCTGCAACATATAAAGAAGCACTGGCAAAAGTTCAATCCGAAAGTTTTGATCTGGCATTGCTTGATATTGTCCTTCCCGACGGAAACGGTATAGATCTATTGGCAGAGATAAAAAAAATCTCAAAAGACATTATTTGTATAATGCTGACTGCTTTAAAAGATGTTAAATTCACAGTCAAAGCTATGCAAAATGGTGCTTACAATTACCTTACAAAACCATTTTCATACGCTGAATTGATTTCATCCGTAAAAAAACCTATAGAAATAAATGAGCGGAAAAAAATTATTGAAAATTTGATGGCTGAAATTAAACAAAAATATATGCAAAAATGAAATGTTTGATTTTATGACTGCATTAATTTATAATAAAACTTGAGGAATAAGAATGCGAGAAAGACAAAAAGAACTTAGAAGACGAAGAAAGAGGCGAAAAGAAGCACTAAAAAAAAGGAATAAATAAAACTTCCTTTGCTAAATCCAAAATATTAAATAATCACTTGTCTAGATACTCTTTGGGGAAAATATTGTCTCTGTTTAATATTCCTTTTTCATCAAAAATTTTCTTTATCCTCACCATTTCTTTTAAGCCATCTTCCCCATACATCTCTTTCAAAAATTGATGTTTTAATTTGCCTATTCCATGTTCAGCCGAGACAGTGCCGTTGAGCAATATTGCCTTCTTTACCAATTTTAGATAGATTTCTTTTGCCGTTTTCATTTCTTCAATATTTTTAGGCAGGATATTTGCATGGAGATGACAATCTCCTATATGCCCAAAAATCAAATAATCTATTTTTTCAGAAGCAAAAAGCTGCAAATAATAACTAAACATTTCATTAAAATTTTCTTCCGGTACTGCAATATCAGTGCCAACTTTAGGGATTTTTCGCAATTTAACAATTTCATTAACCTGAACGGGAACTTCATGTCTTATCTTTTTAAATTCTTCTTCCTTGTCTTCTTCAACCGCGGCCCAAATATATTTGTCATCGATATTAAATTCAGATAATATTTCACTCCACTTTCCAATCGCTTTCTCCACTGCATCCGGAGTTTTATCAAGAATCTCTTCCTCAAAAAAAACAGCTGCTTTTTTATTTTTTGGAATCTGAGAAAAATTTTTTCTAACTAAAATCAAAGAGTTTTCATCAAAAAATTCAATAGAAAGCAGGTTTTGTTTCCTCGCTTTCGCTACAAAATCCAAAACCTGACTATAATCATCAAAAAAAACAAAAAAAGAAAGCAACTGGCCATTAAAATATAAGGTTTTTAATTTTGCTTCCAAAATTACAGACAAAGTTCCTTCACTGCCAATAAACAAATCAATTAAGTCCATATTTTTTTGGGAATAATATCCGGCAGCGTTTTTTATATCCGGCATTTTATAATTTGCTATCTCAAACGGTGGTAAAAACGGCGTTTCAAACCAAGATCCTTTTGCGACAAATTCCCCTCTTGGTATATCCAAAATATCTCCATTTGGCAGAGCGATTTTTAACTCTTTAACATATTTTCTGGTTGGGCCATACTTAAACGTTCTCGACCCTGAAGCATTTGTGGCAATATTTCCTCCAATGGAAGCGCTCCATTCCGTCGAATCCGGCGGATAGATGCGGTTTTGTTTTTTCAAAAAAGAATGAATCTCTGATAAAGGAACTCCAGCTTGAACAACAAGATATTCATTGTCAAAAGAAATAATTTTGTTAAGTTTTTCAAGTGAAATAACTATTCCACCAAAAGGCAAACGTCCGCCTGTCACTCCCGTGCCAGAACCTGAAACAGTCACAGGCAAAGAATTTTGAAAAGCATATTTGAGAACATCTGAAACTTCTGAATAATTTTCTGGAACAAAAACTCTTTCACAATATGAACCATTTAGTCCGGATTGATCAGTTAAATAAGGGGAGATTGTATCTTTGTCGGATTTGATTATCATGCAATAATTTTAGCACTTGTTATCTAAGCAAAAACTTCATTCTGCATAAATTCGTATGCATTTTTAAGCGAAATATCTCCTTTTTCCAAATAAGTCCTCTCTGCTAATCGCTTAAAAGCTTTATTCTTGTTATAAAACCATTCATAAGCCCAAGCAAATTTTTCAAGAGGATTTTTATCCCATGGGCCAGAAGATTTTTTTGGAAGTTCAAGCAATATCTCACCAAAAACATCCTGATCTTTTGATAGAGAATTAAGGCTAAATCTGTCCCAGACAGTATGCCATTTTTCTTTTGGTACTTCAATTGGCTTAATCCCAAATTGATACATCTTGTTGCCTGAATAAAAAACAGGTCTCATCTCCTTCATCCGCCAGCCGGTGTCTTGGACAAATTCCATAAATCTCGCAAATGAAACATTAAAATGATTTACAGCATGTCCAATTTCATGAATTAATACTTCAGGAATTTCTCCAATTTCTAAATCATCAAATAGATAAATTCTCTTTTGCTCAGCAACATAAGCACCGCCCGCGTGAATTAATGCATTTTTTAATAATCTAATCCTGTTCGATTTATTCTTTACAATTTCTTTTACGCCAATAAGATGTTTTTGTTTGCGTTTTTTGAGATCATTCAAAACTTTTTCAATGACAAGCACTTCGGCTTTTGAAAACTTAACATCGCTGTCCAGTACTTTTATGCCAAAATCGCGGTATATTCTGCCCCTCTCAGCAAGTGCTTCAACGGTGTGAGTTGGCATTTTTTCTCCCGGCATGCCAACTTTGTATGACAATGCCGCAGAAGATGGATTGGCAGAATAAACATTAACTTGGGATATTGACATAATTGCATGCTCCCAACAAAGAATTTTCGAAAAAAAATGTTATATTCTTGCAAAAAATCAGCGCTCAACCATTGTTCCAATACCAACATCAGTAAATAATTCAAGCAGTATTGCGTGAGGTATTCTGCCATCGATTATATGGACTTTTTCAACTCCTTCTTTCAATGCTTTGAGAGCAAAACGAATTTTTGGAATCATACCACCGCTTATAACGCCATTTCTGATCAACCGTCTTGCTTTTTGAGCATTTATTACCGATATTAACTTGCCATTTTTGTCAAATACTCCTCTTACATTTGTTATCAAAATAAGTTTTGTTGCTGCCAAAGCAGAAGCAACTTCTGCCGCAACAGTATCAGCATTGATGTTATATATTTTCCCTCTGCCATCAACCCCTATTGATGAGATCACAGGAATACGGCCATTGTTGATTGCGGATTTTAAAGTTTTTGAATCAACATTTTTTACATCACCAACAAAACCCAAATCCAATTTCTGCCCATTTCTATAAAAAATCTTTTTCTTTGCCCTGATCACTTTGCCCCTTCTGCCAGAATAACCTTTTGCCATACGCCTTGAGTATTTGTTTATTAACGAAACTATGCTTGAATTCACACGTCCAAGAACTTTATCCACTACTTCCATTGTTTGCTCATCAGTAAATCTTAACCCTTCAATGAATTTTGTCTCTATTTTGCGCTTTTTTAATTCTTTGCTGATTTCAGGACCGCCACCATGTATTAAAACAGGATGCATTCCAACATATTTCAGAAGTGTTATCGCTTCAACAACTCTTGCTTTTAGTTTTTTGTCAACCATAGCGTTGCCGCCATATTTTATAACAATAATTTTGCCGTAAAATTTCCTTAAATAAGGAAGCGCCTCCATAACTGTTTCTGCTCTTTTGATCAATGCTTCAAACATTATGTGTGATACCTCGCGTTTATATCAATATATTTTTCCGTTAAATCACAGCCCCAAGCTTTTGCGCCAAATTTTCCAATTTTAAGATCAACTGTTATATTGATGCTTTTTTCTTTCATAAGAGAGGAAGCTTTTTTTGAATTAAACTTAACAGGCACGCCATTCTTAACAAGAAGCATATCTTTAATTCTGACATCAACTCTATTCGGATCAATATCAGCACCCGAATATCCAATAGCCGCTAAAACTCTGCCAATGTTAGGATCAGCGCCATAAACAGCACACTTAAAAAGATTTGATCCAGCAATTGTTTTTGCTGCTTTTTGCGCGTCAAATTTTGTTTTTGCGTTTAGCACACTGATTTCAAAAAGTTTTGTGGCTCCTTCGCCATCTTTTGCAATTTCTTTTGCCAAGTATTCACAAACAAAATTCAATGTCTCATCAAAAATTTTTTGTTCGACCTTTGTTGATATTTTGGCTGAACTGCCATTTGCAAGCGCAAAAACGCAATCGTTTGTGCTTGTGTCGTTGTCAACAGTTATCATATTGAAAGTGTTGTCAACTGCATTTGACAAAGATTTTTGCAAAGCGGAAGAAGTTATTTTTGCGTCCGTTGTAATAACTCCTATCATTGTTGCCATATTTGGACATATCATTCCAGAACCTTTTGCCACACCACCAATGACAAAACTCTTTCCCTTTGACAAATAAACTTTTACAGCAATTTCCTTTTTTGTAAGGTCTGTTGTTAATATTGCTTTGGCAAAATCCGAAGAACCACTTGTGCTTAGCATTCTGGAAGCTATCCAAATTGCTGGCTTTATTTTTTTCATCGGCATCGGGACACCAATAACACCCGTTGAAGCAACCAGAACATTTTTTTGAGAAATTTTTAACGATAGGGCAACTTCCTTTTGCATCAATTCAGCATCTTTCATACCCTTTTTGCCGGTGCAGGCATTAGCATTGCCGGAATTAATGACAATTGATTGAGCATACCCGGTTTTTACAACTTTTTGAGAAAGAATTATTGGAGCTGCTTTAACCTTATTTTTAGTAAACACGCCAGCGCAGTTTGCCAAGGATGAAGAAAACAAAAGCGCTAAATCTTTGTTTTTTGATCTCTTAACTCCGCTGTAAATTCCGCTTGCATAAAAACCTTTCGGAGCACAAATTCCACCTTCAACAATTGAATAATTTTTCATCTATGGATAAACTGGGCTTTTGTCAAGCCCTGCCCTTTCATCTAAACCAAACATTATATTCATATTTTGCACTGCCTGTCCAGCCGCTCCTTTTATCAAATTGTCAATAGCAGATAAAACTATTACCTTGTTTGCTCTTTCATCTAATACAACATTTATATCACAGAAGTTTGAACCATAAACATATTTTGTTGCAGGAAGTTTGCCTAGTTCCAATACTCTAACAAATGGCGCTTTTTTATAAAAATTCTTAAAAATTTCATGCAATTTTTCGTTTGTGATTTTTTGGATTAAGTTTGCATAAATTGTCGCAAGTATTCCTCTGTTCATTGGCACCAGATGAGGAACAAATGTTGTATTTATTTTTGTGTTTGAAATCCAGCTTAAAATCTGATCAATTTCAGGATTGTGTCTGTGCGAAGCAACAGCATAGGCTCTAAAATTTTCGTTGCACTCTGGAAAATGAGTTATCTCTGTCAATGCGGCTCCTGCTCCAGACACTCCGCTTTTTGCATCAATGACAATACTATTCACATCTACTAAATTGTTCTTTAGCAATGGCGCAATACCAAGTATAGATGCTGTTGGATAACATCCGGGATTTGCAATCAAAGACGAAGTTTTAATCTTTTCAAAAAACAATTCGGGAAGTCCATATGTCGCATCAGCAACAAGATTTGGGCTTAAATGGTCAATTTTGTACCACTTTTTATACTCTTCAAGATCCTTTATTCTAAAATCAGCACTTATATCAATAACTTTTTTCCTTTTTTCTAAAAACATCGGAGATAATTTCATCGCAAGCCCGTTCGGAAGAGCCATAAAAACAACATCTGTCTGATCAACAAACTTTGATAAATCTCCGCTCTTTTGGCAGACGAGATCACAAATTCCGTTAAATGAAGGCCTTATATCCGAAATTTTTTTACCGGCATGGCTGTCTTCGCTTGAAAGCCAAATAACTTCCGCCTCAGGATGAGCCAAAAGTATTTGCAAAATAGAAATCCCCGCATATCCAGCAACACCAACAATTCCCGCTTTTATCATCTTTTTTTAAATTCCCTTTCTAAATCAAAGACATCTTAATGATATCTTTTTACCACAAATTTTGATATTTGGATAGGTTCAAAAGGCAAAATTCCGGCTTTTTGCTTGCAAATCTCAATCTGTTGTTCTGGCGTATCAACGCCTTCTAAGTCAGGCAAAAGCAAGCCCCTTTTATATCCCGATGAAACTATGATGCCATATTTTTTTGCGTCAAGTTCTGAAATATCCTTTACTGGTTCAGGAGCAGATAAAACATCAACTGAAATTTCCATATCATCAAGCTCATCTTCTCTGACACTTGAAAAACGCGGATCCTGAGTTGCCGCGGATATAGCATTTCTTATTATCTCCATTGCTACATTTTCCTGAGTTGGAAGAAAAGTGCCAATACATCCGCGCAAAGCATTTTTTCTATGCAAAGATACAAAAACGCCGGCTCTTTGTCTCATTTCATCAGTCAACTCTTTTGGCGGTTCAATTACTCTATTCTCTCTTATGTAGCTTTCTATACTTTTTCTTGCCAACTGAACTAAAGGGTGCTCCATATATTTCACCTCTTTTTTTTATATTCAGCAACCATATATCCAACTCCAAAAGGGCCCTCGTAAGACAAGACCTCTGATTCAAACCCTAAACCATCAATTATCCCAAGCAAAATCGCAATTGACCACAGCGCGTCCTGATTTGCTTCTTCAGCAAGCTGTTCATCAAAATTCAAAATTCCCTGAACATCATTTTTTTTGACAAGCTCAACAAGTTTTTTGTCAAAGATTAGCCCATTTGGATTGTAGCCATTTGGAGCATCTTTTGTTAATGAATGCGACATATCAGCAGAAGCCACTATACAAACTTTTTTTTCTCCTTGCTCAATTTTTTGATTGAGACGTTTTCCAAAATCAAACAATACATTTAAACTATCAAGCGAAATAACTATCGGCAAAATGTCTTTTTTAAAACCATTTTTGTTTAGATAATGCAAAGGCACCATTACGCCATGATCCAAAACCGGATAATCTATCAATTCAACATTAACACCGCATTTTTTACAATGTTCAAATGCTGATTTCGCAAATTCAGTGTTGCCATTGGCAATATATTTTATAAATGGAAGCCCAAACATCGCAAAATCGCCATAAAACTGCGAAGAAGAACAAATCCTTATTTTATTTCTTGATATTGGGCCATGCGGGGTTATAAAAACAACAACATCAGGATTATACGAGACCAAATTCTTTGCCGCTAAATCATAAGATCTATCAGTGTTTTTTACATCTATAATTCTTTCGCCGCCAATCTCAGGAATTAAGAGAGGCGGATGAGGAGAAATCATTCCGTATGAAATGTTTGCCATTATTACCAATGTTATTATAACAACTCAGTCAAGGATTTTTTAAATAAATTGCAGTCTCTTCTGTTATAATTGCTTTATGACACTAAAAGTAAGCATTTCTGGCGTAAGAGGAATTGTCGGAAAATCTTTAACAAACAAAGTTGTCTTAGGTTTTTCAAAAGCATTTGCAATTTACACAAGAAATGGGAAAATTGCAATAGGCAATGACGGCAGACCATCTTGCGATATTTTGAAAACAACTGTCATATCGGAACTTAACAAAAATGGCTGCAAGGTTATTGACAGTGGAATATGTCCCACTCCAACCCTGCAATTAAGCGTAAAGGATTTATCCTGCGATGGCGGCATAATTATTACTGCAAGCCATAATCCTATTGAATGGAATGGCCTAAAATTTGTAAGTAGCAAAGGAATATTTTTAAATGAAGACGAAGCAAAACAATTAATCAGATTGTATGAAGACACAAAAAATGACAATAGCCAAGAAACGCAGAATATTGATGTTCTATCTTACAAAAAAGATGATGAGGCATTAACAAGACATATTCAAAAAGTTTTAAGTAAAATCCCTTCCGAAAAAATCAAAGAAAAACAATTTAAAGTTGCTATTGATTGTTGCAATGGCGGCGGCTCAAAAATTGTCCAAAAATTGCTCAAAGAACTTGGATGCGAAATAATCGCTATAAACACAGAACCAAAAAAATCTCCTAACAGAGGATTGGAACCAATCCCTCAAAATCTTTGGCAACTTGAAAAATTAGTCAAAGAATTTAATGCGGACATTGGTTTTGCTTTGGATCCCGACGCAGACAGATTATCAATCGTTTCTGACAAAGGCAAGGCAATAGGTGAAGAATATTCTCTCTCTCTTGCAACATTCTATATTTTGTCAAACTATCCCAAAAAAGCCGGCGCAAAAATTGTTACAAACCTTTCTACAAGCAAGATTACAGAAGATATTGCTAAACAGTTCGGAGCTGATGTCATAAGAACAAAAGTTGGAGAGATAAATGTCTCGGAAAAAATAAAAGAAACTGGCGCAATCTTGGGCGGTGAAGGCAACGGAGGAGTTATCTGGCCGGAAATTGGACTTGGAAGAGATAGCATCTCGGGAATAGGCATTATACTTAGCCTTTTAGCTCAAAGAAATCAAAAAGTTTCAGATATTATTGATCTTTTCCCAAAATATACAATGGTAAAAGATAAAATACTTCTCCCAAGTGAAGTGGACGTGAGACAAATTATTGAAAAAATATCTCATAAATACAAAAATGGCAATATGAACACATTAGACGGAATAAAAATCGATTTTGACGACAGCTGGATTCACATAAGGCCATCCAATACCGAACCAATCATCAGGATTATCGCAGAAGCAAAAGACGAAGAAAAAGCCCATTTATTGATAAACGAATCCAAAAAAATTGTTGGTGAATTAATTTAAAAATCAATCAACAAGCGCATTTTTTGAAGTGTCCAAAAATTTTGCAACAGAATCTATATTGCCACCTGAACATTGCATCAAATAGCCAAGCAACTCTTTTTTAAATACTTTTTGTGCGTTGCTCAAATAGAGATTGTTGGCAAGATCAACTCTTTTCAAAGATTTTGAAAGAACCATTTGGAAAGTGACAGGAATATCATATTGTCTTAGAATTTCTGTTTTGCATCTTGCAATAGAAGCTTCAACAAAACTATCAATCTCTTCATAATTTCCGGGCCAATCATAACTTAAAACAAAATCAATAACTTCTTTATCAAACGCAACGATATCTTTTCCATATTTAAGGCAATATTTATCAGCCAATGATGAAAAAATGAGCAACACATCCTCCATGCGGTCAATAATTTGAGGAACTTTTAACTCAAACAATGATTCTTTTATTTTTGCCAAATCCTCGTTTGTCAAAAGATCGTTCTGATAAATGTTTAGAACAATTTTCGGACTTGAAGGAGATTTTTCAATAGGCCTTTTGTTAACCAGATAATCCAAAACACTGAATCTGAAATGTTCAGGCAAATAGCCAAGCCCACAGATAAAAATTACGCCCTCCTGTGCATTTTCAGAAAACAGCTGTTTTAGTGAGTTCCAAAAAAATGTCTCTGACTGCTCTTTCTCAAAAACCGACAAGTTTATGTTGGACATTTTTTTCTTTCCAAAATACCTGTTGAAGTTGATTATTTGTGCAACCTGTTCAGCAGGCACACCGTTATTAGTCAACAAAAACACATCCTTTTCAGATTTTACAGCTTCTTTCAAAAATGTTAAAAAATTTTTTAGCGATTTGCTGTTGCCTGTCCAAAAATATTTATAATCTTCCTCAATCACAATAGGTGATATATCAAGCAGCTCAGCAAAAATTTTTTCAGCAGATTCTCTAAGTTTTTCCGGATCGAAAGGTTTGTTAAAATAATCGTCCACTCCAAGTTTTGTGGCTCTAACGGCGTTTGAAACATCTTGCAAAGCGCTGATCATTATCGTTTTGACGGTTGGGCTAATGTTTTTTACATTCCTAAATTGTTCCAATCCTTTCAAATTGTCAGTATCATTGTCCAAAATTACAAGTTCAACATTTTTATCTTTTAAGTGGTCAAAAAAGCGATCCGGTTCAGAAAAAGTTTTGATCAAACATTGCGGTTTTAGAGCCTGTTCAATCAATTCGACGACTTTTTGATCAGATGTCAAAACAGAAACTTTTCGCATAAGATATTCCTTGATAAAAAACTAAAACATTTTTATACAAATTTTAGGGTATTATATCACAAAATTACTGTAAAGCATAACGAGATTTAAAAATCCTTTCAGCTTCAGCCAGTTGTTCTTTAGTGTTTATCCCAATTGCCGCATGCTGATCTTCAATCATATAAGCTGAAACTTTTTTTCCGTTTTTTCGCAAAATATCAATCACATCTGTCAGATAATATTCATGTTGTGCATTTTCTTTTCTGACATTGTGCAAATATTTAAAAAGTTCTTTTGCTTCAAAGCAATAAGTTCCTGTGTTTATTTCTTTAATTTCAAGCTCTCCTAAGCTGGCGTCTTTGTGTTCGACGATTTTTTCTAAATGGCCAAACCTGTTTCTTACAATTCTCCCATAACCAGTGGGATCATCCATCTTCACAGTTAAAACAGTGGCAGAAGCCCGATTTTTTTTGTGGTATTCTATCAAAGAAGAAATTATTTCTGAAGAAATCAATGGCATATCTCCATTTAATACCACAATGACTGCATCTTTTCCGTTTAAAAAAGGTTCGGTTTGCATCAGAGCATGACCAGTGCCAAGCTGTTCAGGTTGTAAAACAAAAAAAACTTTCCTGTTTTTGAATTGGGATTTTACTTTGTCAGCCTTGTGGCCAATTACTACATAAGGCGTGCCATTAAAAATTTTTTCAACATTGTTTAGGACATGGTGCAAAAGCGGTTTCCCGCATATTTTATGCAGAACTTTTGGTAAATCAGATTTCATTCTTGTCCCTTTGCCTGCAGCAAGAATAACAAACTCTATGCTCTTCATAGAGATAATTATATCAGAAATGGTATTTTTGACAGCTTTAAAGTCAAGAACAAAAACTTTCAAAAAATTGCTGTGTCAACAATTTATGGTGTAAAATTTAAAAGAGTGGATAAAGAAATAAAACAAATTAAAGAAAAACTCCAAAGAATAATTGACAATAAACGTTTGTCGCATACTTTGAGTGTTGAGAAAACCGCTGTTGAGCTTGCAAAACTTTACGGGGCTGACGAAAAAAAAGTCAGAATTGCGGCTCTTTTGCACGATTGTGCAAAAAATTTGTCCCAAAAAGAACTACTAAAAATCGCACGAAAAGAAAAGATTAAAATAGACAAATATTTTGAAAATAACGCTCACCTCCTCCATGGACCTATCGGTGCTTTGATTGCAAAAAGGGATTTTAAAATAAAAGACAAGGAAATACTTGAAGCAATTAAGAATCACACAACAGGCAGACCAAATATGTCTTTAATAGAAGAAATAATCTACCTTGCCGACCATATTGAACCAAATAGAAATTACAAACATGTAAAAGCTATTAGAAGTACGGCAAAGAAAAACATTCACAAAACAATTGCGTTGGTGTCAACAAAAATGTTAGAATATCTTTTAAGAAAAAACAGAGAAATTTATCCCTCTTCTATTGAAACAAGAAATTATTATTTGAAAAAGTCAGGTTTGATGGAGGCAAAAAAAGATAAGCACCGAAAATAATCTAAAATCACCAAATCCTTGGAAAATCTGGTTTATTACCGTTGTAATCTTGCTGGTTATTATATCCGGCTTGCTTGGTTTTTTTACTTCCTTTGTCCTTAGCAGATTTTCTGCAGTTGAAATGCTTTTCACTCTTGCTCCTGCAAATTTGCAAATTCCAGAAATGGACATACTTTTGCTTGGAATAGACGCCGCTGGAAATGTGAGAAGATCTGACACAATTATGGTTGCCCACATAGATCCAAAAAACAAACAAGTAAATGTTCTTTCCATACCAAGAGATACTTTGGTTGTTATTCCCGGAGTGCGTTTGGACAAAATAAACCACGCTTACGCTTTTGGAGGCCCTGAACTTGCCTGTGCGACAACTTCAAACTTTTTAGGCGTTAAAATTGACAAATACATAAAAATAAATATAGACGGTTTGGAAAAGGTTATTGATAGTTTAGGTGGAATAACAGTTGATGTGGATAAAAGAATGTATTATGTTGATTACGCCGGCGGACTGTACATCGATCTTTATCCGGGCAAACAAAAATTAAACGGGAAACAAGCTATTGGTTATCTTAGATACAGACACGATAACGCAGGAGATTTAGGAAGAATAAAAAGGCAACAACAATTTCTACAAGAAGTTGCAAAAGAAATGGCAAAGAACAGAAATGTTTTTCAAACATCACGAATAATAATGGATTTACTAGGTTGCGTAGAAACAAACATCCCAAGCTCACAAATTTTTGCTATCTCATCAATTGTTCGTCAAGCATATGAATTTGGCAATGTAAATATGCAATCACTTACTGGCACTGGTATAACAATTGATGGAATATATTACTTACAGCCGGATATGGAACATACTAAAATTTTAGTTGAAACCTTATTAAAAAACAAAAAAGATTCCGAGGAGCCCAAAAATTATTACCCGCAGTAAAAAAAAGAGGGAGATTACTTCAAAACAATTGACAAATATAATCTGCAAAGGCGCAGAAGATAAGCTTGCTTCCAATATAGAAATAATCGACACAAGAAAAATTTCTTCTGTGTGCAATTATTTAATAGTCTGCTCTGCTAATTCAAAACCTCATTTTGACGCTATAGTTGATGGAATTGAAGCTGAAATAAAAAAAAGAGGCCTGAAAATGCCAAAACCTCAAGGTGAAAAAGAATCCAATTGGATAATACTGGATTTTATCAATGTAATTGTCCATATTTTAGGAAAAGAAGAAAGGCAAAAATATAATCTCGAAGAACTTTGGGGAAAGAGCGGAATTATTTATCACTTATAACCATTGTGGAACTTTTTATCCAATTAAGATATTTTTTGTCCCCTTTTCCAATTTCAAAAGATACTATCTCCGGCAACTCATAGCTGTGATTGCTATGAATTAAATCTTTTGCTTCCTCAAACAAACTTTTTCTTGTTTTAGCCATTAAAATATATTCTTTCTGTTCATTTATCTTTTTGTCCCATAAATACACACTTTCAATCGGTCCAATTATTTGCACACAAGCGGCTAATTTTTTTTCAACAAGCAATTTTGCAATTATTTTTGCTTCTCTTTTGTTTGGCATTGTTGAAAGTAAAACAATGAAATCCATCTTAATTGCAATTATACTAAACTTTACAAATAATTGTATAAGAAAAGACGCTACTACTTTTAAGAATTGACATATATTAATCAGAAATCCTAATCATTTTTTTTTAATACAATACTGCGACAGGATATCTTATATGATAAAATTATTCAATAGAAGCTGTTTTCAAAATTAAAGTTTTTTTGATTTTGTGCTTTTGAACTAATCTGCAAAAGTGTTTATTTGGGCCTGTGGCTCAATTGGTAGAGCACTAGCATGGCATGCTAGGGGTTAGGGGTTCGAGTCCCCTCAGGTCCACCAAATTGAATTAGATGCCCTGTATAGGACGGAGCATAGCTTTGGCAACCATTTCGGCAATGAAATGGCAAAGTTTTTTAAATAAATTGCCAATTTTCTAACTGCAATTTTTCGTATTTCGCTTTGCAAAATGCGCCGCTAAAATTGAAGTTGTACTTAGTTTGCCTTCCCGAATTTGAAACAAAGCTCCCTAAACCTAAAATTCTCTTTACATTGTCAAGATAATTCTGTATCATGATAACAGATAATGAATAACTGATGCATATACTTTAATACTGCTATGTCAAGAAAAATTTTTCAAATAGGCAAGGATATAAAAAAGTTAAGGACAAAAGAGGGCTTGTCGCAAAACCGACCTTCTAAATTAGCTGATAATTCCTATAAAATGGTCATAAAGTTGAAGTCAAGCGGTATTACTACCCCCTTCAATTTACAAGCTTCAAAAATTAACCAATGCCCTTGATGTTTCGGTTGATAATTTATTGAGGTAAAAAGTTATGAGCAAAAAATCTTTAAAGAATACAAATTATGATTCACTTTCTAAATTAGCAGATAATCTTGTTTCCGGAACAAAAAATTTGCTTCGTCAAGCCAAAACCGAGGAAGATTTAAGAATCGGTTTTGAAAAACTTTTAGAGTCGATCAGAACCGAATTAAATCTAAAATCAACTCCCAAATATGAAAAGTCCGTTTATAGTGGTCGTTCAGACGCGGTACACGGACAAGTGATAATTGAATACGAGCCGCCAAGGTCGTTTTCTTCAAAGAAAAATATAAACCATGCCTACGAGCAATTAGTAAATTACTTGTCTGATGAAGCAAAAGAAACAAAACTAACTCAATTGGTGGGAGTAGGTTTTGACGGAGAGCAAATTTTCTTTGTTAAATATCAAGATAAAAATGGCGAAAAGATAAATAAGGCAAAGTTTTTTATCCGTGGTCCTTATGATTTCAATTCGGAAAGTGCCAGAACTTTTTTAATTCATCTTCGGGCTTTGTCTCGCCTTCCTCTTACCCCCGAAAATCTGGCTCAAAAATTTGGCCCTCAAAGCATACTTGCGCCAAAAGCGGTTTCCTCTTTTGCCAATGCCTTAGAATATTGGGGCGACCAAACGCATATTCGTACATTTTTTAATGAATGGAAAAGATTGTTTGGTATTGTTTATGGCGAACAATTTACCGGCGGTCATCAGGAAAAAGAGGCAGAAACGCTTTCAAAACTTTATAAGGTTGGAAAAGAAACAGATTTTCAGGAACTTTTATTTTCCGTCCATACTTATTTTGCTTTTTTAATGAAACTTATTGCCGCTGAACTTTTGACTTTGAGAGAAACATCTTTCGGCTCGTCTTTTGCTTCAGAGCTTACCCATATTTCTGATGATGAACTTAAAAGACAACTTGAGGATATAGAAAACGGTGGAATTTACGCCAGAAAAGGAATTACCAATTTTTTGGAAGGAGATTTTTTCCGTTGGTATCTTGATGCTTTTGACTCGCCAGAATTAAAAGAAGCTATAAGAGAAGTTGCCCGAACTCTTTCCGAATTTGAACCTGCAACAAGCACTATAGATCCAGTTTCGACTCGTGATCTTCTTAAAAAACTTTATCAGTATTTAGTTCCTCAAGAAGTTCGTCATCGTCTTGGCGAATATTATACACCTGATTGGTTAGCAGAGTTATTGTTAAATGAAGTTGGCTATGACGGCAACACGCTAAAAAGATTTTTAGACCCGGCTTGCGGCTCAGGCACTTTTCTTGTTTTGGCTATTCAGAGGGCGATAAAACACGGTCGTGAAAAAGAAAAGATACCCGATCTTGAAATTGCTAAAAGAATTGTTGCCAATATCTGGGGATTTGATTTAAATCCGTTAGCAGTCATTGCCGCCCGCACCAATTATCTTTTTGCTTTAGGCGATTTAGTAAATGAACTGGAATATATTGAAATTCCAATTTATCTTACTGATTCGGTTTTGACTCCCACCAGAACAACCGGAAATCTTTTCGGTGAATTTTTAGAAGTTTCAACCTCAGTCGGCAAATTCCAAGTTCCGGCTGAATGGGTACGAGATAGCGGATTTTTACTAGCAAAAGCCGCGCCTCTCGTTGAAGAAATGGTAAAAAATCAATACTCAATAGATGAAGCGATGAAAAGATTTAAGAAAGAAGGATTAGTGTTTCCAACTAACGAGCAAATTGTGAAAGATTTTTACAATCAAATTTTAGAACTTGAAAAACAAAATAAAAACGGCATTTGGGCAAGATTTTTGAAAAACGCCTTTGCGCCAATGG
>CAZQZN010000003.1:138619-158387 GCA_964597815.1 uncultured bacterium | reverse complement strand
AACTGCGGAAGCCCCTCCTGAACCTGCTCCAGATATAATGTTTTGAATTTGTTGTTCTATTTCTTTTTGTCGTTTGGCTTGTTTCTGCTGAGCATTAACTTGGATATTTTCAAAGGAATCTCTTGTGCCCAATATATTTTCTATTTCGTTTAATTTTGTAATTGCATTTTGCCTAGTGTTTTCTGGTATTGACAACTGCGCAATTTGTTTCCTTGCCCCGTCAACAATTTTATAAATTATTTTTGATGTTTTCTGCACTGATTTTCTAAACGCCGGAGTATCAATATCTTCTGACAATTTTTTCAAAGCAATTGAAAATTGTTTTAGGTTTTCAGCAGTTGTTTTATTTTCATTTGCAATTAAGCGCCCCATCATTTCTATGACTTTGTTTGCTGAATTTGGCTTTGATTTTATTTCACTTGAAATAACTTCTGCATCCGACCCTTTTATCAATTTTGAGACGATTTTTTGAGCAATGGCAATGGCTTTTAGATTTGTATCAACATTTGCTAAATGCTCATCAATAACTTTTGTTGTATTTAGCATTAGTTGTTTTAGTTTTTTGTCAGTTTTCAAGATAGAAATTATCTCTTGCAGTGCAGGAGTGACTTTTATAACATTTTCAACTTTGGAAAAATCCATTTCTTTGATTTGTTCTGATAATTCTTTGAGTTTTGCCTTGCCGTTTTCGTCAAGTTTTGGATTTAGTTTTAGCAGTAATTGTTCAATAGGTTTTTTCAAAGATGCTAATTCAAATGAAGGATCTTTGGCTGATTCTGATTTATTCTCTGCATTTCTCGCCCTATTTTTTATACCTATGATGGCTTTAAGCAGTTGTATTTCTTCTTGATTAACCTTAGATGTATTAATATCCATATTTTGTAAATCGGCGTTGATAGTAATTATTTCGTCATTTGTGAAGACATCGAGTATGGATTCTAAGTTAGCTCTATAGGCGGTTGATGATGTTCCGCTTATGTTGTCATCTTTTTTAACTGAGGCAGCTGCAGCAGCAGATTGTGCAACTGCGGAAGCCCCTCCTGAACCTGCTCCAGATATAATGTTTTGAATTTGTTGTCCTATTTCTTTTTGTTTTTTGGCTTGTTTTACATGTTGCACATTCAGTTTATTATTACTTTCAACAAAATTATTTTTAGAAACTGATTTATTTTCTGCAATGTTTATCGTCAACGAGCTAGTTGACGTTTTATTTTCATCAATATTTGCTATTTGATTTTGTTCAACCGATGTGTTTAATGGCTGTTTTGGAGGAACTATTGCTTTTTGTACGCTTTTTTTGTCTAAGCTTATGGCTGGTTCTTCAACATCAGATTGTTTGTGAGGTTGAAATTTGTTATTAATAATTTTCAGTTCTGAATTTTTATTTTCAGTTTGTATGTTTTGTGCAACCAAATTAATTTTCTTTAAATTTGTTGAATTAGTATTTGATATAATCAAATCCAGATTTTGAATAATTTTGTTTTTGTCGCTTGGGTTGAGTTTTAAAATATCCAAAATTTCATTTGCCTTATCAAAATCTATTAAAGCGAACTGTTCATTTGATATATTCATAACATTTTGTAACGTTTTTTCTGCTATTGTCTTAATAGAATAATCTGTTGCTTTTTCTTCAATTTCTTGCAACAAATTGACTAATTGTATGGAATTCTCTTGATTTAATTCTTTAGGTGATAAAATTTGTGGAATGTTTTTTATTAAGTCTTTTGGCTGGGGATTGCTCAAAATCATATTAACAGCAGTTTGAAGATCAATTTTATTTTCCAAATAATCAGTTGTTATTTTTGTTGCATTACTGGCTATACTGTTTTGTTGCTCTATTTTATCTATTGACTTCATCGCTTGAATTATGTTTGATTGCAAAACTGTTTTTGAATGAGAACTAATGTTCGCCGATTTTATAATTTCAAGTGTAGTTTGCAATGCTTCTTTAACATCTTTAATACTTGATGAACTGCTTGTTAAAGAATCCAAAATTACTTTTAAGTCCTTATCTGAAAATTGAGCAACTTTGGATAAGATTGTTAGGGTTTGATGTGCCAGTTGTTTGTTATAATTTATGTTTTGTAATGTCGTGGGTGTTGCTTGTGATGCTATTTCCTCGCTTGAATTTTTTAAAGCACAGGAATAAATCAATAATTCTTTGATTTGTTTGTCAGTGGTTTTTGATATTGCAGGCATTACTTCGCTTTTTGCATTGACTATTTCTCTTGTTGAAAAAGCGTTATTAGACGCAGCAACCATATTTCTTACTTCTTTGCTATTGAGGTTGAAAACAATAGCTGAATCAGGTTTGATATTTGAATCTTGAAATTTTATAACATCGCTAATATCTTCAATAAAATTGTTTGTTTGTTTGTAGAGTGAGAGAATCTCTTTCGTGGACAATTCTCCTTTTGGATTCATTGAAGCTATTTCACTTAATTGGGCTTTTGAATACTTTGACATTATTTCTGTGACTTGATTTTGAATGTTTTGTGGGCTAAAAGACATTTCTGCTGCATATTTTTGGATAATTTCTTTAACATTTACACTGGGATTTACAGTATTAATTAGTGAAATAGTTGTTATTGCATCGTCGGTAGATAATTTAGTTAATTCACTGACAATATTGCCAGCATTGGTTTTATTTATAGAGGTTACTAATGCGTCTAAAACAGGCGAGCTTAAAGGAGCATAAGTATTGTCATTAGTTATTGTAAACGGTTCGGCTTGAACTTCATTTAGATCTCTGTGTTCTTTTCCGGTCACATTGGTGGTGTCATAAAGCCCTTTAACAATATTTTTCGCTTCGAAGTATATATCTTTATTACTTATTATGTTCATTAATTCCTCAGGTGCTTCGTTATATATTATTCCTTGTGTGAACATAAACGCGAGAGAATTTGACAAATCCTCAGATAATTGAGCGGCATTTGGAACAGCAGTTTGTGATGATCTATCATAAATATCCAATCTGTCGCTTATAAAATGTGATAACTCATGGTAAATTTTAAATAAAGAATTTTGTTGCAATTGTTGATTTTGAGATTTTACATTTAATAAAGTATCTACATTTATATATGCGGTATTGGTATGAGGATCATATCTGTCATTGCTTGTAGTAACAACTATATTCAATTTTGACTCAGTTTCAGGCAATTTAGATATAGCATTAAGGAAAAGTTGTTCACTTAAAATCTCTTTAAAGGTTTCTCCGATTAAGTTTTCAGGCGCCATATTCATTGGCAATATTCTTTGTTGTTGCAGCTGATTTATTTTGTCTAATGCTTCTTTTTCGATTACAGGATTATTTATAGGGATATTGGAGTCAGTATAATTTTTTTGTTGAATTATTGCATTTTCAACCCATTTATAAATTGTTTGTTGTAAAACGGAATTTGATGCTGCCGAAAAAGCGGTCTGCAACACTTCGCTGATTGCCTGAGCAACTATATTTTTTTGATCCTTAAATATTTTTGCTAAAATCTCACTTCTTATTAATTCATTTATCGCTCCCTGAAAGGCATTAATTAGCGCTTTTTCAAAAACCATTTGTAATTCCTGATTGTTAAACAATGACGCATCTATATCGTTAAGGACACTTCCAAGTGCAGCTCCAAATGCACTTCCCAAAATCGCATTTTTGTTAGCAATATTTTCAGTGAGCATTTGAACAATGGCGTCTTTTATAGCACTCTTGACTATCTCAGTTAATTGCTGCTTTATAGCATCCCAGGAAATTTGTTGAGGATTTAACATTGTTTCAAAACTAAGTTGTAATCCCGCTTGAAGTATTGTGCCTACAAATCTTTGAAGTATTGAATTCTTTAAGTCCAATTTTTGTAATATTTCTTGAGCTATGGTAGCAGCTAATGACCGCACCAATATTTCTTTGAATACTGCTGTTAAAGATTGTAAAGTGATTTCTGTCCCGGCAAATGGATTTATGGCATTTCCTGCCTCAACTAATGCGTTTCCAATAATATTTCCTGTGGATGATCCTGCTTCAACTGCTACCTCAGCAACAGTTGCTGCTGCTTGGGCTCCTGCCTCTGCTCCTGCTCCGGTTCCAGCGCCTGCTCCAGCACTGGTGCCAGCTCCTGTACTGGCAGCACTTGTCCCCGTTGTGGCTCCTGCTGTTGTGGTAGCGCTGGAATTTATCATATTTCCAAGAGAAGTCAGTGCAGGGCCAATAAAAGCACCAACAACTTGAACTAAGACAGAAAGAGCAATCATCTTTACTAGTCTTTTGAAAAATCCTTGTTTTAGTTTTTCCATTCTTCGCTTTTCGTCTCTTGCTTTTATGTAGGTCATTATGCCTTCTTTGACCATGTTTGCAATCAATTGATTAATTTGCTTAGTATAGTTTTCCCACACTTTATTTCTGAATTGAAGCTCTTTGGCTTTCATCTTCGCAAATGCCAATTTGTACGAAGCTAAAATCATTTGTTGTTCAATTGATCCATATGTGTCTGCAAGCGGATCACCAGTTGATACTACTGTCGGAACATTTGGAATTTGCGGAATATCACTAGTTGTGCCGAAATATAGCCAGTTAAATAATTCGCTCAAATGAATAAGAAGCATCTGCTTAATAAGTAGTTTTAATAATGCATTAACTACTTTGTCTGATACTGATGCATCTGGTTTAACATCAAGAAAATCTAAAAATCCTTCGTGATCATTGTCGACAATTTTCACAATATTATTTATAGAAAAAACGGTTTCAACTATAAAAGATAAAGTTGAGTAAAATAATTGCCTTCTCGCATCATTTATTTCATTTAA
The DNA here is from genome assembly GCA_964597815.1 of uncultured bacterium. Taxonomy (GTDB): domain Bacteria; phylum Margulisbacteria; class WOR-1; order JAKLHX01; family JAKLHX01; genus CAZQZN01. The sequence goes on along the minus strand of CAZQZN010000003.1, from coordinate 153,599 downwards.
TCTGTCAGCGTAATTATTCCAAAATGTTTCTAAATCTGAAATTATACTAAAAGCTGTGTTTTTTGCCGCATCACTGATGTTTTCTGCAAAACTTTCACTAGTACCCAAACCAGAAACAATTTGCCAAATTTGCTGTTGAGCATTTTGCGCTTCTAATAGAGCTTCCCATCTTCTATAGACTTGTCTGATTATTTGGTTGCTTTGTGCTATTAGCATATAATTTGTTGAAACATAACCTCTTCCAACATTGACTAGCATTGTAGCTTCACTCATTGCTAGTTTTTTTAACGCTTCCAATTCTTGTTTTTTGAGTTCATAATCTGGACTTGTTGCATCAAGTTTTGCCTCCTCTGCTTCAAAATATAATTCGATGAGTTTTCTTATCGCTTCTAAATCACCAGTAGTTTTTCTCGCATCGTGAAAATCTCTTATTGTTGTAATAAGATCGTAAACTATATTTATTACATTAGCTAAGATTGACATTGCATCTCCAATATCATCACCGATAGCAGGACCAAAAGCATTTAGAAGCATAGTAAATACAGAAACAACAATATCCCAAGTTGCTCTTTCTAATTGCTGTTGACGTTGCAAATATTCGTTATAATTTGTTACATTCCTATTTATTAAAGAGATTTTATACCCTAAAATATCAGAGTAATATTGCAATTTTCTGGAAAGAATATATCCCATCGATGAAGTGTTGTCGTCGACATATATTCCGTAATTAGCTAATACATTTGACACTAGAGTTTTTCTTGCACTTTCAACTGCTAATATCACCATTTCTTTAATATATGCTGCAATTATTCTTTCGCGAGCTTTAATTATCGCTACGGGATCAACAGCTACAGTTCCTAAAGATTCATTTGTGATAAAAACGCTTGAACTTAATAGGGAATCAATTGCAGCTTGACATTCTGCATCAAATTCATCAGCAGAATAATTCCCGTTATAGAATATATCATCCGTATACGGCTTTTTATTAGGCATGTGTCTGGAAATAAATATTGCATCCATTATACTTTGTCCAATCGAAAATGCAGAACTAATAATTCCCAATGCTACTGGAATAAACATTGAACCTCCAGTGCCGAATATTGGGATCATTATTGCTGCCATCAAACCAATAATACCCAAGCCAATACCTACGCCAATCCATGTATTCCAAGCATCCTCTCTATCAATTTCATACTGGCGTTGTTTGTTGTGTTCAGTTATTTCTTTTTGTAAGGTATCAATTTTCAATTTTGCAAAAATGGTTTTTAAATCAGCTTCATCACGTGAAATTTGCGAGACAAGCGAAGAGGTATTAAAAGTTGATAATCCAGTTGTTATGCTAAGAACAGTTTGCTTAAGTTCTTGTTTAGCTGCATTGACCATTAAGTATAATTCTCTTAAAGTCATTAAAAAGTTCAACTTTTCTGACAAATTTTTCATTTTTTCATATTCCATATCTTGGAATCCATCACCAGTGTCTTTTGAAAGATTTGAATAATTGATTTGCTCCAATATTTCATTTTCCATTCTGTCTAAATAATCCAAAAATTGATCCCCTACACCAAAATTGCCCACAGGCAATCCCCATTGTGAGAGGATATTATTCACTTCGTTCATATCTAATTGTGCTGGAATATTTTTATCTTCCGGCATTAAGCTCAAAACAATTGCATCAGCTAGTCCAAAAGGCACCCAGCAAAAAGCACTTAGAGTGCGCTCCTTAAAGTATTGATATTTTTGAGACACCATATTGTTATATGACTGAACATAGGCATTCAATCTATTTATATTCATACTGATCGCTGAACGTAAATATCCAGAGTAATTATTTAGCATTGTTTGGACGGCAGTCCAAACTTTTGATAATCTTGTAAATCTGGCATTTGTGTAAGTTTCTAGTACGATTTTTGCTAGTTCGCTTTTTGCTTTTTGGATAACGGCATAAATATTTCTGAGGTTATTAATAATCGTGATTGCTTTCATTACGGCTGCAACCATGTTTTTGTTCATGTCAAGATATTTATCGCCAATTCCATTATCTCCGGCGTATTGGAACATGTTGCTTTCGTTAATGTTAGAAAGAATTTCATTTTCTTTTTTGTCTAATTCGTCTAGATATTGATCACCTGTTTTACCATCGGTTCTTAATGAATCAATAAAATTAAGGGAGGCTTGGAAATTTTGATATTCGATCTTTGATCGCTCTTCTTCTAATTTTGCCATCTCTCTTGCAACAGCAGCATCTCTAAAGTTTTCCGCTGCACCAGTGTTAAATATCAAACTAGTGGCAATTCCAATCAGAATATTTGGCTTTCCATACTTTTCTTGGATTTCATTGGCTTTCTTTTCATAATTTGCTTTATTAATTTCATCAATTGTATCGAGTGTCTCTAATAAAATGTCATTTATGCTTTTTGATAAAGACTTTTGTTTTTCGATAAGATTTTTTATATTTTTGTCTTCAGATTCAATGGATACTCCATTAATAATTGCATCAACTACGTCATAAAGCTGAGCTTTTGCTGCAAGAATTATGGCGAGAAGAGTTAAAAGATTCATCAAAACTTGTAATCTATGAATTACTTTACCAACATCATCTTTTAAGTGTGCCCATCCATCATCGTCCACATAATACCAATTATTTGCATCGGACAACCAGTCAACGCATTCATCGATCTCTTTGTCTATTTCAAATGCAACTTCAACCGGATCTTTATATTCACTGGTTTTAGATGGCTCTGCAGACTTTTGTGAGACCTCCATTTTTTTGTCAGAATTACTTACTGTTTCAGGTGAAAATTCTGATTCTTTCTCATAAATTGCGTAATCAGATTCTGACCCTTCAAGATTTATTGAGTCTTTACTTATTTTTGAAATTTGACTTTTTACTACTTCATTAATATCAGGCATAATATAACTCACTATTTATTAATCTATTATTAAATCGAATTATATTATAGAAAACTTGCTTGAAAAAAAGATTAATCTTTGAATTCTGCAGGATATTTTTTCTTGTATTTTTCGGGATCATTTATAAATAAATGAGCTTTTTCATGTAAAAAGTATGCATTAACTACTCCTGCCGCGCCGGCACAAGCATTTACAATATCAGAAGACAATCTTCCTATTGCTTCCCCAAGACCAGTATAATATCCGGGATGAAAACCGACTTCTCTCGGCATTTGAACTACCCCCTTTAGCTGTTTTTTAAGTTATCATCCGGCTTAACTGGTGCAATCACAGCCCTATTATCTAAATTGTTTGGCGCAACAATTTGCGCATTTTCACTAGGAGCAACAACACTTTTGTCTTCAGGTTGAGCATGAACAATTCCTGTGCTTTGCCATTGTGGTTTTTGCGGATATTTCATTCCATAACCGCTAAGCGATAATTCGGAAGCCACTGAGCAGAAAGTAGAAATGACATCCTTCATATTTTTTGATACTTCTCGTGCTTCTCTGGGAAGTGTAGGAATATTGCTTATTGCGTATTCCCAACCAATATACATTATTTCTTCCCTCCTTCTTTAGCATCAATCTCTGCATAAAGTTTTTTAAGTTCTGCTCTTCTGTATTCATTCAAATCTATGCTTATATTATGATTTGCTACAGTTTCAAAATGTTTTGCCTCCATTTTTGCCTCAATTATTTTTTCTTCAATTTTTTTCTCAATAATCTTTTTTTCTGCTTTTTTCTGTTCAAGTTTTTTTTCATATATTTTATCTTCTTCTTTGGCTTTTTTCTGTTGCTCAGCCAAATTATCTAATAATTGTTTTTTTGCATTTTCAATAATCAAAGCAAGATTAAGTAGAGTTTCAAGTTTTGCAAATTGTTGTTGAGTTGGTTCTGCATTTGAAAGGATAAACCCATCTTTGCTCTTTGAATACAATGGGAAGGTTTTGCCAAATAAATCTTTGGCAAGTGAAGAGTTTTCAATTTCTTTATTTAATTCCTCTATTGCTCCATCTATTTTTTGTTTTGTTTCAATTTCGTTATTCGGATCTAAATTTTTTAGTTCAATTTTATGAATTTGCCCATTAACATCTTTTACGTAAATAGTTGCATCAAATTTTCCATCATTATTACGCTTTATTTCTATGTTTCCATATTTTGCCTGAGGGATATCTCTGAAAGCAGAAATAATAATACCCAAAATTTTGCTTTCACTACTTATTTCACTTTTGTTTTCAGGATTAAGATTAAGCATTTTAACTTGATATTTAACATCATTTGGATCAATAATTGTTACGGTAATCATATACCTTTTTGGATCATCATTACTGGTTCTTATTTCAATTGTAATGTCCTTAAATGAATTCGAGGTTTTTTTTATGTTTGAATAAATTGCGACAGCAAGTTCTGTTCTAACAGCAATTTCTTTTGATTTTTCAGAAGACGGGGCGTTATTTACTTCATCAATTGTATTTTGTGTTAGTTTTAGTTTTTCTTTGCGCTCAGAATATCCGATAGACATTTTTATCTCATTTATAGTGTTTGTGTTGTCATTGCCAAAAGCTTTGTTTACATCAATAATTGCATTGGACATATCTGTTTTTGATATCCCATATTTATCGTTAAAATCTTTGTTATTTAAGACCTTTATGTCCTGGAGAATTTGCTGATAAATGGGAGTATTTTGATAAGCATTAACTGTTGAAGTTGTTTGAGGAGGAATATAATTATACTGCGGCTGTGTTATTTGATAGGTATTATTCGTTGAATCAGACATAAGAAACACCTCCTCTTTGGTTCAACTCTATTTCAGAATTTTCGTTATAATGTTCTCCTTCATCAAACAGATAATTAAAGTTCAAGTCAGAATCTTTGGAATTAAGTTCCTTATTTAGTCTTTCCTTTAAAATATTCAAATTATTTAGGTTTTTTTGAAGTTTTTTGCTGTTGCCTTTTTTAGCGATAATTTTTTGAGTTATTTCGATTTGGGCTTCAACAATTTTAAGCATTCTTAAATTGATTTTTTCCATTAAGAGTTTTAAATCTTGTTCATCAACTCTCATCCCAATTCTTTCGGCCGCTTTTAACAATTGTTCAAGTTTTTTCTTGTTAGCATCAAAAGCTCTGCCTTTTAATTTGAACAACCCCGCCCTTTCAATCATTGCTTCTTCAATCATTTCCATAATTTTTTGTTTTGCAATAGTTTCTGCTTCAAACGATATCTTTTCGTCAAGATCATCAGAAAATGCTCCCATTTTTAAGAGACCGTTTTTCAACTTTCTTATTTTGAAAGAAATTTGCATTCCAGAAAACCAACCGCCTACAATCAGTCTTTGTACATACAAAGCCCTTAATTGGTTGATCATAATTTCAGATTCGCTCATTTGATATTGTTTTGAATCTCTGTCAGCATTTGAACCTTGTTGTTCAGTGTTTAAGTTTACAACCAATCCTTGCTCGGTTTTTGGAAGTGTTTTTACTTCAACCAAACCATGATCAAATCTTTTATCAGGCCATATATTGTCCAGCCAAGATATAACATCAATTCCCAATTTCATAAGGGAATTCAAATGTTTATTCAAATCTGAAACATTTTTATCGCCTGTAATCAATTTGGATATCAATTGATTCTCCAAGTCCTCAAGAAAAAAAGATGATAGTTCTTGTTGATTCTGTTCTATTGCTTTATTGACTGTTGACTGCAAATCTGCCATTGGACCATCAAAATTCCAGCCACCGATTTTTTTGTTGAAAAATGCGCTGTTTATTGTTGAATCAGTTGATATCTTGGCCATAACAGAGTCAATTTTAGAATCGCTAAGTTCATGTTTTAAAAGGTTTTCTTTTATTTTTAGCGAAATATCTGCCCGCAACGCGGCACGAACTTGCTTTTGAATAGAAAACAAAGTTTCTTGGCTTAACCCCTTTGACAGAAGATTTTCTTCGTCTTTTGTTAATCTGTTTTTTATTTTTTGATCATTGCTCATCAAATATGCAAAATATGACTGAATATATCTTTGAACAGCGACTTTTTGTTGAGGACTTGATTCAAATTGCATTGCAATTTGTTCTAATTTAAAATATAAGTTTCTGTTTGTCTGAGGTTTGCTGGTTTTTATGCTCAAGCGAACATTGTCATTGTTATTTTGCGGCTCCATTATTTCTTCAAAACCCGCATCAACAAACTTTTCCTTGTTTTCAAATTTATTAACTTTTGTAAATTCAAAGCCTTCTTTTGTAATATTTTTTAAATGCGCAGCTAAAAAATCTGTTCTAAATTTTGAATCAGAACCAGCTTCAAGAGTTTCAAAAGTTGAATCCAAAGAATTAATAGAATCACTCTTGGTGTCATTTTCACTTTTATTTGTTTTAAGCAAATCTTTATGTAATGTTACCACAGCCCCTTGATTGCTCAAAGAAGCTGCTTCAGTTGTTGCCGCTTTTGCTACTAAATTTTCAACAGGCATTATTCATCGCCTTCCTTCTTATTCTTACATTGTCCTTAATTAAGAAACTTTCACCTAATTTTTCAAGAGAATCATTTTTTTGGATTTTATTTTCGTAGTTTTCCAATCTTCTTTTTGCTTTGTTTAGATATTTTCCGATTTTTTCTAATTTTAATTTTGTTTCTGTTTCATTGCCAGCATAAATCCCAAAAGATACCATAGAAAGCTCATATTCAAGAGAATTCTTCTCCTCCGTTAATTTTTCAACTATTTTCTTGCATTGATTTTTCTGAATCAAAAGTATTTTATCTTCTGAAACCAAATCTTTTCTGCCACAGTTAGATATTTGAGTAGTCAATTGTTTTCTAACTTCAATTATCACTGCTTTTTCTGCTTTAATTCGTTTTTTGGGTCCTCCCATAATTTCAAGCATTTCACCAGCATATTCGTTTTCTTCAAGAAGCAATAAATTTTGTGAGATAAGATTGTTTAATGCTCTTTTTTGCATTTCCGATATTTCTTCAGCGCTTACACCAAGAAATGAAAGCATCATTCCATAAAAAGCAAATTTCAAAGCGGCGAATCTTCCGACAAGAAGATTGTGAGATTTTGACATCGCATAATTTTTAACATATTCATCTTTGAATTTTTCAATTTTAGATCTTAAATCAATTTTGATCCCAAGAATATTCATTAAATTTGCAGATTGTATTTTGTCTGTTTTGTAAATTATTGTTGTGGACATAACCGGCTGAAAAGACGTCGCTGAATTTGCGACTCCTAGTTCACTAGAAATTTTTCTTTTTTCTTCCTTTTGACTTTTTTCAATTTTTTCAAGCATTTCCCTTGTATAAATCGTTGGAATGCCTGTATTTACAACATTTATTAACTTTTTTGCAGGAAGTATTTCTTTGTCAGTATTTAAAACTTCTGTATGTTGAGTTTGCATACCAAAACCTCATTATAAATATTCTATACTTTAATCGGAATAAATAAGACAAAACTTGCAGAAAAAAAATATCGTAATACTATCGTGAAAGGGTCTGTCCAAGCGATTTGTCAAGATCTTTAAACATTGTTACAATGTTCATCATAACAGAAACCAAATTTTGAAGCTCATTGAAATTGTGTGTTACCAAAAATGATGTTGCAGCGCTGTTTTTATCAACTGTCATTCCAAACAACTCTACCATATCCTCATCACCAGCTAATTTTGTTATTGTATCCTCCATTGTAAATTTTACACTTTTCAAAAATTCTTTGAATGATATTTTATCGGATTGTTCAGCGGATTGAGGATAGTAAATGTTTGAAAATTGATTTTGAACATTATTTGTTATTTCCATATTCTACACCTCAATTTTTGAGGGCTTCCCCACAAAAGTGGGGAAGCCCATCAATCAATTATGTTTTTTGTGAAACGGTTTTTCCTACTTCATCTGTTTTGGTAGCAGCTGTTGTAAGTGTGCCTATTTGCTGAGTTACTCTGTTTGCTACTTGACCAACTACAAAGCTTGCTCCGGCGCTGTCTGCAGCAAAAGTCAAAGTCCCAGAGGATGAACCTACAGTAATTGCAGCTACATCTGCTCCACCTAATGAAGATTGAGCTAAACTTTTGGTCATGTTATCTAGAACTTTTTCTGCGTTGTCTATAGCCTCTGCAGCAACTTTTTCTGTTTCATTTAAATAATTGTCTACTCCTACTAACTCCGCCATAATTTTCACCTCCTTTTTCCATCACATTTACTTATCGCAAGATAAAGACAAAAACTTGTATGAAATAACTATTTTGTTTTGTTGTCAACAATTTTAGATATTTTTAGCAAAACTTTTCTTATCTTTTTCTCAACTTTTTTTTCTTCGGAAGGATTTTTGCTGGTCTTATTTTCGGTTATTGATTTAAAACCGTAATTTATTGCTTTTGAACTGTTTTCAATTTCAACAACTGGTAAATTTTTATTAATATTCTTTTTCAAGTGATTGAAAAAAGATTGATTGCTCGAAGAAGAAGAAGAATCCAGAAGCTTTTTTTGTAAATGGCTGATTTTAAAATTTTCAGAAATGTTTTTCGTTATTATATTCATTTTTTATCCTTGCTTCTTTCTGATTTTTCTTTCTGTTTCTTTCTGAAAGCTCTCGCTTCTTTTTTCTGTTGTTCTAAATTTTTCATTCTAGCTTTTGCCAAGAGTTCCTTCTCTTTTACTCTTCTTTCTTGTGTTTTTTTGTATTCACGCGCTTTTTCTAACGCTTCTTCATATTTTTGTTCTTGGTAGTCCTCCATATCTTCTTTATACTTTTTATATTGTTGTTGATAAACAATTTGTTGAAACATAATAAATTCTATTGTTTTTGTTACAACATTTTGCATTAAGTATCTTGTTCTAATGCCCCAAATTCTGTTGTATGGGCTGTCGTATTCAATATTTCCATTTCTAGTTATAATGTCTTCTTTATCTCTTGCCCTTAAAAGATTCCAACCAGTTAGCTGTTGGAACCAATTTTCAGCAAATTTAAAAGCACTTGAGTCGCCTGAGTAAACTGTGGATTTTCTTAAATTGCCAACACTAAAATGCCATGAGCCAGAATCATATGCTCCTCCATCACCTCTATCCTTCTTTGTTTTAAGTTTAAAAGTAACCATTTGCAAGTAGTTTGCAGTAGCAGCTGGGGCTTGATTATTGTTTAAATCCAAATTTTCATTTTCATCTAAAGCGTATTCTCTAAAAAGTTCTGCTACTGCCCCACCTTTCAAAAGTCTTTCTGCTTCCGGGTCAGAAGGCAATGCATTTTGTATTGCATCTTCAAGATCACTTCTGCCATTGCGATCTGCATCTATAAAGGCATATCTATACAATTGGTAAGCCCATCTGTTTGGTGAAACATTTTCTGGAATATTTGTTGATGATGCAGTAATGCCATATTGCAATGCTCTATATGAGGAGAGTGTCATATCTCTTGTTGGATCTTGAGTAATTGTTCCAATTAAATTTTTATAAGCATCCTTAAAAACTTTAGCATTTTTGTAAGTCACTTGAACTCGTGGGAGAGTATAGCTATAAGATCCTGCGATATTACTACTGACATAAGTACACAATGAGATTTTATGTCCTTTTGTATAGTCTGTATAGCCATTATCTTTCTGTATATCAGCATTAATTTGTGTGCTAAAAGTTACATCTCCAGAAAAAGATTTATATGACGAATATTCGGGAACGATAATTTTAAATGTTTGGTTATTTATTTCAATATCAAAGGTGTGAGAAGGATAATACATTTTACGTGAATAGGAACAAGAAATTGTCTGTGTTATAGTTGCAGATTCGTTTCTATTGCTTGTTCCTAAGTCACCTAATTTCTTACCACAGTAAGTGCTATTATTAGAAACATTAGTGGTAATAGAAGTTGTAGGAGAAACAGTGTCCCATTTCATGTTGTTATAATTGCTATACCAATTGGATATTTGATTAAAAATATCCTCGTAGTCAGAATATCTTCTCAGACCCAATACCCTAAAGATATATCCTGTAGCAAAATCTTTAGCATACTCACAGAAATAATTTTTTTCATCATGTGTTGGCTCAGGTGCGGAAATATTATAAATTGAAGGGTTAGAAACAATTTCAACTTCTGTCGGGAATTGGTTCTCTTCTGGAGTAAAAATTTCTCTCCAAGTAGTAGAAGAGTCATTAGATGTTCTAAAATCATTTCCTTTTTTTAAATCCTCAAGTTCATTAAGCACATCTTGTTTACTTGACGTTATATTACCAAGGCTCGTATTGGGATGAATTCCGTTTAGAATAGTACTTTTAACATTATTTGGCTCCATAAGAAGCTTAAATTGTTCTCTTAACCAATTTTTAAACCTCCTTGCCACATCTTGATCTGCTTTTGAATAGATGTATGCTGGCTTTCCAGATAAAAGTTTAAAGAAAGATCCCATTTCATGATAAGTGTACATAAATGTGTCAAGAAATTGCGTTCTAAAAGATGGTGCTTCAGCGACTCGCCAATATTTGTTTTGCTTCCTATCTTTATCTGTGTTACCAAACCAACTCGTAAAGTAGTCGATCATTTTTTGATCAGAATTATTTACATATACATGTTCTAAAGTGTAAGAAAACCTTGTAACTTGAAAATCAGATCTTACATTCTCATTAAATCCTTGAAATTGAGTATGCGGGCCAAACCATTGAGTCATTGCATTTAAAAATCTTCGTCTTGCTTCTACAATCAGAATAACGATATAAAATGCGGCTAGCATCTTATTGAATTGTATCTTATCAGAACCCCCGTAGTTTATCTTTTGCGACCACCAGCCATTACCAGTCCCACCAAAATTCCACGGTGCGTCTGGATCCATCATCAGATCATAAAAGCTAGCCCTGCTCTCATCTTTATATACAATTTGGCCATTTTCATCAATTCTATCAAATACTTTTGCTGTACCTTTAGGAGAGGTGTAATTGTTAAAATAATCAATTGCCTCTTGAAAATGGGTTTTCCCTGTTTCTGGGTTTATTTTGTCATAACCCGTAATCGAAGGTAATTTGTTATCTTTCAGCAAAATTGGATTTCTACCAAAGAAAGAATTTGTAAAATCTTTTGGGTAAAATTTCATAAAATCGTTAAAAGTCATAGAAGAAATACTCTCACCATTGTTGTATATACTAAATCCTTTTCCACTATATGTATCAAGTGGTTTGTAGATAGGTATTGCGTCTCGTGCCCTATCGATGTATTGATTTGTATTTTCTTGTTTAGTTGAATAATTAAGTTTATAATCACCCCGATAAAAATTTTTGTTTGTGTTTTCAGTATCATATGGTGAAAAAAAGAAAGAGCTTATTCTATCATTGTTTGCATTTGTGAGATAGTCTTTATATACTCCATCAAAATCCCAAAAATTTGGGAAAAAATCATATATCTGCTTTTTTTTGCGGCCTTTTCCATCTTCAGATACTGCTATACCCGCTCCAAAACCTTGTGTTAATGCATATACTGCACTACTTCTTTCATCGTAAGATCTACCAAAAGTGTGTTGATGTCCAAATGAATATTCCGTATGCGACCTACTAGTATCACCTTCATTATCATGAGGATTACTTTTTTTCAAATGAGCCGAGTTAATACCGTATAGACCATTATATTGCTTATCATATGTTTCTAAACGATTTTTGTACTCAGGAGCACTTTCATCTTTATAACTTACTCCTTTTCTGTATGCTTCTTTCTTTATGTTTGGCAAAAACTTCATAATCTCCATCATGAATGTTGTTTGGTCAGAGATAAACTTTTCACCGCGATATGTTGTATTTTTTTGTCCAATTTCATATGTTGTAGGGATCCAAGCATAAACGGGCTGAGGCTGAGCAAAAAAATATTTATTTGCCATAGCAATCCTTCCAATTTTTTAATATTCGAAAATTTTCGTAACCAATAATCATTCGAATTAAACGTTGGATAACTTGCAAATAAATTAGATAAAAATTCTAAAATGTGGTGATATTATTACATCTGATATGGATTCTTTATCAAGCGTAACATTGTCAAAAATGATTGCGGTTTTTATTTTACAACTTTTGCCAATTTTGCAGTTTTCCCCAATGACTATATTGTTCATGTTTTCTTTTGGCGATTCAATAATAGAATTTTCTCCTATGAAAATTTTTTTATGTAGTATTTTTCCGTTTCTGATTTTTTCAAAACCGAGTTTTTTGAAAGCGGTATCAAAATTTGCCTGCATATAATTTTTTAGAGATCCAACATCTTTCCAATAAAAATTGTCATAAAACCCAAAAAATGGAACTTTTTTGTGAATAAGAAGCGGGAAAAGCTGTCTCCCAAAGTCATAAAAAAGAGTATCTGGAATTAAATCAATGATTTCTTTGTTCAATATGTAGATCCCTGTATTTACAAAATTGCTGATTGGCCTGCTTTTTGGTTTTTCTTCAAAATCTACAATTTTATTCTTTTTATCAATCAACACAACCCCGAATTCTTTGGTGTCTTTAACTTTTGTAAGCGCTATTGTTGCAAAGGATTTTTTCTTCTTATGAAAATCAATCATTGCCGACAAGTCAATATTTGTTAAAACATCCGCGCTTAGCACAAGGATATTTTCGCCATTTTTTAGTGAGGCAATTTTCGCCATTTTTTTTACTCCGCCAGCAGTGCCTAAAAGATTTTTTTCGTAAGAATAGGTTATTTTTACGCCGAATTTTTCTCCATTACCAAAAAAATCCTTTATCTGCTTTGGGAAATAATGTAAATTAGCATAAATTGTTTTGAAGTTATGTTTTTTTAGAAGCGATATATTGTATTCCATTACAGGAGTATTGCAAATAGGAACCAAAGGTTTTGGAATATATTTGGTTATTGGATCTAAACGGCTTCCAACTCCAGCTGCCATCACAAATGCTTTCATCAGCCAAGTTTCCTCACTCTTTTTTTGTGCCTTCCACCTTCAAAATCTGTTGATAAAAATATGCCAACAATTTTTTTAGCGGTTTTTGGCTCTGTTGTTCTTGCGCCAATACAAAGAACATTTGCATCATTGTGCATTCTGGCCATTTTGGCAGTGTAAATGTCATAGCAAAGAGCGGCTCTGATTTTTTTGTGACGGTTTGCAGCAATGCTCATGCCTATCCCAGTTCCACAAACCAGTATGCCCTTATCTGCTTTTTTGGATAAAATCAATTTGGAAACTTTATTTGCAAAATCGGGATAATCAACAGAAATATCGTTTGAAGATGCTCCAACATCAATAACAGAAATATTTCTTTTAGAAAGATACCTTTTTATTTCTTCCTTTAATAAAAATCCAGCGTGATCTGAACCTATTGCGATTATCATATCAGTTAGATAGTTTCTAGATATCTTTCAATTTCCCAAGGCGTAACTTTGATTCTATAATCGTCCCATTCGGCCTTTTTTGCGCTTATAAATTTTTCATAGGTGTGAGAACCAAGAGCTGTTTTGACTATTTCATTATTTTGGGCTTCTTCAAGCGCTTCAAACAAAGAAGATGGAAGTGTTTTTATGTTTTTTTCTTTTAAATCTTTTTCTGTAAACTCATAAACATCTTCTTCTATTGGAGGGGGGGGGGTCAAATTGTTTTTTATCCCATCTAACCCCGCCAAGAGCATTACTGAAAATGCAAGATATGGATTGCTGGATGGATCCGGACATCTCAGCTCTGCGCGAGTTGCAGATTCTCTGCCCGGAGAAAATCTAGGGATTCTTATTAAGGCAGATCTGTTGATTTGAGCCCAGCAAATATAAACAGGTGCTTCATATCCGGGAACTAATCTTTTATAAGAATTAACCGTTGGAGCAAGAACAGCGCTCATCGCTCTTGCATGTTTTAATTGGCCCGCAACAAAGCTGTAAGCTATCCTAGAAAATTTGTATTTATCTTTTGCATCAAAGAATAAGTTGTTTCCTTTGTCATCAAATAAGCTTTGATGAACATGCATACCTGATCCATTTACTCCAAATATTGGCTTTGGCATGCAAGTGGCGTGAAGACCGTATTTTTGGGCAATTGCCTTAATGGTATATTTTAGTGTTATGACATTATCGGCTGAAGACAGTGCATCAGAATATTTTATATCTATTTCGTGCTGTCCGGGTCCGACTTCGTGGTGGCTCATTTCAACTGTCATTCCAAGTGCTTCCAAGGCAATAATAATGTCTCTGCGAATTTCTGATGCCAAATCAAGAGGTGAATAGTCAAAATAACCGCCGATATCGTGAGGGACTGTGGTTATTTTTTCGCCATCTTTTTTTAGAAGAAAAAATTCCACTTCTGGGCCAGTAAAATAATTAAATCCTTCTTTATTGGCAATTGATAGCGCTTTTTTCAATATATTTCTGGGATCTCCTTCATAAGGCATTCCATCTGGTGTAAAAACATCACAAATAAATCTGGCTACTTTATATTCATTAGGTTTCCAAGGTATAACTTTATAGGTTGAAATATCCGGCTTTAAGAACATATCGCTTTCAGAAATTCTTGCAAAACCCTCTATTGAAGATCCATCAAACCATATACCTTTTTCTAATATGTCTTCGAGCCGTTCAATTGGAACAGTAAGACTTTTTAATGTGCCCACAATATCAGTAAACTGCAAATGGACAAATTTGATATTATCTGAAGTTGCTTTTGACAATATTTCTCTGTTTTCAGAATTGGTTTTTCCCATTTTTGCCTCCTTACTTAATAATATGATATTAACACGGGAAGGATTTTTTTTCAAACAAAAAAGGCAAGAAATTTTTTCTTGCCTTTAAAGAGTAATTAAATCTATATCTAAATTTTAAATTGGCTGATTTGCATTGCCAATGGCATTTCCAGCCATCGTTCCTGCAACTGCACCAGCCCCCGATCCAACTACGCTTCCAGCTGTTGATCCAATTAAAGAACCTCCCACACTTCCTCCTAAAAATGCACCGCCTGCTGCTAACCCAGCATCTATTAAATTTGGATTTTCTAATTTGCCTTGGGCTAACGGGCTTTTTGCAATAGGATTTTGCTCTAATCCTATAGCTTTTCCAACCGCTCCTCCCACAAGGTTTCCTACT
>CAZQZN010000003.1:94990-138609 GCA_964597815.1 uncultured bacterium | reverse complement strand
CAGCACCTACCGCGGTTCCAACCCCCGGAGCTATTAAACTTCCAACAACACCGCCAACAGCTGCTCCAACTTTTTCACCAGTATTTTCCGCATTGTTTACATTTGCTGCTGCCGCATCAATTTTATCGCCAACAGGGCCTCCAATATTTAATGATGATTGAACTCCTCCAACATTCATACTTAATCCCTCCTTAAAATTTTGAGTTCACTACTGCTGCAATTTTTTGTTGTTCACTCCTCGCAGTTTTAACGACTTTACTTACTTCATTATTTAATTTTTCGGTTTTAGAATTAATAACTTGTTCGGCACTTTTTGAGCGAGGAGATTTTAAGGCATTAACAATTTTACTTGATGAGTTGTTTTTGTCATCGCGTTTTGAATTATTAACCTCATCAGGATTTTTTAAAGCTCCAATTTTTGAAGCAATTAAGCTGTTAGTTGGATTTGTTGCTACAGATTTAGGTTTTGCTTTTTCACTTAATGCTTTTACAACTGCTGATTGGCCAGAATTTTTTGGATTTTTTACTGCAGCTGTTAATGACGAGAGAGCTTTGTTGGCATTTTCAATTGATTTTTCTGCCTTTTGAGCCGGTGATAATGATAAGTTTATTCCTGCATTTGACGATAGTTTTGAAATAACATTTAATACGTTGCTGTTAGAAGATGCTTCTGATTTTTGTAAAACATTTAAAGATGCTGATATATTTGCTGGTTTCATTTTTAATCCTCCGCATATTTTTCTTATTTATCGCATCAGGAAAGCAAAAACTTGCGAATTTTTTTTGTCGTTTTTTTCACTTTAATGGTTTTTCTAATATCATTTGGAAAAATTTCTTTTGAAAAATTTACACTTTTGGATAGTTTTGAGTCAGGCAACCTATACAAAACGGATTGTTTTTCACTGAAATGGCTTTAAAAAGTCCTTCCAAACTCAAATATGCTAAAGAATCAGCGTTGATATATTTTCTGATTTTTTCGATTTGCATATTTGCGGCAATTAACTCTTTTTTTGTTGCTGTATCAATACCAAACATACAAGGGCCAATTATAGGAGGAGAAGCAACTCTCACGTGAACTTTTCGCGCTCCTGAATCTTTTAGCAATTTAACTATTTGTCGGCTTGTAGTTCCTCTTACAATAGAATCATCAACTAAAACTATATCCTTACCGTTTATAACCTGTTTTATTGGATTAAGCTTTAGTTTCACTCCAAGTTCTCTTATATCCTGAGTTGGCTGTATAAAAGTTCTCCCAACATATCTGTTTTTTACTAAAACATCACTAAAAGGAATTTTTGATTTAGAAGCAAATCCGATAGCGGCTGGAGTTCCAGAATCTGGAACCGGAACAACATAATCGGCGATTGCTGGATGTTCTTTTGCCAAAATTCGTCCCATATCAACCCTTGCATGATATAAATTTCTGTCAAACATTACGCTATCAGGTCTTGCAAAATATATAAATTCAAATATGCACAAATGGGGGGATTTTATCTCTTTGTACAAAAATGAATTGATGCCTTTTTTGGTAATAGTTAGTATTTCACCGGGTAGAATTTCACGAATAAATTTTGCACCCAAAATGTCCAACCCACATGTTTCTGAAGAAACCACATAAGAATCATCAAAACTTCCAATACAAAGCGGCCTTATGCCGTTTGGATCTCTAATAGCAATGAGCTTTTCTGATGTCATAATGACCAAAGAAAAAGCACCTTTGATTTTTTTTAGCACCGATTTTAGAGCGGAATCCAAATCTTTTTGTTTTGATAGACTGATCAATGCACCAATGATTTCAGAATCGCTGTCCCCTTTGAAAGCATATCCTTTTTTCTTTAAGATTTTTCTCAGATCATTTATGTTAGTTAAATTTCCATTGTGAGCAAGAGCAATAGTACCATAAGGGGTGTTTGAAATTATCGGCTGAGCGTTAGTTATATCACTGTTCCCGCATGTTGAATATCTTGTGTGGCCAATACCAATAAATCCTTTAAGATTTTTGAAAATTTCTTCGTTGTTAAAAACAACTGGAACAAGCCCCATTTTTATATGCGATTTAAAATTTTGGCCGTCAGTCGTTACTATCCCAGCGCTTTCCTGTCCTCTATGTTGAAGGGCAAATAAACCATAATAAATATGTTTTGCGATATTGTTTTTTGAGAGGTTGAAAATGCCATAGACAGCGCATTCTTCGCTCAATTTGTCTAAAATATCGTAATTATTTTCCACCATTGTTTAACAAATAATTTTTTATTGATTCAGCGCAGAGTTTTCCTGCACCCATTGCGGATATTACTGTGGCAGCTCCGGTTACGATATCACCGCCGGCAAAAACTCCGGGGATTGATGTTTGGCCGGTTTTTGGATCAACAATGATGCCACCCCATTTTTGTCTTGTAAGATTTGGAGTTGAATTTCCAATCAAAGGATTTGGGCTTTGTCCTATTGCCATTATTACTGTGTTTGTTTCAATAATGTGTTCAGAACCTTTTATTGGAATAAAACTTCTTCTGCCAGATTCGTCTTTTTCGCCAAGTTCCATCTTTATGCAGTCCATCGCTTTAACCCAATTATTTTCGTCTCCAATGATTTTAGTTGGAGATGTTAGAAGAACAAGCTGTATGCCTTCATCTATTGCATTTTCAATTTCTTCAATCCTTGCCGGCATTTCTTCCTTTGAACGGCGATAAATAATTTTGACTTCGCTGGCCCCAAGCCTCAGCGCACTTCTTGCACTGTCCATAGCAACATTTCCTCCGCCTATAACTGCAACTTTTTTGCCAATTTTAACAGGAGTCATATATTCCGGGAAAAGGTATGCTTTCATAAGATTTACCCTTGTTAAAAATTCATTTGCACTATAAACGCCGTTTAAATTTTCACCGGGAATATTCATAAATTTTGGCAGTCCTGCTCCTGAACCAATAAAAACTGCTTTATAACCTAATTTGAAAAGCTCATCAATAGTATAAAGTCCTCCAATCATAGAGTTGCATTTTATTTCAACGCCAAGCGATTTTATATATTCCACTTCATCATTTACAATTTTTTTGGGTAATCTAAACTCTGGAATACCATAGCTTAATACGCCGCCGGGCAAGTGCAAAGACTCAAAAAGAGTTACTTTAAAACCATATTTTGCCAGATCCGCAGCACAAGTTAACCCAGCTGGTCCAGCACCAACAACTGCCACCGGAATATCGGATTTGATAACTTCCTGATTTGATTGAATTGAATTTTCTTTTTCTTGTCCAAAATCGGAAGCAAATCTTTCCAAATATCCTATCGCTATTGGATCTCCTTTTTTGCCCAAAATGCACATCTTTTCACATTGGTCTTCCTGTGGGCAAACTCTTCCACAAACAGCAGGCAGATTGTTCTTTTCTTTGATTTTTTTTAAGGCAGATTTTGGATCGTTATTTGCCAAATGTCTGATAAAAGCTGGTATATCAATATTTACAGGACATCCTTTTACACATTGAGGATTTTTGCATTGAATACATCTTTTTGCTTCAGCCAATGCTTGTTCTTCTGAAAACCCAAGCGATACTTCATTAAAATCTTTTGCTCTTATTTTCGGATCGCGCAATGATGGTTTTTGCCTCATAATTTGCACCTGCAATTTGGATTTTCATCAGAACAATGCACTTTTATTGCTGTTTGTTCCTCAGACAGATAAATTTTTTGTCGGCTCATCAACTCATCAAAATCAACCAAATGGCCGTCAAATTCCGGCCCGTCAACACAGGCAAATTTTACTTTTCCATCAACAGTTACTCTGCAAACTCCGCACATTCCCGTGGCATCCAGCATTATTGGATTTAAACTTACAAGAGTTTTTATGCCTTTTTCTTTTGTGAGATTTGATACAACTTTCATCATTATAGTAGGGCCAACAGCAGAAACTAGAGATATGTTTTCCCTTTGCATCAAATCTTTTAAGACATCGGTTACAAAACCTTTTTTGCCAAAGGATCCGTCATCGGTTGTTACATAGCATTCGTCACTTATTGATTTAATTTCGTCATAGAAAATTATAAGGTCTTTGTTTCTTGCGCCTAAAATTGAGATGACTTTGTTTCCGTTTTTTTTGTAGGATTTTGCCACAGGATAAATTTCAGCAATTCCAACCCCACCCCCGATGCAAACAACTGTTCCAAAATTTTTTATATGTGCAGGATGTCCAAGAGGCCCTAAAATATCCAAAATTACATCATTTGGTTTTAAGGTATCCAAAAGTTTTGTTGTTGCGCCAATTTTTTGAAAAACAATAGTGATTGTGCCATCCTGAGAGTTGGAATCAGCGATTGTCAAAGGGATTCTTTCACCATTTTTGTAAATTCTTAAAACCACAAACTGTCCGGGCTGTGCTTTTCTTGAAATTTCAGGGTTGTAAACTTTTATTAAACTGATTTGTGGAGCAAGAATTTTCTTTTCAATGATTTGGTTGTTTTCTTTTTGGGTAAAAGAGTTTTGATTCATACATAAAAATTATATCATTTTAGAAAATTTTTGTGGGTGAATAGATTATTTGTTTGAATTTTTCTGAATTTTTTGTTTCATCTTCTTAACAGCATTTTTTAAACCAACAAAAACAGCATCAGCTATAATAGAAAATCCGATATTGAATTCTTCGATGCCGTCAATTTTTGCAATCGGACCAATATTATCGATTGTAAGGCCATGTCCAGCGTTGACTTTAAGATTTAGTTTTTTTGCGAGTTTGACAGCATAAATAATTTTTTTTAATTCTTTTTTTGCGGCTGATTTAGTTTTTGCATTTGCGTATCTTCCAGTGTGTATTTCAACGAAATCTGCACCAGTTTTTTTTGCGCTTAAAATCTGGGATTTTTCTGGATCAACAAACAAACTGACCAAAATATTGTGCTGGTGAAACTTTTTTATATAAATTGAAAGATATTTTTCTTTCGATTTTACGTCGAGTCCACCTTCGGTTGTTATTTCCTGCCTTTTCTCAGGAACAAGAGTAACAATATCAGGTTTGACTTTTAAGGCGATATTTTGCATTTCTTTTGTTGCCGCCATTTCCATATCAAATCTTTTGACAATTTTTCGTATTTCGAAAATATCTTTGTCTTGAATATGGCGCCTGTCTTCTCTTAAATGCGCAACTATTCCATCTGCTCCGGATTCAACACAGATTTTTGCGGCTAGTACCGGGGAAGGAAAATTTTCTGCCCTTGCCTGCCTTAAAGTGGCAATATGATCAACATTTACACCAAGTTTTGGCATTGTTAAGACAAATATAACATTATTCGGTTTTAAGTTCAAATTTATCGGAGCATTTGATAATAATGATGAGTTTTATTTGTTTAAAGCGAATCTACTTCTTTTTGCTTGGAATATGTAAAACATCTATCCTAACTTTTGCAATCCCCTGCCCAAGCATTCCAAGGTATTCAGCTGCACTTTTTGATAAATCAATTATTCGACCTGAAACGAAAGGCCCTCTATCAGTTATTCTGACTAAAACGCTTTTTTTGTTGTCAAGTTTTGTAACTAGTACTTCTGAGCCAAAAGGAAGCGTTTTGTGAGCGGCGGTAAAATCATTCATATCATATTTTTCTCCGCTGGAAGTTCTCCTTCCATGAAATCCTTTCCCATACCAAGAAGCAATTCCAAAATCTGTAAAAACGGACTTAATATTTTCTATTGAGAAAGGTTTTGCTCCAAAAGCTTCTCTAAATTTGTTTGCTTTTTCAAGAGCAACTTGCCAATAATTTTTTCCAAAAACTTCATCGTCTTTTTCTATCTTTGTCAAAATATTATCTCCAATTGAAATTGTATAGATATTGCCTTTTACTATTGATGGTCTTATATCTTTTGCGGAAAAACCTTGAGAAAAACCTTCCTCAAGTTCGCCAGCAATATCTTGTGCAGCTTCATACGCGTTATAAACTTCATCTTTTTCTTCGACTCTCATTAAAACTTTATTATCAACAATGATTTCCGCAATATTTAGCCATTTGTTTGTTTTAACTTCGATTGTGTGACCTTTTAATCTTTCTTTTCTTATAACTTCGTCAATTTTTCCCTGTGATAAAAGAGGATAACCAAATCCCCATCTTAAGCGGTTTGCCCAAGTAAAAGCTATCAAAAGCGGAGGCATGTATGTGTTTAAAGTATCAAATGGCTCTACAGAAAGTATTTCAAAAGTTCCAACACTTACTACTGCAGTATCATTTACATATTTCGGTTCAACACTTGCAATTGTTATTCCGTTTTTTTCCAAAAGATCAATAATTTTAGATGCTTTTTCAATTCTTGTAAAAGCGCTATCCCCAGTTGCGGCAGGGTTATTCAATTTCAAAAGTATTTTTCCGTCAACCATCAATGCGGCTGTCTCAATGTTTTTTCTGCCAAAAAGCCTAACTGGAATAATTTCATGGCTGGCAGCAAAAGATTTACTTATTGCCAAAGCAAAAAAGAATAATAAATAAACTAAATAGAATTTTCTTTTCATAAAATTTGGGTTAATTTATCGGATAGGCTTTACAAGGCAGACAGCATAGGCGGCAATTGCTTTGCCTTTTCCAATGTAACCTAAATTATCTTCTGTCTTGGACTTAACATTGACATTTTTTAACGGAAGTGACAACACATTAGCTATTGAACCAGCAATTTTTTGAGTAAATGGAGATAATTTTGGCTTTTGAGCAATAATAACGCTGTCAATGTTTACAATTTTCAATTTTTTGGATTTAATGAGTTTTTTAACTTTTTCTAAAAGTTTCATGCTTGATATACCCCTATATTTATTATCGCCAGTTGGGAAATAAAATCCTATGTCAAATAATCCTGCTGCTCCCAAAATTGCATCAATCACAGCATGAGTTAGGACATCCGCATCAGAATATCCTTCTAACTTTTTGTTGAAAGGAATTTTTATTCCACCAAGAATCAAGCATCCACTTTTAGTTTTGCAATTTACAAGCCGATGAACATCCCATCCAATTCCTACTCGCATATAACTTTTAAAAACTTCCTTTTCCCAATGCTTATTAACTTTTGAGTGTTGATATCAATCAAGGCGTTTTCGTCTAAAATTTTTTCACCATCAATTTTGACGCCAGCTCCTCTAATCATTCTTTTGGCTTCACTTGTTGAATCAACCAATTTAGTTAGCGATAATAACTTTGCGATGGAAATTTTGCCATCAGATAGATCTGAACGGCTAAGTTTAAAAAGTGGAATATCTTTTGGGATTTGATTGCCTCTGAAAACCGCCTCAAATTCTTTCTCTGCTTTGTCTGCATCTTGTTCAGAATATAGAATCCTAACAAAATATTTCGCCAAATCTGATTTTGCCCTTTTGGGATGTAAAGAGCCGTTTTTTAATCCTTCTTCAATCTCAATAACTTTCTTGTCATCATAATCAGTAAGAAGTCGGTAATATTTAATCATCAGTTCATCAGGAATTGACATTGTTTTACCATATATTTGTTTTGGTGATTCGGTAAATCCAATATAATTTCCAAAACTCTTGCTCATCTTTTGAACCCCATCGGTTCCTTCCAATAAAGGCAGAGTTATAATAACTTGAGGATCTTGCCCATATGACTTTTGAAGTTCTCGGCCAACCAAAAGGTTAAATATCTGATCATGACCTCCTATCTCAACATCAGATCTTAATTCAACAGAATCATAACCTTGCAATAATGGGTATAAAAATTCGATAATGCTGATTTCTTTATTGGCTTTAAACCTTTCCTTAAAATCAGCTCTTTCAAGCATTCTTGCAACAGTATATTGACTTAATAGATTCATAACTGATTCAAGAGACATTTTAGAAAGCCAAGAGCTGTTATAAACAATAGTTGTTTTGTTTGGATCTAGAACTTTAAAGATTTGCATTCGATATGTTTTCGCGTTTCTTTCAACTATTTCGCGCGTTAACGGTTTTCTGGTTTCGGATTTTCCAGTCGGATCCCCTATCATTCCAGTAAAGTCGCCAATTAAAAAAACAACCTCATGACCAAGGTCCTGAAATGTTTTTAGCTTTTTCAGAACAACTAAATGACCCAAATGCAAATCCGGGGCGGATGGATCAGCACCAAATTTAATTTTTAATTTTTTTCCAGATCTTAACTTTTTTAGAAGTTCATCTTCACCGACAAAATCAACGGCATTTCTTTTAATCAGTTTTAACTGTTCAATAGCATCCATTGGTTTATTTTGCTCCAAGTTGTTTTAGGACCATGCGAAGGATTTTTACTGGAACGTCGTTTTTTATTGCTACACATCCAATTTTTTTTGGCAGAACAAAAAGTATCCTGCCATCTCTAACTTTTTTGTCCAAGATGAGTTTTGCAATGATGTCATCAGCCTCTAAATTTTTTATTATTGTCGGGAGTCCTGAAAGCTCTAAAATTTTTTCTAATCTTTTTACCACTATTTCCTTGCACAGCCCCATATTTAGAGAAATTTTTGTTGCTGCAAGCATTCCTATCGCTACCGCTTGGCCATGCGTAATATTTCTATATCCATTTAGTACTTCAATCGCATGGCCGATTGTATGGCCAAAATTAAGTATCATTCTCTCTCCAGATATTTCTTTTTCATCAGTTTCGACAACTTTTGCTTTGATTCTTGCCGAAGAATAAACTATGTTTTCCCAAACATCTAATATTTTTTTGAAGTCATTAAAATCAGTGAGTTTTGGAGTTTTAATCCCGTTTAACCTGTTTTCCAAAAAAAGAAATAGATTTTTATCTTTTATAATTCCATATTTTATTACTTCAGATAATCCATTCCTTATTTCTGACGGAGGCAGAGTTATAAGAGACGCTATATCACAAAAAACAAATTTTGGCTGATAAAAAACTCCTATTATATTTTTTGCTTCCTCAAGATTTACTGCGGTTTTTCCTCCAATGCTTGCATCAACCTGACTTAACAAAGTGGTAGGACATTGTACAAAATTTATTCCTCTCATATAAGTTGCTGCAACAAATCCGGCTAAATCTCCGATTACTCCCCCGCCCAGTGCAACTATTGCATCATCACGGTGTATTTCTAATTCAATGAGTTTTTTATAAAGAATTTTTGCGTTTTCGATAGATTTTGCTTTTTCGCCAGGGGTTAAAATTATTGTTTCTGACTTAAAACCGTTTGTGCGAAATGAATGTTTCAACACAGGAAGATATATTTTTGCTACATTTGAGTCAGTTATTATTACAATTCTTTGAGAAAAGTTGTTTTGACGCAGTATTTTTCCGACTTTTTGCAAAATATCCTGACCAACAATTATTTTGCATAAAGAAACTTTTGTTGTTAGAGAGATCTCACGCATGCTTTAATGAGATTATAACACGGATATTATTTTATTAACCACATCAGTTTTGCTTAGAGAGCTAGTATCAACAGAAAAATTTGCAACTTTTTTATAAATAGGATTTCTTAAAGCAAGCATTGACTTTATTTTTTTTATTCTTTCTTTTTCATCTTTAATGTTTAACAAAGGACGTTTTTTTAAATTGCCAAGCCTTGAATTGATTATTTCTGGTGAAGCTTTTAACCAAACGACAAAACCTATTTTTTTAAGCAAATTTCTGTTCTTCGGTTTCAAAACAATTCCGCCTCCGCAAGAAATTACCAGATTTTTTTTGTGAATCAGGGATTTTAAAAGATTGGTCTCGAGTTTTCGAAAAAAATCTTCGCCTTTTTTTTTGAAAATTGTAGAAATTTTCATTCTTTCTTTCTTTTCGATTAATGTATCAGTTGAAACATACTTTTTCTTTAATTTTCTTGCAAGGATTTGTCCAACAGCAGTTTTACCTGTTGCCATAAAGCCGATTAAAACAATATTGCATTTCCTTTTGTCAGTTGTAGTTTTCATTTTTTGCATGCCCCCGGCGTGATTCGAACACGCGGCCTGCGGTTTAGGAAACCGTCGCTCTATCCATCTGAGCTACGGGGGCGACAGAAAATATTTATCTAAAATACATTATCAAACATTAAATGCAAGTTTGCAAGCGGAAAAGCCGATTAAAATGCTTAGAAGGAGGAAAAAATGAACGATCCATTATATGTCCCAAAAGAAAAATTTCTAATTGACTATTTTGAAAAGAAGAAAAGCCAAAAAGAAGTTCAAAATGAAAAAGCACGTTTTGAAGATGTTTTGTCAAAAATCCAACTAAAAGTCGATCAAAAGGATTTGGAAAGTTTGACAAAAATGCCTCAAGAAGAGGCTGATAAAAAGATCGACTCTTTAACTCCAAAAGAAACTGTTGAAGTAATTAAAGAAACTGTCCAAAAACTTAATAATGAGCAATAATATGAAGATTTTGAGAGAAAAATACATTAAATATTTGGAAGTTTTGGGAAATGAAGAAAGAATGAAAATTCTTGAACTCTTAGCCAGAAAAGATATGACTGTTCAAGAATTAAATAGTTATTTCTATGCTTCACAACCGACAATTTCCTACCATTTATCGCAGTTAAAAAATATTGGTTTTGTATCAAGCAGAAAAGCCGGAAAATTTATGTATTATTCTTTTGAAGCAGAAAAAGCAAAAAAATATCTTAAATCATTTGTAAAAGATTTCAATCGAACGCTAGCAACTATCAGCAGATAAATTGATTTTTCAAAAATTTCCGTTTTCAACATCTGTCTTAAACTTTTTTATTGCGCGCAATATATCCTCTTTTACATTGCAATATTGTTTGACAAATTTTGGAACTTTTCCTATTGTTAGACCAATTAAATCATTAATTACTAAAACTTGTCCATCACAATGTGGCCCTGATCCAATGCCAATAGTTGGAATAAAAATTGAGTTTGATATTTTTTTTGCTAAATTTTGTTCAACCAATTCCAAAACTATTGAGAAAGCACCGATTTTTTCAAGCAAAATTGCTTGGTTTAATAAATCGTTTTGTTCGGTAACCGTTTTGCCCTTGATGGCAGGTTTTGGATCACTTTGAGGCATATATCCAATATGTCCCATCACTGAGATATTATTCTTTACCAATTTCTCTATCAAATCGCAATTTGCGGTTCCTTCAATTTTAATAGCATCAGCGCCATATTTAATCAATTCCACTGCATCTGAAAATGCTTTTTCTTGTGATATAAGAGATTTTAATGGCAAATCACAAACGATAAAAGAATTTTGTGCGGCTCTTCGAACTGCCATAAAATGATGTTTTATATCATCTATTGAAACGCTTTTCGTGTCTTCAAATCCAAGCACAACGTTTCCAACAGAATCACCAACCAAAATAATATCTATGCCGCAAGATTCAATTAGATGAGCTATTGGAGCATCATAAGCCGTTAAACAAGTTATTTTTTGTGATTTTTGTTTCTTTGCCTTAAAAAAATCGGCGTTAACTTTTTGCATATTTGTTTTTTTGAATTAAATGAAATTTTCGTTTCTTTTGTTCCGGCTTGTAGATATCAAACAATTTTTCTTCTAATTGTTGCTTTGAAATATCATATGTAAAACTGGCATTTTCCGCAATGGATATTGTCCCTGTTTGTTCTGAAATCACTATAATAAAAGCATCGCTTTGTTCACTCATTCCAATAGCTGCACGATGTCTGGTTCCAAGCCGTCTGTCAATAGATTTATTGTCAGTAAGTGGCAATAAACAGCCAGCGGCCAAAATTCTATCCCCTTGTATGATTATTGCCCCATCGTGCAAAGGAGTGCCTTTTGTCAATATAGTGATCAATAATTCCTCTGAAACAGGAGCATCAATTTTAACTCCTGATTCAATATACTCATTTAGACCGGTGCCCCTTTCTATTACTATCAGCCCTCCAATTTTTTCTTCAGAACATTTTTGAACTGCATCAATTATTTGTCTTACAACAACCGGATTTTTTGGAAGAAAAGAAATACCAAATCTTGACAAAAAACTGCCTCTTCCAAGCCTTTCAAGACCTCTTCTAAGTTCTGGTTGAAAAACAATAACTAAAACAATTAAAAAAACAGTTACGAACCTATCCATCAACCAATTCAGTACTCTTAATCCCAATTGTTGAGAAACAAAATAAATAAAGAGCAAAATAAAGATGCCCCTTATAAGCTGCATCCCAACAGTTCCTTTTAACCATACAAATAATTGGTAAAGCAAAAATGCCACAATCAAAATGTCAACTATATCCAAAAATTTAATTCCAAAAGGCAGTGTCATAGGTCGTTCCTTAAAAGGTCTTCTTTTGTTTCCCTCTTGATTATTAAACGAGCTTTTTTGTTATTAACTAAAACCATTGCAGGCCTTTGCATTCTATTGTAGTTGCTCGCCATTGAATAATTGTAGGCTCCTGTTGAAGCAACCGCAATAATGTCACCTTTTTCAAGGATTGGCATTTTGATGTCTTTAATAACAACGTCGCCCGATTCGCACGCTCTGCCAGCAATTGTTACTATCTCTTGCGGTTTCTCATTTATTTTATTAGCGGCAAATGCTTCATATTTTGCTTGGTAAAGAATATATCTTGGGTTATCAGTCATTCCACCGTCAACAATAACGTAGTTTCTGATATTAGGGATTCTTTTAACTGTACCAACAGTATATAAAGTAATCCCCGCTCTGGCAACAATAGATCTGCCCGGCTCAATTATCAGCTTTGGAAGCGAAAGATTGTGTTTTGTTGAAAGTTCTACTATTTTATCTGAAACTTTTTGCGCAAACTCATTAATATTTGGAGATGTGTCAAAATGAGAATACGCAACTCCTATTCCGCCTCCAATATTTAGCTCCCTGCATTCTAAATTAAACTTGCTTTTTATTTCAATAATTGTGTCAAACAATACTTCAACTTCAGCAACAAATGGATCTATATCAAAAATCTGAGAACCGATATGACTGTGCAAACCGGCAAAATTCAAATTGTCACTGTTTTTTATAAACCTTACAACATTTTCAATTTCACTTTTTTGAAAACCAAATTTAGAATCGATTATTCCAGTTTTAATAAAATCGTGTGTGTGCGCCTCTATGCCGGGATTTATTCTTATCATCACAGATGGCTTTTTATTCATCTTTTTTGAAAGTTTTTCAAGTGAAAGAATTTCATCAAAATTATCTGCAATGAAACAGCCGATGTTTTCTTTTAATGCAAAAATGATCTCTTCCTCAAGTTTGTTGTTCCCATGAAAATAAATATTTTTTTTGGGAACTTTTGCTTTTATCGCGGTATAAAGTTCCCCAGCTGTTGAGACATCTACACCAAAACCTTCATCAGATATAATTTTTAGAACGGATTTTGCACAAAGAGATTTTGATGCAAAAATAGGGAAAAAATTCGGATATTTTTTGAAAGCATTTAAATAACTTCTACAAGCACTTTTTATTGTTTTTTCATCTAAAACATATAAAGGAGTGCCAAATTTTTTTGCTAAATTTACTGTGTCAACCCCACCAATTTCTAAATGATTTTTTTTATTTGCTTTTGCTGTGATTGGCAAAACATTATTCATTTTTTTGAACCTTCAATCATAAGTTTGTACTCTATACTATCTACTAAAGCAATCCAGCTTGCTTCAATGACATTTGTGGAAACTCCAACTGTTCCCCACTCTTTTTCGTTATCTTTTGATTTTATCAACACTCTAACTTTTGCACCGGTTCCATCTTTACTGTTGATCACCCGAACCTTGTAATCAACAAGTTTAATATCCGAAATACTTGGAAATTTTTTGCACAATGTTCTTCTTATTGCTTCGTCCAAGGCATTAACAGGACCATTGCCAGATCCCTTTGCTGAGATGATTTTTTTGCCAATTTTAACCTCAACTTTTGCTTCAACTTTCGTCGTCTTGTTTTTGTCTTTTATAGTTTTAACCTCAAATTTCTTCCATTCAAACGGTAATTTGAACAGCCCCATATATCTTTTTAACAAAAGCTCAAAAGAACCTTCGCCTTCTTCAAATTGATAACCTTCATGTTCAAGCCGTTTCAACTGAGAAAGAAATGCTCTTATATGAGGAGAATCTTTTTTTACTTCGATTCCAAACGATGCTGCTTTGAACAATAAATTGCTGACACCAGAAAGTTCAGAGATTGTAACCCGTCGTTCATTTCCAACCAAAGCAGGGTCAATATGCTCATAAGTTTTTGAGTTTTTCATAACAGCGCTTACATGTATTCCGCCCTTATGAGTAAAAGCGCTTCTGCCAACATAAGCAGCTCCAGAAGGAAGAGACAGATTTGCAATCTCACTAATATGCCTTGCAACTAAAGTAAGTTTTTTAAGATTTTCCGAAGAAATGCAGTCAATCCCCATTTTTAGTTTGAGAGCAGGAATTATTGAAAACAAGTTTGCATTTCCACATCTTTCTCCATATCCATTGACCGTACCTTGAACATGAACAGCACCATTTTCAATGGCAATCAAAGAATTAGCAACAGCACAATCACTGTCGTTATGAGCATGAATACCTATTGGGGTTTTGATCTCTTTTGCAACTTCTTTAATAATTTTTGCTATTTCAGAAGGAATACAGCCACCATTTGTATCAGCCAAACATAAAACATCTGCACCCGCTCTTTCAGCTTCTTTTAAAGTTTGGAGAGCATAGCTTGGGTTTGCTTTGTATCCATCAAAAAAATGTTCAGCATCATAGATAACTTCTTTGCCTAAAGATTTTAGAAAGGAAATTGTATCGTAAATCATCGCGCAATTTTCTTCAAGCGTGGTTTTGAGAGCATAAGTTACATGGAAATCCCAGCTTTTTCCAAAAATTGTAATTGCTTTTGTTTCAGCAGCTACCAATTTTTTTATGTTTTCATCTTTTTCAATAGGGGTATTTGGACGTCTTGTACTGCTAAAAGCCGTTATAACAGAATTTTTAAACTCAATATCTTTAACCCTGCTAAAAAACTCTTTGTCTTTGGGATTAGAACCCGGCCAACCGCCTTCAATATAATGGATTCCAATAGAATCTAGTAATTTGGCGATAGATATCTTATCAGAAACAGAAAAAGAAATGCCTTCTGTCTGAGCTCCATCACGCAAAGTCGTATCATAAAGTTTTACGCTCATCAAGGCAAATTATAACATAAAAAACGAGACTATATTGAAAGGGGTAAATCAGGCATTTTTGGAAGAAATTCAATAATAATTTTTACAGGTGATACTCCTTGTTCTATCATTCCTAATTGTTTTGCTGTTTCAAGAGAAATATCTAATGCTCTTATTGATTTATCAAAATAAGGCCCTCTATCTGACACAGGAACATTTCTAACTAATTTTTTATTTTGAAGATTTTCAATTGATATCAAAGCACCTAAGGGCAAATCTCTTGACGCACAGGAGATTTTATGCGCATTAAATTTTTTGCCGTTTGCCATTATTTGCCCATGAAAATCATTTCCATACCAAGAAGCCAATTTTCCTTCAATAGTCACTTTTGTTATCCATAGATGCTGGCCTACATACAATTTTTTGCCATCAATATTATTTACTGTTTTTATATCATCAGCAGTTATAATCTGATTCGGCTCATTTCCACTAAATCTTGCCGCAACAATTTCCAAAGGATTTTTGTTTTGCAAGTCATCGGCAGTCAAAAGATAAGAGTATATTTTTCTGTCAGGTGAGAATTTTTTATCAGTTTTTGTTCCGGGTTGTATTTTTAAAATTTGGCCTTCCCTAATGATATCGGATTTTAATTTATTGAGAGATCTAATCTCTTTCTCACTGCAATAAAACATTTTTGCAATTTTCCAAAGGTTATCATTTAGTTTAACTTTATATTCAACCACTGGAAAATTACTTGAAAATTTTTCTGTCGGATTTACTTTTGTTTCTGGTTCTGTTTTTATTTTGTAACTTATTACTTTTAGTGAGGCACTTTCGTTGTTGTTATTCATCGCAAGATATTTTTGTTTTTCAATTTCATTTGATTTTTGTATGTCAATAACTTTTTCTAGATTATTTTCTGTTTTTAAAAATTTTGTGTATTGCTTTTGCCAAGGAAGTGAGGCTGAACCTAATTCATTCCATTTTTCCGCACGGATTTTTTCTCTATTTTCATAGAGTGTCTCAACAATATCCCGTCTTGGATTTTTTACACCAACCCAATATCCGCCATTTCGTAGTGTTCTTACTTTATCTTCAAATGAAATGTTTTGAAAATTGTCCAAAGGCATTTTATCCCCCTACATTTATTAATCTGAAAAAAAGGAGAAAATTTTAGGACTTCAAATATTTTCAAACATTAGAAGACAGTAAAGATCTGCTAATAACTTCCGCAATCTGTTTTTGCTCCTTTGTATAATAAAAAGAAGCTCCGGTATTTGAAAGAAATTTTTGCTGTTCTTGAGAATATATTTTTAGAAAACTATTATCAGCTGTTCCTCCATGACCAGCCAAAAATACCGGCTTAGTAATTCCAAGTGCTTCCATCCCATCTTTTAACTCGGAAATTTGATTTTGAATATAGGCATCAAATTTTGCGGATTCATCTTTGTCAGTTTCTATCAAGCTTTTTGCAAACAAATCAATTGCACCAAATTCCACAATATAATTTTTCCCCAGTTTCACAAACCAATAATTGTGCTCTGCATCTTGAATCCCATTTGCTTTTGTCCAAACTTTTGCTTTTCCATCATCCCCTCTAAAGAAAATTCTCAGTTCCTGAGATCCGGGAACATCTAAATGCATTTCTAAGAATTGTGAGCTTTTATAATCTGGAAGTGTTTTTAAAAGCTCATTTACTTTATGAGGATATGTAGGGCCTGCCAAGTTATCTCTTATTTCAAAAAAGCTTGAGTTTTCAAAAAGTTCTGATAAGTTTTTGGCAATAAATTGATTTATCGTTTTTTCTTCTATTTCATCAAAAGCACCTTTTTTTTGGTAGTATTGCAAAATATCATTTTTTAGTTTGCTAGTAAATTCAGGCGATTGTTTTAAACATTCTTTGTGCCTCTCCAGAGCAACTAAATTATTGTAATAATCCTGTATTTGTTTTTGCTCTTGTTTTGACAATTCATCTGTCTTTATTTTTAATTCCTGGCCAATTATCAGATGATTTCCAAGCCCATATATTACATCTTTGTTATCCCACAATAATCTTTGAATGGTTGTATCATAAAGGGCTGCTATTTTTGAGATATTTTCCCCGGATCTTACAGTGTGAACGTGATCATAACCAGCACTCTTAGCAATTTCTAAAAACATCTTTGCTTCTTCTTTTGTTAAAGAAGCCGAAATTTCATTCTTTTGATCTGCATTTTGATTTTTTTCAGGCTCAATAGTTTCTTCTGGTTTTTCATCCAAATTTTTTGCCGGCACGTTAATGGTTTCACTTTGCTTTTCTTCTCTTGGCAGAGATTCTTTTTTTATTTCCTCCAATTTTTTGGTTAAATTTTTTATCTCATCTGACTGGCTTTCCCATGATTTTGAGGTTTCTCCTAATTTGTTCCATTTTGATGGGGTAATTAAACCAGCAGAAACTAATATGTATAAATTTTCTACCAGATCACTCTTAGGATTCCTTCCTATCCAATATCCTTTATCAGTCAGGACTTTGACTTTTTCATCATCTTCTGCCGACTTTAATGTTTTTTCAACCAAAGATTTTTCTTTGCTAATCTCTTTTTGTGGTAAGGATTTTTCTTTTTCACTATCACTATAAAGTTTTTTTATCTGTGGAGCTTGTTTTTCCCAAGATTTAGCCGCATCACCATACATATTCCATCTATCGGGGGAAATTTTTCCTTCTTTTGCTAATGCATATAAGTTATCGACAATATCATTTCTTGGTTTTGCTCCTATCCAATATGACTCTTTTCTCAAAAATGAAACTTTTTGTTTGTAAGAAGCTATTACATCATTGCTGTCAGAAATTGCTTGAGTAAGATTACGGGAATCATCCAAATAAGTTCCATGATAAAAATTATTTATACTTTGAACATACTCGGTCATAAAACACCTTCTGTATTATTTCGAAATTTATTACAAAAAACTTGTATAAAAACGATTGACATCACGATTGTTCCCATATAGAATATTTCGCTCAAAAATGTTATATTTATACCAATGGAATTATTCCAAGAAAATCCAGATTATTCTAATTTGACTTATGAAGAATTAATTGAAAAATGCAAAGAGTGTAATGCCTGCAAACTAGCAAAAACCAGAAAAAATGTGGTTTTTGGTGTTGGGCCTGTTCCCTGCGATACAATGCTCATTGGAGAAGGTCCAGGAGCTGATGAAGACGAACAAGGTCTTCCTTTCGTTGGCAGAGCCGGTCAGCTTCTAACAAAGATTCTTCAATCAGTCAATATAGAACGCGATGAGATCTATATCACAAATGTTGTAAAATGCAGACCTCCAGAAAACAGAACTCCTTTAGCCGATGAAACAGATTCGTGTTTCCCATTTCTTAAAGCACAAATAAAATTAATCTCTCCAAAAATAATCATTTTAGCTGGTTCTCCTGCCTGTAAAGTTGTCTTAAATACTAACGAACCGATTTCTAAAATTAGAGGAAAATGGTTTAAGTATAAAGATACAGATATTTCAATCATGCCTATTTTCCATCCGTCATATTTGCTCCGATACCCTTCAAAAGAAAAGGGCTCTCCCAAATGGCTAACGTGGCAAGATATGATTGAAATAAAAAATGCAATTGATTGCATAAAAAAAGTTAAAGAGTTAGAGAAAAAATGAAAAAAATAACAGTTTCATTAATTCAAACTGATATAAAAACTGGACAGGTTAAAGAAAACCTCTTAAACACAGCCCGCTTAATAGAAGTAAGTTCAAAATACAAGCCAAACTTTATAGTTATGCCTGAAATGTGGGCTACTGGTTTTGCATATAATGGCCTCAAAGAATTGGCCCAAAATCATCAAGAAGAAATTTTTTCGTTTTTGAAATATCATGCAATAAAAAACAATGCAATTATCGTTGGCGGATCAATTCCCTACATAAAAAATGAAAGGATTTATAACACTTGTTTTGTCTTTAATTATAATGGAAAAATAATTGGTTCTTATGACAAAATACATACTTTCAGCCCATTTGAAGAAGACAAATATTTTGAAAATGGGAAAAGTGCAACACCCTTTGATACCCATTTAGCAAAAATAGGTGTTATTATTTGTTATGATTTGCGATTTCCCGATCTGTCCAGAAAATTATCGCTTGAAGGCATCCAAATTCTTTTTATTCCTGCCCAATTTCCACTGGCTAGAGAAAACCATTGGGAAACATTGTTAAAAGCCCGTGCTATAGAAAACGCTATATTTGTTTGTGGTTGCAACAGAGTTGGCTCAGACAAAAAACATGAATACGCAGGTATCTCACAAATAATCGATCCATGGGGAAAAATTTTGGAAAAAGGTTCTCAACATAAAGAAGAGGTTATCACAGCAACATTTGATCTTAATAAAACAAACGAGGCCAGAGAAAAAATCCCAGTTTATAAAGACAGAAAAAAAATATTTTTGCAATAGAAAGAAGTTTTTATTGGAAAACCTTTTAAATCATACGCTATTTAAAAAAATTGAACAATTGAATTCTAAAAGTTTGCGTTCGTTAAAATACACAATCGTCGATATAGAAACAACTGGTTTAGATCCAGTAAATAATGAAATAATAGAAATTGGCGCGCTCAAATTAGAAAATTTAAAAATTATAGATTCTTTTTCCGCCTTGATAAAACCTAAAACCAATTTGCCTAAAAAGATTGTTGAAATAACCGGAATCACAGAGGAAATGCTGGTTGATAAACCTGAGATTCAAGATGTTTTGGTAGATTTTGAAAACTTTTTATCCGACAATATTGTCATTGCTCATAACAGCGATTTTGACATTGGGTTCTTGCAACAAAATTTTTCTCGTCATTTAAATTCAAATATGAAAAACAAAATTTTATGCACATTAAAAATTTCAAGAGTAATAATCCCTAACCTTCCAAACTATAAACTGCATACCATTGCAAAATATTTTAATGTTCCCATTATTGACAGACATAGAGCACTTGGAGACTGCAAAACAACATTTTATATCTGGGAAAAACTTGTCTCTATTTTAGAACAAAAAGGCATAAATACATTCGATGAAATAAATAGCTTGGCTAAAAATTCCCGCTTCTTTGCATCAAAATGAATAAGTAAAATTGATAAACTGACAAAAATCTGTTATATTAAAATTGTTATGGATTTCCTCTCACAAATTTGGAGCAAAGCCAAAAAGTTAAACAAAACAATAGTCCTTCCTGAAACTGAGGATTCAAGAGTTTTAAAAGCATCTGATATCATAACAAAATCAAAAATCGCAAATATTATCTTAATTGGCAACAAAAACAATATAGAAAAAGAAGCAAAAACTATAGATGCCGATATTTCAAATACAACAATAATAGATCCTCTTGAGTTTCCAAAAATTGATGTTTTTGCTGAGAAATTTATTTTGAATATGAAAAAACACAACAAAGAAATTTCTTTTAATGAAGCAAAAAAAATTATGCAAACAGATTACCCTTTTTTTGGGGCAATGCTTGTAGCTGAAAATATGGCAGATGGAATGGTCAGCGGTGCTTCACACTCAACTGGCCATACTATTAAATCAGCAATTTACTGCTTGGGGTTAAAAGAAGGGATAAATTCTATATCAAGCTTCTTTGTTATGATAACCAACAATAAATCTCTCGGCCTTGGAGGAATTTTGTTTTTTGCTGATTGCGGAGTAATTCCAGACCCAACTCCAGAACAATTAAAAGATATTGTTTTTTCAACAAGCAATTCTTATAAAAAACTTTTGGCAAAAACACCAAGAATTGCTCTCTTATCTTACTCTACAAAAGGAAGTGCAAAAGCGCTTTCCGCGGAAAAAGCAAGAATTGTATTAGATATGGTTTTGAAAGAAGACCCTGAAATGCAAATCGATGGAGAACTGCAGTTTGATGCTGCTGTTGTCCCATCAATTGCAAAACGAAAAGCTCCTGAAAGCAAAATTGGCGGCAAGGCAACAATTTTAATATTCCCTGATCTCGATGCTGGAAATATAGGATACAAAATCGCAGAAAGAATTGGAGGAGCCATGGCGCTTGGTCCAATTTTGCAGGGATGCGCAAAACCCATAAATGATTTGTCAAGAGGATGCAGCATTGATGATATAGTAAATATCTGTGCTATAACAGCAATACAATCCTCATAATAAATGGAAAATCTAAAAAATATCGCAAAATCAATAATAGAAAAAACCGATTTAGAATCGGAAATCTTTATTATCGAAACCAAAAGCTCATTTGTTGAAGTAAGAAATCAAAAAGTTGAAAAAATTAAATCTGGCGTTGTCCTAGGGATGGGGTTGAGAATCTTTAATAAAAACAAACTTGGTTTTGCTTTTTCAAACGATATAAACAACATTGATGAACTGCTAAAAAAAGCGATCAGCAATTTACAAAATTCAAAAGAATGCAATTTCTATGGGTTTGCGAAAAAATTCTCTCCAAAAAACAGCCTTAATATACCATACGACAAAAAAATTTTGCAATTAACAAAAGAGAATAAAATAAATCTGGCAAAAGAGATAGAAAACGCTGCTTTTTCATATGATAAGAGAATTGTTAACTGCGAATCAGCAAATTACTTTGATGAAGAAACAACTATTTTTTTGCAAACATCAAATGGATTTTCAAGTGGATACAAAAAGATATATTGCGGTGGTTCTATGCAGGCAATCTCCCAAGAAAATAATTTGTTTGAAGAAGGACATTATGTAAAACAATTTGTTGATTTGGACTTATTTAATGCAAAGGAAATTGGACAAAATGCAGCAAAAAAAGCTATTGAAATGCTTGGGGCAAAAATAATAAAATCAGGCGAAATGCCGGTTGTACTATCAAATTTTGTCGCGTCACAGTTTTTATATGCTGCTTCATCAATGTTTTTTGGTGACAATGTTTACAAAAAGAAAAGCCTATTCTTTGATAAATTGGGTTCAAAAATAGCTTCTTCAAAAATAAACATTCTGGAAGATGCTTTGAAAGAAGAAGGAATTGCCTCAAGGCCGTTTGATGATGAAGGAATAGAATCTCAGAAATTATATGTTGTAAGAAACGGAATTTTGGAAAATTTCTTGTACAATATAGAAGCTGCTTCACAAGCAAAAAAAAGTTCCACATCAAGCGCTACAAGAAATTCTTATAGAACACCCCCTGTTATTGGGACTACAAATTTTTATATAGACAACGGTCATGTTTCAGAAGATGGCATTATTGACATGGTTGATAAAGGTTTATATGTAACAAATGTTATGGCTCTGCATTCTCTCAACCCTATATCCGGTGATTTTTCTCTTGGAGCCAGCGGATTCATGATAGAAAACGGCAAAAAAATTTTCCCAGTAAGAGGGGTTACAATTGCAGGAAATTTGGCCAATTTACTTTTTAATGTAGTTGAAACTGGAAACAATTTGGAGTTTTTCACTGAAAGCAATAATTGTGGAAGCCCCACCCTTTTGATAAAAAATCTTTCAATAGCCGGCGAATAAGCCAATAATGGATTTTTATGATATAATTTAGTTTAATTTAGGTGCTTTATGCTAAAAAGAATTTATATTTTTGATACTACTCTTAGAGATGGTGAACAAGCTCCCGGCTGCAGTTTAAACGTTGAGGAAAAACTTGAAGTTGCAAAACAATTGGCAAGATTAAATGTTGATATAATCGAAGCTGGTTTTGCAATATCATCACCCGGAGACTTTGAAGCAATTAACAAAATTGCTCAAAGTGTTGATGGGCCAATAATTTGTTCTCTTGCAAGGGCAAAAAAAGAAGACATACTTGCTGCGGCAGAAGCGTTAAAACCAGCAAAGAGAAAAAGAATCCACACATTTATTGGTACAAGTCCAATTCATATGGAGAAAAAATTGCGAATGACGCCAAAAGAAGTTCTAGAAACTTCTGTTGAAATGGTAAAATTTGCAAAATCTCTATGCGATGATGTTGAATTTTCATGTGAAGATGCTGGCAGAAGCGAACTGGAATTTCTCTATAAAATAATTGAAGCGGTAATTAATGCTGGGGCCAATGTTGTAAATATACCTGATACAGTGGGATACACAATACCAGATGAATTTGGTGCGTTAATAGCAAAAATCAGAAACAATGTGCCAAATATTTCAAAAGCAATAATCAGCGTCCACTGCCACAATGATTTAGGCCTTGGTGTTGCAAATTCTCTACTGGCTGTACTAAATGGAGCCGAACAAGTAGAATGTTCAATAAATGGTCTTGGAGAGCGCGCTGGAAACGCATCTCTGGAAGAAATTGTTATGGCAATAAAAACCCGAAAAGATCATTTTAAATGTGAAACAGCAATCAACACAAAAGAAATCTACAAAACAAGCCGCTTGGTCAGCAATTTGACAGGAATGATAGTTCAAGCCAACAAAGCAATTGTTGGATCTAACGCTTTTGCTCATGAAGCTGGAATTCATCAAGCCGGTGTTTTAAGAGCAAGGGAAACCTATGAAATTATGAACCCACAGGATATTGGTATAACAGAAAGCAAACTCATTCTCGGGAAACATTCTGGAAGAAATGCTTTTATAAGTAAATTGAAAGAGCTTGGATATGAGTTAAAAGATGATGATATAGAAAAAACTTTCGAGGCTTTTAAAGTTTTGGCAGATAAAAAGAAAGAAATTACGGACAAAGACATAGAATCTCTGGTTAACGATGAAATTTGTATTTGCGAAGAAATATACAAATTGTCCGATCTAAAAATTGCTTCCGGCACAAAATTAAAACCAAAAGCAACAGTAGTATTGCTATTTAAAAACAAGAAGAAAAAAGCGATAGCTACAGGTTTTGGCCCAATAGATGCTGTCTATAAAGCAATAAGCAAAATTGTAAAAAGAAATTTTCAACTGGTAGATTTTACTATTCAGGCTATTACTGGCGGTACTGACGCGCTTGGTGAAGTAACTGTGAGAATAAAAGAAAACGACAATGTATACAGTGGACATGGCTCAGATATGGATATAATTGTGGCAAGCGCAAAAGCTTATATTAACGCAATCAACAAATTGGTCGGTGACAAAAAAATTCTGAAAAAATAATAATTGTTTTATGTCTCTTCAGATTCAACCACAACACAAGTTAAAGTTCTACCTACAAATCCCGTAGCTTGTATCTCTTTCACCAAAATATCACCCAAAGTTTTAAGATCTTTTGCTTCAATAAAAGCAACTATATCATATGGTCCTGTTACAAGATGACATTGTTTTATATAATCTTTTCCGGAAATAGCATTTAATAAATCGATTGATTTACCTGGCAAAGTTTCGACCAAAATGTACGCGTGTGTCATAAATACCCCTCCCAATCTTTTTTGTGATTATATCACAATATACCAAACTATTTGAATAATCTACCATATAATTTTTGTTTGCACAAAATTATTTTTGTTGTTATAATCTTAAGGATATGAAAATATTTGAAAACCCAAGAGCACTATTTACCATATTTGGAATTTCTATATTAGCAGCATTAATAGGAATTGCCACAGCAATTTTTGGTGCAGCAAAAGCTTCAAAAAATATTGTTTATATTGGTCTTTCAATATCTGTTTTCTCTTTTGTGTTTTCAATCTACTCCAAAATTATGCTAAAAAAACTGATTAATAAAAGATATGGGAACCTGACAAGTCATATTGATTCGGAATTTAAAAAAACGAAAGATTATATCGAAAAAATATATTCCAAAAAAGTTTTAAGAGTTGAAGGGGATCAAAAAACAAATCCTGATAACGGAAAAGAACAATAAACACATTTACCATCCTCAATATTAAAAGTTACAACATCATACATTTGTCTTTCAATTAACAATGCTTTGCAATTTGGGCAATATGTATTTTCAAGTTCATGCATAGGAACATTACCTAAATAAACGTAATTCAAACCATTTTCAATTCCTATTCTATAGGCTTTTTCAAGTGTTTCAATGGGTGTTGGCATAATTTTTTCAAATTCTAGATAAGGCGTAAATCTTGTAACATGCCATGGTGTGTTCTCCCCAAGATTTTCTTTAATCCATTTTGCTATGCCGTTTAATTGAGTTTCATCATCATTTAAGGTTGGAATTATGTTTGTGACAACTTCAATATGCATATTCCATTTTGTTTTTGCCCTTATTATTGCTTCAAGAACAGGCTGAAAATCAGGAATTTTTGAAAGTTTTTTATAGGCTTCTTTGTTAAAAGCTTTTATATCCACTCTATATGCGTCTAAATAAGGGCCAATCATATCAAGCGGTTCAAGGTTTATATAGCCATTGGTTACATATATTGTTCTTAAACCTTTGGCTTTGGCAAGTTTTGCTGTGTCAAGTGTGTATTCAAACCATATTGTTGGCTCATTGTATGTCCAAGCAATAGAATCACAATCATATTTTATTGCCAATTCTACCGCTTGTTCAGGAGAAAGATATTCAGTTGGATTTTCAACGCTGACTTGATATAATTTTGCATCCTTTGGGCTTTCAGCAAGAACAACATGCGAAATGTTCCAATTTTGGCAATGTCCGCAATGCATATTGCAACCTAACGTCCCTATTGAAAAAACCAGAGTTGCAGGTTTAAAATGAAAAAGCGGTTTTTTTTCTATAGGATCAACAGCAGCAGAAGATACTTTTTCATAAACTAAGCTGTAAAGCTTTCCTCCAATATTTTTCCTTACGCCGCAAAATCCAGCCCTATCCAAAGAGATCACACAATTATGCGGACATAAAAAGCATTGAACTTTGTCGTTTTGTTCAAGTTTTTTATAGAAAAGTGCTTCCTTCATACAAACCTTTATAACACTAAAATCAAAATCTTGCAAATGTTTTAGTAAAACAATCCTTTAGAACTTCTATTATTTCATAATTTTTTATTTTTTTGTCAAAATTTGCTATATATGCCTCATCAAGAGAATTTCTGTCTTTCAAAACTGAAAACAAATTACTCTCCGGCTTGGCAAACTTGATAGCACCTTGAATCAAAACTTTGTTTTTATCTCTTTTTTGCGCTATTCCAACAAGTTTTTTGTTACCAAGAACAATTTCATATTCCTGAGAAAAAGAAAAACAATAGTTTTTTAATTTGTCTGCAGTAGAAATTTTATTTTTTTGTGCAAACAAGCTTACAGGCAAATTAAACTGCTTTAATGCATCAAGAACAATATAC
Organism: uncultured bacterium; assembly: GCA_964597815.1. GTDB lineage: Bacteria > Margulisbacteria > WOR-1 > JAKLHX01 > JAKLHX01 > CAZQZN01. The sequence continues at coordinate 112,449 of CAZQZN010000003.1, read as the reverse complement.
GAAAAAAAATTATAGGCGTTTCTAAAATTATTTTGAAATAAATCAAATTTGCAAACTGATGAGAAAATAATATCTTCTTTGCTATGAAAGACAATTCCGCCACCAGTTGGCCTTTTTACAATTTCAATTTTTAATCTCTTTGCCAAATCCAAATTAAAAATCTGATTTTTATTTTGAAAGTAACCAAATGTAATGCAATCACAAGCAAAATTGTAAACTTTAAAAAAAGGCAAACCATTAAATTCTTGAAATATTTTTAGATCTTCTTCCATGCTTTCGGAAGGATTATATTTAAAGACTAACATTTCAATCTCTATAACAAATGTTAAGATCTTTTACTGCTTTAACCTCATCTAATCTTGAAACAACGGTTGTATGAGGAGCAGACTTGACAATTTCAGGATTGGATTCACATTCTTTTGCAATAGAGATCATAGCATCAGCAAATAAATCAAGAGTTTGAATGCTTTCAGTTTCTGTTGGCTCAATCATAAGCGCTTCTTCAACAATGAGAGGAAAATATATAGTTGGAGGGTGAAATCCGTAATCAATAAGGCGTTTGGCAATATCTATAGCTCTTACACCATATTTTTCTTTTTGTATTTTTGCTGAAAGAACAAATTCATGCTGGCAGATTCTATCATAAGGCAGATAATAATAATCTTTTAATTTTTTTAGTAAATAATTGGCATTTAGAACAGCATTTTCAGAAATTGCAGATAAATTTTCTCTTCCAATTGTTCTTAAATATCCATAGGCTTTTAAAATGACAGAAATATTGCCATAAAAAGCAGAAACCTTCCCTATTGATGACTTTTCATTTGAATAATCAAGAAAATATCTCTTTCCATCAAAGCCAATAGTTGGCACAGGCAAATATTTTTTAAGTTTTTCAACCACTCCAATCGGTCCAGAACCGGGGCCGCCGCCCCCATGTGGAGTTGAAAAAGTTTTATGCAAATTTAAGTGTATAATATCAAATCCAGCATCAGCAGGTTTTATTTTGCCAATCAAAGCATTAGAATTTGCTCCATCCATATAAAACAAAATGCCATGTTCTTTTAACATTTTAGAAATTTCTAAAATATTTTTGTCAAAAAGTCCTAATGTATTTGGAAGAGTAAGCATCATCATAGCAATTTCATCGCTTAAAATAGATTTCAGACAATCCAAATCTACTTCTCCAAAAATATTTGAAGAAACATTCACAACTTCAAAACCACCTATAGCTGCACTTGCAGGATTGGTCCCATGCGCAGAATCAGGAATTAAAATTTTTTTTCGTTTCTTTTCGTTTTTATCTTCAAAATATTTTTTTGCGATTAATATTGCGGACAATTCACCATGAGCACCAGCACATGGTTGAAGAGAAAAACAATCAAACCCAAAAATTTCACACAAAAAACGTTCAAAATCAAACAATATTTTTAGTAATCCTTGAATACTGCTTTGATCCTGCCATGGATGTATTTTTTTTAGAGAATCAATTCCTGCAATTGTCTCATTTATTTTGGGATTGTATTTCATCGTGCATGATCCAAGCGGATAAAATCCATTATCAACACCAAAATTCAGCCTTGACAAATTCGTAAAATGACGAATAAAATCTATTTCGCTTAGTTGTGGAAGATCAATCTTAAATTTTTTTAAAAATTTTTCGGGTATCGAAATGTCTGACAAAAATTTTTCATTGATAACAAATGAAAATCTGTTTTCAACGCTTTTTTCAAATATTAATTTTTCAGGTCGCATCAAATAATGGCTTTTTGATTATGGAAATCAAACATATGCATTTTCTTTAAATTAAAGTAAACACAATATGAACTTCCGGGCTTGGCATCACAAAGAGCATCAACACGCACAACTATTGGAGTTTTGCCAATAGTTAGATATAAATAAGTTTCAGAGCCCATTAGTTCCCTAAATTCAACTTTTGTTTCTAATTGACATTGATATCTTGTATCTTTTAATTCATGGCTTAAGATATCTTCAGGCCTTATTCCAAAAACAACTTCCTGACCAAGATATTTTTGATATTCACTTTCAAATTCCTTGGGCAAAACAATTTTAAGATCATCTGAATCAAAGAAATAATGTTCACCTGCTTTGTCAAGCCTGCCATTAATAAAGTTCATTGCAGGAGAACCGATAAAACCAGCAACAAACTTATTTTTGGGATGTCCATAAACTTCTAATGGTGTGTCAACCTGCTGTAACTGGCCATTTAAAATCACAGCGATTCGCGAACCAAGAGTCATAGCTTCTACTTGATCATGAGTAACGTATATTATTGTAGCTCTAAGTTTTTGATATAATTCCTGCAAAGATGCTCTCATCTGTACTCTTAACTTTGCATCCAAATTGCTTAGTGGTTCATCCATTAAAAAAACAGCCGGTTCTCTAACGATTGCTCGCCCAACAGCAACTCTTTGTCTTTGACCTCCTGAAAGTTGTTTTGGAAGACGATCTAACATTGACTCTAAATTGAGTATTTTTGCTGCTTCTTTAACTCTTCTATCGATCTCATTCTTTGGGAATTTTCTTAGTTTTAGGCCAAAAGCCATATTGTCATAAACAGTCATATGTGGATATAAAGCATAGCTTTGAAAAATCATGGCAATATCTCTGTCTTTTGGAGCGACATCATTTACTAATCTATCACCAATATAAATTTTGCCTTCTGAAACTTCCTCTAAACCTGCAGCCATTCTAAGGGCTGTAGTTTTTCCGCATCCAGAAGGCCCAACCAAAACCAAAAATTCTCTGTCTTTTACTTCTAATGTCATATCCTTTACAGCAACAACATTGCCATATCTTTTTGTTACATTTTCAAAATAAACCCTTGCCACTTCTTTCTATCTCCTGTCTAATTTATTTTTTTAGAGATTTAAAATTGTTTTGCCAAATTTGCAGATTCTATTGCGGATAAAGCCGCCATCCATCCCTTGTTGCCTGCTTTTGTCCCCGCTCTTTCGATTGCTTGTTCTACATTGTCTGTTGTCAAAACACCAAAAATTATTGGGAGTGAAAATTCAAGAGATATTTTGGCTATGCCTTTTGAAACTTCTGCCGCAACATAATCAAAATGTGGGGTTCCGCCTCTAATAACTGCGCCCAAACAAATCACTGCATCGGGTTTTTTTTGTGCGGCTTTTTGTGCAAAAAGAGGCATCTCAAAAGCACCGGGAACCCATATAACTTCGATTTTATCTTCCGTTGCTCCGTGCCGCTTCAAACAATCCAATGCACCCTCTAATAGCTCTTTTGAAATAAAATCGTTAAACCTGCTAACAATGATTGTAAAAGATAATCCTTTTGCATCTAACAAACCTTCTTTTATTTTCATAAAATAACCTCCTAATTACTTGTCAGTTTATATTATCATTATACGACAAAATATGTCCAAGTTTTTTGGATTTTGTCAACAAATAATTTCTGTTATATTTGTTAGGCTTTACCTCGATCGGTAATCTTTCAACAACCTTTAATCCATATCCTTCGATACCAACAATTTTTCGAGGATTGTTTGTGAGCAATCTTATAGTTGATAAGCCCAAATCTCTTAATATTTGAGCACCAATTCCATAATCTCTCAAATCTGCTGGAAATCCAAGTTTTTCATTGGCTTCAACTGTATCATAACCTTGATCCTGAAGTTCATATGCTTTAAGTTTATTTTTTAATCCTATTCCTCTTCCTTCCTGTCTCATATATAGCAACACACCAAGCCCTTCCTTTTCAATGATTTTAAGTGATGATTCAAGTTGTTCTCCACAATCACACCTTTGACTTTTCAAAACATCACCAGTAAAACATTCAGAATGAACTCTGACAAGAACATTTTTTTTATTTTTAACATCACCTTTTACCAGTGCAATATGCAGTTCTTTTGTCAAAATATCTTCATAAGAATAAGCCACAAATTCACCATATGAGGTTGGCATTTTAACAACGCTCGTTAAATTTATCAATTTTTCGTTTTTTATCCTATATTTGATTAGATCTTCAATGGTAATAATTTTTAACGAATGTTCTTTTGCAAATTTAATCAGATCATCTCTTCTTAGCATTTTCCCGTCAGATCCAATAATTTCACAAATTACTCCCGCTTCATACAATCCAGCTAACCGCGACAAATCAACTGCAGCTTCGGTGTGCCCAGCTCTTCTTAATACTCCTCCTTCTTTTGCCATAATAGGGAAAATATGACCGGGCTTTACTAAATCTGATGGCTTTGAATTTGGGTCAATCAAAACTTTTATCGTAGTTGCTCTATCAGAAGGAGAAATACCTGTTGTAACTCCAAATTTTGAATGCCCATCAACAGATACTGTAAACGCTGTTCTCATTGATTCAGTATTTTTTGTTGTCATTTGATCGATTTCAAGTTCTTTTAATCTTTTTTCAGTCATTGGAACGCAAACTAACCCTTTTGCATAAGTTATCATAAAATTTATAGATTCTGGAGTAACTTTTTCCGCCGCTATAACCAGATCACCTTCGTTTTCTCTATCTTGGTCATCAACAACGATCACAAACTTCCCTGCTTTTAAATCCAACAACGCTTCTTCAATAGTATTAAAATTTAATTGCATGCTATATCACCATTTTCCGTAAAATCCATAAAACTTGACAAAATGTTCCTGCTTGTAAAACTTTGTGCTGGAATTATGTTTTCTAAATGAGAAATTATATATTTCCCAAAAAGATCAAATTCAACATTAACTTTGTCTGAAGTTTTTAAAAGGTTAAGGTTAGTATTCTGTAAAGTATATGGTATTATAGAAATCACAATTTGTGAATTTTCAATCTTGGCTATTGTCAAACTGACACCATTTACACAAATAGATCCTTTGTTTACGCAAAATTTTAAAAATTCTTTCGGAATAGGCAGAACAATTTCCCAATTATTGCCTTTAATAATTTTTTTTACCGAGCAGACAGCATCTATATGACCAGTCACAATATTTCCTGACAACCTATCAGACAGTCTTAGGGCTCTTTCAAGATTGACAACATCAGATATTTTTAAAAAGCCCAAATTGGTTTTTGAAATAGTTTCAGGAACAACCTCTGCTGAAAAAAAATCACGTTTTACATCAACAACTGTCAAACAAGCACCATTTACAGCAACACTATCACCTTTTTTGAGATCCTTGGCAACAATTTTTGATGCGATAGTTATTTTGAGAATGCTATTTCTTAACTCTAAATTTTTAATTTTTCCAATTTCTTCTACAATGCCAGTGAACATACTTACTTATATTTTAGCACTTTTCAGTTGATAGATCTCATTGCATATCAATAATAATATGCCTCTATTCCCAAATATGTTAAAATATATGCAAGATTAAGGTATTTAATAACGATTAAGAATTAGAAACATCTTTTGAGGAGGTGCAAAAAATGGCAGAAATTGGCGGAGTAACCGAAAAACCAGTAAGTATTTCACAATCTGCTCCAAATCAAGGTGGTGCAAAAATTGATCCAAAAAAAGTTGAAGAAACATTTGGAACAATTGTAAATATACAATCCCCACAAAAAAAAGGCGCAGTTGTTTAGTTAACTGTTAATCTTTCTTAGATGCAAAAAATGACAAAACGCCATTAATAAATTTTTGTGCGTCTTTCCCGCTAAATTTTTTTGATAGTTCAATAGCTTCGTTTATTATCACAGGAATCTGATTTTCTTTTAAACATTCAATTTCGCAAACAGCCAGCCTTAAAATATTTCTATCAACAAATCCCATTCTGTTTAATGCCCAATTTTTTGAAGCAATTTTTATTTTATTATCAATGGCATCAATATTGTCCAAAGTTGATTTTACAAGCTTTTTTGCATAGTTAATTGTCTCATCACTAAATTTTTCTTCGGAGATAACATTTTGAAAAGCTTCATCAAATGGAATTTTTGCAATATCTATCTGATACAAAGTCTGCATTGCGATTTTTCTTGCTGTGGATCTTTTTGCCATATCAATTGCTCATAAATGTAGGAATAAAATCTGTATAAACCTGTCCGTTTTTGAAAGCTTCAATTTCTAAAACTTTAAGATGAAATGGAATTGTTGTTTTTATTCCTTCGATAATAAATTCTGATAAAGCTCTCTTGCCTTTTTGTATGGCTTCATCTCTATTTTTACCGTGGACAATAAGTTTCGCTATCAAGGAGTCATAATTAGGCAAAACTTTGTAGTTTGAATAAACAAAGCTATCAACTCTCACACCAAAACCACCGGGAGGGAGATATTGATGAATTTTTCCGGGAGATGGCATAAAATTTCTGTCGGGATCTTCAGCATTGATTCGAAACTCAATAGCGTGCCCAGAAAGTTTTATATCATTTTGCTTTATCGAAAGTTTTTCTCCAGAAGCAATCAATATTTGGTTCTTTACAATGTCTATTCCTGTTACCATCTCTGTGATCGGATGTTCAACTTGAACACGAGTATTCATTTCCATAAAATAAAATTTGCCATTAATATCAAGCAAAAACTCAATTGTTCCTGCACCTCTATACTTTACTGCTTTTGCAAGACGAACAGCCGCTTCTCCCATTTTTCTTCGGGTTCTCTCATCTAAAACTGAACAAGGAGCTTCTTCTATGAGTTTTTGGTTTCTTCTTTGTATTGAACAATCTCGTTCTCCAAGATAAATCGTATTCCCATAATTGTCGGCCAAAATTTGAATTTCGACATGTTTTGGCTTCAAAATAAATTTCTCAATGTAAACATCAGGATTCCCAAAAGCACTCTCAGCTTCTGATCTGGCCATCTTCATAAGAGAAGGAAATTCCTCTTCATTTTGGGCAATCCTCATTCCCTTTCCTCCGCCACCAGCTGTCGCTTTTATCAAGACAGGAAATCCAATTTTTTTCGCTATTTTTAAACCTTCCTCTTCACTTTGAACAATTCCGCCCGAACCAGGAGGTGTCGGAACCCCAGCTCGCATTGCGCATTGAATTGCGGTTGCTTTATCTCCCATCTGTTCTATCGCTTCCGGACTCGGGCCAATAAATGTTATATTGTGAGCAGAACAAATTTCAGCAAACTTTGCATTTTCTGCTAAAAACCCATAACCGGGGTGAATTGCCTGTGCATTTGAAACCTCCGCAGTTGAAATAATCGCTGGAATATTTAAATAACTTTTTGCGGGCAAAGCTGGACCAATACAATATGATTCATCAGCAAGTTTTGCATGTAAAGAATCTTTGTCAGCTTCAGAATAAATTGCAACAGTTTTAATCCCAATCTCTTTGCATGCGCGAATTATTCTAACTGCTATCTCACCACGATTTGCAATCAGGATTTTTTTAAACATTTTCTAACTCTTAAAACTTTATTTCTTTCTCTAAAAAAGTTGTTGACAATCTGCAAATATGCTCTATAATTATAGCATAAAAGGTTTTTAAGAGAGAGAAATTAAAAAATAAAGGAGGTGATAGCAGATGGCAAAAGGAGGACTTACAAAGTACAAAGTCGATTTCAAAGGTCAAACCGACACTCTTGAAGATGTTTTTGGGAAAAAAGCTATCCCAGTCACATCAATGACCAAAATTCTTTGGAGCATCATAAAAAAGAAAAAACTCATGAAGAAGGTTGGTTAATTCAATTTTCGTTTCTTGCGTAAAACCTCTTCGGCTAGGATCGAAGAGGTTTTTTTTATCCGACAGACATTCTCTTTCTTCTTGCAAGCGGGGGAATAATGAAATCGACAACATCATCAACAGTTACAATTCCAAGTATTTTGTTTTGATCATCAACTACTGGAGCAGCCAACAAATTGTATTTTGAAATCACATCAGCAACTTTTCTTTGACTATCGTTTGCTTTTACAGTAATAACATTTGTAGAACAGATGTCAATTATTGGCTTATCTTGAGAAGCGATTATCAAATTTCTTAAAGACAAAACTCCTATGAGATGATTCTCTTCATCAGTTACATACAAGTAATATATTGTTTCGGCAGATGGAGCAAGTTCTCTAAGTCTTTCAATTGTTTGGGCAACATTGAAATTAGCAGGAATTGTAACAAATTCTGTTGTCATTAAACCACCTGCAGTTTCTTCCCCGTGTTTTAACAAGCTCTGCACTTCTTGAGCTTTTTTAGTTTTCATCAACCTAAGCAATTCTGTAGCTTTCTCTTCAGAGAGATCTCCCAATACATCAGCAGCTTCGTCAGAAGGCATTTTTTCAATGATTGAGAGCGCTTTTTTGGTATCAAGGGTGCCAATAAGATATGCTTGTATTTTTGGCTCAAGTTCATGCAATGCTTCTGCGGCTGTTTCAGTGGACAACGACTCAAAAATAGCGGTTTTTTCTTCGGTATGAACTTGACTTATGATGCTAGCAATGTCAGCAGGATGAAGTTTTGACATACCCTTATATGGGACAACAAGTTTTAATTTTGCAATATCAGTTTTGAATGGTTCTACATAGTTCCAACCAATTAGCTCCTCTTTCAAACGCACACCAAATGCAGATAGAAAATTAATAATTATATCTTCAACTTTTAAGCGACGCAAAATACCTCTGATACCAACATCGGCGGCAATCAGTCTAATCTCCTCGCCTATTTTGGCAAACTTTATATCATTTACTCTAACAACTTTTGAACCATGAATATCAAGTATTTGTTTATCAAGCAAATCCCTGACTACAAAAATTTCATTATCGCGGTTAGGAGCAAAAGAAATTTCCTCTTTTAATTTAGCGCAGGAAATCACATTTTTGCTTATAAAATTAAGTTCGCTCAAAAGAATAATTTTGTCTTTTCCCTGATTTTCTATTTTTGTCAAAAAACCTATGACCTTTGGGAATTGTTCAGAAGGATCTATAACAATATCTTTAACTTTGCCAATTTTTGCTTCTATCCTGTCAGTAATTGTTTGACCAAGCAATTGAGAAGCATACATATCGGTAAAATATATCATAAAACTCTCCAAAATTTCTTTAATAATGATTATACCACGCTTACAAATATACTTGGAGCAATCTCTCTCAAAACACCATTCATCTGCATAGATAACAATAGTGAAGTTAAATTTTCAAAAGGTATTTTAGTATTTTCAACAAGAAAATCGAAGTTTTTTGGCCCTGATTGCAAGCATTGAATTATGGATTTTTCCTCATCAGAGAAATTTTGAAATTTTGCAAAATTTTCGTTTTTTACTTTATAATTTATCTGTAAAGGAATTTCCTCTAATATGTCTTTTGCAGTTTCTACGAGTTTTGCTCCATTTTTTATCAAAAAATTCGGGCCTTCGCTTTTTTTAGAAAATATTCCTCCCGGAACAGCAAAAACATCTCTATTTTGTTCCAAAGCAAAATCTGCTGTTATCAAAGCCCCGCTGTTTTTTGCACCTTCAATTACAACAACACCGCTGGAAATACCAGATATGATTCGATTTCTTCTTGGAAAATTCCATTTTCCAAATTGCTCATCTTCAAAAAGATTTTCAGTTAAAAGTGCCCCGCCACTATCTATAATTTCTTTAGCAAGATAAGAATTTGACGATGGGTATATTTTATCCAAAGTTCCAGCCAAAACAGCACAAGTTTTGCCTTTATATTTTAAAGCAGTTTTATGTGCAATAGTGTCTATTCCAACTGCAAGGCCTGAAACTATGACAATGCCTGCTTCAACAAGCTCCTTTGTAATTAATTCAGCAACCAAAACTCCATAAGGGGTTGGATTTCTTGTGCCAACAACAGCAATGCATATATCTTCATTTTTTAGCGGGGTGCCTTTATAAAACAAAATTGGAGGTGGATCATAAATATCAAAAAGAAGTTTTGGATAATCATCATCTGCCAAAGTAGTATAGTTTATTGTTTTTAATTTTGAAAAAATTTTTTCATCAACATTCTGAATTTGAGAAATTTTAGAATAAATTTTATTAGCAATAGAATAACTTATACCATCGATCTGACATAAATCATCAATACTACAGTTCTTTATTTTTTCAATTGGTTTTATGTGTTGTGCCAATTTTTTTATTTTTGCCAATCCGATTCCGGGGATTTTTTGAAGTTCAAAAAATACAGAAAAGTTTTGGCTCATTTCTTAAAAATTGAAAAATATTTTTGATTTGAAAAAATCGCATCATAAGAAAACAAATTAAATCCAATAATAGAACTGTTTTTGTTTTTATATTCTTTATAGGTTTTGTATTGTTTATAAAATTCTTCAGGAGACATAAGATATGGGCCAAGACCAATAACAATTTTTTTACCGTCAACCATTTTTATGATGTGTGAGATTCTTTTTTGCAATATATCATTATCTGTTGTGTACAACATAGGAACTGCAAAATCTATCCATCCCTTTTTTAACCAGAGAGGCCAATTCTGAGATTTCGATTCTATTGCTGTCTGAAGATCACCGTAAACAGCCGCTGAAATAAGAATATTTTTGTTCAAACTCTTCACAGCAATGCTTAAATCTCTGACTAATTCACTGACTTGTTCGCACTTGTATTCAATCCATTTTTGTTTTAAATAGTTATACTTTTGTTCACCATAATAATATTTGACCGCTTGTGGGAAATATACAATATAAAAAGGATCAACAAAATATGTTCTAGCAAAATTTTCGCGTGTTTGTCTGTCTAAACCATAATAATAACCATCGTATCTAATATAATCAAAATGAATGCCGTCAATATCATATTTTTTTACAACTTCATAATACATATCAAATAGATAATTTTTTACTTCATTATTTGCAGGATTTAGAAATTTCATTTGCGAATTTGACGGAATAAGCCATTGCGGATGTTTATTAACTACATGATTTGGATCATCAGGTAACTCAGCAGAAGACCAAACATAGTATGCATTTAGCCAAGCATGCACTTTAATATTATTTTTATGAGATTTTTCAACAATATATTCCAAAGGATCAAAATCGAGAGGAATTTTGGGTATTTCACTTGAATCATAATAACCCTGCCCTCTGCCAACAACCTGAACAAAAATATTATTAAAGTTGTTTTCTTTGGCAATTTTGATAAATCTGTCAATTTTATCTTTTGAATCAAGTTGAAATCTTGTTATCCACATTGCCCTCATTTCTGCATAAGAGCAATTTACCCGCCAGATTGAACAAAAAATTATAAGGAAAAGGATAAATTTTGTGATTTTTTTCACTTTTTAAGCAAGGATAGAGCTTCCGCTCTTGTTGTTGAATTTTTTCTAAAAACGCCTCTGACGGCAGAAGTAGTTGTTATTGATCCGGGTTTTTTTACTCCACGCATAGACATACAAAAATGTTCTGCCTCAATTATCACAAAAACACCATGGGGCTGAATCTTTTGCATTAGAGCATCTGCAATTTGTGATGTCAAACGCTCTTGAACTTGTGGCCTTTTTGCAAAAACCTCAATTACCCTCACTAATTTTGATAAGCCGGTAATTTTCCCTTTTTTGGGAATATAAACAACGTGCGCTTTGCCTACAAAAGGCAAAAGATGATGTTCGCACATAGAATAAAAAGGGATGTCCTTAACCATTATCATTTCTTCATTATTTTCGTTGTGGAAGACATTTATCTCTTTTAGGGGATCTTTTGAAATTCCGGAAAAAATGTCTGCATACATTCGGGCAACACGAGAAGGAGTTTCTTTGAGACCTTCTCTATCTGGATTATCCCCTATCGCAATAAGAATTTGTCTAACAGCTTTTTTTATTTTTTCTTGATCAATCATTAAAACAACCCGTGTATTTCCCCTAAATCATCTATGTAAAAATTTTCTGAAGCTGGATGCTTTGGTAATCCCGGCATTGTCATTATATCACCAGCGTAAGCAACAATAAAACCCGCTCCAGCAGAAATTTTAAGGTTCTTTATTTTTATAGTGTGGTTAGTTTGAGCCCCGATTTTTGTATGATCATCAGTAAAAGAGAATTGTGTTTTTGCAACGCATATAGGAAGAAAATTTAGCCCCAAATCTTCAATTTTGTTCAAATCCTTCGTCGCATGTTCAGTTAATATTACATCTTTAGCATGATAAATTTTACGAGCAATAATAATTAATTTATCAACAACATTAAGTTTATCCTCATACAAAAGGGAATATTTTCCTTCAAATTGATCAACTATTTCAACTAGTTTTTTAGCAAGATCAATTCCCCCTGATCCGCCACTTTCTCTGACATCACAAACAGAACATGGCAAGCCAATTTTTTTGCAGTATTCCAATACCAAATTGATCTCTGATTCATAATCAAATGAAAATTTATTTATCGCAATCAATACAGGCAAAGAATAATTTTTTAATCCATCTAAATGCAAAGCCATATTATCTAAACCTTTAATAACAGCATCTTCGTTCTTTTCTCTAATTGATTCTTTATCAACGCCAGCGTGCCATTTTAACGCTTTCATTGTGACAACTAAAACAATAGCGTTTGGATTGAGATTGCCTTTTCTGCACTTAATATTGAAAAATTTTTCTGCCCCCAAATCAGACCCAAAACCCGCTTCTGTTATAACATAATCTGATAACTTCAACGCTAACTTTGTTGATATTAAACTATTGCACCCATGCGCTATATTTGCAAAAGGGCCTCCATGAACAAATGCCGGTACTCCTTCAATAGTTTGGACCAAATTCGGTTTTATAGCTTCTTTTAGCAATACAGACATTGCCCCATCGGCTTTGAGATTTGCTGAAGTTATCGGCCTGCCATTTTTATCAAATCCAACAATAATTGAAGATAATTTATCTCTTAAATCTGACAAGTCGGTTGACAAACAAAGTATTGCCATAATTTCAGAAGCAGCAGAAATATCAAAAGAGGTTTTTATTTGAAAATCTTTATAATTAAGCGTTATATCACGCAAAGCCCTGTCATTCATATCTAAAGATCTTTTCCACAAAATATTGTTAATATCAAAAGAAAGTTCATTCCCAAAATATAGGTGATTGTCAATCATCGCAGACAAAAAGTTGTTAGCAGAACTGACCATGTGCATATCACCAGTAAAGTGCAAATTTATGTCTTCCATTGGAATGACTTGAGAATAACCTCCACCGCAAGCTCCGCCTTTTATTCCAAGAGTTGGACCAAGAGAGGGTTCTCTGATACAAACAAACGATTTTTTATTGATTTTTTTTAATGCCTGAGCAAGGCCTATTGTCATTGTTGTTTTGCCTTCGCCAAGAGGTGTTGGAGTAATTGTTGTGACCAAAATTAATTTGCCGTCTTTCTGTTTTTCTCTTTTTTTATAAGCAGACAATTTTACTTTGGCGATATGCTTTCCGTAAAAATCTATTTCTTCAGGAGAAAGAGATACAGAAGAAGCAATTTTCTCGATTGGTTTAATTTTCGATTCTTTTGCTATTTCTAAATCTGATTTCAAAAAATACTCCTTAAAATAAAATCAGATATTTTATCTGAAGACAAGCCATATTTGTCCAAGATAAAATCTCTTTTGCCATGTTCAATAAATTTATCAGGGATACCAATCCTTCTCACTGGAACCAAAATATTGTTTTCTTCAAACAATTCCAAAACAGCGGATCCAAATCCGCCTTGCAGACAGTTTTCTTCAACTGTTACAACTAATTTTGCATCTTTCGCACTCGATAAAATCAGTTCAAAATCAAGAGGTTTCACAAATCGCGCATTAATGACTTTTGGGGCAAATCCTTTTTCTTCAATTTTTTTTGCTGCTTCAATTGATGGAATAACCATTGAACCAATAGCAATTATTAGAATATTATTCCCCTTCCCTTTTTGTGGTTCATAGACTAATTCGCCTTTTCCTAAAGAAATTGATTCTGCATTGTTTTTCCAGTTTGCAGAAAGAATTTTAGAGCGGGGATATCTGATTGCCACAGGTGTTTTTTGATCGAGCGCAAAACATAACATTGAATATAATTCCGTCTCATCTTTAGGAGCCATAACAACAATATTTGGAAAATGCCTTAAATATGAAAGGTCAAATACTCCATTATGTGTTGGACCATCATCTCCAACAATTCCAGCCCTATCTAAACAGAAAACAACCGGAAGATTTTGGAGACAAACATCATGAAAAATCTCATCATAACTTCTCTGTAAAAAAGTTGAATAGATAGCAACAAAAGGTTTTAAGCCGGCCTTGGCAAGTCCAGCAGCAAAAACAACTGCATGTTCTTCAGCAATTCCCACATCAAAAAATCTATCTGGAAATTTTTTTGCAAATTCTTCCAAACCTGTGCCATCGAGCATTGCTGCTGTAACAGCTACAATCTTTTCATTTTTTAATGCCAAATCAATCAGTGATTTGCCAAACACATCTGAATAAGTCAACTGCCCATTGGCAACAAAATCGCCCGTATTAATATCAAATGGAAATACACCATGATATTTTGTGGGGTTTTGTTCAGAAAATTTATACCCTTTTCCCTTTTTTGTTACAACATGCACTAAAATAGGCCTTTTTGCCTCTTTCGCAAAAGACAAAGCGCTCATCAATAGTGTTATATTGTGCCCATCTATCGGTCCGAGATATTGAAATCCAAGTTCTTCAACAATGACTTCTGTTTGAAAATTAATAATAAAATTTTTCAATCTATTTTTCAATTTTTCCGCCAAATTAAACAGAGGGAATCCAAATTTAGGAATCCTCTTTAACATTTTTTCAATTCGCTCTTTTGTTGAATTGTACAATGGATTCATCCTCAAATTAGAAAAATATTCAGCCAATCCGCCTACATTTTTTGAAATTGACATCTCGTTGTCGTTTAATACAACAGTTAAATTTGTTTTTAGCGACATCGCATTATTCACAGCTTCCAAAGAAACTCCTCCTGATAAAGAACCATCACCTATTACAGCAACTACTTTATAATTTTCTTTTTTAAGATCTCTTGCTTTTGCAAGACCAAGAGCAGAAGAAAGAGAAGTGCATGCATGACCCGTAATAAAAAGGTCGTGTTCACTCTCTTCAGGCATAGGATAACCGCTAAGTCCATTGTATTGCCTTATTGTATGAAACTGTTTTAATCTGCCAGTCAAGATTTTGTGAGCATAAGTTTGATGCCCAACATCCCAAATAATTTTGTCTTTTGGAGAATCAAAAACTGTATGCAATGCGATGGCAAGTTCAACTACACCAAGATTTGAAGCAAGATGCCCGCCATTTTTTGAAACAACATTTATTATTGTTTCTCTTATCTCAGACGCGAGTTTTTCAAGCTCAGTACAGGAAAGTTTTTTTAAATCATAAGGTAAAGATAACTTCTCAAGCAACAAATGCGTACACCCCAAAATATAAAATCAAAGCAACAACAATTCCAAGTAAAAGCCCAACAAACACTTCCAAAGGGGTATGCCCCATAAACTCATGCAATTTTTCAGTTGAAATTCTTCCCGATTTATAAATATCTTCAATCATTCTGTTTAAAATGGCCGATTGATAACCAGTGGCCCTTCTTACACCTACCGCATCATAAACAACAATACATGCAAATGAAAAAGCTATGGCAAGGTGTGCTGACCCCCACCCATAAGATATGCCCGTCGCAAAAACAAGCGCTGAAACCATTGCAGAGTGCGCAGAGGGCATACCTCCTGATTCAAAAAAATGCATAAAATCCAGTTTTTTGTCAATAACATAATAATATGCAATTTTTGATGCTTGTCCAATCAACATTGCAAGTAATGCGGCAATCAAAGGGTAGTTTTTCAAAAGCTCAATAATGACATTCACGATTTACTCCTTTATTAAAAATTTCTCTCTGCGATATATTTTGTCAGATCTTTTAAAGTAGCAGATTTTTCTCCGAAATGTTCAAGGCAAGACAAAGCACTTTCTATCTCTCTGTCCATTAATATTTTTGCCTTTTCTAAACCCAAAAGCGAAGGAAAAGTAGCTTTTTGTTTTCTTTGGTCTGAGCCCGGAGTTTTGCCTAACTCCTCCTTTTTTCCGCTTACATCAAGAATATCATCTTTTATCTGAAATGCTAATCCGAGATGCCTTGCAAAATTTTCAAGGTGTTCAAGATTTTTTATTCCGGCACCTGCAAGACGGCCTCCGCAATAAATTGAAGCGGAGATTAATTCCCCTGTTTTTGATCTGTGTATAAGTTTTAGATCATCAAGTGTAACTTTTTGACCTTCACTTTGAATATCCAAAGTTTGCCCTAAACACATCCCTTTAGGTCCTATTGCCGAACTAATTCTTTCTATACAATCTAAAATAGCACCGTTATTTCCTATTTTTTCACGAGTCGGCTTGTAAGACATTATTTGGTATGCCAGAGCAAATAAAGCATCTGCAGCTAATATGGCTATTGCTTCACCAAATTTTTTATGTGCAGTTGGAATACCTCTTCTAAAATCATCATCATCCATCGCTGGAAGATCATCATGAATCAAAGAAAAAGTGTGTATTAATTCAATACCACAAGCAAATGGCATAACACAAGATTTTTCACCGCCACATAAGATTGCTGATTCTATAAGCAATATTGCTCTCAATCTTTTACCACTTGCTAGAGCGCTGTACCGCATGGCTTCGGTCAATATATTTGAATCATCAGGGAGATATTTGTCAATCTCCATGTCAATTTCTTCTTTCAACTCTTTCAATTTTAAATTTAGCGACATAAGATCAATCCTTCCTTATTGGAACTTTTCTATCCAAAAGATAATCTTTTATTTGTGGAATTCTAAGCTCCCCATAATGCAAAAGAGACGCCAATAACACAGCATCAGCAACTTGTAACCCTTCGTATAAATGCTCCAAAGAACCAGCTCCTCCAGAAGCAATAATGGGAATATTTACACTTTCAGAAATAGCTTTTGTCAAATCAATATCATATCCAGCTTTGGTGCCATCTCTGTCCATGCTTGTTAAAAGAATCTCACCTGCACCTAATTCTTCAACTTGTTTTGCCCATTCAACAGCATCTATTCCAGCTGGAGTGCGGCCACCATTTATATAAACTTCCCACTCTTTTTTTTTAGACCCATTTTTATTTAATTTTGCGTCTATAGCAACAACAATGCATTGAGAGCCAAATTCATTTGCAGAATCTTTAATAAATTTGGGGTTCTTTACGCCAGAAGTATTAATCGAAACCTTGTCGGCACCTGAGGATAAAATTTCTCTAATAGAATCGATTTCACTTATCCCGCCTCCAACAGTAAAAGGGATAAATACCTGTTCAGCAACTTTTTTTACAACTTCAAGCATAATATCTCTTTTTTCATAAGAAGCAGTAATATCCAAAAAAACCAATTCATCTGCCCCTTCCTTGTCATAAAATTTTGCGAGTTCAACAGGATCCCCAGCATCAGAAAGGTTTACAAAATTTACGCCTTTCACAACCCTTCCGCCTTTAACATCTAAACAAGGAATAATTCTCTTTGCCAGCATAAAAGTTCCTTTTTGTTAATTCTATCACTTTTTAGAGTAAAATTACATGACATTTTTGGGATGTTCAACCCTATGAGAATAATACC
>CAZQZN010000003.1:76888-94951 GCA_964597815.1 uncultured bacterium | reverse complement strand
GATGAGCTGTTTGAGCTGCAATTTTATCCCCGTGCTCTCCGTGTTCAACGAAAATTCCAACAGCAATTTTGGGATTTTGATAAGGTGCAAAACACATAAACCAAGCATGTGGTTTGCCTGACGGATTTTGAGCTGTGCCTGTTTTGCCAGCTGCTTCGAAAGAAGAAATAAAAGCATTTCTGCCAGTGCCGCGTAAAACGACTTGATGAAGAGCATCTCTTACTATTTCAATATTTTTTTCGCTAATAGGCAGCGTACCAATTGTCTTTGGCTCATATGAATATAAAATAGATCCATCAGGCCTTTTTATCTCAAGTAAAAGATGTGGTTGATACCTATTTCCACGATTGGCAATCAAAGAATACAAATTTGTCATCTGCAAAGGCGTTACATTAAGAAATCCTTGCCCAATTCCAAAATTTAGAGAATCACCGGGATACCAATTTTCTTTGAGAATCTCTTTTTTCCAAGAAGGAGATGGGACAACCCCAGCTGATTCATTAGGCAAATCAATTCCAGTTTTTTCTCCAAGACCAAACTTTTTCGCGTAATACGATAAAATATCCGGACCAAGTTTTAAACCGGTTTCATAAAATACAACATTGCAGGACTGAATCAGGCCCTCAAATAACGATATATGACCATGCCCCTCTGTTTTCCAGCACTTAAATGTTCTTGAACCCAATTTAACATACCCTGGACAAAAAAACATTGAATTTGGAAAATAAGATTTGTTTTCAAGGGCGGCTGACATTGTAACAACTTTGAAAATCGAACCTGATGGAAAAGCACTAATTGCACGATTAAAAAATGGTTTGTTCCCTGAATGAAGCTGTTTCCATTTTTCAATAGAAATTGGAGCAGAAAAAATATTTGGATCATATGTAGGCGAAGAAGCTAATGCCAATACATCCCCATTGCTGACATCAAGCACAACAACAGCACCAGATAATGATTTTAATGAATCCTCAACAGCTTTCTGTAAATCTATGTCTATTGTTAACCTTAAATTATTACCTGGAAAAGGATCATCAAAACCTTTTTCATCAGATGGTTTGCCAAAGGACGAAATAGAAATTCTTTCACCTCCATTTATACCCCTTAAATATGTATCATAAAATTTCTCTATGCCGGTTTTTCCTATAAGATCTCCTTGCCTTAAATTAAGAGAAGAATACTGCTCAATTTCTTTTGCAGAAACTTCGCCAATATATCCTAAAAGGTGTGCAGCATACTTGCCATTTGGATAAAACCTGATTGGCCTTACATTTATAACAACACCTGCTAAATTATCTTTGTCTTCTTCAATTTTTGCAACTATCTTTTTGGGAACATTTTGTTTGATCAGAATTGGGTCAAATGGTCTTGACTTTTTCGAAGAAACTATTTTTGAAATTTCAGAATAAGGCATTGAAAGTATTTTTGACAAACTTTTAAATAGCTGTTCTTTATCTTTAACATATGTTTGTAAAACATAAACCGAAAAAACTGCTTTGTTTGCAACCAAAACTTTGCCATATCTATCATAAATCATTCCCCTTGGAGCAACAATGGGCATAGATTTTGAAGCATTTAATTTTGCGTTTGATAAATACGCTTTATGATAAACAATCTGGACAAAAAACAAGCGAAATAACAATACAAATACAACTAAAAATAAAATAAAAACAAAATACCAAGTATTTTTGTTAAAATCTGAGTTTTGTTGTTTCATCTGAAAGTGCTACTTTCTCAAAAATTGTTGAAAGATACGGCACAAAAAACAAACTCAATGCAGAAATTATGATAGATATGCTTAAAGCATTTAAGTAATGAGTTGAGTTTTGAAGCATCATAAAATAATAGATAACAAAAATGAACATGAACACAAACAGGTATAAAACAATATCGTTTTCTCCAAAAATCTTTTCTTTCAAAAATCCGAGAAAGAATGTTGATAATGGCAGGATTATTAAAAAAGTGATATTTTCATGAGATAAGACATCTAATACAAATCCTATCACCAACGCATACCAAAAACTCTCTCTATAACCAAGCGAAAAAGTTATTATTGCAAGAAAGGCAATTAACAGATCTGGGTAAAAGCCAAAAACTGCGGTTTTTGATATTACCACTGATTGAAAAACCGCCAATAGAAATATTGCCAGCAACATTTTTAAGATTTTCATAAATCACCTGACAACAAATACAAATCTCAGTTTGGAAAAATCAACTACTGGAATCAAATCAATATTGTAAAAAAGTTCTAACTCTTTCTTTGGCAGTATTTTGATATAACCAACTGGAATCCCTTTTGGGAAATAATCAGATATCCCCGATGTAATAACCATATCCCCATCTCTGACATCAGAAGTTGAAGAAATATATTTTAACTTTGGAAGATAATAACTGTTTCCTGAAACAACGCCAATTTCATTTGTTCTCTTTATTACGACTGATACAGAAGAATTCTCATCAATCAACAATCTAACTTTGCTTGAAGATGGATAAACTTCAGTTATTCTCCCAACCAATCCTGATTCTGAAATTACCGCTTTGCCAATAAACACTCCATCTTTTTTACCCTTATCAATTATCACTTCGTTGAAAAAAGACGATGGGCTTCTGGCAACGACTTCTGCTGGTATTAAAGCGAATCGCGATGTTTTTCTTGAATAGTTCAATTGTGTCCTTAATGTTTCATTTTCACGTATTAAATTTTCAAATGTATTTAGTATCGACCTTTCAATTAAAACTTCCTCTCTTAATTTCTCGTTTTCTTTTTGAGCGCTTCTCAATTTAATTACATTTCCAGTAAAATTCGAAACAGAAACAACACCTTTATAAAAAATGTATTGAAAAGGATAAATGATTCTAAACACTACATTTTTCCCGGATATTACAATTGGATTGTTTTTTAGAGGAGTAAAAAATGGAAAATACAACAAAAGAAATATTATGATAACTGCGCGAATTATTCGCCAAAAATAATTTTCTCGCATAAGATTTGTGCGTTATTGCCAAGATTTTTTGTTGGTGATGAGAACTTTTTTAAGGGTGTCAATCTCTTCAAGAACTTTTCCTGTGCCATAAGCAACGCAAGAGAGAGGATCATCAACAACATAAACAGACATTTCAGTTTCCTGACTTAAATGTTTATCCAAACCTCTTAAAAGAGAACCGCCACCAGCCATAACAATACCCCTGTCCATAATATCAGCCGCAAGTTCAGGCGGCGTTTTTTCAAGAGTCATTCTAACAGCATCAACAACAATTGCAACAGGTTCTGCCAAAGCATCTCTTATTTCAGCAGAAGTTAATGTTATAGTTTTTGGCAACCCAGAAACCAAATCTCTGCCTCTTACCTCAACTGTTTTTTCTTCTCCAAGCGGATAAGCAGAGCCAATATCAATTTTTATCTGCTCAGCAGTCCTTTCACCAATCAAGAGGTTATAATTTTTTCTGCAATGGGCAACGATAGCTTCATCCATTTCATCACCTGCAACTCTTATCGATTTTGAGACAACAATCCCACCAAGTGCAAGAACTGCGACTTCCGTTGTGCCACCTCCTATATCAACTATCATGCTTCCTATTGGTTCTGAAACAGGAAGAGAAGCCCCTATCGCAGCAGCCATTGGCTCTTCAATAAGATATGCTTCTCTAGCTCCAGCATGCATTGCCGCATCAATAACTGCTCTCCTTTCAACTCCTGTAATTCCCGAAGGAACACCGACAACAATTCTTGGTCTAACAAAAGCAGACCTATTATGGCTTTTTGAAATAAAATGACGCATCATCATTTCTGTAACTTCAAAATCCGCAATTACTCCGTCCCTTAAAGGTCTGACAGCAATAATATTTGCTGGTGTCCTTCCAAGCATTCCTTTAGCTTCATTTCCGATCGCCAAAACCTTGCCAGAATCCTTATTTATCGCAACAACAGATGGTTCACACAAAATTATCCCTTCACCTTTTGCAAAAACAAGCGTTGTCGCTGTTCCTAAATCTATACCAAGATCTCTTGAAAAATGGCCAAAAATGTAGTCGTATAATCCCATAGCTTCCCCCTTTAAAAAAAGTTTTTATGGAACAATTACAGCTTTATATCCAAAATCGCTAAGCTGATTTGCAAGTTTTTTGGCATTTTCGTAACTTTTAAAAACGCCAAATTGAACAAAATATATTCCAGGCCTTACCTCTTTTACAAAAGTTTCAAAACCATCGCTTGAAATTTTTTCAGCCAATTCTTTTGCCTGATCTTTGTCATCAAAAATAGAGCTACGAACGATATAAGTTTTTGATTTTGCAGAAACACTTTTTGCAATGTTTGAAGATCTTGGGTTTGAAGCAGTAAACTCCTTTTGTGGCGCAGTTTTATTTGTTTTGGGAACTTCTTTTGATTCAACAAATGGATTCTTTGAGGCAACTTTTGAAAAAGATGCTTCACTAGTTTGTTTGGAAGAAACAGGATTCTCTCCTGTTTCAACAGCAGTCATTTCTATAGTAGACATAACAACTTCTGATTCGGAAGTTGAATACACCGGCGCATTTTGCTGAGCAAACTGCTCGTCAAGCTGTTCAAATTCTGACTCAGGAAGATTTTTTGTCGATGAAAGTATAAGACGACCAATATAAAAACTCCCCCAAAAACTCCCAACAATCAAAATGACAACAATTAATGCATAAAAAAATCTTTTAGACAGAGATCTATCTTTTTTCATCAATTCTTTTGCAACTCCAATTTCTTCTTCTCTGCTATCAAGCGGTTCTAAATCGTTAATATCTGCCATAATAAAAAAGCCTTTTGACAATTTATATTTTACACTAAAAATGCCAAAAACGTCAAACCCGACAAAATTTAGCTACGGACAGCTTTTAAAACTTCTGCACATGTAAAAAGAGAACCACAAATACAAATTATATCATTTTTATCAGCAATTCTTTGCGCATATAAAAACCCATCTAAAACCGAATCAAATTCAGCAACTTTCAAACCGCTTTTTGTAAAATATTTTCGCAATAAACGAGAATTGCAAGCTCTCGACATTTTCGGTGAAACCAAAACAACTTTATTTGTGTGTTTTACTATTGTATCAGCCATTTTTTTTATATCTTTATCTTTCATTACTCCAAAAACGGCAATAATATTCCCTGTTTTTATTTCATTAAGTTCTTGGAATAAAGATCTTATGCCAGATGGATTGTGTGCGCCGTCAAGCAAAACCAGAGGATTTTTTTTAATAATTTGCAATCGACAAGGCCAAATTGTTTTAGCAAACCCCCTCATAATACTTCTTTTACTTATGGGACCTTTTATGCCATTTTTAGCAAAATATTTTTTTATCTCTAAAATTATCCCAACTGCAACTGAAGCATTCAATAATTGATGCTTGCCCGAAAATGGAACAAACAGATTTTTAATCTTAATATTTCCTGCTTGTATATCAGCAATCTGTCCAAATAATTTTCTTTTGAGAAAAACAACTTTGACATCAGCATTTTTATTAACCCCGCATTTAATAATTTTAGAATTTTGTCTTCTACATATAGCTTGAATAACATTAAAGGGCTCCTTTTTGTTTTCCGCCGTTACAAGAGGAACTCCTTTCTTTATTATTCCAGCTTTTTCTCTTGCTATCTTTGAAAGAGTTTTCCCCAAAACTTTGCAGTGGTCAAAATCAACATTTGTTATTGCACTTACAATCGGCACTATAACATTTGTTGAGTCAAGCCGTCCGCCAAGTCCAGTTTCAATTACAGCTATGTCAACTTTTTTTTCAGCAAAATATAAAAATGCAGCCGCAGTTAAAATCTCAAACTCTGTTGGTAATTCATTAAGCTTATACTTCTCTGAAATAACCTGCTTTATTTTTTCAATAATGGAAGCAAAACTTTTTTTTGAGATATCTATTCCGTTTATTTTTATTCTTTCTGTATAATCAAGCAAATGTGGTGAAGTATATAAGCCGACATTAAATCCCGACTCTTTTAATACAGTAGCAACAAGTGAACACACAGTTCCTTTTCCATTTGTTCCAGCAACATGAATAGAAGTATACTTTTTATGAGGATTGTCCAATAAATATAAAAGATGATTTATTCTGTCAAGGCCTAATTTTATCCCAAATTTCCAAAAAGATTCAAGATAAGATATTGCGGCAGTATAAAGCATATTTAAAGCAAAAGGTTAACAAAATAGTTTATAAGGAAAAATAATGCTTGAGTAAAACCGGGGATAAAAATTAAAAAAATAAGGATTAAAAATCCAAAAGGCTCAATACTATCAATAAAATTTTGAGCTTCATACGGCAAAATAGCACGAAGAATTCTTGAACCATCAAGCGGAGGTATTGGAATCAAATTAAAAAGAGCAAGAGCAATATTGATGAATACAGCATATTGTACTAAATTGCCAAAAGAATAAAAAAAACTATCGGGCAAAATATATACAAAAATAAACCTATAAAAAAGTGCAATCACAACCGCAAACAAAAAATTTGATAGAGGTCCTGCCAAAGCAACCAATGCCATATCCATATCTGGATCCTTAAAATAATTTTCGTTTATTGGAACAGGTTTTGCCCAACCAAACCTAAAAAATATCAACATCAAAAAACCTACTGGATCAATATGTGAAAGCGGATTTAAATTTAATCTTCCTGACAACCTTGGAGTTGGATCACCAAACAATTCAGCAGCTCTTCCATGAAAATATTCATGAACTGTAATTGAAAACAACAGAATAAAAACCATAAATATAAAGTCAATCAAATTCAACATATAACATTATCTCCTTTAAGCTCTTGGATGAGCAGACCGATAAACTTTTTTAATTCTCTCTCGGCTAACGTTGGTATATATTTGAGTCGTTGCAATATTCGAATGGCCAAGCATTTCCTGAACAGACCTTAAATCTGCACCGTTTTCCAAAAGATGCGTTGCAAAACTATGTCTGAAAGTATGAGGGGATGATGATGATTTTACCCCAGTTTTTTTTACATATTTTTTTATTATAAACCACAATCCCTGCCTTGTTAGAGGATCTCCTTTCCTATCCAAGAACAAAAATTGTGATTCTTTTTTCTTTAACAATCTTTTTCTGCTGAGATTTAGGTATAGTTTCAATGCATCTATTGCAGGATTGCCAATGGGAACTATTCTTTCTTTTGATCCCTTCCCAAAACACTTGATAAAACCTGAATCAAGGTTTATGTCATTAATTTTTAAGTTAATAAGCTCGCTTGCCCTTATGCCGCTGCCGTACAATACTTCTAAAATTGCTCTGTCACGAAGCGAAATTTTGTCTCTTCTGCTTGGTGATTCAACAACGCTTGCGGCATCCTCCATTGATAAAGCTTTCGGAAGTTTTTTTGAAACTTTGGGAAAAACAATGTCTTCTGTTGGATCAGTATCAATTAAACCCTCTATCAAAAGAAATTTGGAAAATGACTTTAATGATGCAATATGTCTTGAAATAGTCGATGAAGCCATTCCAAGTTTGTTTAAATGCCTGATAAACGAAGAAATATCATCAGGAGTTAACTCAAACTCGGAAAAATTTTCCAAATCCCGACGGTAAGAATCCAAAGTGTTTTTGGAATATCCCTTTTCTATTTTTAGATAATCAATAAAATCGTCAATAAGTTTTTTTTGCATCGATATCAACTATTATTGAGAGTTTTAATTATTTCCAAAATTAACTTAGTGCCTTTAATCAAATCTTTTTCATTAATGTATTCCTGCGAAGTATGAACTTTGTGCGCGCCAACACCTAAAATTAAACATGGCACACCAATTTTATTAAAAATATTTGCGTCACTACCCCCACCCGTCATCTTAATCTTTGGATTAAATCCCAATAATTTTGCGCTGTTTTTAACTTTTTCAACAAAGAAAGAATTTTCTTTTATGTGAAAAGATTCATAAACTGGTTCAACTTTTATTTTTAATGCTGCCTTGTTTTTTTTGCAGGCATCAGATAAACATTTTGTCATAATATTTATTTGCTTTTTTAGTTTATTTTTGTTGTGGCTTCTTACCTCCCCTTTTATTTCAACTTCTTCAGGAATAATGTTTGTGGCCACACCACCTTTTATGATGCCAATGTTTGATGTCGTTTCTTTGTCAATTCTGCCAAGAGGCATTTTAGAAATTGCTTGGCTTGCAACTTTGATTGCATTTATTCCTTCTTCTGGCCTTACACCGGCATGCGCAGCTTTGCCAATAACTTTTGCAAAAAAAGAAAATTGAGATGGTGCTCTATTTATAATCTCTTCAACAGATCCTCCATCAATAACAATGCCAAAATCAGCTTTTATAAATTTTGGCAAAATATGTTTTGCGCCCACAAGGCCTAATTCTTCAGCAACTGTAAAACATATTTTTATATCACCATGTGAAAATTTTTCGCTCTTTATATTCCTAACAACTTCTAAAATTGCTGCAACACCGGCTTTGCAATCCGCTCCAAGAATTGTTTTTCCATCACTTTTTATTATTCCGTTTTTAATTATTGGAATGATTTTTGATTTATGAACAACAGTGTCAATGTGAGCATTCAATAAAATACTTGGCTTGTTCTTTTCTGTTGCATCTAAATGAGCATAAAGATTGCCGCAATTACCACCAATTTTTCTGCCAGCATTGTCAAAAAATGCTATTAATCCCATTTGTTCAAGGATTTTTTTAAGATGCAAAGCTACTTTTAACTCGTTTTTTGATATGCTTTCAATTTTGACTAAATCTATAAAATCAGATATTAATCTTTTTTGGTTTATCATTAAAATGGTCAAACCCTTCTGTTTTGATGTTTATTCCAAAACCCTTATCAACAATCTTGCCTATAACTGAAACTTTTGTCCCAAAACGTTTTTCTATCTTTTCTTTAATTATATCAGCAAAGGATGCTTTGCAAGTAAAAACCAATTCAAAATCTTCGCCAAAATATAACGCATTTTTTAAATTGGAATTTTTAGCAATAGGAATTGAATTGATGTCAACAAATGCTCCAACACCGCTCTGAGAGCAGATTTGTCCAATAGAGAAAGCAAGGCCATCGCTTACATCCATCATAGCGGTTGCCATTTTACTTTCAGAAATCATCTGGCCTTCATATACACGCGGATTTATTTTTAAAAGCTTTTTATTAAAGTTTTTGTTGCCTTTATTTATCAAAGAAGCTCTTCCAAATTCACCAGTTACTAAAATCAGATCACCAGCTTTTGCACCATCTCTATATAAAATTCTATTCTTCTCAACATCACCTATTAAAGTTACTGAAGCAAAAAATTTTTTTGGAGAATAAACAGTATCTCCCCCAACAATATCAACATTGAATTTTTGGGCAATTTTTTTTGCGCCTTTATAAAAATGCTCTATATCTTTGTCAATATTTTGATTTTTTGCGCCTATTGAAATAAGAGCATATCTGGGAACTGCCCCCATCGAAGCAATATCAGACAAATTGACTGCAATCGCTTTCCATCCAACATCAAAAAAATCATAGAAACCTAAATCAAAATGAACATCTTCAACAATTGCATCAACAGTTAAGACAAGATATTTGTCTTTGCTAAAATCCACAACAGCACAATCATCTCCAATACCTTTGATCACTTTGTCAGATGTTTTTTTGCCGGCCATTTTACTTATAACTTTTATAAGCTCAAACTCATTCTTGTTTTTTTTCAACAAAAACACCTCTATAGAATTGAATTATAAATTTGGAGAGTTTCCTCAGCACATTTTCTCCAAGTAAAATTTTTCGCCCTTTGAAATCCCTTAGTAATCAAATCATTTCTTAGATTTTCATCAGTCAAAACCTTTTCAATGTAGTAAGACAATTCCTCCTTATCTCTCGGATTTATTAAAATTGCCGCACCGCAAGCAATTTCTTTTAATGAAGAAACATTTGAAGTGATGACAGGACAACCGCAAGCCATTGATTCAACAACAGGAAGTCCAAAGCCCTCATATAACGAAGGATAAACCATCAAATCTGCCAAATTATATAAAATCGGCAGTTCATCATCAGTTGTGTCAAAAATAAATTTAACTCTACCAGCCAATTCTTTTTTATTGATTTTTTCAAAAATTCCTTCAAAAAGCCATCCTTTCTTGCCAACAATAATTAAATCATGATCAATCTTTTTTTGTCTTATCAAATCAGCAAAAGAATCAATCAAAAGTTCTATGTTCTTTCGTTTTTCAAGAGTACCGACAAAAATAATAAAATTTTTTGGTAATCTTCTTTTTGATCTTATTTTTTTCAATAAATTTTGGTCATTTATTTTTTTAAACATCTCCGAAACACCTATATAAACAACTTTGATTTTTTGTTCCTGATATGAGAATAGTTTTATTATGTCTGATTTTGTAGAATTAGAATCAGCTATAATAAAATCTGCATTTTTTACAGAATACGGCGTTAAAAGTTTTTTATAAAATCTTTTTGAAAAATTAAATGTCTCAGGATAAATATAAAATGATAAATCATGAATAGTAATTACTTTTTTTGCTTTGACAGATAAAACAGGCAAAATATGATCTGGCATATGAAAAAGATCTGTTTTCCCATTATTTAACAACTTTGGGAGGACAAAATGTTCCCACAAAATTCTTCTACTAGCAGAAATTTTATTCTTGAAAGGCCTTATAATTTTGAAGTTATCTTTTGAATCAAAATCATCAGAGCCAGAATAAATTAAATACTCGTTTACTTTGTCCAAATCAAAAAAATTTTTGAGCAGATTATAAATATAAGAACGGATACCAAAACTCGGAGCAGAAAGCAACATAGCATTAAATGATATTTTCATATAACATCATTTTATCACTTGGAAATAAGAAGAGGAAGAAATTTCTAATTTGGCCTTTTTCTTGAAAAAGCAATTTGAACACATTTTAATAGTATCTTTATGTCAAGCAAAAGCGACCAGTTTTCAATATAGTACAGATCATATTTAAGTTTTTCTTCAGCTTGCATTTCGTATCCGCCATCCTGCATTTGCGCCCAGCCGGCCAAACCGACATTTACTCTATGCCTTTCCATGTATTTTGGAATATTGCTTTTGAAACGGCTAACAAAAACCGGCCGCTCAGGACGAGGCCCAACAAAGCTCATATCTCCCTTTAGTATATTAAAAAGCTGAGGCAATTCATCAAGATTTGTTGATCTTAAAATTTTGCCAATAAATGTTTTTCTTGGATCATCTGCAGTTGCAAGCACAGGACCAACCCCTTTTTCTGCTTTGTGAACCATTGTCCTAAACTTGTATAATCTAAAAAACTTACCATCTTTCCCGACACGGCGTTGAACATAAATTATAGGGCCTGGAGAAGTCAATTTTATTAAAATCGCAATAATTATCATCGGAACTGAAAAAACAATTATTCCAAAAAGCGCTAAAACAATATCAAACAATCTTTTGACAAAGCGATTAAAAGGTGTTAATTGAATTTTCCTTAAACGCACAATTGGAATGCCATCTATATCTTCAACTGATGGAGAAGTGGTGAGTATTTGAAAAATATCTGGCATTGTACCAAGTGAAACCGATTTTGAATCACATATATCCGCCAAGCTTGCAAGAGCTTCCCTAGACAAATCTGGATCAGCAACATATATTATGTCGATCTTATGCTCTTCAATAATTTTTTCGATATCATCTAATGAACCTAAATTATCTTTTGAATCAGAATCAACAAAGCCAACAAAAAAAATCCCATAGGATGGATGATTTTTGATCTTTTCAGCAACAGATTCAGCATATTCGCCACTGCCAATTATCAATGCCCTTTTTGCTCCATATCCTTTTGTTCTTGCATAAAGTTCTAATCTAAAAATTATCTGCCTTACAATAACAAGAGAAACCATTAAAATTGGCAAACTCAAAATTATTACACCGCGCGCATAAATATATTCACCCTTAATGAATGTGATGATGATAACCACAGACCAAGCAATAAAAACCGAAAAAATTGTCCATAAAAACTCATCAATCTCAACCAAAATGCCTTTGCGTTCTTTATACATCCCTAGAAAATTAAATGTTAAAAGATGAATAATTATGATCGCAAAAATATATTTGCCATATATATGCCAAGGAAAATCCCAAAATCTAAAATTGTATTCATGAAATCTTATCGAATATGAAGCTAAATATGAAGAAACAATCGTCAAAATATCAAAGATTAATTTAATTGCAACAAACATAATTAAATTATAGATTATAATTCATCAAAGAACAAGGATTTAAGAAACCTGATCTAAATAATAATTGTAAATATCCAAAATTGATTCTTCGATGGAAAAATCAGGCCCCCAGTTTAGGGTTCTTTTTATTTTATTGCAGTCAAGCAGAAAGTTCTTTGCCTCAAATTTTCTGTATTCGGACTTTTTTGTAATGATTTTTACTTTCACTTTTGCTATTTCAATGAACATTTTTACGATATCTTTTAATAAAATAGTTTTACCTGAGCAAACATTGTATATCCCTCCAGTTTTCCCTTTTTCAGCAACCAGAATATAGGCTTTAACTATATCTCTTACGTCTGTAAAATCTCTTTTTACATTTAAGTTTCCTAAATATATCACTGGGGGATTCTTTTTTGCCGCGATTTGCGCAATTTGTTTTGCAACCGTTGGAACAAAAAATCTTTCCGATTGTCTTGGGCCAATATGATTGCCGGGACGAATAATTACGGCGTCAATACCTTCATTTTTGATATATGACAAGGCTATTGTCTCCGCACAAAGTTTGCTTGAAGCATAGTGGTTAATTGGCCGGCAAGAAGTTTGTTCATTTGCCACTTCTTTTTCAAGATTCTCCCCATAAACCTCGGCAGAAGAGACTAAAATAATTCTGGATTTTAGTTTTAGTTTCCTAACTGCTTCGAAAATATTCAATGTTCCAAAGAAATTAACTTCAAAAGCTTTATATGCAAAATCAGCAGATTCTTTTACACTGCTTATTCCAGCCAAATGAAAAATTTTGTCGGGCTTAACTAAAGAAATATATTTTTCAACTTTTGGTTTGTCTATTAAATCGATTGAAGCAAATTTAATTTTAGATTTTATACCATTTAGATTTTTAATGTCTGTTTTTGGCTGAATCAATCCAAATACTTTATAATTTTTTTGTATCAAAAACTGAGCAAGATAACTTCCGGCAAAACCATTTATCCCTGTTATCAACGCCTTCATTTTTCGCTCTTTAATCGCTCTAAATCAGCATCAACCATCATTTTTACCAAAGATTCAAAATCAACTTTTGGGCACCAGCCTAAAATTTTTCTTGCTTTAGAAGAATCAGCGATTAGATGGTCAACCTCAGCCGGCCTTATTAAAGATTTATCAATTTCAACAAAATCCTTATAATCCAGTCCCAAATGCTCAAAAGCCAGTTTAGCAAAATCCCTTACGCTGTGCGCAATCCCAGTGCCAACAACAAAATCTGATGGCGTTTTCTGCTGCAACATAAGCCACATAGCCTCAACATAATCACCAGCAAATCCCCAATCTCTTTTCGCTTCTAAATTACCCAAATATAATTTCTTCTGCAAACCCATTTTTATCTTCGCCGCTGATTCGGAAATTTTTTTTGTTACAAACTCCCTCCCTCTTCTTGGGCTTTCATGATTAAAAAGTATTCCTGAACATGCAAAAATACCATAAGATTCACGATAGTTGATGGTTATGTAATGGCCATAAACTTTGGCAACACCATAAGGGCTTCTTGGATAAAAGGGAGTATCCTCATTTTGAGGAGTTTGTCTTACCTTGCCAAACATCTCGCTTGATGACGCTTGATAAAACTTTATTTTGGGATTTACAAGCCTTATAGCTTCAAGCATTCTTGTAACACCAAGCGCAGTAAATTCACCAGTTAAAACAGGTTGATTCCAAGAAGTTGGCACAAATGACTGAGCGGCCAAATTATAAACTTCATCAGGCATAATCTCTTGAATTAATTCAATAAGTGAAAGTTGATCCAAAAGATCAGCCTGTTTAAGCTCAATCTGGTCAATTATGTGATTGATCCTATCAAAGGTTTCTGTGCTGGATCTGCGAACCATTCCATAAACTTTATAACCTTTACTTAGCAACAATTCAGCTAAATATGAACCATCTTGCCCTGTTATTCCTGTTATTAATGCCTTTTTCATACGATGTTTCCTTTACTTGAACAATTATAGCACCTAATATTAACTCCTTAAAAATGAAGAATAGATTTCAATGAGTTTTTCAACAATTTTGCGCCAATTATATTTTTCCTTGATCAGTTTTAATGCTTCAGAGGAAATTTTTTCTCTTTTCTTTTCATTTTTCATTAGATCAATAACTGCCTGTGAAAAGGATTGAGGATCATCTCTTACAAACAAATGTTTTTCAGATTCACACTCGATTCCCTGTACTGCAAAAGATGTAGCAACAACAGGAGTCCCGCTAGCCATTGCTTCAAGAACTTTAATTTGCACACCTGTTCCTGTGGTAAGCGGAGCAACAGAAACACAAGCACTTTTTATTTGATCAAACATATTTTCTACAAAGCCATGGACAAAAATATCTTTTCCATTATGCATTTTGCAAATTTTTTTTGATGGATTTGCACCAACAATATGAAATTCAGCCAGAGAATTTTGATTTTTTATCAATGGAAAAATATTTTTTACAAAATATTTTACTGCAAGATTATTTGGGAAATAAGCCATATTTCCAGTAAATACTATTTTGTTTTGGTTTTTTGAAAAGACAGAATTATCAATAATCTCTATACCAATTGGAAGCACTTCAATTTTCTTATTATTATCAAACGCATTTTTTTCTGCTTTTGAAACAACAAGATATTTGCCATTTGTTGAAACAATCTTCCGTTCATATCTCTCCATTCTCTTCCATTCAAAATAAAACGCGATCCTTCTCAAAATATTTTCCTTTTCAAATCTCCTTTTCATATTTAATCCAAGGCAGTCAACAAGATCTATAACAACTGGAATATCTCTAAATGAATTCTTAAAATGAGCCATGCGAATTAGTTCTATTTGGATAATATCAAACTTATCCGTTTGAACAAGTTGTCTGATTTGATTTTCCATGTTCCTTGAAAAAAAAGGAAATATTTGGATCGGATAACCTTTGAACAGGCAAAAAATGAAACTTAAAATTTTTTCTAATGGGGATACCTTTACACATATAACCTTTTTACAATATTTTTCAAGTTCTGAAACAAACCCTTTATCGTTATCATTGCAAAAAGAAAGAAGATAAATTTCATGGCCAAGGTCCGAAAGATTTTTAATAAAATTATAAGCTCGCACCTGTTCTCCCTTTAATGGCGGGTAAGGAAATCTTGGAGTAAGAAAAAGGATTTTCATTTTTGCAATTTTCCTACCTCCAAGTAAACAGACAATGTTTCTTCAGCCATCTTTCGCCAAGAAAATTGATGAGATCTTGACAATCCTTTTTCAACAAGTATTTCCCTTAGAGATTGATCATTTTCAATTTTTATGACAGCATTTATAAAATCTTGACCATTATATGGATCAATATAAAAAGCAGCATCACCTGCCACTTCGGGAATACAGGAAGTATTTGAGGCAATTATCGGGACACCACAAGACATCGCTTCTAAAAGAGGAAGCCCAAACCCTTCAAATAAAGAGGGGTACAAAAAAACTTCAGCACAATTATAAAGAGCGACCAGATCTTCATCTGGAATGTGTTCTGTAAAAATAATATCACCAGAAAATTCAGAATTTTTTACAAGCGAAAAAAAATCTGAGTTTCTCCAATTATTTATCCCAACTATTACAAGCCCAAGATTGGTTGTTTTTTTCTCTCTCATTGATAAATAGTTTTTTATTACAAACTCTGTGTTTTTCCTTGGATCAACCCCACCAAGCAAGAGTAGATATTTTTTTTGTATTCCATATTTATTTTTGATTTTTTGTTTTGCAAGATCTTTGTCTAAAATCTTAAAATCTTCGTTTGGTGCTTCATAGGAAACAACTATTTTCTCTTTATTGATTTTGGGAAAGTGTTTGATGATATCATTTTTAGAAAATTCAGAAACAGTCAAGATTTTGTCAAACTTCTTCATTAATATCGGGATAATTAACTTTCTATAGATCCTGCCAACTTTTTGATAGAAAACTTGGGAGGGTGGAAGAAAATTATAACTTTTCAAATACGTTACATCATGAATCGTGGCAACAAGTTTTATTTTGTGTGGTAAAAATAAAGGGCCAGTCATTGATGCAAGATGCATAATGTTTATATCATCAATATTTGCTACTACAGGCAAAAGAAACTGTTCCCACAAAATATAATTTGAAAGCTTAATTTTTCTTAATATAAAATTGGATTTTTTGGGAAACAAATCAAATAAATCGTCTTTATCTACATAAAGAAAATATTTATTTTCGGAATCAATTTCAGCAAGATGTTGAATAAGTTTTTGCACATAGGTTCCTATCCCTCTTCTTTCTTTAAGTGCTTGACGGGCATCAATTCCTATCTTTAACATATTTTGTATTCCTCACTTATTTACTATTTTAATGGTATTAAATACTCTGAATAATAAAATTGAAGAAAACATTATTATTAACATTGCAACAATATATTGAACCAAAAAATACATACTGCCTCTTATTATCTGCAACCCAAAAGATGTTAGAGTCGCTAACAACAATAATCTTACATTAATTATACTTTTGTCAGTTGCTACTATTTTTCTTATTGAAGATTCAATTCCATAAGAAAACATAAAGAAAATGAATGGATATAAAATTATGCCAAAAAATGAAAAATAAACAAAAAAATCTTCTAATCCAGACGAAACAATACTGCCACTATGCCAATAAAAATCCAAAATATAAGATTTGATTTGTGAAAAAAAATCTCTAAATAAAATTGGCACAAATTGGAATATGGACGCCAAAACAGGGATTCCTAAAGCTGCTCTAAAATCCGGATTGTTTAGATAATCACTCATAGCACCTGAGAATCCAGACATACCCTCAACGCCAATGCGATAGTTAAGATCTAATGAGAACAAACTTAACTGAGGATTGTTTAATAGGATTTTAACAAAATAATCTAAATTCATGTTTTTTGACACAACATTTCTATAAGTTCCATATCCCATAAATAAAGCTGTCAAAAATATGCCTAGAATAACTATTAACCATTTATTTCGCCTTTGCAAATTTACATCAGCCACAATATAATATGATACTATTCCCAAAATAAAAAAAACTGCCATTATTCTTGAAAATGAAAACATCATTATAAAGCTCAAAAAAAATAGAAAGAAGTCAAAAAAGCTTGTCTTGATTCTAGAAGCAATTTTAATCAGCAATGGATACATAACAAAACCATAAAAAAGAATAAAAACTGTTGCACCAGAAGCAATAGGCCTGCCAGTAAAAAGCCAGTTATTTATTCCGCCAACCATTTTTATTAAAACAGCTGAAACAATAAGCCAAAAAACAAATAAAATCATATAATACATTACAAGAGAAGATTTTACCAAAACCTCCTTTTCAGGACATTCAAAATTCAAATTGCTTTTTGTAAATCTTAGAGAAAATCTGATTTCCAATAGTGTTAAAATAACAACAATATAAAGCAAAAGTAATGAAGCAAGAAAATGTCCTTCAGGAGTTATGTAATTAAATAAATACCTAGATACTTTATTGTGAAAAAGAGACAAAGAAATATGAATCGCTTGCCCAACTACCAAAAAAACAAAAACAGCAGAATAAACAAATGAAATTAAATTGTTTTTCCGAAATGATTTAATCATTAGACGCAATGTCAAAATCAATGAAATAATGTTTATCCAAAGTGATATGCTTACAAGATCATTCACTTTTATTAATTAACTCCTTTATCCAACTTTCAGCTCTGGGATCTCTACCCAAAATAGCATCAAAAAAAGCTATTATTCTGATATAACAACAGATTTTTTCTTCCCCTTTTATCATATCAAATATAGGAGCAATAATGCCCCTGATAAACCAATAGATTTTCCATAGAAATGGAAAATACTTTATACTCATTCCAATAGCATAACCACT
>CAZQZN010000003.1:0-76860 GCA_964597815.1 uncultured bacterium | reverse complement strand
TACATATAGCCATATATTTTTGATTTTGGTTTTCCAGCCAAATCAAGCGATGGGTGAACAACTCTAATATTTTCTAAACATTTGATTCTTATATTTTTTGAAATTGCCTTTGCTGCAAGAACAAATGCCTCTCCACATTGCGCAGCATGAGGCTGCCCAGGTCCAATTAGCGGAAAACCACCGATTCTATCAAACAAATCTTTTTTTATAATTAAGTTCCACTCTATAATATAATTTGAAAAGTTTGAAAGTGAAATTTTTGAGTTTTTTGGCCAATGAGAAACAAAATTATTATTATCATCAAAATGTCCTCTATTTAAAATAATTAAATCAAAATCCTGCTCAATTGCTTTTTCAAGCTGTTTAATTTCTTCTGTAGCAGCAATTAATTGGGCGTCATCATCGAGAAAGAACAAATATTTTCCACTTGAATTATTTGCTCCAAAATTTCTAGCTATTGAAGCTGGCATTTTATAAGGTGGTTTTATTTTTACTATCTTGATATTGGTATCAAAGATCTGATACAAATCAGATATTTTTTCTTGTTCAACAATTACTATCTCAGCATCAAAATATTTTATTTTAGAAAGGCTTTTGATAGCATATATAATATCTATACGTTGTGATGAAACCGGAATTATTATTGATAATAAAATTTTACCCATATAATTTTTCTGTTTCTTTAATAAAACGCTCTATAAAGAACTCACTTTTTATAGTCTGTCTAGCTTTTTTATCAATATCATCTAAAATGGATGGTTCTTTCAATATTGTCAATATAATTTGTGCGATTGATTTGCTATCACCTTTGTTTACCAAAAATCCATTTTCTCCATTTTTTATTATTTCTGGAATTCCCCCAACATTTGAAGCAATAACCGTCTTACCCAAATTCATTGATTCCAAAATTACATATCCTAATGTTTCGTGATAACTTGGCTGGATAATTATATCTGAAGCATAAATATAGCTATAAACATCCTTTTTAACTCCAGTGAAAATACAACGGTCTAATATACCATATAAATTCAGTTCTTTCTTCATTAGTTCTAACATAGGTCCCTCACCAGTAATAAGAAACTTAATATTTTGCATGTTTTTGCTAATTATTTTAGCCGTTTCGACAAATATCATAGCCCCCTTGTCAATAGTTAATCTGCTAATAAATGATATTACGAAAAATTTACCATTTTCTGATATTTCCCTTCTTATCTCCTTATTAATATAGATATTTTCAACATTGGTTTCTATCCCATTATGAATCATAACTATTTTATTTCTGGGAACTTTATAATTAATTATAAATTCCTTCATTGCTGCATTAGACACAACAATAAATTTATGTATAAATGGATAAAGCAATTCAATTACTAATCGCCTTATTAACCTCAAAATTAAAAACCTGCCCATAACAGGCTGAACACTATGTTGTGTAGCAATAATTTTAGGTGATTTCGACAAAACTGCTGAAATCATCCCAAAAATACAACTATATGGGTTTGTTAAATTTAAGTGAACAATTTCAGGATTAATTGATCTAAATTTGAAAAATAAATCGAAAAAACTTTTATATATAATTACATGATTTTTGGATCCTGTTTTAACCTCATTTAATATTAAGTCAACAACTGGAGATTTATTGATAAATAAATGTTTTTCGTACTTATTGCATGATAAATTGTTAAAAAGATCGATTGCATATTTTAATGCTCCTCCGATATTTTTTATATCAATAATTAAGATGATTTTTTTCTTTTTTACATTATTTGTCATATAGTTGCGCTGACAAGCTTTTCCCCCTGAAAATGAAACAAATGCCCCAATTCTTTATTTTGCATTGTCATAAATTTCTTCTATTTTTCTATAAACATTTCTTTTATCAAAACTTTTAAATATTTTTTCAGCGTTTTTTTTGGCTTTCTCTGTGAAAACAGTTAGGTTCTCCCAAACAATTTTGATTTTTTGAGATAATTCTGATACTTGTCCAATAGGAAAAAGAAAAGAGGAATCAATATCATTGAGGACTTCGGGAATGCCACCAACATTTGTAGCAATAACTATTTTCCCGGCCGCAATGGCCTCTAAAACAGATAATCCAAAAGTTTCATGCAAAGATGGAAATACAAAAACATCCATTAAGGATAAATATTGCCATATGTTTTCAACATAACCGGCAAAGATAACTTTGTTTTCTATGCCGAGCGATTTTGCTAATTTTTTTAACTTATTCATTTCAGAACCATCTCCGCATATTAAGCAGATAGAATCTAAACAATCTTTGCTAAATTCGGCAAAAGCTTTTAACAATATATCAACCCCTTTATCTTTAACCAATCTGGTAATAGTCCCCACAACAAAAGTTTTTTCACTAATCCCAAATTCTTTTCTGAATAATTTGATCTTATCAGTAGGATAAACAATAACATCATTTGGATCAATACCATTATAAATTACTGAAATTTTATCTCCTGAAATTTTATAATTAGCTTGAAATTCATTCTTACTTGCATTTGAAACACAAATAAACCGATCAATAAAAGGCAAAAGAAAATAAGAAAGAATACTTTTAACCAATTTTAATGGCCAAAATCTTGACGTTGGCAAAACTGTCGAATGAACAGTGGTAACAATAAAAGGAACCTTTAACAATTTAGAAAAAATTATCGCCCAATAACAGGAAAAAGGAACATGCATATTTAAATGAATAATATCAGGTTTTGCTGATCTCAAAATTGCTGGCATCTTGATCCACAACTCAATTCTGCATAAAACATGGACATTTACATCACGAAGAGCAAAGGTTATCAACGATGAACTTTTGCTTTTTGGTAGAATAAAAGTAATTTTGTATTTTTGCCTATCGATGTTTTTAATTAAATCTAATAGATATCTTTCCGCTCCTCCTAATTCTTCAGAATCAGAATAATAAAACAATTTTTTAGTCATTTTTTATTCGTACTACCTTCTAATAAATCTTTTATAAGATTGAGATATCTCTTAGCCATAAGATTTGCAGTATATGCTTCACAAAACTTAATATACGCCCGTTCACAGATCTCATTTCTTAAATCCGGATCCATTATCAAAAGTGATATTAGATCTTTATATTCCTCAACTTCACCACTTTTACAAATAAGACCTGTCTTTTTATGCTCTATAAGTTCAGGAATTCCTCCTACAAATGAAGCAACAACCGGAATTTTCATCATAAATGCTTCAAGAATACTCATAGGCAATCCTTCCATCCTAGATGGCACAACTAACACATCAATATCCCTTGTCATAATTGGTTTGTTAACATAACCATGAAAAATCGCGCAGCTTTTGCTATTAACATATTTTTCTATCATTTCTTTAGATGTAGTTCCCGAATATACGTTAAAGACAATGCTTTCTGATTTCATTTCTTGAGCTATTTTCATAAATATATCAATCCCCTTTTCAAGCGAAATTCTACCAACAAAAGCTATATTATTAATGTTTTTTTTATCTTGATATTTAACTGGCTTAGAAAAATATTCTTTCACTCCATTTGGAATAATACAAACTTTATCTTTGTTAATTCCTTCAGACATAAGAACATCAGCTACAAATTTTGAGACACAAACAAGCTTATCAATGAATCTGATAACCATACCTTTTAACAAGGTTATCAGCATAACCAAATATTTATTTAGATTA
Source organism: uncultured bacterium (assembly GCA_964597815.1). Taxonomy (GTDB): domain Bacteria; phylum Margulisbacteria; class WOR-1; order JAKLHX01; family JAKLHX01; genus CAZQZN01. The sequence continues at coordinate 73,179 of CAZQZN010000003.1, read as the reverse complement.
ATGCTTTTATAATCGCAGTGTATCACCGAAACATGGACCAGTGATGGGATAAACAGTTTAAGGGGCGCACAAAAAATATTAGTAGTAAACTCATTAGAAAGTAAGACTTGAATTTTCTTTGACATGACAAATCTGATCAACTTTAAATATTCAAACAATAGTGTGGCAGGATTAATACTTATGATATTTGACTCAATCATAATTTCCTTATTAAGATTCAATAAAAATTTCGGCTCTTTAAATGAGCACACAAACAACTCACAATCATTATAAAGATCAGGAATAAGGTTTTCTAAAAATGAATCCACCCCCCCATAATCACCGCCATAACAGAATATTAGCAATTTTATTTTCTCTTTAACCATGTAATTCTTTAAAGTGCAACTTTAAAACTCTCAACCATTTACCAAAATTTGTAGCTAAAATAACACGCTTTAATTGAAATGAGACAAAAAATTTGAATCTGGAAATTATATTATTTGAAATCATTAAACTTGAAAATAGTTTTATTTCTTTATCAGTCCAAAAATATTTATATTTTTCATTGCCTCTTAAAAAGTCAAAAACATTAATTTTTCTTTCGATTGAAGTCTTGACAAGTTCAGCAACCAACAATTTCCCCGGCGAATATTTTTCATATTGGTAATTATGTGTCGGAGTATACCAATAATATCTATTGTTATAAACAAATCCATAATGCATCGCAATAATATCATTGTTAAGATATAAAACAGAAAGTTCTAAAATATCTGAAGAAGATAAATCTTTAACAAGCCCCATATAAAACCCGCAGACATTTGGATCATTAAACTTACTTGGCATATTTTGTTTGTTCCATTTTTTCTTATGCAAATCAAAATAAGAATGCATTAATGGCATTATTAAATCTTCGCTTTTATAAATTTTGTATTTGCTTTTTAAATTTAATATTGAACAGAATTTTAATGAATTTAAACATTTTCTTTAAAAAAATATTCAAATATGATGGAAATAATAACAATAACAGAAACCCTATCTTGTTAAAAACAGAATCAATATTTACAAACACATTTATTGCATCATTCCATCTCTCAATTTTTTCTTTATATGAACAAACAGCAATATTAAGCCCTATAATCATAAATGTTTTTTTTATTCGTTTTTCGATATTTTGCATAATTGCAGCATCATTTACTGATTTGGATATTTCTGAAAGACAAACTATTTCTTCCATGTGCATTCTTATTATATCTTTACTAGCATTTCCTTGATGTAATCTATATTTTGCCAATGGCGCATTTACATAATCAAAATCGCTTATAAGCGAGAGCCTTAGAAAATAATCATATTCTTCAGCTATTTTAAGTTCATTCTTAAAATTTCCTACCTTTTCCATATAACTTTTTCGCATAACAGCGGTCAAACATGGAATAAAATCAGCATTAATCAATTCTTTTGTAACTTGTCCCCTTGCAGGACGATTCAATTCAAAAAAAGTGCCTTTTATTTTTCCATTTTTATCAATAATGTATGAATCTGAAAATACAAGTCCAAGATTTTTATTAGAATCAATCAAAGCAACTTGTTTTTCAAGCTTTTCTGGTTCCCAAATATCATCGTGATCAAGCAAGGCAACGTATTCCCCTTTAGACATCTCAAGCGCACGATTTCTCGATGCTGATAGTCCCATATTATCCTGATAATAGTATTTAACCCTAGAGTCCTTTATGCTTTTAACTATCTCTCCAGTCTTATCTTTTGATCCATCATCAATAATAATAATTTCAAATTCTTTATAAGTTTGATCTAAAACACTTTGTATTGTCTCTTTAATAAATTTTTCACTATTGTAACAACAAATATTAACACTTACTTTAGGCAACATTTATTTGGTCCTCTATCATTAACTGCTTATTGACAGAATTTACTGAATACTTAATCAAGTTGCACCACGACATATGCTAATAAAACAAGCTGTTCAAACCCTATAATTCATCGATCTTCATTCTTCATCTTCATCAAGCATTCATAATTCTGTATTTAATATCTCTATTATTAATGAAAAAACTCCTAACTGAATTAATTACCGATTCTACATTATAATCTGTCATATCGTAATATAACGGCAAAGTCAGTATCTCCTCAGAAATTTTTTCTGTTATCGGAAGTTTTACATGATAAGTTTTAAAAAAAGGTTGTAAATGATTAGGTATGTAATGCACTCCTGAACCTATTCCTTTATCCTTTAGATAATCCATCAAGAGGTCTCTTTTGTTATTAAGTACCCTAATTATGTAACAAAATTGAGCCGTTTCATTATAATCATTTTCCAAAATTTTGACGCCATCTAATTCTGAAAAAGCCTGATCATATCTTTTAGTAATTTCTCTTTTTCTTAAAATAAATCGATCTAGTTTTTTGAACTGCTCAATACCAATAGCAGCATTTATATTGCTCATGTGATAGCGATACCCTTGTTCCAGCACCTCATAAAACCAAGACCGCTTGTTTTGATATCTGTACCAAGTATCCTTATCTATACCAAGGATCCTTTTTCTTCGTATTTTTTCAGCCAATTCGTCATCACCCACTACAACCGCACCACCTTCCCCTGTTGTAATATTTTTGATCGGATCAAAACTAAAACAGGTTATGTGACCAAAACTCCCTATTTTTTTGCCTTTATAGCTTGATCCAAATGCATGAGCAGCATCTTCAACAATTTTTATTCCGTTCTTATCAGCTAATTCCATTAATGAATCCATATCACAAGATTTGCCACAGTAATGGACTGGCAATATTGCTTTAGTTCTTTTAGTAATTCTTTTTTTAACATCCGATACATCAATATTCAAATCAAACTCGTTTACTTCACAAAATACAGGAGAAGCACCAGTTTGAGTAATGGCTTGAACAGAAGCAGCAAAGGTAAGTGATGGGACAATCACCTCATCGCCATGGCCAATTCCAAGTGCATCAAGAGCAATATGTAAAGCAGTTGTCCCTGTATTGACAGCAATGACATTTTTTGCTGGGAGATATTCCTTGATCATATTTTCAAAATCAAAAACAAAAGAACCTAATCCAAGCCAACCGGTTTGAAAAACCTTTTCTACTGCCATTAATTCCTCTTTTCCAATTGAAGGACGTGATACTGGTATCATATATGATCTCCTTTTATTATTCTATCAAACTCAGAAATCAATTTATTTTCCCATCCTCGAGCAACAACACATGGCCAGTTAATAATCATTTTCCCAGCCTTTTCAGCATTAGGACAACTTCCGGGAACATATCCCATAGTTTCTGGACCTTTTGAACAACAGATTATCGGGTATTTAAACCATGTCCAATTGATATCTACCAAAGAAGCCATTTGCTTGCTCAATCCCTTTGCATCAGGAGTACAAAAAACAAATCGTAAAGGTGTAATTTCAAGATTAGCGTCTAAATAAGCCTTCGGAATAGTTTCAGCGTATTTTGTCTCCTTTATCACTTCCAAATATCTTTTCAAAATATTTTTCCGTATATTTTTTTCATCACTCCAACGATCCAACTCAAACATTCCAACCTTAGCTAAGAAAGATGGCAATTTAGCAGGATAGTGATAATTAGCAGAAATCGGACGATCATAATCATCCTCGAGAAAAACAAGTTCATTTTTGCGTCCAAAAATTTTTCTAGTTATTAAATTGTAAACGTCAAATATTTTATCCCATTTATAGTTTTTAGGATTAAAAAAAATTTTTTCATATAATAATCTATTAAAAAGCCGAACTTTATGATTATGGTCCAATTCAGGCAAATCAACAGAAGCATTTAAAATTGCTTGATAAAGTCGTTGATTTCTAGTATAGAGATAGCCACCAATCAATGTATTAATCGGTTTGGAATGATCAGAAGAAAAGATAGCAGCATCACCCCAATTTCCAGTTTTAACCCCGTTAAAACTGGAATCCAGCGTAATTGCGCTGTCTTCAACAAGAAAAATATTTTTTTCTTTTGCCAATTTTGAAATAGCTAATATGTTACATGGTATGCCAAAAGAATGCTGGGCAACTATAACCTTGGTATGAGGAGTTATTTTCATTTCCAGATCGTAAGGATCTGGTCCAAAGTTTTCAGGATCAATATCGGCAAATATCGGCTTTGCCCCTACTCTCAAAACAGCGTTTACCATAACAGAACAAGTAAAACCGGTCATAAGTACCTCATCACCATAACCAATTTTCAAAACTTTGAGCAGAGTGTAGAATGCCATTCGCCCAGCAGCAAAGCTAACAACATAGCCATCACCAATAAGCCCAGCCAATTTTCTTTCATAGTCTTGTCGCAATTTTTCATTCGAACTAGAAAACAATATATCTTTTACTTCTTCAATTTTGGTTTTATCAAGATAATAATGCCCCACTACAAAACCAAATTGATAAGGACTCAATATGTATCTGAAGGCATCAATTATTCTTTTTGAATTAATGAAAGCCATACTTTTTCCTTTACGGGTTCTACTAAAATATTGGTTATTTCCTTGTGAGATAGCACTTGTCTTTCGAAGCTAATTTCTGAAAAATCTTCTATTTCCTCTTGATCGAGTCCCAAATCAGACAAAATATCTAAATCAATTAGCTCTGTCATGAATTTGAACACCTTTAATCCCTTATAATATGCTTCCAGTGCTGCAGTCGTGCCAGCATGGACAACTGCTGACGTCTGAGACAATACTTCATAAAGATTTTTTGTCTCGTCAATCTTTACTTTTTCGCCAATATCAATAATTAATTGTTTTATTTTATCCACAGGCAAGTCTGGATGTAAACGAATTAAGATCTCATAATCATCTCTTTGCTTGAATCTTTTGATGCTGTATAATATTTCCATTGCCCGCGATAATACACCTGGCAGCAGAACCAATATTCTCTTTTTAGAAGATAAAACAACATTTTTATTCTCAAATTTGAGGACTTCTTTATATCTTAACGAACCACCATTTTCTATATCCACCCCCTCGTAATTTGAGGCAAAAAATAGTTTTTTATGATATTCACCATTAGCAATTATTTGATCAGGCAAAGGCATGTGCGCTCCTTCCTCTTTGCCAATAAAATAATTTAAAAGCAAGCTTGGAATTGAGGAGTGTTGATAAGCAACTATTTTTTTTACTGCACGAGATTTTCTCGATGATAAAATCAACATTTTTTCCCAAGGTTGATTTTCAAAAGGGTAAATAAGTAATTTTATCTTTTTCGCACTATTAAAATAATTCAAATAAGCATAATATTCCAACAAGTTTGTTAAAAATGCCATTGAAGTTATTTCAAGCAAATATTCCCTCGAAAATAATAAAGTATAATCATCGCCAAAAAAAATTTTTTTATTACCATTAGGATAAGTAGGAGGAATAGTTAAAACGGTTTTCAAACAATCTAAAATACTAAGAAAATAACTCGATATAACCACATGCACATTTGAATCAAGTATGCGCTTCTTTAAGCGCGCTGACAACCAAACTGGCACCGCTAGCATGGTCTTATATCCATTCCTCGAATATAAAGACGCCAAATCATTAAAATATACATCTTGAAAAGATTTGTTTTTAAAACATCTTTCTTCGACCCATGTATAAATCAAAATGTCTGGTTTGAATCTAACCATATCATGATATTTTCTAAAGTTGGTTATTTTTCGCAGTTTATCAAAAAAAATAAGCGTTATATATTTTGATAAAAACAAAATTCTAATAAAAAAAAACTTGAATATAGAAATCACAAATTTTTTTATTAAAATTTTCTCAGCTATTCTGTTCTTTTCTGAAACTCCAAATGAATCTTTTAGCATTTTAAGCAGAAAAGGATCTTCAACGGCAATTAATCTTGTTCTTTCGAATTGGTTTGTAGTTAACCATTTCTTTGCCAAATTAAAATAACAGACAAATAAGAAGAAATCCGTCTGACACACTGATTTTGATGGTAACTGTTTGCTCCACCAAATTACATCTTCACAGCGACCCATATTCAATCGTGAAATCCAATCTAAAAATGGTGTTTTTAGATTGTGCGCTATTGAATTGAGTTCTTTTGCATAGTGGTGCTTTTTACCCGCTGACATTTTCAAAAAAAAATGATTCTTTCTATCCATTTCAATTCCAAAATAACACCAGTCCCAATCATCTCTTTCAGAAAATTTTTCTGCTATATTAACAATCCTTTCAGGCGTATCCACAACAAGTTTCATTTATAACTCCCCTATTACGGTGCAAGGCATACTATCTACTCCTTCAAAAAAAATTGGCACAGCAAAAACTTTTTTTAACCCTGCAAGATCATCCGATAAATTCATATCTTCTATTAATAAAATCGGACTGTTTTTATGATAACAGGGATCAAGCAAAATCCTATGAGATTGACGCCCTTCTTCTCTGTGAGAATAAGAACTAATTGAAATAAAATCAACTCCAATAGCTCTGATATCAGGATAGTTTTCTCTTATAGTTTTCGCAGCTTCAACTGATATACCCGGATTATTGAATTTGTATTTTTCCAAATTACGATATTTATAAAAGCCGCTTCTAATCAAAAGCAAATCACATGTTGGAATGTTTTTCAAAAATTTTGACGTAATAAGCTGCCCTTCTCCTATCTCAATATCAAGCAAAAACGGCTTCGTGAAAATGAATTCCTCAATGCTATATTGTGAAAGTGACCGTCCATTTTCATAAAAATGGTTTGGAGAATCAATATGTGTCCCGCTGTGATTTGAAAATTTCAAATAAAATGTGTTGCAAGAATCACCTTTGCTTATTTGTTTTTCAGCTTCAACAATAACAGATTTTGTTTCCCCATATAAAGGCGTTTTTTCACTTAAAGGATATGATAACAATTTAAACATTTTTTATTCCCAAAACTCTTTCTAGTTCAGTTATATCTTTAATTCTTCCCTCAATATCAAGTCCCTTAAATGGATCATCCTTTTGTACTCTACCTATAAACCTAATGCCGAGATCTTTTACTCCAATGTAATCGTCTATAGAATCCCCAATGAAAACAACTTCCTGAGGCAAATAACCATATTTATCGAGCAATTCCCTGTTGATTTGTTCTTTTTTCTTTGGGGAACCAAATATTCCAACAAAATATTTTTCAAGACCTCTTTCTAAAACAATTTTTTTTATTTCTTCATCCGGAGTGCCTGATACCACAAACATATCAAAATCCTTATAGTATTTTTCTAAAAATTCTTTTGCACCTTTTACAAGCGGACATTTGAGAATCTCATTAAAAACAAAATCACTAAATTGCTCACTGAGTTTTACTTTTTCTTCTTCAGAAAGTGGTTTGTTTAAAAAATTTGCATAAATGTATTCAAATTTTGAGATTCGCCCCATTCCTCCATGAGCAAGATGAAATTTTACGATTTCATCAACATATTCAGGATAATCCTTGAATAAAAAGGCAAAGCCTTTTGCTTTAATATCCATTGATTCAGCAATAACACCATCAAAATCAAATATAATTGCTTTAGTTTTTTTCATTTTTCGTGATATATTTGTGTAATTAGATCAAGCATCCCCTGCCCTAAATCAATAAAATTATTGCTTTGTATTTTCTTTGCAATCTTCGGACAAAAAACATAAGGAGTAATTTCATAATGTTCATTTGAATCTACGGGTAGAAATTCTAATTCGATTTTATTGTTAAGTATTTCTTTTATCATAATCATTAAATCCTTTATTTTCATTTGTTGGTGTCCAGATATCACAACATATTGGTTTTTATATTCTTCAGATAAAATATCCACACTTAATCTTGCAGCATCTAAGACATGAATATATTCACGCAATTCTTCTCCATCGCCATGTCTTATTATTTTACGTTCATTCAATGCCTGTTTTATTACTTTATAAATCCAATTGCTTTCGTTAGCTCTTGGCCCATAAAGAGAACCATATCTTAATATTGTAAAATCAAGATTATAAACATCATGATAATTTTCAATCAACAATTCGCTTGCCTGTTTGCTACTGCGATAAAAAGAGCCCGCTTTGCTATAAACATAAAGAGTACTCGCAAATATAAAACGTTTGATTTTCGCCAATCTGCTGGCTTCAAGAAGAACTGCATTCCCATAAATATTAGTTTTGACTGTGTTAAGAGGATTTGATTTGGCAACATCCATATCCGCAATTCCCGCAAAGTTATATACTATGTCTTGCCCATTAATCGCTTTTCTGACAAAATCAAAATCTGTTATATCTCCAATAATACAGGATTGATTGCTTTTTAAATAAGGGGATTTTACAAGGTCAAAAACTGTAACATTATGACCTTTTTCTGACAATGCATCTGCTACATGACTACCCAAAAATCCAGCTCCACCAAAAACAATTATATTCATTTTTTATACCCCCAATCCTTTAAGCAAATTTTTAACCGCTTGTTTTTCCATTTCTATTCTTGACTCCTTTGCATAAGAACCAATATGTGATGTCAAAACCACATTTTCAATTTCAACAAGTTTTCCCTTATAAGGTTCTTGGTTAAAAGTATCTATTCCTGCTCCTGCCAATTTACCTGTTTTAAGTGCATTATAAAGCGCATCTTCGTCAACGAGGCCTCCTCTCGAAGTATTGATCAAAAAAGAACCTTGTTTCATATTTGAAATAGCATTATCATCAATAAGTATTTTTTTATCAATTGCTGGAATATGCAACGTTATAATATCAGAACTTTTCAATAGTTGGTCAAAAGAAACAAATAGTTTACCATCAGAATTTTTTGCTATATCAAACACTATTATCTTGGCACCAAAAGATTGCACCAATTTTGCAACTGCTTTACCTATCCTTCCATATCCAATTATACCAACTATTTTATCTTTCAGCAGATTCCCCATTGGCTTAACCCATGCACCAGATCTAATGTTGCGATCTGCTTTCGATATAAAACGCAAGCAATCAAGCATTAATCCTAATGTTAATTCCGCAACTGCATCTGTGGGCGCATCTGGTGTGTTAAAAACTTTAATACCAAGTTTATCAGCACTTTTAAGATCAACATTGTCAAGCCCCGTGCCACATCTTGAAATGACTTTTAAGTTTTTTAATTCTTTCAAAACATCATAAGATAGAGATTCAGTGCCAGCAATGAGTCCTTCCACATTAGCTGCAAAAGATAATAATTCTTCTTTTGTAAGTTTTTTGTGTAAAGGATTTATTTGATACTCGATCCCTTTTTCCATCAATAATTGCAATGGCAATTCATCATATTGTGCAAATGTAGTTGTAGAAATAAAAACTTTCATTCTATATTCCCTTTCTTGCAAATATCATCATATGTGAACTAAAATTATTTTGAGATATCCATTCTTGAAGTTTTTCTTTTGCCTGTTTGCTTCCCTTTTTTGATACTAATTTCCATAATCTTCCCGGATCAATTCCGTCCTTTTGATAAGCACCTTCTACAATATCCCAATCAAGTTGTCCAGGAGTTGTTATTGATTCTACAACAAAACCTTTTCTCTCTAGTAATATTCTAATGGAATCTGGGTTTAAAAAATTTAGATGATGAGGAGGGAACACACTTTTTGAGCTTTCCCAAAGTATTTGTATATCAAAACCTTCTCCATTAAGTGTTGATATAATCAAACTACCATCTTTAGAAAGCAGAGAATATATCTTTTCAAGAAATACACTTGGATTTTGAAGATGTTCAAAAAGTTCAAACGCTGTTATTATTGAAAATTTGCCATCCAAACCTATAACATCTTCAACTGCTTTTGGTATTACTTCAAAACCTTTTTCTCTGCATATTTCGGCCATTTGGATGGATGGTTCAATTGCCACCATTTTTGCGTTTGTCCATAATTTTGAAATCTCTTCAAGAAATATTCCAAATCCTGCTCCAACATCACACACATAACCACTAGGTTCTTTTAGTTTATTACAAACTAATTCAGCTCTAGGTTTAAATATTTTTTCCCTGCGCACATCTATCACAGGAAGAAAAAATTCTTTCACCCAAAAATCTCCTGATTTTGAAGAAGAATAAAAATCTGTAAGGGATTTTAATGTAGGTCTTGGATTAACAAACAAAGTACCACATTTATTGCAAAGCACATATTTAAACCCATATTTTTCAAATTGAAATAAATATTCTTTTGACTCACATGCTGGACATGATATTTCTTCAAATAAGCTCTTTTCTTTAAAAAGCATATCAATGTCTTCTTTAACTAGTTCAAGATATTTGTTAAATATTTTGCGCTTTCTTATTTCTTCTTCTTTCATTTGTTTTGGCCTTTATATTTTTCAAAAAGATTATCATTTTTCATCAATTCTTCAACATCCATCAAATCCTGTAAAGTATCCACACTGTAAGTTAGAAAATTGGTCCTAACAAGTTTTACTTTATAACCATGTTCTAATATCCTAAGCATATCGATAGATTCTACTATTTCAAGCGGAGTAGGCATAAGCTCATTAAATTTCAAAAGAAAATCCCTCCTAAAAGGAATAATGCAAATTTGTTTATACATTGGGACTTCTTTCGCACCTTTTTTCCATGAAGGTATCGGTTCCCTTGAAAAATATAGGGCATAATCATTTCTGTCAAATACCACTTTTACCTCATTAGGGTCGTCCTGTTCCTCCTTTGTTATAGGAGCCATTAGATTTGAGACCAAGACTTGTACATCTTTAATTAGCGGTCTAACTGCTTCACTAATCATTTCGGGATAGATCAAAGGTTCATCACCTTGAATCATAACCACTATATCTATTTTTTCCCCAATTTCTTTTTCTATAATTAGCATTGCTTCAGCAGTCCTATCAGATGCCCTCTCATGAGTGTCCTTGGTCATTACAGATTTTGCACCAATAAAATTACAGTATTCAACAATTTCTTTATCGCAGGTTGCAATATATACTTCATCTAGCAACTTGCACATTTTGCTTCTAAAATAAACATGGCCGATCATAGGTATTCCAAATATCTTTGCTAATGGTTTCCCCGGAAATCTACTTGAAGCCATACGCGCAGGAATAATACCGATTATTTTCATTTTTCTTCTCCTCTTTTCATTTCTTTTGAGCCATTGCAAACATATGGCTTGAAAGTTTGTTTTTAGAAAGAAATTCTTGAAAATTGTTTATGACTTGCTCTTCTTGTTCTAATAGATAATTTATATATTCGTTTCTTTCCGATAAAGAAAAACCAGAAAATTTCTCTCTCAATACAATTTCAACATCAAGTTTGCCGGGGGTTTCAACCAAAATTGGCATAAATCCTGCTTTAGATAGAGAAATCTCCATTGAAATAGGATTAAAATAGTTTAAATGTTCTGGTGGAGTAATATTAACTGTATTCTTTTTCATTATTTTGAAATCAAAACCCTCCCCATTTGGAGTTGCAATTGAAATAAACCCATTTTTTTTAAGCGCACGAAAACACCCACTAAGCATTTTGGAACAATCAAAAAGATGTTCAAATAAATCATTCATGCAAATTAAATCTATCGATTCATCTTCAATATTTTCCACAGAGCCAAGGATTGTTTTTAATCCTTGGGATTGACAAGCCTTAACACACTCTTCAGAAAGATCAATAGCAATTACTTCATCAAAAAAACCTGATTTTTGCAAGCAGATTGAAAAAGCGCCCGAACCAGCACCAAGATCAACAACTCTTTCCATTTTATTAATTCCAAGATTTCTAATCCTATTAATTATCATTTCTACTCTGGGCAAATATTGCATTGCTTTCCTTTGCACATCGGTTTTTAACAATAATTCAGTCCACATTTTAGGTGCAGAATATTCATTGTAATAAATGGAAAGTATTTCATCTGTTGGTCTTGGCGAAACAAATAGAGTCTTGCAATTTTTGCATGTTTTATGTTCAAAACCATACTTTTCGAATGAATTAATGCCACCTTCACCACAGGCGGGACAATTTGTTAAAACAAAATCTTTATGGTATTTCTCATAAAAAGCAATACCATCTATTTCTCTTTGTTTAAGAACTTTATAATATTCTTCTTTCGGGCTCATTAGGTCATAAATTTTCATTTTATTATCTTCCTACATTCTTTTATTGCTTTTGCACACCCATCTGATAAAAATATAGTATCCATTCCAAATCCTATAAAAGAAAATCCTTGAGATACTCTTTGTTTTAAATCATCCAGACTTGGGTGAACAATATGTATCCCCAAAGCAATATTATGTTTTTTAACTTTTTCAATAATTTTATTGACCGCCTCTTGAAACTTATCATCATCAAATTTTCCAGCAATACCCATAGAGCCCGAAAGGTCATAAGGGCCAATGATTATCGCATCAATAGATTTAACCCCTAATATTGAATCTAGATTTAAAAATGCATTGATATGTTCTATTTGAACAACTACGATACTTTCTGTATTAATAGTTTTGATATATTCAGAAAAATTTTTACCAAATTCATGGGCACGTCCCAAGCCATAACTTCTTTTCCCATCCGGAGGATATTTAACTGCGTCAACTGCTTTTTGAGCATCTTCAGCTGTATTGACCATCGGCACTATTACACCCTTTGCACCAGCATCCATTACTCTGCGAATTAAGCTTGGATTATTTTCGTTCAATCGCACAAGAGGAATAGAACCAGCAAGTTCAACTACCTGAATCAATTCAAATGCTTTTTGCACATCAATTAATCCATGTTCCATATCAATAGCAAGCCAGTCAAATCCTGATTTTGCCATAATCTCAGCAGAATATCTGTTAGGCATCTGTAGCCAGCTTCCAATAGAATTCTTACCAAACAATTTAATTTTGTTCATTAATTATTTTCTCCTTTCTTTCTTTTTATCACCAAATCAAATATATAGCCAACATCAGCTCTATTTAACCCAAACACTTCTGGCAAAAAAAACACAAACGTAATTACAATTCCTGTATATATCATGCCAGACAAAATAAACTTTATCAAAACATTGAAAAAGTTAAGTTTGGTAAATTCTATCAAGAAATATGAAAAAAAAGAAATGGATGATAGCAACACCAAAGACAATATCTGATGGAAAAAATACTTAGAAAAAGAAATGTTTAAATATTTCGCATTAAAAAACAACTGAATGTTAACTCCTATGAATTGCACTATCACCATTTTTAGCGCAAGACCAAATGCGCCAGCTTCAAGACCAAACATATTTTTGGGAGCCAACAAAAAATAACTCACAATTAATCCGATGACCATAGTGAAAGTGCCAATGTTTCTATATATCCTTGTTTGTTCAGTGGCATAAAACACCGATCCGCTTAGTTGGCCATAAGTTTGATGAATTGGATAAAAGGCCATTATTGCAACTGGCAAAACAGCCGAAGCATATTTATTGCCTCCAAAAATATATATTACATTTTTTGCCTGAATAGCAATAAAACAAGAAAAATATGCAGCTATAGAATAAAGCAACGGTATATATTTTCGAAAAAGAATTCTCATTTTTAATATATCATTATTGCCATGAGAAATAGAAAATTCCCTCATTAAAAGCGGTTGCATTGCACTGGTAAAGAGAAAACAAAAAGATCCAATTGTATAAGATAATCCATAAAAACCCTGTTGTTCACTGCCGCTAAAATATTGAAGCATCCAACGATCCACAATACCAACAATTAATCCAATCAAAGCATATACAAACAAAGGATGGCTATATTCATAAAATTCCTTTATATAATTAACAACTTGCGCAAAATTCAGTTTCCAATTTATAGTACTATGTTTTTGCTTGCTTAATAGCCATAAAGCTATAATTAAAAGTAACGATATAAATATCTGAAAATAAAAGTAGTTTCTAAGATTTAACATCCCCCAAAAATATAAAAACAACAAAATCATCACTGACAAAGCGCGCTGAATAAGTTTTATAACTTCTGCATGTACCGTTAGCCCATAAGCATCAGTTATTTTGTTAAGGATCTGGGTAAACCAAGTTAGAAGGCCAAAGACTGCAGCCAAAATAACAAAAATCATATTTTGGTTAGGCCAAAATAAATTATGTACTCGAGTTTTGTATGCAATAAAAACAAATAGTATGATTAAAATGGAGATAATGGTAGAAAAATAGATGTAGAACGTTACCAATCCTGATTCTTTCTGCCTTTTCGATAATTTAGAATAAAAGCCGATAGATGTTCCCATTTCTAAGAAACTAACAACTTGATTGAAGAAATTTGTTAAATAGCTATAGTTGCCATAAGAAACAGGGCCTAAAGCGCGAGGAGTAATTCCCGCAGTTATCAAACCCATTAGCATACCACCAAAATTGGTAATAAGTTTGTAAAAATATCTTTTCTTTAAGGAATCTTCCTTTTTAAGCATTTAAAACCCCTTTTATATTTTTTAAACAATACAAAAGTAAACAGCTAAAAACTATCTTGGCAATTTTGAAAGTTATTATAATCACAAAAATAAACAATAACGACAAATTTAAAAAATCAACATATTCAAAAACAATTACATTTCTCATTTTTTATCTCTCAAAATAATCTCATCGCTTACAATTTCCCAAAAATACTTATCTGGAGAATTTTTGGTTTTGATATATTTTTGCTTGTATTCCTCATACGCTTTTCCAAAGCGAGCAATGTAATTTGAAATCTCCGGACTATTATTGCCAGAATAAGGATTGACTCCAAACAATCTGGAAAAGCCACTGATTTGATCATCATAAAAACCGCCTTTAAGCCCTTTTGGCAAAATAAAAACCATAGGTTTTTTGAATAAGACCGAAAAATTGATTGATGTACTACAATGCAACAAGACAATGTTCGAACCTGCAACCAATTCAATTGTTCTCCCATTTACAATTTCTCTTTCGCCGTAAAATTTATCTGTATCTTTGTATTTCGCTCTTGGATGAGCAGCGATAACAATCGGCATCTTTATTTCTTTTTCAATAGCATCAAATATATAACGCATCTCATTAAAATATAATTCGGGATTGTTTTTATAAGGCTTAAACCTATCCCCAATAACAATAAAATCCGGATGCAATGGCAGATATTCATCAAGAAATACAGCATATTTTGGAGAACTATCTTTTGAATTATTTTTTCTTAAATATTCCAAATATAGATCGTAATCAAGTGTATGAGCATAGATTATTTTACTCTTCTTTGTGGGAGTGGGCAGGTAATTAGTTTTTGCATCTCCACCCGCCAAAACAAAAGCGGGTTTTTGAATAATCTCCAATTTGTCAGCAAGTTTAAATAATCTGCTGGAAATAATTTCTTTAAGAATTTGAAAATTAAAAATTTTAGATATTTTTTTTAACTTCGGCTCTTTGATAATTTTAGTAAAGGCAGGTAATGCATTTGCTGTAAAACTTGCATAAACAGAATTGTATTTTTTATAAATTCTATAGACGAAATATGTTTTTGGATTGCCATGTATAAAATTTATATAAATAACTTCAGAGTTGTTTTTTACATAAGATTCAAATTGTTCAACGGATGAAATTTGGTAAATGTTTTTATAAAGTGATTTATCTTCAACTTTATACAAATCAAGATATTTTGGATTGATTAATTTGGTAAGATCTAAAACATCAACAGATATGCCTCTATTTAATAGCAGATCAACACCAAATCTTTTATAATCACGATTTGTAAAAGGAGTTTGGATAATAAAAGCAAAAGTATTCATTTTCTGAGTCGTTTTATATTCAAGTTGTATTCGTAAATGTTTTTGATAACAAAACAAATGTTTCTTACTGTTTTTTCATCAATATGAGAATATAGAGGCAAACTAAAAACTCTGCTAGTTATATTTTCGGTATTGTCCAATTTATGTAATGTTTTAATATTTTTATATGCCTTTTGCAAATGTACTGGAGGATAAAAATACTTCTTCACAACTATGTTCTCCTTTAAAACCGCATCATACAATTCATCTCTCGTCATTCCAAATTTATTCTCATCAATATAAATCGAAAAATCCTTAAATGTGCTTCTGTCACTTGGTGAAATGTATTGGAAAGAAATACCGGGAATTTTTGACAATTCGCTTTTATAAATATTTGCAATTTTGTTCCTTCTATTTACGTTTTTTTCTAACATTCTTAATGTCTCAATTCCCAAAATAGCGTTAAACTCACTCATCCTTGCGTTAAATCCAGTAAATTCGCAGTCATAATTCCCAGAATCACCATAATTTCTTGCAACTTTTAACTTTTCAGCCAAATCCTTATTATTTGTTGCAATAATACCTCCTTCTCCAGATGTTAAAAGTTTTGTTGGGCTAAGACTAAAAGATTCCGCGTCACCAAAACCTCCAACATTTTTCCCTCTCCTTTTTGCTCCAAAAGCATGTGCAGCATCAAAAATAAGTTTCAAATTGTGTTTTTTAGCGATCCTTTCCAAATCTTCAGTATTTGCTGGATTTCCAAAAAGGTGAACTGCTAAAATTGCTGACGTTTTTTTTGTTATAGCTTTTTCTACTTCTTTTGGATCAATGTTATAAGTTTTTGGATCACAATCAACAAAAATAGGTTTTAATCCATTCCAAACAACAGAATGAGCAGTAGCATGAAAAGTAAAACTTGGAAGTATAACTTCGCCTTTTAACTCTAAAGATTTTATTATAAGCATCAACCCGCTTGTACAGCTGCTTACTGCTACTGCGTATTTAACACCAAGATATTCTGCAACATTTTTTTCAAACTCTTTTACATATTTAGAATTAGTTATCATCCGGCTCCTTAAAACCTCTTCATATTTCTTCTTTAAAGCAGAAATAGATGAAATAGTTGGTTCAGTTATAGGAATGACTTTGTTAAAAAAAGATGTGCCACCAAATATTGCTGGAATTCTGTCTTTATTTCTTAAATATTTTTTCATTGGTTATACTCCACATTGTAATATTTTGAGTCGTTTACATTACTTATTATGCCTTGTTCAATTGCGTTTTTAATTTCCAAAATTGATTCTTCCAATCCTCTTTCAACTTTATAGTTAAGTTTTTTCTCAATTTTAGAAAATGAAACAAAGTAATTTCTAGGATCTGTTGATTCTCCTTCCTTGATAATTTCTGCATAGGGAATACATTTTTTTACAATGTTGGCAATTTCAATTATTTGATAATTTTGAGCGCTTGAACCAACAT
The DNA here is from genome assembly GCA_964597815.1 of uncultured bacterium. Lineage (GTDB taxonomy): Bacteria > Margulisbacteria > WOR-1 > JAKLHX01 > JAKLHX01 > CAZQZN01. The sequence continues at coordinate 56,059 of CAZQZN010000003.1, read as the reverse complement.
TGAATACTTCCCCCCTTATTTCGTTTATTGGTGCTTCTAAACATTTGATAAAAGCATTTGCCGCATCTTTCACATTTAAAAGTGGCCTCCATTGTTTTCCGCCACCGTGTACATATATTCTTTTATCTATTACCGCAGTTTTGGTCATTGTGTTAACTACTAAATCAAAACGCATCCTTGGAGAATATCCGTACAAAGTGCTCATCCTCAAAATTGTCGGAGAAAAATTATCATCAACCAAACTTAATATCCCTTCTTCAGATTGAATCTTTGATCTGGCATATAAAGACACAGGATTTAATGGAGATTCTTCGGTAAGCTCATTATCACCATCCATTTGTCCATAAACGCTACACGTAGACGCATAAACAAATCGATTGATTTGGTGATACTTACATGCCTCAGCCAAAGTTTTGTTGGCCAAATAATTGGTTTCGATTGCCGCTTCAGGAGTTACTTTGCAGGCGGGATCTCCAACAATTGCCGCAAGATTTACAACCGCATCAACATCAATTAATGCTTGAGTAAGGGTTGAAATATTTCGCATATCACCTTCAATTAAAGAAAAGTTTTCTTTTCCCAAAAGCTCTTTTATTGATTCAGACCCAAACATAAGAATATCCAAAACTTTAACTTTAAATCCTCTCTCAAGAAGTTTTCTTGCTAATACCGAACCTAAATATCCAGCTCCACCTACTACAAGCACACTTTTATTATTTATTAACTTTTTTTTCTTGCCATAAAGAGATTCAGACAAAGGCAACAACTTCTTTGGTCTACATTTTTCGTCCAAAACTAAAATAAATCTGCTATCGGGCATACGCTCTAGTAATTTTCGAACAGTTTTTTTAACAAGATAGTCATTCGACAAATCTTTTTCCATCAATACAATTGGGTTAGGGTTTAAAATACCTTTCACAGGTTCCTTTACATCCTTACCCTTGAGAATTGCTTTTCTGATTTCACTATCGCTAACAGCACCCAAAAGTTTATTATGCTTATCAACAACAAATGCAACTCTAAGACCTGAGTGATCAATCAACCTCATCACTTCTTTGATTGAAGAATTCTCTTTTGCTAATGCTTCCTTAATGCTTTTTTTACTCATATATTATTTTCCTTTATTATCCTTGCTGGAACTCCAACAGCTGTTACACCATCAGGAATATCTGAAATTACTACCGCGCCAGCGCCAATAATAACATTATTGCCAATTTTTACATTTTGAATAATTGAAGCGCCGGTCCCAACATACGAATATCCCCCCACTTGAACTGAACCAGCTAAATTGGCTCCCGGCCAAATCTGACAAAATTTTTTCAAATAACAATCATGATCGACAGATGCACAAGTATTAACACAAACTCCATCCTCAATAAAAGCATTGGTATTCACTACTGCACCGGGCATAATCACTATACCTTTTGATAGTTTTACATTTCTTGACACAACAGCTTTTGGATGTATCGCATTTACAACTTCAACTCCTAATTCTCTTGCAAAATTAAAAACTTTTTCTCTAATTTTATTGTTTCCCAACCCCAATGCCAAACCAATATTTCGATTTGTTTTTAGATATTCTAAATTTCCAATAATTTTTTTGCCGTTAACAACAGAACCAATCTTAGAAATATCATCATCAAGAAACCCCAAAACATCTGCTCCTGATTCAAGCAAAATATCTAAAACAACCTTGCCATGCCCTCCCGCTCCAAAAATCAAAATTTTGGACATTTCTAAACTCCTAATATGTAATCTGCTTTTGTAAAAGATTTTTATCTAACTTTATAGTGCTTAACACTTTTACAATCCTTTCCGCAGCATGCCCATCACCATAAGGATTTTTACATCTTTTAACTTTTTCTCTAAACTTTTTATCATATAGTGCTTTCTTGATGGCTCTTACAATTGCGTTTTTATCATGAGGAACATCAAGAACATTTGTGCTTCGCTCTCTGCCTTCTTGCCTTATTCCAATATTTACCACAGGCAACTTAAAAGAAGGAGCTTCAATTATTCCACTGCTGGAATTACCAACAAGAACAGAAGCAATTCTCATTAAACCTAAATAATCTTTGTGAGGAATATTTTCAATCGACCTTATAAAAGAAAAATTGTTGTATTGTTTGATAACTTTTATCATTTGTCTTCCACCAGCATCTGCATTAGGATAAATCACTAAGGTTTGTAGTTTGAGACCTTTAATGGCTTCTAAAGAAATTCTCATTTGTCTTTCAGCATTTTCGCTCTCTGTTAGAACAGGATGCTGAACAAGTAAAGCTAAAGGCTTTTTGTTATTAATGCCATATTTTTTCACAAGATTTTTCTCGTTAGGCAAATTCTCATTTAAAATTCTGTCTAATGAAGGTGCCCCAACAGTAAAAATTTTTTTAGGATCTTCACCAAGCCTAATTATTCTTTTTTTTGCGCTTTCTGTCGCTGGAAAATGAATGTGTGCTAATTTAGTAATAGCGTGGCGCAAAATCCCATCGACATGCCCAGATTGCTCGCCCCCATGAATATGAGCAACAGGAATGCCAAGATAATTTGACGCAATTGCAACAGCAAGCATTTCTCCTCGATCACCCAAAACAATTACAATATCTGGCTTAAGCCTAGCAAGACTTCTAGAAAAGGCACAGGTTGCTTTACCGATAGAATAAGCCATTGCTTCTCCGCTATCTTCCTTATAAGAAATATCTACTCCTTCATAAATATTAAATCCATCTCTTTCAATTTCTCTAATCGTAAAACCAAATTCCCTCATAAGATGCATACATGTTGCTATAATGTATAAACTTAAATTTTTACTATTCCTTATAGCATGCATTACAGGATTAAGGATTCCATAATCTGCCCTAGTTCCAGTAATAACACATACTTTTCGTTTCATAACAAATCCCAAGTCAAAACTTGATCTTTCTTAATATTGATCTTAGCTTTTCGGTTGATTAATTGCTCTAAATACTTTGGCTCAATCCCCGCCCCCGGCCGTTTTATGGCAAGCATATTTTTTGTTAATCTTGTTCCTTTTGGAATATTTACTGCCGCTACTATACTTTTGCGAGCTATCCTTCTAATTTCCATTTCAGACCTTTCCGGTTTCTTTATCCCGTTTCCAAAAGATATTTCAACATTCCTTATGGCTTTAACCATTTTCATAAACTCTTGTGGTTCCAAAGATGCTTTATGATCCGGCCCCGGCAAAGTTTTGTCCAAAGTAAAATGTTTTTCCAATAAACTTGCCCCCATGGCCACAGCCGCAATTGCTATCTCAATTCCTTCAGTATGATCTGAATATCCAACTAGTGTATTGAAATTTTTTCTTATGGTATCCATTGCTCGCAAATTAACATCTTCAAATTTAGTTGGATAGTTTGAAGTACAGTGAAGCAAAACCAATTTTTTATTGCCAGTAGAATAAATTATTTTGACAGCATCTGTTATTTCAGTAAGCGTCGACATTCCTGTTGATAAAATTATTGGTTTTTTGTATTTTGCTATTTGTAATAAGAGAGGAATATTAGTTAAATCTCCAGAGCTAATTTTGAAAGCTGGTACATCTAATTTATTCAAAAATTCAGCACTTTCAAAATCAAACGGAGTTGACAAAAAAATAATTTTTTTTCTATTGCAGTACTCAAATAATTTCTTAAAATCATTTTGTGATAATTCAAGGTTCTTAAGCATCTCAAATTGTGATTTGCCCGGTACAGTTTTTTTTTGGTAATTCGCTTTTGGAGCCATTTGGGTTACGAGTTCTTCCGTTTTAAATGTTTGAAACTTAATCGCATCTGCACCGGCATCTTTGGCAGCATCAGCCATTTTCATTGCCAATTTTAAGCTGCCATTATGGTTCACACCAGCTTCAGCGATGATAAAAACGGGGTTGTATTTGCCGATTTTTTTATTGTTTATCTTAATTTCCATACTTACTTCTTCCTACTAAAATAAAAATACAATCGTTATTCCATACAACCTCATTCTCGATACCAAAATATTTTTTCAACTATTGCCTACCCTCGCTTATCCTTTTTAGCAGTATTTGTTCGTTCAACCAAAAATCAAATTCATCATCAATTTCAAAATTTTGCTCTTTTGAAATTTCAAGGCGTTCAACATTTTCTCCATACAAAGTTCCTTTTTTGATAAGATCTGATTTTACTACATAAACATTGCCATCATCATGAAAAAAACCATTTAAGTCCTGTCTCCTTTGAGTATATGCCCCATATTCAAACAATTTGCAAACAAATCCAGTTGCAAGATTGTCGGCTTTTGTAAAGTCAAATTTTTTGATGCATTGATCAATCAAATCAATATCTCTAACAGGAGAAGTGGGCTGAAGCAGAACAATGTTTTCAGATTCAATCTTTGTAAGAACATGTTGAAGCACAGAAATGGTTGTTGCTTCATCGGTTGCAAGTTCAAATGGCCTGTCAATCACTTCCGCACCATAGCTTCTAGAAATTTGAGCAATCTCAGCATCCTCAGTAGAAACAACAAAATGATCCAACAGTTTTGATTTTTTTGCTGATTCTATTGTCCATGCAATAAGAGGTTTCCCCGCTATTATTTTAATATTTTTCTTTGGTATCCCCTTGCTTCCGCCTCGTGCTGGGATAACACCAAGAAAACTCAATTTGTTCATTTACAAAACCTCATTAGCGATTTCCTTTACAATATTTATTACCTGTTCAATTCTTTCATCACTCATATTTACCATTATTGGAAGAGCAATGGCTCTTCTTAAATAATCTGTTGACTGAGACCAAACCTTTTCCAAGTCCTTACCTTTGTATTCATCAAAATCATAAAACACCTGAGTCCAAGTGCCGGCATAATGCCAATTTATAGCGTCTGGAAGATTTTTTGTGCCTATGCCTTTTGAAATAAGTTTTCTTGCGAATAATGAAGCTTTATCTCTGTTTTCAACAAAAAATATCAATGTATCACCAGCATCTCCTTTTTCATCAGGAAGCTCTCTAAATTCAATTTTCTTAATATCTTTAAGAGAATCTTTAATTTTTCTTTTATTTTCTCTTTGTTTAGAGATAATGTAATCAAGTTTTTTCAGCTGTGCCATGCCAACAGCACCAACAAACTCTGTAGCTTTATAATTAAATCCCCATGTGGTTCTTGTATCTTCTCCACGCGGCAATGATGGGTTGTTTTCATGTCCATGATCAGAATATTCCTTTGCCTTTCGAAATATCTCAAAATTGTTTGTTACCAAAAGCCCACCCTCACCAGTTGTAATTGCTTTTCCAATATCAAGGCTATATGTCCCGGCATCGCCTATGGCTCCTAAATATTTGCCTTTATACATACCTCCCATTGCCTGACAACTATCTTCTAATATTGGGATTCCATTCTTCTTTGAAATTTCTACAATTTCCTCCATTTTTGCTGCAACTCCAGCCATATGTACTGGAATTATTGCTTTTGTCTTTTTGGTAATCTTCCTTTCAAGATCAATTGGATCCATATTAAGTGTCTTATCAATCTCGCATATTACTGGCTTTGCTCCCAATTCAAGAATTGCTTCAACTGTTGCAATAAAAGTAAAAGACTGAGTGATAACTTCATCGCCGGCTTTAACACCAAGTCCAATTAATCCTAGCTTTACAGCCGCTGTCCCAGTATTTACACATAAACAATGTTTGGTGCCAACTTTTTCTGCAACCTGATTTTCAAACATATCCACACGAAAAATGTTTTTTCTTTTATCATTTAGCCCATATCTATATAAAACTCCCCCATTGTCAAATATTTCATTTACAGCATCTCTTTCTTCTTTCCCTATAAGTTCCCAACCAGGCATAAGTTTTCTCCTTTTATTCAAATAATTCTTGAAACATTTTTTTGCAATCTTCTTTAGTTATTTCAATAGGGTTTTGATCAATTGCCCCTTTTAAAATATCATATTGTGACAGCAAAAATTCAATATCAGGCTTTTTTAAACCAAAATCCCTTAAATTTCTTGGGACTTTTAACTTATCCATTAAATTTTGTAACTCAACAGCAAACTTTAAATTTTTATCTTCGTTTGAAATAGTTTTATCAGCTCCTTCTATCAAATCGTAAAGATCCGCATAATCAGTATATCCTTTTTCAACATTTATTTTTGTAATTTTGGAAATAAAAACTGCGCCAGCGTATCCATGTGGCACTTTATAAACGGCCCCAAGCGGATAAGAAAATGCGCCAGAAGGCCCAGATCCCGCATTTATAAGCGCAATACCTGCTAAATAAGCGCCTAATGAAAGCGCTCCCCAAATATCAGTATTGTTAAAATCTTCCAATAACCTGTTTAGATTATTGAATAACAATCGGAATGCTTCTTTAGAAAAAATTCTTGAAATTGGAGTATTGTTTTTATGAACATAACTTTCTAATGTATGGACAAGAGCATCGCATCCAGAAGAAATTGCAGCTTTTTCAGGCATTCCAATATAGATCAAAGGATCAATAATAGCTAAAGATGGAAAATTTAATGTGGAATTAATTCCGAGTTTTTTCTTTTCTTTTGAATCCGTAAATACAGCATTATAGGTAACTTCGCTTCCCGTCCCAGCAGTTGTTGGAATTGCAATAATTGGAAGAGGTTTGTTCTTTAATTTTGGGAATCCTCTAAATGATATAGCTTCTCCATCATTAGTTAAAAGTGTGGCAATACCCTTTGTAAGATCGAGAGTGCTTCCGCCACCTATTCCTACCAAACAATCATAACTTTTGCCAATGAATCTTTTTCTAAAATCTTCAAGATAATCATAAGTTGGCTCAACAGATTCGTTTACATAAATATCAAAGGAAATATTATTATCTTTTAGTGAATTAATACATTTAATGACCTGTTGGTTATTTACGACTCCATTATCGATAATCAAAGCAATTTTAGAATGACCTAAATCTTTTATATAATCAGGCAATTTTAAGCATTGATTATTACCAAACCTCAAATCTGTTGACAAAAAAAATCTAAAATCCCTCACAATAAAAACACCCCAAGTAATTTAAATACAACCGTTCAATTTTTGAACATTATAGCAATATAGCAATTTGTTGTCAATCGCACAATAAGTTTGGCATATGCACCGCTATGAAAATTTAAGCAAATAAAAAATTATCAATTACCACATCAAAATCAATCTAAAAATTTTTAAATAATCAGTCAATAATTTCATCAACGAGATCGGCAATAGCTAAACAGCTTGTCAATCCCGGAGATTCAATTCCAATTAAATTAATAAAATTAGGAAAACCATTCTCGCTTTCCTCATTTATGATAAAATCCTTAATTGAATCATCAGGACCTTGAATCTTTGGCCTTATGCCAGAAGTGTCGGGCATAAGATATTCTTTTTTTAGCCATGGAAGATATTTTTTGGCAGATTGATAAAAATCATCTAATTTGTTTGAATCAACTTCATAATTTTCTAAATCAACATAATTTGCATCCGGGCCTAACCTTATTCTGCCGGACAAATCTATAGTTGCATGTACTCCCAAACCATAACCTTTTTCATGAGGAACTGGATAAACAAGATGTTTCAATTTATCCTTTGAAGAAGAAACAGCAAAATAATCACCTTTGCAATAATAAATTTTATACCCGAGTTTTTCAATATCAAATCCAGCAATCTTTGCTATTTTATCACTTTGCAACCCGGCACAATTTATCACAAATTTTGTAAGTATTTCTTCTTTTTGAGATTTTATATAATAACCATCGTCTTTTCTTTTTATATCAACAACTTCACTCTTAAAAGAATACATAACACCGTTATCTTTTGATAAGTCAAATAATTTTTGCATGAGGGAATGAGTATTTAATATTCCGCTTTCCGATGAATATATCCCCCCAACAGCAAAAACTTCCGGCTCAATGTTTTTTATTTCTTTTTCTGTAAGTTTTTTTAAGCCTGAGGCACCGCAATCAACAGCATTGTCAAAAATTTTATCCAACAGTTTTAATTCGGAACCATTAGTAGCAACGATAATTTTCCCGCATTTATTAAACGGAATACTGTGTTCTTGACAAAACTCATAAAGCAATTTATTGCCATTAATGCAAAGGCGGCTTTTCAATGAATTTATTGGATAATATATTCCAGCGTGGATCACTTCGCTGTTTCTGCTTGATATTCCCTGCCCAAAAGAATCATTTTTTTCAAATACAACTATCTCAGCTGATTTGTTTTTTGAAAGATTATATGCGATCGACAGCCCTATAACCCCAGCACCAATAATAGCAAAATCAATTTTTTCCAATAAATGTCTCCGATTTATAAAACAGCCATATTCTGAAATAGCAAAATTACAAAATTTTGTACCCAGCCTTCATTGCATCATCATAAAACATTTTTACAGTATCTAAAGAGAGTTCAGACAAATCTTTGCCGATCAAATGAAGTTTTTTCAAAATATCACTTGTTACCGTAATTATATCGCAGCCACACTCTTCTGCCTCAAAGATATTTAGCAATTCTCTTGAACTTGCCCACAAAAGATATGCATTTTCATTGGTGGAAAGAATTTTTTTTGCCTCTTTCATTATCGGCTTGGGATCCCTGCCAGTGTCCGCTATCCTTCCAGCAAAAACAGAAACAATAGTTTTGGAACTTGGGGAAATGGCTTGAGAAACTTGCTTTACTTGTTCTATTGTCAAAATTGCTGTTATATTAAGAAACAATCCTCTTTCAGAAAGTTTTTTTATCAAAGGAATTGAGGAGTGCCCTTTTGTATTTGTAATTGGAATTTTTATGTTGACATTTTTGCCCCAGCCTGCAATTTTTAGCGCTTCTTTTTCCATTTCAGAAAAATCATCTGAAAAAACCTCAAAAGAAATTGGAAGATCTTTTATTTCGGATAAAAGCTCTTTGGCAAATTTTTCATAATCCAAAACATTGGCCTTTCTCATTAGAGTTGGATTGGTCGTAAATCCTTTGATTATGCCTTCCTTATATGCTGCTTTCATTTGATCTATATCTGCACCATCAGAAAATATTTTTACTTTCAGATCTTTTAACAATTTCATTGTTTTAATCCTTAACTTTCATTTTTTAATATTATATCAACTGCTTGTGGCAGATTTTTTGCAAAATAATCAGGATTAGTTTTGCCTCTTTTTGAAATTGACAATTCATTTTCAATTAAAATCGTTTTTATGCCAGCAATTTTCCCACACTCAATATCCATATCCTGATCGCCAACAAACCAAGATTTATTAACATCAAGATTATATTTTTTTATGGCATCAATAACATTTTTTTGACCGGGTTTTCGGCAATCACACTTTATTGAATATTCTGGGATAATCCCTTCAGGATGGTGATAACAGTAATAATACTCCGAAAAAAGTATCCCATTTTCAACAAAAACTGAATGCAACTTATCATGAACAGCAAAAAGATTTTCCAAAGAGGTTTTGCCTTTTGCATAACTTGGTTGATTAGAGATAATAAAAAGCAAATAATCAGCCTTTAAGATTTTTTTTAAAGCTTCAATCACACCGGGTAATATTACTAATTCAGAGGGATTATTCGGAGATTCAACCTCTTGTGTCAATGGATTTACGATAAGCTGATTTATTACTCCATCTCTGTCAAGAAAAACTGCCTTATTCATTTTATTTAATTGATTCCCATTTCATTTCATTTGATTTTAAAAGAGGATGTGAGACCAAAAGATGCCAAACAACCGCTTGAAAAGATTCTGTTAATGGTGTTGTCAAGTCTTCATTTACAACGGGTATTAAAACAATAGCATCAGCAACTTCTGCAGTAAAACCGCCATTTCTGCCAACAATACCAATAATTTTTGAGCCAACATCTTTTGCATATTTAAGTGCTTCAACTATATTGTTGCTTATTTTTCTTTGAGCATCTCCCCCGCCAACAGAAAAAACAAAAACACAATCATCCTTTGACAACTTGCTTGTTTTTAGCCAGCTTACAAAAACGCTGTCCCAGCCATCATCATTTGCACGAGCAGTCAATTCTGAAACATTGTCAGTAGGTGCATAAGTCTCTATACCAGCAATTTTTCTAAAATCATTTACTGCATGTCCGGCATTGCCCGCACCGCCCCCAACACCTATGATAAAAAGGCGGGCATTTTTTTCTTTGACTTTTACAAGTATTTCAAGTATTTTTTTGATATCTTTTTTGTCAATTTTATCAAGCAATTGTTTGCAGCATCAAAGTACTTATCAATATATTTCATTTTCTCTCTCCTATCTTTTTTCTAACTTCGTTTAGTCCATTAAATGAACCAATTTCATAAAATCTTTCAAAAACCTCATAGCCATAGAGTTCCTTCTTATCTGCAAGAGATTTTAAAATTTCAGAAAGATCAGTTTCTTTTCCTTCCTCAATACTTTCAAAATGTTTTTTATTCAACAAAGATAATCCCCAATCAATGTAATCCATTTCGGGCAATTTATTCTTCTTATCATATTCGAGAATTATTCCGTTTTTATATATGATATTGCTTTTGTCCCACCTATCAAAATTTTTGTAAACAACAACAATCGCTTTTTTGCCAACATTTAAATAGTGCTGATAAATTTTATCAAATTCGGGTTCAATAAAAGAATCTCCGTACATCACAAAAAAATCATCTGATAGTTTTGGCAGTGCTTTTTTTAACGCACCACCAGTGCCAAGCAGTTTTTCTCCATCAAAAGAATAATCCACTTGAAGGTTATATTTTCCCCCATCTTTAACATATTCTTCTATCATTTCACCCAAATAACCAACACATAAAACTACGCTTTTTATGCTTTTTGCTGCCAACATTCTTAATTGATAATCAATAAATGGTTTCCCATCAACTTCCACCAATGATTTCGGAATTGTTTTGGTTACTGGATAAAGGCGAGTCGAAAGACCGCCGGCAAGAATTGCAACTTTTGGCAGCATCACTGAACAACCGCCTTTGTGCCTTCAAAATCAAATCTAAATCTAATCTCTTCCAAACCTTGAGCCATCATTGCATGCCTTAATTTAGATTTGTCAGAAGCATAAAACATCAAAAATCCTCCGCCACCGGCGCCTATAAGTTTCCCGCCAATTGCTCCGTTTTTCAAAGCTGTTTCATACCATTCGTTTATTTTTGGATTAGTCATAGAGGAAGATCTTTTTTTCTTATATTCCCAATGGATATTCATCAAATCGCCAAATTCCTGCATATTTCCATTTTCAAGTGCAGCTTTGCTTTTTAGTCCAAGCTCTTTGATAAAGTGCAAATTATCAACCATTTCTTTTGAATTATTTTTACTTTTCTGATCTTGTTCTTTCAAAATTGATGAAGCTGATCTTGAATATCCTGTAAAAAAAAGCAAGAGATTATCTTCCAAATCAAACAAAGTTTCTTTTGAAATTTTTAGTGGTTCAGCCAGCACATTCCCGTTTCTCTCAAAAGTAAAACACGTAAGCCCGCCATAAGCGGCAATATATTGATCTTGTTTACCAATTGGTTCTTGCAATCTGTTTATCTCTATTTCGCATGCCTGCTCAGCCAATTCTTTTGGATGCACCAAATTTCTTTTGAAAATATGAAGTGCTTTTAACAGGGCCGTGGTAAAACTTCCAGAAGATCCAAGCCCTGTACCTGCAGGAATATCAGCCATGCTTGTTATTTCCAAATGATCATTTTCAAAATTCAGCATTTTAAGAGATTCTCTTATTATTGGATGTTTTATTTCATCTATTTTTTCAACTCTTTCAAGCTGGGAGTATTTTAATAAATAACCGGGATTAAACATTTTGTATAAGGTAATATAAACATATTTATCAATTGCCGCGGCGATCAAAAAACCACCATATTGGCTGTAATAAGAAGGCAAATCAGTACCTCCACCGCCGAGAGAAATTCTTAAAGGACTTCTTGTTATTATCACTTTATATTACCTTTTGGGCTTTTGATAATATTTCATTAAACTTGTTCACATGATATTCTTGCGGATAATCCAAATAAGCCCCCCAATTATTTTTTCGGTTGACTTCGGATTGCCTTGCGTTTTTTATTTTGCTCAAATAATATTCAAGGCCAATGTATCTATAATGCAAAAGTTTTAAATCGGGAGAAGAAAAATATTTAACTTTGCCTCTTGGTACAGCTTTATGAGCACCAACAGTATAATTTATTTCCCTAATTTTATTGGGGTTGAATACGCATTTTTTGCTGTAATGCCACTCTGGCACACCATTTTTTATCTGATCAATAATTGAAATGCCTTTTTGCGGAAAATTTTCGCTTACCATATTAAATCCTTTTGGGTGCAATATAGTTATATTTTCCTTTTTGCAATAACGCAAAAGTTTTTTTATATTGGGATAATAAACAAATTCATCAGGATCTACAACTATAACAAAATCAAATCTTGGCCTTGCTTCTTTCCACATATTGTTTTTCATAATTAAAAGTATGTCATCTCTATTCTCACCAGTGTCATAACTTACAACCCTTGTTCGCGGATAAGAATTTACTATTGCAACCGAATTATCTGTTGAGGAATTGTCATATATAACAACTTCATCACAAAACGAAAGATAATATTCAAGAAAAAAAGGCAAGATAGCTGATTCATTGAAACATGTTGCATAAACACATGTTTTAACCTGAGGCAAATTTTCATCAGGGACTTCCAAGGGAGATTGTTTTTTTGCAAATAAATCTAATAATCCCATAAATCCAAACCACACCACTTTCAAGCAGATTTTTCAAGCATTTCTCTTACAGATCTCATTATCGCCTCATGAGAGTTAAATTTATTTTTCCAGCCGAGCTTTCTGATCTTTGTTGAATCCAAATAAATTTTTGGAACATCGCCCTTCCAACCTCGGCTGCCACCGCTATAAATATATTTTACATCTTTTAATCCCATTAAATTCACAACAATATCCGCAATTTGTTTTACTGTAATTGAATCCTCGGTTGCCACATTGAAATAATTAAAATCATTTAAATATTTTTTTTCTACCAATCGCATTGCATCAATAACATCTGAAACATAAATATAGGATTTGTCTTGAGTGCCATCGCCCAATATCTCAAGCTGAGAAGAAGTTTGTTTTAACTTTCTGATAAAATCATAAGCAACACCGTGTGTTTGATTTGGCCCTACAACATTTGCGAATCTAAAAGCAACAGCATCAATACCAAACATATAAGAATATGAACATATCAGAGCTTCACAACCCAATTTGCTAGCACCGTAGGTAGATATAGGAAGCATAGGAGAATAATCTTCTTTTACTTTATTCATTCCAACTTCACCATATACGCCGCTTCCAGATGCATAAAGGAGCTTTTTGACTCCATTTGTCCTCATCGCTTCCAGAATATTATTTGTCAAATAAGTCCCTTCCCAAAAATCAATATCAGGCTGTTTTACTGCTTTTGAGATATCAGGATTTGATGCAAAATGATAAACGATATCAACTCCCTTCATTGAATTAATCAATGATTCCAAGTTTTTAATATCATCGTTGATAAAACGGCAATTTTTAGTGTTTATGAAATCAGAAATATATTCCATTTTCCCGGAAGACAAATTGTCAAAGACAATAGCTTCAAAATCTTTTTCTTCCTCAAATAATCTCGCTAAAAGATTGCTTCCTATGAATCCCGCACCGCCCAAAATAAAATACTTCATTTATTCCTCCGGAAATATAATAACAAAAGAAATTTTTGTATATCAAACATTTTTCTTTTTTAACTCGTCAATCATCTTCATAACTTCTTTTTTCGCTCTTTCGGTCTTGTTTTTTTTAATAGAAACAGAAATAGAAACCAAATCACTTTCTGAAACATCTTTTGGCAAAAGCGATTTTGGAAAATCTATTGTTTCTTCTTGATCTGGCCCAACTAATATCACCGCATAATCACCCTCAAACCTGTCTATCACACCGTCAATTTTACTTTTCATATATTATGCTCCCCTTCAAATTTTTTCAAAAAAACAGCTTCTCTCGCCGCATTGATATGCTTTGTAAAATCCCAATACAACTCATGCTTATGATAAGCGAGGTGCCACCAAAACTTATAAAAGGAAGTGGTATGCCGACAACAGGAGCAATCCCAAGAGTCATGGCAACATTGACAAAAAAGTGAAACAAAAACATTATCCCTATTCCGGAAGCCAAAATACTCCCATAAAAATCCCTTGAATTTGATGCAATATAAAATGCTCTCCAAACCAAAATTGCAAAGATCAATATAATAAATACTGAACCAATAAAGCCTAGTTCCTCACCAATAGCTGAAAAAATAAAATCTGTCCATTGCTGCGGAATAAATTGAAGTTGCGTCTGTGTTCCTTTTAAAAACCCTCTTCCAAAGATGCCACCAGAACCAATAGCAATTAAAGATTGTATCGTATGATAACCAGCTCCAAATGGATCTTTATAAGGATCCAAAAAAGTCAACAATCTCTGTTTTTGATAATCTCTTAACATATTCCAAAAAACAGGCACTGCAAAAAGAACAAAAACATTTGCACCTAAAACAGAAATCCATTCCGAAATTTTTGCCTTAAAGATAAAAAGCAAAACAACAGAAAGAGTAAATAGAATAAGCCAAAAAGAAAAATGAAAACTTAAAAAAGCGCTAACAACAGGAAGAAGCATCAACAATACAATTACAACATTATCTTGAGACCAAATAATCATGCCAAAAGCAATTGCAATAAAAACCAATGATGTTCCTAAATCAGGTTGCTTAAAAACCAAAAAAAACGGAATTGCAACAAGAATTGCTACAGGAATTAATTGTGAAATACGCTCAACTTTGCCCAAGTCAGAAAAATATTTTGCAAGAACAATTATCAAAATCAATTTTGAAATTTCTGACGGCTGAAAACTAAAAAATCCGATTCCTAACCATCTCTGCGCGCCGTAGGACTCATAACCAATTACCAATACCAATAAAAGCATAAGTATCATTAGCAAATAAAGCGGATAAGATAAATTTTTTAGGTTTTTATAATCAGTATATGAGAACAATCCCATAAAAAATAAACCAATCAAAAATGAAAAAAAATGTCTTTTTAAATAAATATAAGGATCTATAAATCGGTTTGTAGCCAACACAGCCTTTCTAGAAAGCATTGCAAAAGTGGAAGAATAAATAAAAGCAAAACCAAACAATATCAGTATTCCAACGCATATCCAAAGAGGAATATCTGATTTTTTCAGCATTCTAAAATTTATCATTTTTGTGCCATTTCCAAAGATTTTAACATTGCCATCGCTTTATTGATGGTTTCTTTATATTCGTTTTGAGGTTTTGAATCAGCAACAATACCTGCACCTGATTGAATATATGCATAGCCGTCTTTAAAAAAGATTGTTCTTATTGTTATGCAGGTATCCATATTGCCTGCAAAATCAAAATACCCTACAGCACCAGCATAAGGACCCCTTTTTGTTTTTTCAAGTTCATCAATTATCTGCATAGCCCTGATTTTTGGAGCACCAGAAACTGTACCTGCTGGAAAACTTGCTTTTAAAAGATCAAAAGCATCATTTTTTTTGCGCAATTTGCCAACAACACTTGAAACTATGTGCATGACATGAGAGTATCTCTCAACTTTCATAAACTCATCTACCTTCACTGAACCAATCTCACAAACTCTTCCCAAATCATTTCTTGCCAAATCAACCAACATAATATGCTCGGCTTTCTCTTTTTCATCCTGAAGCAAAGAAATTTCATTTTTCTTGTCTTCAAGGTTGTCTTTGCCTCTTGTGCCAGCGATTGGCCTGATAAAAGCAATACCATTTTCAAGCCTAACAAGAGTTTCAGGTGAAGTTCCAACAATAGTAAAATCATTAAAGGAAAAATAATACATATAAGGAGATGGATTTATTGCTCGCAATATTCTATAAACATCAAAAGGCGAAGCATTGGTCTTTACTTTAAATCTTTGTGATAAAACAACTTGAATAATATCGCCATCTTTAATATATTCTTTTGCTTTTTTAATCGATTTAATAAAAGAATTTTTGGCTATGTTTTGTTCAACTTTCAATTTTTTTGTGCCTTCTTTTAATTCGATTGGATTCAATTTGGCAGGTTTTTGGAGTTTTTTTACAACATTTTCAATTTTCTCTATCGCTAAATCATAAGAATCTGAAGGATCGTTTTCAACAATCGCATTTGAAACAATCAGTATTTTATGTTTTAGATGGTCAAAAACAAGAAAAGTATCTGTCAACAAAAAGCTGGAATCAGGAATATCCAAATCATCAGGTTTTTCATTTGGCAAATTTTCAATTTGACGGACAAAATCATAACCAATATATCCAACAGCACCCCCATGAAAAATAGGCAAATTGTTTATTTTAACAGCTTTATATCTTTTTAAGTTTTTTTTCAGCTCCTGTAAAATGTCATAACCAGATTTTTTGCCATTGATGAAAACTTCTTTGCTTTTTGAATGGAAAAGAAGAGAATTATCACAACCAATAAAAGAATATCTGCCAATTTTTTCGCCCTTTTCAACACTTTCAAGCAGAAAAGTATTTGCACCTGCAATTTTTGAATATGCTGAGACAGGAGTTTCGCTATCAGCAAGAATCTCCCTGTAAACAGGAATCAGATTGCCTTTTCTTGAGAAACGAATAAATTCACTTTTTTTTGGAAAATACATCTATAAAAACCTTTATTGCGATAATAAAAACAAAAATTCCAAAAATTCTTTTTAAATACAATGAAGAAACATTGCAAGCCAAATTAGAGCCAAAATATGCTCCAAAAATAGAACCTATTGACAAATAAATTGCACGTTTTAAATCAATATTGTTTCGCAAATAATATCCATACGCGCCAATCATCGCAGTTGGTATAATAATAGCCAAAGATATTCCTTGTGCAGAATGCTGAGAAAGGCCCATAATAAAAACAAGAGCAGGGATAGTGATTGTGCCACCTCCAACTCCCATTAAACCACTTAAAACTCCTGCAATAAAGCCAACCAGTATTAAGGAAATAATCATATTCACTATCATATCCCCCGAGATTTTAAGTTTATAAAAACATTTTTACAGCAACAAACACCAAAAAAATTCCATAAATAATCTTTAAGGTTTTCTCTGAAAAAAGCCCCGCCAAAAAACTACCGATATATCCACCAAAAACTCCTCCCAAAGCAACCCATAAAACGATATTCAAATCAATATGGCCACCATTGAAATAAACAATAGAACCAACAATTGCCGTTGGAACAATTACGGCCAATGATGTCCCTTGTGATTTATGCTGCGTCATCCCCAATAAAAAAACCATTGCCGGAACAAGAACAATCCCGCCTCCAAGGCCGACTAAACCGCTTACCAAACCTGCAAACAATCCAATTGCTATTTCTGCGATGATAATATTGCCTCCCCTATCAAAATATCTTCCTTTGTAGTTATTTTCAAGTTATCATAAGATCCTTCTACAACATAAACACTGGCTCCAAATTTTTCAACTAGAGACGCATCATCGGTTGCCTCAATATTATTCTTTTTTGCCCATTCATAAACCTGCTTTATTAATTTTGTGTCAAATACTTGCGGTGTTTGAGCATGCCACAATAAGTTTCTGTCTAATGTTTCAGTTATAGAAAAATTTGTGTCTACCAGTTTTATAGTATCTTTGGCTTTAACAGCGACAATTGCGGCCCCGCATTCTTTTGCTTTATTAATTACTCTTTCTAAAATGTCTATGCTCAAAAAAGGCCTTGCCCCATCGTGAATAGCAACTAATTTTGAATCGCTTGATAGAAATTTTAAGCCGTTATAAACAGAATCCTGCCTTTGCAAACCACCTTCAACAATTGATTTTATTTTTTTAAAATCGTTTGATTTTACAAGTATTTCCACTCTTTGAATTTCATTTCCCGGGACAACCAAAACTATCTCATCTATTAAAGAAGTCTTTTCAAACACAGAAATAGTCCTTGTAAGAATAGGAATTTTCCCTATTTGCAAAAAAAGTTTGTTTTCTTTTGATTTCATCCTAAGGCCACTGCCACCAGCGGCTATTATTGCGGAAGTTTTCATGCTTTAATTATAACTCAACTACTCTATGTTAAAATCTCAAAAGAATTTTTGGCAACTAAAACCATATCTTCAACTCTTATCCCAAAAGGCTTTTTTTGATTTTTTAAATAAATTCCCGGTTCAATAGTAACTACCATTCCATTTTTTAAAACTTCATCGCTTTTATAAGAAATCCTCGGAGGCTCATGAACTCTTATCCCAATTCCATGTCCAGTTGAATGCAAAAAGAATTTCTCGATTTTGTGCTTTTTAAAAATATTTCTGACAGCCAAATCAATATCTTTCACATTGACATTGTTTTTTAGCATAGAGATCGCTTGTAATTGGGCTTTTTTGACAATCTGAAAAATTCTTTTGGTTTTTTCATCTTTCGGTACGGATCTTAGTTTTCCATTCACAAAAAAGAACATCCTTGTTATATCTGAACAAACACCAGAATATTTTACTCCCAAATCAATCATAACAATATCATTTTCCCCAATAATTTTTTTTGTTGCATAACCATGAGGAATTGCGGTGCGTCTTCCAGAAGCCACTATTATTTTGAACGAGGGCCCCTGTGTTTTGTAAGTTTTCATCATTTTTTTTAAGTAATCCGCAACATCCTTTTCTCTTATGCCGGGTTTTAGAAATTTTCTGGCATCTTCAATTAAACAAGATGCAATCTTGGCAGCAATTTTTATTTTTGAAATTTGTTTTTTAGAAAGCATTTCAAAGCAAAACCGCAGCTCTTAAAGCCAAAAGATAACTGTCTTTGCCAAAGCCTAATATCTGTCCTTTGCAAACTGGAGCAATAACTGATTTTTGCCTGAACTCTTCTCTTGAATGAATATTTGACAGATGAACTTCTATTGTTGGAATTTGAACAGCACTTATAGCATCTCTAATAGCAACACTATAATGAGTATAACCAGCTGGATTGATTATTATTACATCATAAAGCCCTTTTGCCTTTTGTATCTCGTTAACTATTTCTCCCTCAATGTTGCTTTGAAAAAAATCAACCTTAACATTTAATTGTTTTGCCAAATCTAAGATTTCTTCGTTAATTTTTGAAAGGGGATATGAACCATAAATGTCTTTTTCTCTATCGCCCAAAAGATTTAAATTTGGCCCGTGAATAACCAATATATTTTTCATATTTTTCTCCTTTTGAAGATATTTTTCTGATTGTATCATAAGTAAATGATACATTAAAATGTTATAATAATTTAGTGTTATGATCAAATCCTCCTCTAAAAATGGAGACCAAAACTTAATAAAAACATTTTTCTTCTGGATTTTTTTCCTAATTGTAATCAGTGTCTCACTTTTCGGAATTTTGGCACAAATATTGGAAAGTTCAGATATTATTGAGAGAGCTTCTTCACCTCTTACCGAATCAACAATTATTTATTCAGCTGATGGAACAATTCTTGGAATAATTCACGCCGGCGAAAAAAGAATTTCAGTGCCGCTATCACAAATATCTCCTTATCTTATAAAAGCTGTTATCGCTTCAGAAGATAATGATTTCTTTAACCATAAAGGAATCTCTCTAAAATCTTTGGCAAGAGCTACTCTTGTAAACATTACAAAAGGAAAAGTTGTGCAAGGCGGAAGCACTATAACTCAACAACTTGCGCGAACACTTTTCTTGTCCACAGAAAAAAGCTTGAGAAGAAAATTGACAGAAGCTTATTACGCACTTGAACTTGAAAGAAAATATACAAAAGAAGAAATCCTTGAAATGTATCTGAATCAAGTTTATTGGGGACACAATACCTACGGCGCAGACGCAGCAAGCCAGCTATACTTTGGCAAACATGCAAAAGATTTAACTCTTTCTCAAGCAGCAATGATGGCTGGAATATTAGGCGCTCCTGAAATTTATTCTCCGTACAAAGACTTTTCTCTAGCAGCAACAAGAAGAGACATTGTAATTGACAAAATGCTAAAACTCGGAAAAAACAATGAAAAACAAGCCTTGGATGCAAAAAAAGAGAAAATATCAATCACAATGACAAAAGTAAATAAATATAAATTTAACGCTCCGTATTTCACAAATTACATAATTAATCAGCTTGTTCAAAAATATGGCCGTGACGTTGTATACAAAGGAGGATTGAGAGTGTACACAACTCTCTTAATGCCTTACCAAAAAATCGCCGAAACCGTCATTACAAAATATATTTCAGAGGAAGGCAAAAAATATAACTTTTCACAAGCAGCGCTTGTTGGTATGGATCCAAAAACAGGTTTTGTTTTGGCAATGGTTGGCGGCTTTGATTTTGACAAAAGCGAGTTTAACCGTGCCGTTCAAGCAAAGAGATCTCCCGGATCCTCTTTTAAGCCATTTATCTATTGCACAGCAATGGAACAAAGAATTTCTCCCGGAGAAATAATTAAAGACAGTCCTATTACTTTTGATGTATTTCCTTCAAAAGATCATCCAAATGGGAAATGGAGTCCAAAAAACTTCGACAGAAAATTTAGGGGCAATGTAACTTTGAAATACGCTCTTGAAAATTCTTTAAATATTCCAGCAATAAAACTATTACAAAGAGTTGGAGTAGAAAATGTGATAAACATGGCAAGAAGAATGGGTATTGTTTCAGATTTAAGCCCAACACTTTCACTGGCTCTTGGAACAAGCGATGTTTCTCTTTTAGAAATGGTTTCAGCTTTTCAAACTTTTGCTAATGAGGGCAAAAAAGCCGACATAATCTCTATAACAAAAGTCACTGATAAAAACGGTAAAATTCTCGAAGAAAACAAACCCAACATTTCACAAGTAGTTGATCCAGATACAATAGCAATGACAGTTTTAATGATGGAAGGAGTTATACAATCTGGAACTGGAGTTAAAGCAAAACTTTCTAGACCCGCAGCTGCAAAAACAGGAACTTCAGATAATTTCAAAGATGCGTGGTTTATCGGTTTTGTGCCTCAAATTGTAACTGGAGTCTGGGTTGGCAATGACAACAATACCCCTATGAGAGGTGTAGCAGAAGTTGGTGTCTGTCCAAGAATTTGGAAAAACTTTATGAGTCAAGTGCTTATTAACATTCCTGTCGAAGATTTCCCAAAACCACAAAATTATGTTGTAATGGACATTTGCCTTGATTCAGGACTTAAACCAAGCCAGTATTGCCCAAAGAAAAGAATTGTCAAGGGTTATTTCTGGGCTGACAAAGCCCCAACAAAAACTTGTCAATATCACCTGCCAAAAGCAGAGGAACAAAAAGAAACTCCACCTGTTACAATAGAGGAAAACTCACCTACTTCAGAAAACCAAGAATATAAAAAGGAGACATTTTAGTATGATTAAATTTGGAACTGACGGTTGGAGAGCTGAAATAGCGGGAGAATTTACAATAGACAACGTTAAAAAAGTTGCACAAGCTTTTTCAGATCATTTTGCAAACTTTGAAGGCCCGATTATCGTTGGATACGACAATAGATTTAGATCCGAAGATTTTGCTCTTTCAGCTGCAAATGTTGTCGCAGCAAATGGTTTTACAGTTTATTTAACGAGATCGGCTTGTCCAACTCCTGCTGTTTCTTTTCATGTCAAAAACAAAAAAGCAGCAGCAGGAATTATGATATCTGCCAGCCACAATCCTCCAATATGGAATGGTTTTAAAGTAAAAGGCCCTTATGGTGGCTCAGCAGATGAAACAATTACAAAAAGTATCGAAGAAAAAATAGGCAAATCAACAGTAAAAGATAATCCTGCTCTTGGGAAAATCATCACCTTTGATCCAACAGAGGATTACATCGAAAAAACGACACATTTGGTTGATTTAAAAAAAATAAGTTCGCTAAAACAAAATATAATAGTAAATCCTATGTATGGAAGTGGAAGCAATTACTTTTCAAAAGCATTAGACAGAAAGATGGAAATCAAAGAAATAAATAATTATAGAGATTGTTACTTTGGAGGAGTAAATCCCGAACCTATTCCTCAAAACCTAAAAGAGTTTATGTCTATTTGCAAAAAAGAAAAAAGCGTAGGTATTGTATTAGATGGAGATGCTGACAGAATTGGCCTCGTAGGTTCAGACGGCAATTACATAAACACACATCAAATTTTTGCCCTTATCTTATACCATCTTGTTAAAAACAAAAAATGGGAAGGCGAAGTTGTAAAAACATTTAATATAAGCCAATTGATTGATATGATGGCAGATAAATATAACTTAAAATTGTTCGAAACACCAATTGGTTTTAAATATATTTGCAATCTTATGAGAGAAAAAGATATTTTGATGGGAGGCGAAGAAAGCGGAGGCATAGGAATAAAAAAACATCTTCCCGAGAGAGATAGTTTGCTGGCTGGCCTTTTGATAATAGAACTTATGGCTTTTGAAAACAAATCCGTTGAGTTTATTTTAGATGATATATCTAAACAATTTAAAAGGTTTTACTATGACAGAATTGACTTAAAAATAGATTTTATCCAAAAAGACAGAATTAAGAAAATCCTCGCAAATGAACAACCAAAATTTTTCGGAGATCTAAAAGTAAAAGAAGTCAAAGCACTCGATGGATACAAATTTATTTTAGAAGATAACAGTTGGATACTTTTCAGATTATCTGGAACCGAACCGCTTTTAAGAATATATTGTGAATCAACATCACCAGTAAAAGTTGCAAAACTTCTGGACGACGGCAAAAAATTTATCGAAAACAATTAAAGGTGATTATTAAAAATTTTAGCTTAACGGCAAACTTCACATAAGATTTTTTCAATTTTATTTTTAGTTTTGGCAGGATATAATAGACTATCAACAAAAATACAAAAGCATTATTTATTTTTTAATTGTTCTTCAAGGTTTTTCCTTTTTTCAATCTGTTGCATTTTTTCTTTTTCTAAATTTGCCAAATTAGAAAGTTTATTGGCAATAAAAAACTTATATAAAAACTCTCTTAATTCCAAATTATCAGCTGCAAGCGCCGAAGCTCTTGAAAATTCTTTTTCAGCATAATCCTTGTAAATATTCGCCGATTCTTTTGAAACGTTTGAAGAAATATTCAAATAACCTTGCCCAATATACAAACTCAACAATGGATCATTCTGTGAAAGAGAAGATGATACTTCATACTCCTTTACAGCAGAAGAAAAATCACCTTGCCTTTCATATAGCTGAGCTAAAAAATAATGCGGGTAAGGATTTTGCGGTTCTTGTTTTGCAACTAAAGAAAACTCTTGAGAGGCCTTATTAAGATCTCCTGTTTGAATCGCCTCAAAAGCCTTTAACATTGGATTTTCTATTTCAATTTTTGCTTTTTTCCTGAGTTTGGAATACCAATCATCAAAAACTCTTGCCTGTTTTTGTTTTAAAATCTCCGCTTTATTTATATTCTCTATCGGCCTTGATTCCAACATTTTTATTATGTGATAACCAAAATCAGTTTTAATAAGATCAGAAATTTCACCCGGTTTTAACGAAAAAGCTGCATCCTCAAATTCTTTTACCATTTTCCCTTTGCCAAAAAAACCCAAATCTCCCCCTTTTTCTGCAGATCCGGGATCTTGTGAATATTTTTCAGCAAGAGCAGAAAAATCTGCTCCGCTTTTTGCCATTTTTAAAACTTCTTCAGCCTGTTTTTTAATTTCCTTTTGCTGTGATTCTGAAGTAGAAATAGTTCTAAAAAGAATATGTTGAACACGAATTTCCCTTAAATCATCTGGTGTTATTGAAACCTCAGAAGCAATTTTGTTGTTCATTTTGTTGACAATTATTTCTTCTTTTATCATGCGTCGCAAATTATCCAAAGAAAAACCTTGTCGTTTTAAAATTTGATTAAATATTTTTTCATCTGGAATTTTATTTGCAGACATTATTTCGTCTACCGCTCTTTTTATTTCCTCTGGCTTTGCATCAAAATGCTTTGCTGATTCTTGCTCAATTATTGTAAAATCGATCAATTGGGATAAAGCCAAATATTGATAATATAAAAGGCTATAAGGCGATAACATAGTTTTTTGTTCTGACAGCAATTTTCCAAGAAATTGATTATATCTGAAAGCATCAACTTCTTTGCCATTTACTTTTGCAAGCCCGTATTTTTTCCGCTGAGAAGAAAAAGGATTTTGAAAGCCGACCTGCCCTATTCCATAAAACATGCTCAAAATAAAAACCACAGAGACAACGATAAGAATATTTTTCGCGTTTTTCCTTATAAAAGATAACAAATTCATTCTCCTTTCAACAAAGAATTTAATGAAATATAGGCACCTAACATTCCCAAAACAACACCAATAGCACCAACAGAAAAATATATCCAAAACAATTTGTTTAAGGATGTCATCAAAGGCAAAAATGGCATGAAAGATTTTAGTTCTTTAACAACTAAATCATATGAAAATTTAAGTATTATGATCGACAAAGACGACCCAATTAGTCCAAGCAAAAATCCTTCCACGATACAAGGCCATTTGATAAAAGAATTTGTCGCTCCTACCAATTTCATTATGTAGATATCAGTCTGACGCGCTATAATTGTCAGTTTTATAGTGTTTATGACAATCAATAAAGTTGCAATAATTAAAAGGCCAACAACAACAAAACCGCTAATTCTGACCAAATCCAAAACTGATTGAAATCTATCTGCTAAATTTCCGCTATATCTAACCTCATCAATTTCAGGAAAATTTGAAATCTGTTTTGCTACAGGAGAAATATTTTGCGGTGTTTTTACCTTTACAACAAAAGTATTTGGCAGTGGATTATCTTTGATTATCTCTCCAAGAGAGAGTCTCCCTTCATAATCAGATTTAAAGTTGTTCCATGCTTCTTGCTTTGATATAAATTTTACACTCTCGACACCATCTAATGTCTGAATTTTTAGGCTTATAGCACCAGCGGTTGAATCATCAATGTCCTTGTCAACATAAGCAACAACTTCCATCTTTGAACCTAAAATTGAAGCAATATTAGCCATATTAGCAACAGCAAGCAAAAATGCACCAAAAACACTCAAAGAGACAGTTATTGTAACAAGTGAAACAAAACTCATTATGCCGCTTCTTCTAAAACCAGTCCAAGATTCTCTTATAAAAAACTCAAAGGACATTGCTATAAACTCCAAGTTGCTGATCTCTTACAATTCTGCCCGACTCCAAAGCTATAACTCTTTTCCGCATTCCATCAACGATAGACTTGTTATGCGTTGTAACAATTACAGTAGTATTTCTTTTATTGATTTTATCTAAAAGATGAATTATTTCCCATGAAGTTGATGGGTCAAGATTGCCCGTCGGCTCATCAGCCAAGACAAGCGGAGGATTGTTAACAATCGCTCTGGCAATGCAAGCTCTTTGCTGTTCACCACCAGATAATTCGCTTGGGAAACAATTTGCCCTTTTTGATAAGCCAACTAATTCAAGTGCCTGAGCAGTATGTCTTCTAATAAAACTTCTTGAAGCTCCCATAACTTCTAATGCGAAAGCTACATTTTCATAGATAGTTCTATTCATCAAAAGCTTATAATCCTGAAAAACCACACCAATATTTCGCCTTAAATATGGAATTTGATTTTGCTTTATTTCTGAGAGGTTGACTCTGTCTAAAATGACTTGGCCGCTTGTAGCTATTTCTTCCCTGTATAAAAGTTTTAACAAAGTGGATTTCCCAGATCCAGTTGGACCTACAATAAAAACAAACTCCTCTTTCCCTATGCACAAATCTATGTTGCTTAAAGCTTCTATCCCGTTTGGATATACTTTTGATACATTTCTAAGAACGATCACGGCTTTACAGATCCTTGCTCATATAAAGGAAATAGCTGAGCTAATTTTGACACCCTTTCTTTTGCTTCACTCTTAACAAGATCATTTTCAGGATTTGATAAAACTTTTGCAATTATATCCGCAATTTCTTCCATTTGTTCTTCTTTAAATCCTCTTGTTGTCAATGCAGGAGTACCTATCCTAATCCCGCTTGTAACAAAAGGAGATTGAGTGTCAAATGGAATTGTATTTTTATTGACTGTTATACCGACTTCATCTAAAACCTTTTCCGCAATTTTTCCTGTTAATCCTTTTGACATCAAATCAACAAGAATCAGGTGTGTATCCGTGCCGCCTGAAACAAGCCTAAATCCATTCTTTATCATCGCTTTCGCAAGGGCTTTAGCATTTTTAACGATTTGTTCCTGATATTTTTTAAAACTTGGTTGCAATGCTTCATAAAACGCCACCGCTTTACCAGCAATAACATGCATCAAAGGACCTCCCTGCGAACCCGGAAAAACAGATTTGTCAACTTGTTTTGCAAATTGTTCACTGGTTAAAATAAGCCCTCCTCTAGGACCTCTTAAAGTTTTATGAGTTGTTGAAGTAGTTACATGAGCATAAGGAATAGGCGACTGATGCAAAGAAGCAATCACCAACCCAGCAATATGCGCAATATCCACCATCAAATAAGCGCCTGCTTCATCTGCAATCTTTCTCATTTTCTGAAAATCTATTTCTCTTGGATAAGCCGTTGCTCCGGCAACAATCATTTTAGGTTTGTGTTTTTTAGTCAATTCTTTTAATTGTTCATAATCTATTGTCTCATCTTCTTTTCTTACTCCATAAGGAATAAAGTTAAAATACATCCCCGAGATGTTTACCGGGCTTCCATGAGTAAGATGGCCACCATGAGAAAGGTTTAATCCCAATACAGTATCACCCGGCTTTAAAAAAGCAAGATAAGCTGCCATATTTGCCTGAGAACCAGAATGAGGTTGAACATTTGCATGCTGGCAATTAAAAAGTTTTTTTGCCCGTTCAATCGCTAATTGTTCGACTATATCCACATATTCGCATCCGCCATAGTATCGTTTGCCCGGATAACCTTCTGCATATTTGTTTGTCAAAACCGATCCCATCGCTTCCATCACAGCCGGCGAAGTAAAATTTTCAGATGCAATCATTTCAAGTTTATTTTTCTGCCTGTTTAATTCCTGATCAATAGCATTTGCAATTTCCGGATCAACAATCCTTACATCATCTATCCTAGGGTGCATTTAATTTCCTCCACAAAGATTATAACACGATAGAATATTATTTTTTAGAGGAAGGAAGAATAGCATCTTTAGAAATAGAAACATCATCAATAAACCATCCCCTAAAACCATTTGAATTAACATCTCCCGGATCAAATGAAAAACACAATCTAATATTTTTGCCAGCATAATTTGTCAAATCAACAACATTTTTAGTCCATACCGGTATAGAAAAAAATCCAGAAGAAGAATACCCTTTTTCAACATCAGTCGTTTTTGAATAATCAGGATTCAAAGATAAAATCGTTGTCCAAGTAGCCCCATTATCTTCCGATATCTTAAGATCCATCTTGTCAAACAATTTTGGATCTCTGCCTTCAATCTCCCACCATGTCCAAAATGATAGAGTAACAGTGGAAAATCCGACCAAACTTATCTGCGGTGAAATCAAATCACCTCTTACATAAGGGAATGTAGAAGTACCACCCGAAAGAGAAGTATCGCTTGGAGATTGTTCGTTGATATAGCTTCCCGTATCACTTTTGCCAAACCAATAAGTATAGCTTCCGCTTTTTGCGCTTGGCAAACTCCCATCATCGCCAGCTGGAAAAAGAACATAAGTTGGGCTTAAAGTGTTTTTTACTAAAGTCGAGTTGTTAACTCTTTGCCACAAACCAGTTGTTGTCCAGCTTTTATCAGTTTCAAAGTCATCATAAAATTCACTCACAGAAACTTGCTGCAAACGAAAAGTTTTTGTGGCAATTCCAGAAGATGGAATTGTAATAAGATCTGTCTCATTTAGGTATCCATAAGCATAGACATCAACTTTAACAGTGCCAATACCAAGACCAGAAATTGAATAATTGCCTAACGAATCAGTGTAAACAGTTTTGGCGCCTGCAACAATTCTAGCATTTTGAATCGGCTCTGAAGAATTTAATGATAATACTTTTCCATTAATTGTCCCGGTTGTCGATGCCGGGGAAAGAACTATATCTGATGCAGCAACAGTTTCCGAACTCTTAACGATAACATTTACGCTGTTGCTTGAATAACTTGTTTTAGAGGCAGTAATTGTCAATGAACCCGGGGGCAAATTTGTGATCGTGTAATTACCAGAAGAATCTGTTATCGCAATTTTATAACTTGTTAAAATATCCGCTCCTGCAATTGCACCTCCTGCGCTTGACAAAACTTTTCCGGTAACTGAACCATAAGCAGACATCTTTACAGCAGCGGCAATCCATCCAAATTTTGTAATCGATATAGAAATTTTGTCAGATGATTCACTTCCCTGCCCTAACTCATTCCAAGAAGTTCCTCCAAAACTAAAAAAATACACAGGTAATTCACTTTGCAAAGGGATATAAAGAGTTGCAGGAGTTGTCAAACTTAAATCCGAAGGGCTTATATAAGCAAGATAGATCAATTTATAACCATCAGGCAAAGGATAAGGCAAAGATAAAAGAGAACAATTTGTTACTACAATTGATGTTGAAGATGACAAAGCACCGGATGGAATGGAAACAGAAATCAACCCATCAGTGCTTGAAACTATTCCTCCATCAGATCCTACATCTGTTGATTTGCTGTCTCTTGTTTGTAATATGACTTTCTCAATATAATTAGTTGTCATTGGTTTAACATTTATGATTTTTGTAACAGAAATATAACCGGGAGCCGAAACAGAAAGTGTAACATTTCCGCTCTGGACTCTATCAAGGGAAAAAGAACCATCATAAGAAGTTGTTGTTGACGAGGAACCAATAACCACCGTTGCACCTGATATAGGATTTAAAGAAATATCAGCAACACTTCCAATAACATTGGCAGTTTGAGATGGACCTTCTTCTCCACAGCCAGCCAATAATAAGATTGTCAAAAAGAAAATTGACAAAAAGATCAATGATTTACTTTTCAAACTCATTTTTAAGATGTCCTATCCTGTAATTGGCCGGCAGCTTTGAGGGCGTCATATTTTGCAATTAAATCCGCTTGTGTTTTAGCAGGCGCTTCTTCGTAGTGCGAAAATCTTGATGTAAAATGCCCCCTCCCCCTGCTTATAGATCTTAGATCAGAAGCATATTTTGCGCACTCAGCGGCCGGAACAAGCGCTTTTATTATTTGAAATTTGTTTGCTGAGGGCTCCATCCCCAAAATTTTTCCTCTTTTTCTGTTTAAATCAGATACAACATCACCCACACAATCATCAGGAACACTTATATCCATAGTCATAATTGGCTCCAAAATTACGGGCTTTGCTTCAGAAAAAGCTTTTTTAAATCCCATTGATCCAGCAATTTTAAAAGCTAGATCTGATGAATCAACTTCGTGATATGAACCGTCAACCAAAGTTACTTTTACATCCATTACCGGATATCCGGCAACAACTCCACCTGCCATTGCTTCTCTGATTCCTTTTTCCACAGCAGGAATATTTTAGGTATAACTCCACCAACGATTTTATCAATAAACTGAAATCCTTTTCCTCTTGGTAATGGCTCCAACTCCAACCAGCAGTCGCCATATTGGCCTCTGCCTCCTGACTGCTTCTTGTATTTACCTTGCGCCTTTGCTCTCCCCTTTATAGTTTCTCGATAAGCAATTCTTGGAGGGCCGACTTCTATTTCAACACCAAATCTTCTCTTTTGTCTCTCAAGCATCACATCAAGATGAATCTCCCATTCCAGAAATAATGGTCTCTTTTGTTTCAACATTATGCAAAACAAAAAAAGTTGGATCTTCATGCATCAATGCATTAAGAGCAATCCCCATTTTTTCTTGGTCAGCTTTTGATTTTGGTTTAACAGAAATTGAATATACAGGTTCTGGATATTTTGCTTTTGGATAAACAATTGGCTTGTTTGGCTCACAAAGCGTATCCCCTGTTGATGTTGATTTTAATTTAGGAAGCGCTACAATATCTCCTGCAATTGCAGTTTGTATCTCTTCGCGGTTTTTTCCCCTCATTAAAAATATCTGACCAACACGCTCTGTGGAATTTCTTGAAGAATTTAAGACATTGCTTGAATGATTCAACTTTCCAGAAAAAATCCTCACAAAGGACAACTCACCAACATGCGGCTCAACTGTTGTCATAAAAACATATCCGGAAAACGGCTCGTTTTCGACTGATTTTCTCTCTTGCCCATCGATACCTCTTAACACCTTTTCGTCAGCACTGGGCAGCCAATGCTCCATAGCATATTCAAGAGTTGAAACACCAATATTTTTTGTTGCACTACCACACAGAACAGGATAAATTTGATTGTGGTCAACAGATTTTTGAAATGCATTTTCGACCTCTTCATCGGTGATTTCCTCGTTGTTCATAAATTTGGCTAAAAGATTTTCATCAATTTCAACAACTTCTTCCATAAGCATATTTCTGCATTTTTCCATATCTTCTTTCTGATTATCTGGAATAGGGATCTCAATCATCCGATTATTCTCAAATTTGTACGCTTTCTTTTTGAGCACATCTATGATGCCCGAAAAATCATTTTCTTTGCCGATTGGAATATGGACCGGAATAACATCTTTTCCAAAGGTTTCTCTCAACAACTCTAAAACCGCAAAATAATCAGCTCTTTCCTTGTCCATTCTGTTTATAAAAATTATTCTCGGCAAATTATACTCACTAGCAATTTTCCACATCTCCTGACTGCCAACTCCTAATCCATTGACCGCACAAACTGTAAAAACAGCACAATCAGCCGATGTTATCCCAGAGATTGACTCTCCGATGAAATCTGAAAAACCGGGAACATCTATCAAATTAACTTTGTAATCCATATACTCAAAAGTAAGGATTGAGGTTCTAACACTTATTTGCCTTTTTATTTCTTCCGGATCGAAATCAGAAACAGTATTCCCCTCTGCAATTGAGCCTATTCTGTTGATTACTCCAGCATTGAACAACATTGCTTCTGCAAGCGAAGTTTTGCCAGAACCAGAATGTCCAAGCAAAACAATATTTTTGATTCTATTAGATGTATATTGCTTCATAGAACCTCTCCTATTTATTTTTAATGCAAATTTTATCATAATAATTTTGAGCTTGCAAATAAAACAGCAATATTGTAAAATTACAAACAGGTTTTGTTGGGCAAATATAAAAGAAAGGAGGATCGTGTGAATCTCAAAAAAACTTTTATATTACCGCTAATAATTGCGCTTGCAATCTTTTCGCCAAGTTTCGCCGGTGAAACACTTGATTCGAAAATATTTCACAAGACAATTGTTAAAATCGGCAATAATGTTATTATTCCCGAAAACACAGTTATTGATTCAGCAATAACAATTGGTGGATCAATTGGTATAGCCGGTGAAGTTATAAATAACGCAATCGCTATTGGCGGATCAGTCGTGCTTGGTCCAAAAGCACGAGTTTTGGGTAATGTTGTTTCCATCGGGGGGAACATAAAAAAATCACCTGAGGCAAAAATAGCCGGAATAACAAAGGAGGTTAATATGCTACCAGCAAATATAAATTCATTTAATGGTTCTATGTTATATGCAAGTTCATTGATTCAGATTTTCGCAAATCTACTAGCTTTTTTGGGAATACTAGCTTTAGGAATTGCTGTAGGTGTTTTGTTCCCAAAAAGAGTTGGCTGGACCGCAGCTGCCATTGAGAGAGATGCCTTGAAAGCATTTCTTTGGGGTATACTTTGGATAATCTTATTTGTTCCGATCACATTTTTCCTTTTAATAAGCATTGTTGGAATCCCCTTAATAATAATCCAAGTTGGAATATATGGAATAGCTCTTATTTTAGGTTGTTTGGCAATAGCCCAAATAATTGGGAAACAATTGCTTGCCAGCATGAAAAGATATAACCAACCGATGGTAAGCGAAATAGTTTGGGGGATTGTTATTCTAACTCTAATTGGTTTAGTACCTGTGATAGGTTTAATTGTTGATTCAATCATCGGAGCTATAGCCATAGGCGCTAGTTGGATAAGCAAACTTGGTGAGTACTAAATAAACAGTTTTTGGGAATTCTGCTTTATCCCCCTCATTTTGAGGGGGATTTTTTTTGCAAGAATCTGACACCAAAAAACGATTAATATATAGAAAATTTCGAATATTTAGGAGGATAAAATTATGGTAAGCACTACTGCAATCAGCGCAAAACAAGAACAAGCATTTGTTAATGCGGATATTGACGATGATGGATACTTAACACAAGCAGAGTTTGAGGAAGGATTCCCTTATGAAGATATGTCTTTATTTGATAAAGATAGCGATGGTAAAGTGTCAAAAGAAGAATACACAAAAACAATTCTTGACTTTAACAAAAAAATAGTTGACCAAAGTTGGAAATTTATGATGAAACTCTTTAAACTAGATAAAGTTAAAACAGTGGATGAAGTAGTTAAAGAAATTAGTGGAAACGAATTGGATTAAAAATTTTAAACTAATAATTTTTCCACACAAACTTTATTCATAACAGTGGTTTGATATTCAAAATAACCTGTATATTGCACGCCATTATTCATGTATGATAATATAAATTCATAATGGATGAAACAAAAAAAGAAGAAATTATAAAAAAATTAAAAGAAAAGTGTTCTCAAA
Source organism: uncultured bacterium (assembly GCA_964597815.1). Lineage (GTDB taxonomy): Bacteria > Margulisbacteria > WOR-1 > JAKLHX01 > JAKLHX01 > CAZQZN01. Next base: position 23,444 of record CAZQZN010000003.1, on the reverse strand, counting down.
ACAACTTTATTAGCCCTGATCTCTTCAAAAAATATAATGTTAAGAGAGGGCTTAGAAACGAAGATGGTAGCGGTGTCTTAGTTGGCCTTACAAGAATATCCTCTGTAATCGGTTATGAAAAAGTCGATGAAGATTTGGTTCCGGTTGAAGGTAGATTGGAATATAGAGGCAGAAACATAAAAGATATTATTGAAGGTATTAGACAAGAAGACAGATTTTGATTCGAAGAGGTTGTGTATCTTCTATTGTTTGGAGACCTCCCAAAGAAAAAAGAATACAAGGATTTTTTGGAAATTTTTGCCGCAGAAAGGCACTTGCCAGAAAATTTTACAAGAGATATAATTTTAAACTTCCGCTCAAAAAATATAATGAATAGTTTAGCCAGAGCTGTTCTTGCACTTTATAGTTCAGATCAAAACGCAGATGATCTTTCTATTGACAACCAGATAAAACAGGCTATATCTCTTATTGCGAAATTTCCTGTTATCATTGTTCACGCATATCACGCTATGAGAGCAAAATTTTATAATTCTACGCTTTTTATTCAGCCTCCAAACGATTCCTTGTTTACAGCTGAAAATTTTTTCTATATGTTAAGAAAAGATCATTCATACACAAAAACTGAAGCCCAAGTTCTTGACGTTTTATTAATTCTTCATGCTGACCACGGAGGTGGCAACAACTCAACATTCGCCACAAGAGTTACTTCTTCAAGCGGAACGGATTCATATTCAGCCATATCCGCTGCAATTGCATCACTTAAAGGGCCATTACATGGCGGTGCGAATAAAAGTGTGATGGATATGATGAATGATATCAAAAAAAATGTAAAAAATTGGGACAATAAAGAAGAAATAAGAAATTATGTTTACAAACTATTAAACCAAGAAGCGGGTGATAAAAGCGGTAAAATTTATGGGTTTGGACATGCAGTCTATACAAAATCCGATCCAAGAGCCTTGATACTTAAAGATTACGCAATCAAACTCGCCAGCGAAAAAAATAGAGAAAAAGAATTATCTCTTTATCTTAACCTTGAAGAAATAGTTCCACAAGCATTTTACGACTTAAAAGGATTAGGGAAAATAATTGCTCCAAATGTGGATTTCTTCTCAGGATTTGTATATGAGTGCCTTGGAATAGATGAATCATTGTTTACTCCCCTATTTGCAATGGCAAGAATTGGCGGTTGGATGGCCCACAGGATTGAAGAATTGATGGTCTCAAAAAGGATAATTAGGCCGGCTTACAAAAATGTTTCTCCCCAAAAAAAATATATTCCTCTGGAAAAAAGAAAATAGATTATAGTTGTTCAATCTTGATTAAATTACCGTTTTTATCGTATCTTTTTATTTCCTTTACAGGAATTCCCATATCGTATATGTATTCATTCATAATCTTGCCATTTTCATAATATTCTTTTGCAACTCCATCTTTTAAATCATTGACATAATTTGCTTCTGTCATTAAATTCCCGTTTTCGTAATATTCTTTTGCAGGCCCTTCTCTTAAATCATTGACATAATTTATCTCGGACATCAATTTCCCATTTTCATAATATGTCTTACAAAGCCCATTTCTTAAATCATTTGCATAATAGAATTCAGACCAAATATTTCCGTTTTCATAATAAGCTATGGCCTCACCATCTTTTTTGTCAATTTTATAATTTACTATTGAACGCAATTTCCCATTTGGATAATATTGTTTTGCTGGACCATTTTGAGCATTAAAGTAATATGTTGTTTCAGACATAAGAGTACCATCGGGATAATAGACTTTTCTAACTCCATGCCTTGCACCAGCACGATAATTCGTAATAGATTTGAGTTTGCCATTTTCATAATACTCTTTTTCTTCACCATATTTGACTCCATCTTTCAAATTGATAATGGCTTTTATTTTCCCGCTTGGATAATAGGTTTTTAGCGTTTCACTAAATGAAAATTGTATTAAAGCAATGAAACAAAACAAAAAACAAAAAAAATATCGCATATTTTTTCACCTAAAAAATATTTCTTTTATTATATCACTTACGAAAAAGTTATAGAAGTCAAAATGTTATATAATCAAGATTGAACAATGACAGAACTCTTAAGAAAAATAGTGATTTTAATCACGCTGATCGACAATTTTATCAACATAAAAATAAAACGCGCATTATTTAAGACAAAATATAGCATCGTTGGCAGTTGCAAAAAGTGTGGAAATTGCTGCAAAAAAATATACATAAAAGCAACAAACACTCAGCTAAAAAGTGATTTTTTTAAAAAAATATATATAAAATGGATTGAGTGGTTGTTTCAATTCAGCCTTTTGGAAATAGATTATAAAGATTGCTATTTTGTATTCAAATGTAAAAATCTTAAAAGTGATGGGACTTGTGGCGTTTATAAATTAAGACCAAATATATGCAGAAATTATCCATTATTGGATTATTTTAATGAACCGGTATTTTTACAAAATTGTGGATTTAGCGCAAGAAAAAATTTTTAAAATCTAATTTAATAGCCACAAAGACAAATTTAATATAGTGGCAAAACTTACCCAAAATAAATATGGAAGCAATAAGAGAGCAGAATTTCTGTCATGTTTGTAAAACTCTATGAAAGTCAATAATATTGCCATCAGCAACACTAGTATCACAAGCAATGCTGCAAAAATATCTTTTAATCCAAAAAAGGTTATAGACCAAATAACATTTAGCAAAAGCTGAAGCGAAAAAACAACTATCCCTTTTCTGAATTCTTTGGTTTTAACGCTTGATTCAATAAAAAGAAAAAGTGAAACTGCCATCATTAAATACAACAAAGTCCAAACGGGCCCAAAAATCCAATTTGGAGGAGTAAAAAAAGGCTTTCTAATTGTTACATACCAAGTTTGTATTGATGGATATGTAAAAACCGAACCTATTATCCCAGATAAGAAACAAACAAAAATTGAAACAAACAAATTTTTGAAAGATTTTTTATTCATGTCTGCATTATAGCAAATCCATTCCAAAAATTGAAATTATAAGTGTTAAAATTGAGTATATGCTTTCAATTGAAGTAAAAAATTTGGTAAAAAAATTTAAAGATACAATCGCAATTAATAATATATCCTTTGAAATCGAAAAAGGAATATGTTTTGCACTGCTGGGCCCAAATGGAGCTGGTAAAACAACTACAATCAATATTTTATCAACGCTTTTAACTCCAACTGATGGTTTAGCGCTTGTTGCAGGATACAATGTTTTAACACAAAAAAATGAGGTGAGAAAAAATATTGGGATTGTTTTTCAGGAACCGGCTCTTGACTCAAAATTGACCGGAAGAGAAAATCTTGAGTTTCATTCAATGATGTATGGAATACCAAGAGAAATCTATACAAAAAAAATAGATTACCTTTTGGAGCTAGTTGAATTAAAAGAAAAAGAAAATGTGCTTGTTAGAAATTACTCCGGGGGGATGAAAAGAAGGCTGGAAATTGCAAGAGGCCTTATACACGAACCAAAGGTTTTGTTTTTAGATGAGCCAACGCTTGGGCTTGACACTCAAACAAGAAGATTAATTTGGGATTATATAAAAAAGTTAAATACTGAATACAAAATTACTCTTCTTCTTACAACACATTACATGGAAGAAGCTGATTACTTATGTGACAAAATCGCAATAATTGATCACGGTAAGATTCTTGTCAATGATACTCCTTCAAATTTGAAATCCAAATGCGGCGAAAACGCAACATTGGAAGATGTCTTTATAAAATATACAGGTTCAACTATAAGAAATATCGAAGAAAAAGAAAAAATATGGTAATAGAAATATGATTGAGATTAGAGCAATTTATATTTTGTGGTTGAGGGAAATGATAAAGTTTTCAAGATCAAAAGAGCGAATAATTGGATCTATCGCAATGCCGCTTATGTTTCTTGCATTTTTGGGAATGGGTTTTAGCAGAGCATCTGTCCCTGGTATCAGCAAAAATATTACTTACATAAACTTTTTAGTGCCGGGAATAATTGGAATGAATATGCTATTTAGTTCAATGTTTGGAGGGCTGTCTGTATTATGGGATAGAGAATTTGGTTTTCTTAAAGAAATAATGGTTGCACCAGTAAGCAGAGTATCAATCGCTCTCGGCAGAATAGCCGGAGGAGCAACAACCGGACTAATACAAGGCATTATGTTATTCATTATTTCCTTTGTGTTTGGATTTTCTCCGCTCATATTTCCTATTCATTTATTTATTTTACGAATTTGCGCAATGCTCGTGTTTATGGTTTTGATCGCATTAATCTTTATATCTCTTGGATTGGCCTTTGCTTCAAATATGAGAGATGCTGAAGGATTTCAGCTGATAATGAATTTTGTAATATTTCCATTATTCTTTTTATCTGGTGCCATAACTCCTATTGATAATCTGCCAATTTTTATAAGATTTTTATCCTACATTGATCCATTAACTTATGCAATCGATGGAATTAGGTCTGTTTTGATCGGAAGCTCTATGTTTCCAACGATAAACAATCTTGCCATTTGTATTCTTTTTGCAATTTTTATGGTGCTTCTAGCTTCTTACTTATTTGACAAAAGCGATAGCGTATAAAAAAATTAAGCCAACCCTTGAGGTTGGCTTGGCTCAGGTTTTACCCTGCCCCGGCTCTTTAGCACATTTATATAGCGGAGCAATTCACCTATAAATCACCGCTTTAAACTTTAATCGATATATTACAACAAAATCTTGCAAATTTCAAGCACTTTTTTTATGCACAAATTTGTAAATTATCTAATTGCTTCCCCACCATCAATGATTATAGTTGAACCAGTAATAAAATTATTTTCACAGACAAAAATGACTGCATCTGCAATTTCTTTTGGTTTCCCAATTAACTTTAGAGGAACAAAATCTATCATTTCTGAAATAATTTTTTTAGATTCATAGCCAAAAGATTTTTCCCAAAGCGGCGTATCCACAATCCCCGGAGCAATACAGTTTACTCTTATTTTTCTACTTGATAGCTCAAGAGCAAGTGTTTCGGTTAAACTTTTTACAGCTGCTTTTGTAGCTGAATAAATCGATAGGTTTTGAAAATTTTTTATTCCAGCAATTGATCCGATATTTATGATACAACCACCATTTGCAATTTTGGGTATAGAATGCTTTGTCATCCAAAAAAGTCCTTTAAAATTTACATCAATTAATTCATTCAATACATCTGTTGAGGTTTCTGTAATTGGCGCTTCTTTGTAGACGCCGGCGTTATTTACTAATACATCTATTTTTTCTACAAATTTTAATGCTGACTTTATTTCGTCTTCTTTTGAAATATCAACTTTAATAAAATTGCAAAAAAAATCTGGTTTGTTTTTTCCAAAAACTGTTAAATTTGCGCCTTTTTTCAAAAACTCTAATGCAATGCTATGCCCTATTCCCGTGCTTGCGCCTGTTATTAATACTTTTTTATCTTTTAATTCCATTTGTTGAAATTTTAGCATATAAAAACCATTTTTAATATAACGCAAAATATATCTTTTAGTAATTTGATTCAGCAATGTGGACAAAATTTTTTTTAACTGTTAAAATAATTTTGTATTCCCCTGTAGCTCAATCGGTAGAGCACCTGGCTGTTAACCAGGGTGTTGCTGGTTCGAGTCCAGCCGGGGGAGCCAACAAAACAAATTAAGCCGAGGAGGACTCGGCTTTTTTTGTTTATTGGATCCTTTGTTTAAATTAACCCAAGATTTTCCATCTCCTTCATCATTGAAAAGATCAAATATTTTGGTAATATAATCTAATTATGAGAGGGAAATTAGCACTTGTTCTATCAGGAGGATTTGTTAAAGGGGCGGCTCATATTGGATTTGCAAAAAAATTATATGAAAAAAGATTTTTCCCTGATATTTTTGTCGGGACATCTATTGGAGCCATAATTGCGGTTGCTCTTGCATCTTTTGACAATCCCAATATAGCTGAAGAAAAAATCCTTGCTTTTATAAAAAAATACTTATGGCCGCAGTATTTATCCTTTGACATCACTCAAAAAGCTGGTATTTTTACATCAAAGCAAATTGTTAACCTCATAGTTAAAGAATTTGGCCTGAAAAACAAGAAATTCAGTGATCTAAAAAAATCTGTATTCATAACTTCTACAGATTTAAACAGCGGTAAACTTTTAATATTTGGCCCGGAATATCCAGCACAAATAAAAAACATACTCTTATCTGAAGCTATTGAAGCATCAATTTCATTTCCAGTTTTATTCAGACCAAAAAAATTTGTTTTTGAGAAAAACACATTGGCTCTTTCCGATGGAGGGATAAGAGAAAACTGCCCTGTTACTGTTGCGGCAAAAATACCATTTGTAAAAAAAATTATTGCCTGTGATTTGGGTTATTTTGGTCAGCCAAAAGGAGATTTTAACAAAAAAATTTTTATAGAAGTTTTTATGCAATGCCTTGAGCTTACAACATCGTTTTCTCAAATAAACAGATATGTCAATGATGAAATCTTTGTCAAGAAAAAAATATCTTTAAGGATTGTCAATCCGGGATTGTTTGATATTGGGCCATTTGAGCTTAACAAAGCAAATTATGCAATAAAAAGAGCAGAAGAAACACTTGAAAAGCTTTTATCAAAATATAAATCTCAAAGAGATTTTTTCAAAAAATGGGACAATGTAAGAAATACAAACAATTTAAAATTTGTCCATTTGGGACAACAAAAAGCCAATGCATTTGAAATAATTAATTTTGAAAGCATAGCAGATTAAATTGCAATCCAATCTAATGTATTAAATCCATTAAAAAGAGTAAAGATTTTGAATTTATTTTGCTCGCTTAAAGAAATAAGTATATGGCATATAAACAGATGTAACTAAAAGCAAAAACGCAATCCCCGCCAATAAATAATTGGATTTTGAAATATTTTCATACAGTTGCAAGGCAATTGCAATAAAAGTAACAACAAACATAAAAAATGCTGGGATTTTTACAAACCAGTTTGATACTGATTTTTTTGCCAAGAAAATTGTAACAGCTATTAAAGCCAGCGCCGCAATCATCTGATTTGACGCGCCAAACATAGTCCAAATAGACATTGTTCCATTTTTGTTGAAAACAAAAAAACTGGCTAACATCACTGTCAAAATTGTTGAAAAATATCTATTTGAAAATATTTTTTTTAGAGTAGAGTTTGCATCATTAGCAAGCTCTTCCAATGTATATCTCCCAAGCCTAGTTGCCGTGTCTAATGTTGTTAGGGCAAATGATGATAAAGCCAAAGCGGCAAACGTTTTACTGATTTCAGGAGAAAAATGAAGTGCTTGGGAAAATGTTGAAAAACCCGATATAAATATCTGCGATGGATTTGATATATTTGAAAAGAATTGTAATGGAGTTAATATAGCCGCAGTTGCTAGAGCAACAAGAGCCAAGAGAGATTCAATCAGCATTCCACCATAACCAACAAATTGAGCATCAAGTTCATTTTCTAACTGCTTTGAAGAAGATCCTGAAGAAACGATTGAATGAAATCCACTTATAGCTCCACATGCAACAGTAACAAAAATAATTGGAAAAAGGTATCCAATATTTGGCATATAAAAAGATGTATAAAGATCCATCTTTATTTCAGGCCTGTAAAATAAAAGGCCGATAATACCAATTACAAGCAAAAAATACAAAAGAAAAGAATTTAAGTAATCACGTGGCTGCAATAGTAAGTTGACTGGAAGAGTTGATGCTAACAAAATATAAAATAACAATATAATTATCCAAACGTTATAAGGAAGATTTAAAGGAAATTTTGTTCCTAAAAATATTGCAAAAAATATCCCAAGCAGAAAAATGAAAGTTAGAGGCAAGAGAGGAATTTTTTTTACATAAAGAAGATATCCAAATAAAACAGCAAGCAAAATAAAAAGCATTGAAGATGTACCTGATTGAGGACTTGAAATAAAAGTGTTTGCTATGACAATGCAAAAAACGCCAATAACAAGCAAAAGTGTCAGCCATGTGAAAATCAAAAAAACATTTTTTCCAAGTTTACCAATCAGGCCTTCAAGCAATCCACCTATTGTTTTGCCTTCATTTCTTATTGAAAGTAAAAGAGCTGTAAAATCCTGAACAGCACCAAAAAATATCCCGCCCAAAACAACCCACAGAAAAACCGGCAAAATTCCAAATTGGCTTCCAAGTATGGGGCCAATTATCGGCCCTACCCCAGCAATAGAAGCAAAATGATGGCCAAGCAGAACAAATCTGTTTGTCGGCACAAAGTCAACGCCATCGCATTTTGTTTTTGCTGGAGTTTCTGTACAATGCTTAACTTCAAATTTTTGTCCAATCCATGGCGCATAGAAAAAATAAGCAATTATGAACAAAAGTATGGAAATTAACAATAACAAAACAATAAACATACGCAAATATTATACAACACAATCAATGTGTTATCATTTGACTGTGGACATATTAACTATTTTTCTGATTGCTCTTGGGCTATCACTTGACGCAACAGCGGTTTCTATTGCTTATGGAGCAATTATCACTAAAGATAAATTTCTAAATGCTATCAAGTTTTGCACAAGTTTTGGTTTTTCCCAAATGGCAATGCCGATTATTGGGTGGCTTGCTGGAATTAAACTTGTCGGATTTTTCAGCCGCATCGATCATTGGATTGCATTCGGACTTTTATTAGTAATTGGAATAAAAATGATAATTGAATCGTTTATGTTGGAAGAACAGAAAAAAATTTGCACTGTTTCTTTTAACACTCTGATGGGATTATCAATAGCAACAAGTATCGATGCTCTTGCTGTTGGTCTAAGTTTTGGAATATTGAAAATTGAAATTTTTTATTCGATTTTAATAATTGGGATAACAACTTTTTTTATGTCATTGTTAGGTTTTTTTATTGGAGAAAAAATTGGATGCATGTTTAAAAATCAAATCGAAAGAGTTGCTGGAATAATTTTGATAATTATTGGGTTAAAAATTTTAATCGAACATATTTTATAAAAAAAGCGGCTGGAACACTCAGCCGCCATTTTTTTGTACTACAAATGAACTATTTTATAAGAAATAAAGTGTTATGTATCTGAACCAACACAGGTCCAAGAACAAGAGCAACAATTGACATTAGTTTTATTAGTATATTTAGTGATGGACCGCTTGTGTCTTTGAATGGATCTCCAACTGTATCTCCCACAACAGCTGCTGCATGAACAGGCGTTCCCTTGCCTCCAGCAGCACCTTCTTCAATAGTTTTTTTACCATTATCCCAAACTGCTCCTGAATTTGCCAAAACAATTGCAAGCGGGACTCCAACGCAAAGAGAACCACCTAAAAGTCCTCCAAGTGCTTCTGCTCCTAAAAAGATTCCAACTAAAACAGGCACTAAAATCGCGGAAATCCCCGGAAAGATCATTTCACCCAAAGCTGCTTGAGTGCTAATATCAACACATTTTGCTATATCAGGTTTTGCTTTGCCTTCAAGCAAACCTTTTATTTCTCTAAATTGTCTTCTTACTTCTTCAACCATCTTGAAAGCAGCTCTTCCTACTGCCTGCATTGTCATAGAAACAAAAGCAAATGGCACTAAACCACCGATAAAGAGTCCAATAATAACATTTGGATGCATAATATTTATCATTTTTAATCCAACCACTTGGCTATATGCTGAAAACAAAGCAAGCGCTGTTATAGCGGCAGAACCAATCGCAAAACCTTTCCCAATAGCAGCAGTCGTATTGCCAAGAGAATCCAAAGTATCGGTAATTTTCCTTACATTTTCGTTTAAACCAGACATTGTAGCAATTCCGCCGGCATTATCAGCTATTGGCCCATAAGCATCAACTGACATTATTATCCCTGTTGTGCCAAGCATACCCACAGCAGAAATCGCTATTCCATATAACCCGCCGAAATAATAAGAAACAAAAATTGCCGCACAAATCGCCAACATAGGATAAATTGTGCTTTTCATTCCAATAGCAAGACCTGTTATTATATTTGTAGCAGGACCGGTTTTACAAGCTTCAACTATTTGATTTAAAATTTTACCAGAAGTATAAATTTCTGAAATAAAACCTATCGCCATCCCAGCAATAATTCCAGACAAAATTGCCCAGAACATATTTATATTGCCTAAAACTACTTTTGTAATATAAAATGAAGCGATAATAAAAAATATTTGAGCAATATAAGTTGAATATCTTAACGCAAGTTGAGGATTCTTATCCTGAATTAATCTAATTGATAAAATTCCTATTATTGAAGTGATTGTGCCAGTAGCAATCAAGAGCAACGGTAGAATCATCCAAGAAAAAGTGTTTGTCGCCATCAAAGCTCCAATTGCAACTGTTGCAACAACAGAACCAACATAAGACTCAAAAATATCAGCTCCCATTCCAGCAATATCACCAACATTGTCACCAACATTATCTGCAATAACAGCCGGATTTCTTGGATCATCTTCAGGAATTCCAGCTTCAACCTTTCCAACAAGATCAGCGCCAACATCAGCAGATTTAGTATAAATTCCGCCACCAACCCTAGCAAACAAAGCAATTGATGAAGCACCCATAGAAAAACCGCTAACCATAGCCGCTTTAAGCGCAGCTCCTTTTACAAATAAAAACAAAATTCCAAGCCCCAAAACACCTATTGATGCAACCGCCATTCCCATAATTGCTCCGCCAGAGAAAGAAACACTTAATGCTTTTGATTGTCCACTATCTAATGCTGCAGTTGTTGTCCTTACATTTGCTCTAGTAGCAGCGTTCATTCCTATAAACCCTGCAATTATCGAGCAAACGCCACCTAAAAGATATGCTAATGCCACATTAATGTTTATTAAAACTGTTAGAACCACAAAAACAATAGCAAGGAATATAGCAAGCACACTGTATTGCCGGAAAAGATATGCCATAGCACCTTCTTGAATATAAGAAGAAATTGCCCTCATCTTTTCATTTCCAGAAGACTGTCTCAAAACAAATATGTATAAATAAAGCGAAAACAAAAGACCGATCAGACCGAATAGAACTACAAGCCCAATATAACCCACTTGAAAACTCCTTTCTTTTTTTATCCAATTACATTATATTACTCTGCGGTAAAAAAATCAAAACATAAAATTAGTTTTTTTAAATTTAAAGGTTTTGAAAATCAATTTTCTACAAATTCCTGCAATTAAAAAATGAAAATAATGTGTCTTTAAATCTAAAAAATTATCTTGCCTAAAAAAGCAAAAAAGATAGAATTAGAATTTTCCGGAGAAGATTAAAAACGACCTTCAAAACTTAATTACTGATAAAAATCTAGTGTGTATTCAAAAATCTTTAAATAAGCAGGTTTAAATTCGTTATCAGAATAAACAAAATCGCTCTGGTGGAGATGAGGGGACTTGAACCCCTGACCCCCGCGTTGCGAACGCGATGCTCTACCATCTGAGCTACATCCCCAATTGCACTTAAAGAAAAATCGAAATGACTAAAAATATAGCAGTGCTAAAAATTTTTATTTCCAAAATTTCTTTTTTATTTTTACTTCTTTTTCTTCAGTTGGATAAATTTCTTCAACAATCTCATCAGGTTCAAACCAAAGTTTTATTTCTTTTTCAGCTTCTTCAGGATTTGCCGAACAGTGAAGAACATTCTCAAAAATTCCTTTAGAAGTAATTCTTCCATACTGCCCTCTTATAGTTCCAGCATCTGCTTCCTCAGGATTTGTTGCACCAGCAAGTTTTCTCACTTTTTCAACAGCGTTTTCTCCACTGTATACAAGCGCTAACACTCTTCTATACGGCTCATCATAAACCTCTCCACAAATATATTTGACAACATCTTCAAAAAATGGTTTGTCCTTCAAGTGCGCATAATGTTTCTCAGCAAGACTTCTTGTTACATGAACAACTTTAGCTCCAATTATCCTAAGCTTTGTTTCAGATAATCGTGTCAAAATATTACCAGTAAGAGATTTTTTTATTCCATCTGGTTTGATTATAACTAAAGTCTTACTTGTTGGCATTTTGAAAACTCCCTTTCCGAAATTAGCACCTATTTGTCTTGCAAAACCGCTATTCCGGGCAATTCTTTACCTTCCAAAAATTCAAGTGAAGCACCACCACCAGTTGAAACATGTGTAATTTTGTCAGCAACTTTAGCTTTTTCTACTGCAGCTGCAGAATCGCCTCCGCCAACTATTGTTATAGCTTTGGACTCGGCAAGCGATTTGGCAATTTCAATTGTCCCAACAGCAAATTTTGGATTTTCAAAAATTCCTAGTGGGCCATTCCACACAACCGTGCCTGCGTTTTTTACAACATCTTTTATCAACTTTATTGTTTCTGGACCTATATCTACTCCCATCATATCTGCTGGTATTTGTCCAGATTTTACAATTTTTACAGGAGCATCAGGAGCAGAAATGTCTGTTGTTACAACATCATCAACTGGAGTTATAAGTTTTAATTTATCCATTGCTTTTAATTCAGCCCAAATCAGTTTTGCTTCATCAATAAATTTTTCTTCTACCAATGATTTGCCAACTTCAAAACCAAGAGCTTTTTGAAAAGTATAAATCATACCACCACCTATGACTAAAACATCAACCTTTTGCGCTAAATTTTTTATTACAGATATTTTTGTTGAAACTTTTGCGCCGCCAATTATTGCAACAAACGGCCTTTTTGGATCGGTAAGCGCTTTACCCATAATTTCAAGCTCTTTCTTTATGAGAAAACCACAAACGCCGGGAATAATTCTTGCAACGCCTTCAGTGGAAGCATGGGCTCTATGCGCTGTGCCAAAAGCATCATTTACATAAAGATCGGCAAGGGAAGCAAGTTTTTTAGAAAACGATTCGTCGTTTTCTTCTTCCTCTTTATAAAACCTTACATTTTCCAAAAGCGTTACATCTCCATCTCTCATCTGGGAAATTGCTTTCTCAACCTCCTCGCCAAGACAATCATCAAGTTTTTGGACAGGCCTGCCAAGAAGCTGGCTAAGACGCTCCCCAACTTTGTTCAGCCGAAGATCTTCTGTAACACCATTCGGTCTGCCAAGATGAGAAACCAAAATAACCTTTGCTCCGTTTTCAATTAAATATTTTATTGTCGGAATAGCCTCTTTTATTCTTCTATCATCAGTGATCTCACCGGTTTTTTTGTCTCTTGGAACATTAAAATCTACTCTGACCAGAACCTTTTTCCCCTGTAATTCTTCTTTTTTTAAATCGGAGATGCATTTTTTCATAAGTTATTTCGCCTCCTTTTATTAAAGACAAAAAAGCCCCCGTTATTACGAGGGCTTTTCTTCTAAACTTTTACTTTGCCATTTTCATCAAGAGATCTACAACTCTGTTTGAATATCCCCATTCGTTGTCATACCAAGAAACTATCTTAAAGAATCTTTTCTCACCTTTTAAATTGTTTTGCAAAGTTGCAAGAGAATCATAAATTGAAGATCTTTCATCATGTATAAAATCAGTTGAGACCAATTCTTCATTGGTATATCCAAGAATACCTTTTAGATAAGTATCAGCTGCTTTTTTAAGCAATGAATCTATCTCCTCAATTGAAGTATCTTTTTGGGATCTAAATGTAAGATCTACAACTGAAACATCAGCAACAGGAACCCTGAATGACATACCTGTTAACTTGCCTTTCGTGCTTGGCAAAACTTCTCCAACCGCTTTTGCGGCCCCTGTTGTAGAAGGAATAATGTTGATTGCAGCTGCTCTGCCGCCGCGCCAATCTTTTTTGGAAGGACCATCAACAGTTTTTTGAGTCGCAGTATAAGCGTGAATTGTTGTCATTAAACCAGTTTCTATTCCAATGCCTTCTTTGAGCAATACATGAACTACCGGCGCCAAGCAGTTTGTTGTGCATGAAGCGTTTGAGACAATCAAATGCTTTGTTGGATCATATTCATGATCATTTACTCCCATAACAATTGTTTTAACATCACCCTTAGCTGGAGCAGTAATTAAGACTTTTTTTGCACCAGCATCAAGATGCCCTTTTGCTTTGTCAAAAGAAGTAAACAAACCAGTCGCTTCTATTACTATATCTACGCCCAATTCTTTCCAAGGGAGTTGAGATGGTTCTTTTGAAGCCATAACACATTTAATTTTTTTGCCATTTACAACAAGAATATCGTCTTCTTGGGCAGATGGAGAACTTTTCTCTGTGGAAATATTGGCTTTGAATTTGCCATGTACTGAATCGTACTTTAATTGATAAGCAAAATATTTTGCATCGGTGCTGATATCAACTACAGCAACAACATCAACATCCTTTCCAAAAACTCCTTTTTCAACCATTGCCATAAACACCAAACGACCAATTCTCCCAAATCCGTTTATCCCAACTTTTACAGCCATCTCTATTCCCCTTTCTATTGTTTTTCTGCGTTGCTCCAGTTTTAGTAGTTTTTTGGAAATAAACAAAAACTGGTTTGCGCAGATTAATCGAGTTTGGTTTTATTATATCATCGTTTTTAAAAAAGTGTCAAACATATCCATTTAAAGTGTTATAATCCTTCTGAAAATGTCGGTAAAACAAAAGATAATAATCGCACTAATTGCATTACTCGTAATAACAACCCTTACTTATCTGTATATTTTTTCTCCAGACGTACAACTACTAAAAGCAACACAGCCAACAAAAACCGTTGAGGCAAAAATAATATCAATTATTGGAAGAAAAAACGGAAAAAAATTTTTTGAAATAAATGCCGACGCAATAAAATCAGACAAAGACCAATCTGATATTGAAGTATATAATCTCAAAAAGTGCAAAATATATGATGAAAAATCCGAACCGGTTTTAAAAGACCTTTATGCAGAACACGCACTTATAAGACAATATGAAGGATATATAAAAATAACTGGCGACCAAGACAAACCAGTTACAGCATTGATAAAACTTGAAAATATACAAAAAGGCGAATTTTCAAAATTAAAAGCAAAAACAATTGTAATCAGAAACAACATAAAAAAGGCCTATATTGAAAATGCCATAATTACAAATAAAAAATTAACCTTATATTCGGATAATATTGAAATTGATGCAAACCAAAAATTAGCAAAATGCTATCCTTATCCAAAGATAAAAACACCTTTTCTTGAAGCAAAGGCAACGACATTTGAAATAAATTATTCCCAAAATACGTTGATGGGCACAAATGAAGTAGATATTTTCTTAAAAAATAACGGGGCAAAAATTAAATCAGATTACATGCTGTTTTATATTGATAAAGACAGATTGGAACTGAAAGAAAACGTAAAAATCTCGCAAAAAGGCAAGTTTTCTACAGCAGAAAAACTCGAATATGACAACAGCACCGGACAAATAGTTTTAAGAAATAATGTCAAAACTATTATCGAAAAAGGAAGCGCGTTTTTAAGAGAAGACACAATAAAAAAGATAAGAAATGCAGAAACAAAAAAAATTCTTCAAAGCGGGATTTTTGTCTCTTGTGATAACTTTTATATGAACTCCGTCAACGGCGATGCTACCGCCGAAGGGAGTGTTTTGATCCTTCAAAAGAACAACCGTGCAAAATCTGACAATGCATTTTTCGCTGAAAATTCAGAAACACTTACATTAAATGGTAATGTTTATGTTGAAAAAAACAAACAATGGTTAAAAACTCAAAAAATTATTGCATCATTATCAAAAGAAGAATTTGAAGCGGTTGGAAATGTTCAATCAGAAATAAAAATCAAGAGGAAGAGATAAATGATTTTTCATAATCAGATTCATTCCAGCATATTCTAAAAAAATCACATTCCCTGCAGAGCTTTAATTGTTTTGTTTCGATCAAATATTCTTTTCCGCATTTATCCTTAATGTTTTTTTCTCTCATTGTTATAATACAAGGAGGCGTTTTTAATTTGCACCCATGCCTATTATCGCAGTTTATGCAAAACCCCATAAAATTTATCCTTTATTGATAAAAAGAAGCTGTAATTTTTGAAACTTTGTTTACCACAAAGCGGGCTTCCCGATCTTTTTTGAACCCTTCTGTGAAAACACATAAAACATAATCACCTCTTGGAGAATAAACAACTGCACAATCATGCAAAACATTTGTAAGATTTCCAGTTTTGTTTGCACAGGAAAAATTTCTAGGCAGAACTTTTGGAATTCCGAAAACATACTTTTGGTTTTTCATAAAACCCAACATTTGTTTTCTTGAATATTTTGAAAATCCTTTCCCTGTTTGAATTTTTAACAAGAGGTTGGCAATTTCATTTGGCGTTGTTCTATTAAAGTTAGGATTTGGCTTTTCTATTAGTGCTGTCTCATCTAACAAAAGTGTGTTTTTTAATCCAATTTTTTTTAGATAAGAATTTATGTTTGATTTCCCCAGAAATTTTGAAAGAACATAAGTTGCTGTGTTGTCGGAAATAGATATCATATATTTACAAAGCGAATATAGAGAATAGTTATTTGGCTTTAGATACTGCAAAACCCCTGCGCCGCATTGTTTGTCCGAATCTTTGACAAAAATTTTATTATCTAGTTGAACCAAACCTTTATCATAAAGATAAAACAAATGAGCCATTATAGGAATTTTTATAATGGAGGCAGCTGGAAAAACAGAATTGCCGTTTACAGAAATTCTTTTTCTGGATTTTATTTCAATGAAAGAAATTCCTATTTTATGTTTTGGCAAAACCTTTTTGCCATAATTAGCAAAAGCTATTCTTTTGTATTCCCTGCTTAAAAACGAAAAATCGCGGGCAAAGAGATCTGAAGATATAAACGAAAAAGAGAATATCAACACTGATAAAAAAGCAGATCTTTTTATAATTTGATTAAAGCAAAATAATTTCATTTGAATATCTGCTGATAGATTTCAGGGTATTTGTCTTTGCCGCCAATTGTCATCATAGTAAGCGGCATAACTTTTTTTGCTTCTTGAGCCATCTTGGAACTTATGTTTCTTATATCCCATTGAGCATGGACATCTTCTCTTAAACGGCTTATATGATATAACTCTCTCGCATTGCATTTGAACAAAACTCTCCTTCTGTGCGCATTTGTCAAAACATATTGGGAAGCAATCTGATTTTTGCTGTTTATCTTTTCATATAAGTCATTTGTTTGAGAAATAATATCCATAAATTCTTTGTCCATTTTTATTTCAATTATAGAAGGAGGAATTTTGACCCCCAAATTTGGATCATATTGCTGAGCAATTATTGTCGCCATTCTATGCCTTTTCAATTGCGCAAAACAAGAAGCCGAAACTATTAAATCAAACATCAAGTCAATATTTTCAAATTCGCGAAGAACCGCATCATAAAACTGCATATACTTAAAAGAAGTCTTTATAATGTTTTCTTTTTCGGCCAAAGAAATTTTTGCGGCTTTGTTTAAACATTGTTCCATAGGCAAGTTGGTTGAGGAGAATATCAAAGAAGCAATTAAAACATCGTCCGCATTAAAAGTATATTTTGAGAGCACCACTTCATCTTCATCAGTTGATATACCTGAAGAAAGGTTATATTTTTCAACTTCTTCTTTTATCAAATCATAGGTTTTTTCATCATAATCATTTGAATCAGTAAAAAGAATTATTGATGGCGCAATGTTTTGAACAAGCGAAAACATCTTATTTGCAATTTCTTTGATTTCAACATTTTTTTGAGATGCAAATCTCCTGAACATAAGCTCAAGATTTCGTGCATTTAAAGTTAATCCAAGTTGTGTTTGAGTTGCTAAACTTGTAATGTAGCGCGCATCTTCTTTTGCCCAGCCTTCTAAAAGGCTTTTGTTCTTTTGCTCACCTGCTAAATCTTTGTATTTTTCAAAAACATACTTTTGAAGTTTTTCATTTAATATGTGATAAAACTCATTCTGCTTTTTAACCAATTTGACAAACTCATTTTCAAAACCGGATTCTTTTATTTCAGATGGAATTATAAAATCGTTTTCAAGGGTAATATATCTTTGCGATTTTTCTGTAAAGGAAGACAATCTAAAATGCTCTATGGATTCAACAGCAAGGCGTGATATCCCTATCAAATCAAAGTTAAAGACCGCATGTTCAGCAACAGAGTGGTGTCCCATTTTGAATATGATATTGCTGTTTGATCTGCGTGCTTTTTCAACTTCTTGACGAGCAAGTTTGCGAAGTTCATAAATAGGAGAAGGATCCCTTGAAATACGGGCATAAGCTGCTGAAAGAGTTTCAGGAGTTATATCTTCCCTTTTTGGAGAATTTTGCTTCAGTTCATTGATGACATCAGAATCAATGTTATATCCCGCTAAAAGTATCTTTTGTTCCATAAAATTAGTATATCACGGCAAAAAATCTTGTTTCTGGTTTAGTTTAGAATTTCTAATGAAAATAATAATATCAAGAAGAACCATTGAAGCGTTTACAACATAGAAAATCAAAACATAATCTTTGCTATACAAAATTTTGTTAATTATGCCGGAAATATATCCAATGAAAACAATGACCAAAAATTTTAAACTTTTACCAGCATTTTGGCCAGTAATTAAAGATTTTCTGATAGAGAAAGGCCATGCTATTCCAAAACATATAAGCATAAATGCTTCAAAAATACTCATACAGCGATTTTGATTGCTCCTATTGTAAGCAATGAAACTATCAAACCAGCAATTGCAACTCCTATAGAAATCAAAACAAATGCTTTTTTTCTAGGTATTCCAAAAAGATATGCGGCAACTGCTCCAGTCCAGGCCCCTGTAAAAGGAAGAGGTATCGCAACAAAAATAACAAGCGCAAGAGCGCCCCATCGTTCGTAATTTTCAAAAAATTTTTTTCTGGTTCTACAAAACAGCCAATCAAAAAATCTTTTTGCAATTTCACTCCTCTCTGTCAAAAATTGTGAGATTTTTTCAAGAAAAAGAAGTATAAAGAAAACAGGAAAAATATTTCCAGCAACAGAAATAAAATAAGACGGTAAAACAGGCATTTTATAAACTCCAATCGCAAAAGGAATTGCAATCCTAAGCTCAGCAATTGGCAACATTGACAACAAAAAAACTCCTATCTCAGGAGGCAATTTTAAAAAGACAGAATAATTAGCTGCTAATGCGTCCATTTCCCTTACTTACTATATCAAAATAAACACAAGGAGGCAATTTAAATGGAACTTTTTTGGAATAAATAATGTCATACAAATAAAATGGCGTTATAATAACGAAGAGGTGTCAAAAAGTTGAAAAAGAAAGGTATTATCGCTTTAATTTGTTCTGTTTTGTTATTACATAGCATAACTTTTGCAGCTTCTTGGAATGAAATATTAAAATACGCTGAATCTCATAATGAGGATATATTATCAGCAAAAAAAACAGCTGAGATTTACGATTGGCAGTACAAAAACGCTTTAACAAATTTTTTACCGCAAATATCTTTGTCTGCTGGAATTACAAAATCATACACAAACAATTTAGAAACTACATCTTCTCAGTATGGGTTATCATTGTCTCAGACGCTTTTTAGCGGTTTTGGCAATATAAACCAAGCAAAGAAAGCGTTTTTACAAATCAATTATTACAAATCACTCTATAATCAACAAAAATCAGATGCACTTTATCAAGTTAGAAACGCATATATTTCACTGCTAATCTCCCAAAAGGAATTATCTTTATTACAAAAAATTTATGGGAGAAGAGAGGAAAACACAAAACTTGTTAAATTGCTTTATGAAAACGGCAAAGAAGATATCGGAAATTATTTACAGACACAAGCCGATCTTGAAAACGCGAGAGTTCAAATAGATGAAGCAAAAAGAAATTTAGACCTTGCAAAAACGAATCTTTCTAATTTAATTGGCGTTAAAATCGAAAAGATCGACGATGAACCATTGTTAGAATCAATCACAGAAAATAAAAAAATCGATTTTGACAAACTCTTGGAAAACAGCCCAAAATATCTTGCAGCAAACTATATTTATGAGATGAGCAAAATTGATGTAAGCCAAGCTGCTTCGCAATTTTTGCCCATGGTCGGGTTAAACGCTTCTTTAAAAAAAACAGGGAGTTCTTGGCCACCTCAAATTGATTCGCCAAGTTGGTCAATAACAATGTCTTATTCTATTTTTGACGGCGGCAGCAATATAATAAATTTTATAGAAAAAAACCTTAGTGTGGAAAAAGCAAAAACAGATCTTGAGAAGACGAGAAAGGAATTAATGTATAATCTCATCTACGCTTACAATAATTTATTGAACAAACTTGACGAACTAAAAGTAAGAGAAAAATACTTAACCGCCGCGTCAGAAAGAGCAAAAATCGCAAGAATGAAATACATGAATGGTCTTTTGTCATATTATGAATGGGACAATGTCGAAAACACATATATTACAGCTGAAAAAGAAATGCTAACAGGACAAAAAAATTCCCTACTGTCTCAAGCGCAATGGGAAAATTCTTATGGAGGATGGGTTAAATGAAAAAAAACTTTTTGTTATATCTTGCTGTCATAATTTTCTCCTTTGTCTCTATATCATGCCAAAACAAAGCTGAAGAAAATTTAAAAACAGCTGTTGTAAAAAGAAGCACAATAATTTCGCAAATTTCAACAGTAGGCATTGTTGTGCCGCGCAACCGGCTTGAAATAAAACCTCAAATATCAGGCAGAGTTGATGAGGTGCTTGTGAACGAAGGAGACAATGTTAAGAAAGGGCAAACTCTTGTATTAATGAGTTCTATTGAAAGAGCAACTTTGATAGACAGCGCAAGAGCAAAAGGCCAAGAAGAAATTAAATATTGGGAAAATGTTTTCAAACCAGCTCCTATTGTCGCACCATTAGATGGGTTTATTATTAAAAGAAATGTTGAGCCCGGGCAATCTGTTTCTCCCCAAGAAGCAGTGCTTGTTATGGCAGATAAACTAATTATAAAAGCTCAGGTTGATGAAACTGACATTGGAAAGATATACAACGGACAAGATGTTATTATATATCTTGACGCTTACCCAAACATAAAAATAAAAGGCAAAGTTGAACACATCGCTTATGAATCAACAGTTATAAACAATGTAAATATATACCAAGTTGACATAATTCCTCTAAAAACCCCAAAGTTCTTTAGGTCAGGCATGAGCGCTACGGCAAATTTTGTTTTATCAAAAAAAGATAATGTTTTGGCTCTTCCCGCAGAAGCAATCAAAAATTTCCGTGGCGGCAATTATGTACTAATCATGGACAAAAACAAAAAGATATCTCCAATTCAGGTTAAAATTGGAGAAACTGACGGGGAAAACACTGAAATAATTTCAAAATTAAACGAAGGAGATGAAGTGATAATACCAACAGCTAAACTCTCAAAAGAGTTCTTCCCTTCAAGTAGAAGAGGCGGGCCACCAAGTATCTTTGGCGGAAGAAAATAAATGGCTCTCATAGAACTTAAAAACATATCAAAAACTTATAAAGTTGGAAATTCTTTATCAGTAAAAGCGTTGAGTAATATCACATTAAACGTTGAGAAAGGCGATTTCATCGCACTTATGGGCCCTTCTGGTTCAGGCAAATCCACTCTTATGGCAATTTTAGGCCTTCTGGACAAGCCGGATTCTGGTTCATACAAACTAAACGGAAAAGAAATTTCAAAACTATCAAACCGTGAAACCGCTGTTTTAAGGAACAAATTCTTTGGTTTTATTTTCCAAAGTTTTAATCTATTGCCAAGATTAAACATATTAACTAATGTTCTTCTGCCATTTATCTACTCCGAAAAAGGGATTACAAAAGATAACAAAGATAAAGTTAAAAATCTATTAAAAAGAGTCGGGATGGAGGATAGAATATTTCATTCATCAAATGAGATATCAGGCGGACAGCAACAAAAAGCAGCTGTTGTGCGCGCTATTGCCAATGATCCACTTGTAATACTTGCTGACGAACCAACAGGCAATTTGGATTCAAAATCAACAGAAGAGATAATGAACCTGCTTTCAGAACTAAATCAGAGCGGAAATACAATAATAATGGTTACGCACAATCCTGAGCTGTCTCAATACGCCTCAAAAGTTGTAAAGTTAAAAGACGGAATGATTGTCGAACAAACAACACTAAAGCCACAGAATCATTTATCTGAAAGAAATTACAACCTTCCTGAAATAAAAGCAAAAAGCAAAAAGATACTTAATTTTGATAGTTTTAACAATTATGCAAAAGAGGCAATTATATCTCTTGGATCAAACAAATTAAGATCTTTTTTGTCAATCATTGGAGTAATGATTGGCGTAGCGGCTGTGATAGCAATGCTTGCTTTGGGAACAGGCGCAAAAAAACAGGTTGAACAAAGCCTTTCAAATTTAGGCACTAACACTCTAACGGTTTTTTCCAGCAGAAGATCACAAGGTGGAATATCGCTCGGTTCTGGCACGATAACGCAGTTTGACTTTGAAGATTTATCATCTCTTAAAAGAATTTATGGAGTTAAAAATGTTGTGCCTTATGTCAATGGCCGCGTGCAGGCGGTATTCAATAATAAAAATTGGAATACAAGTATCGTTGGAACTGATGTTGAATATGCCGAAGTAAAAAATTCCTTCCCAACATCTGGAAGATTTTTCACTAAGGATGAGGTTGCAACAAGAGCAAAAGTTGCTGTGATCGGCAGCAACATAGTTAAACAACTATTCGAAAATGAATACCCCATAGGTAAAAACATAAAAATAAACAGAATAAACTTCAAAGTTATTGGTGTTCTCCCGGAAAAAGGACAAGCTGGCTTTCAAAACCTTGACGATCAGATAATTATTCCAATAAGCACCGCAATGTATCGAGTTTTAGGAGTGGATTATATCTCAAGATTTGATGTTCAAGGAGAAAATGAAAACATTTTAACTGAAATAGAAAATGAAATACCAAAAGTTTTGGGCAAAAACCACCGATTGCAGGAATCACAATACGATCAAATCGAAGTAAGAAATATGGCAGATATTCAAAAAGCAATGTCTGAAAGTGTTCAAGCGTTAAATTATCTTCTTGGATCAATTGCAGCTGTGAGCTTATTGGTTGGCGGAATCGGAATTATGAACATTATGCTCGTTATAGTTATGGAAAGAACTCGTGAAATTGGCCTTAGAAAAGCTCTTGGCGCTCAGGAGAACGACATTTTAATTCAATTTTTAATTGAAGGCTCTTTAATATGCACAATCGGCGGTGTAATTGGAATTTTGTTAGGCGCAATAATTTCATTTGGGCTTTCAGCATTTTTTGGCTGGAACACTTATATTTCGGCAGGATCTATTGTACTTGCATTTGGTTTTTCAATCGCAACAGGAATCATTTTCAGTCTTTGGCCAGCCAGAAGAGCATCCAAACTTCTTCCAATTGAAGCACTTAGATATGAATAGTTTTTTGCGCTAAAAATCTGTTAAAATAAAATAGCAATCATTCTCTAAGGAAGGGTGTCCGAGTGGTTTAAGGAGTACGCCTGGAGAGCGTATGTGCGTGAAAGCGCAC
>CAZQZN010000002.1:12205-181104 GCA_964597815.1 uncultured bacterium | reverse complement strand
GGCCGTTGGAACTTTGAAAAACTTTTTTTTTTTTTTTTTAGTTCGGAAGCACCTGCCCCAGAATTTCAAGCGAAGATATTTGTTAAAGATGGGAAAGTTAGATTTTTAGATGAAAAAGGATTTTTCTCAAATATTCTAAAACCTTTTGAACTTTCAGCAAACAAGATAGAAGGAAATTTTGATTTTTCAAAAAAAGATTTGCTTAGTTTTAATGTTTTAGGTTTAACTCAAGAAGGTCCATTAAAGGCAAAAGGGAAAATAAGTTTATCTAAAACGAAGGGATCAATAAGTGTTTTCGCCAAAAATATGGATTTAAAAAGCTGGAATGATTATCTGTCACTACCTTTTGTAAAACAGATCGATTTAAAAGGCACCTTTGATTTGGAATTGAAGGTTGATTACTCTGAAAAAGTTTCACTTTCAGCTTTGCTTGATTTAAAAAAATCCAGCATTTTTGATTTGCCATCAAGCGGCCGCATAAAAGTATTAGTTGACAACTCAAATTTGTCTTTAGAAGTGAATGCTTTTGATTTTTGTTCAGGCAATATATCGGGGAAATTTGATTCAAATTTTGGGGCAAAAAATAATTTTTTAGAAGGAAAATTTAAGATTTCAAGTATTGATATTAAAAAGCTATTGCCCTACCAAAATGAATTTCAAGGGTTTTTAGGTGGCAATTTGGTCATAAAAGGGGATACAAAAAAGTTTCTTGTAGACGCCAATGGTTCTTTTCAAAACAGTGAGTTTTTTGGACAAAGAATAGATAGATTAGATTCAAGGATATTGTTTGATAACGGAAGTTTTAACATAGAAAATCTAATTCTCTCCTACAAAGATGGACAAATAAAGTTGCAAGGAAGTTATGAAGATAATAATCGTTTTGACTTAAACGCAGCAGTAAAAAATTATTCATTTAAATCAAAGATAATGGGGGAAAATGTTAGTTTTGTTATTGATGATTTTGCTGGAAGAGTTTCTGGTGTTCTAAATCATGAAATGATAAAGCACCCATTTAAGAATATTTTTGCTGAAGGCAGTTTATTAATTTCTGGTGCAGAGTTTGGGAATCAAAAAATCAGCAGATGTCAAGGGCAGGTTGCATTAAAAAACGGAAGATTGATTTCGCAAGGATTTTCAGTGATTTTTGTGTCAAGCGGTTTATTATTGCAAGGAAGCATTGGCTTTGATAAAGATTCCTATTTGCAGATAATCGCAAAAGATTTTGATATTTCCGAACTGAAAATTTTGGAAAATTATCTACCTGAAGAAAACAAAAAAATTAGTGGTATTGCTGACTTAAACGTTGGGGTTTCAGGATATCTATTGGAATCTTCAAAGTTAAATGAGATGATTAAAAATTTAGATATTTCGTTTTCAGCAGAATTGAAAGATGCAGTTTTTGGAATAAACGATATTAAGTTGGCTAGAATCTTGGGGGGCTTAAAAAATGGGAATCTTGTTTTTGACGAGGTCTTATTAAAAACAAAATCTTCTAATCTTTCAGCAAAAGGGAGCATTGAAAATGATGGCAAAATAATGAGTGTTGTTTTTGGCGAGATTTCGTTAAAAGATTTTTTGCCTTTTACCCAAAGATATGCAAAAGTTTTGGGGAACGCTAAAGTTTCTGGAGAGATAAGCGGGACAATATATTCACCACAGGTAAAAGGGCAAATTGATATTTCCGACTTTTACTTTAATGATATTTTTGTTGATAAAATCCAAAGTAATTTTGGATATAAAGATGGCTTTTTGAATTTGTTTAAACCAACAGAAATATTTATTGGTAATGATAGTTATGCTTTGACAGGCAGATTTAACCTGTTAAATCCTTTTTCGGAATATAGCGGAAATTTATACACAAACAGAGGCAATATATCTTCTGTTTTATATGTAATAAAATCATTTGCTAAGGAACTGCCAGAAAGTGCGCAAAATGAAAACCGGGAAAGAACATGTGTTGTTTTGCCAAAATTAGAAAACTACAAATTATCAGATGGGGATATTTTGCTTTTTTCTGAAAGAAATGGTTTTTTGTCAAAATGGTTAGATATAGCATCTGAAAATGGAAAGTTGAAAGAACAAAAGTATTCAACAAACAATTTCTATAAAATTTCAGCTTCTGGGCCTGTTGGGATAAATGTTTATTTCACTGGATCAAAAACAGGTTTAAATGTGATTGGCTCATTCTTGGTTGGCAAAGGTAATGTATCTGATTTTGAATTTGACAAAATTTATTCTTCTTTTGAGGTGTCTAATGGTTTTATAAGCATAAATGAATTCAAGGTTGAAAAAGGAAGTGGAAATTTGTCATTATCAGGAAATGTTGCACTAAACGGCAGTTTGGATTTGAGCTTAAACACAAAGTCATTTGATATAAAAAATTTAGACAAGGCAATTTTTGGCATCGAACCAATTATCTATGGAAATTTAGATGCTGATGCAAAAATAAGCAATACGGTTTTTCGTCCAAAAATTAATTGTTCTTTGGTTGCAAAAAACGCTGGTATCGGGGAAATTTCATTAAACGAAATCAAAACAAAATTTTATTTTCAAAACTATGTTCTAAATCTGGAAAAGCTTCAAATGTCAGCCGGGAAACAAATTGCTTCCTTAAAAGGCAAAATTCCTTTTGTTCTTGAAAAAAGCATCGATTTGCAAGTAAATTTAGATGGGGAAAACATCGGGCTTTTGGCAGCCTTATTTAGAGGTGTTTTATGGAATTCTGGAACTGGAAAAGCCTCGTTAAACTTTTCTGGGACTCTTAAAAATCCAAAAATAGAAGGTTATATAAAAGTCCAAAATGCTCAGATGTATATTGATCAATTAAAAAGCTCATTATTTAGTGTAAATTCTGAAATAAATTTTGATGACAGCCAAATGAATATTAAATCTTTATCCGGAATCTTTTCTGGAGATAGAACTAACCAAAAATCAGTTCCTTTTTCAATTGCTGGAATTGTTGGCTTAAAAGAAATTTTTTCAAAAAGAGCATTGAATCTTAATCTTGCTTTGGCTGACACTTTTGGTTCAATTGATATTCCAAATATCTATTCGGGAGATTTTTCTTTGACAAATTCAACAATTTTTGGCAGATTAAAACTTGCAAAAGATAATTCCACAAATGAAAATGTTTTAGTTAGATCCAATATTGTTTTGAGTGATGGCACGATGTTTTTGCCAAAAGGCGGAACTTCCAATTTTGAAAAGCCAAACGTTGAATTTGATGTTAATGCAAAAATTGGCAGAAATATCCGCTTAATTCAAGGAGGCCAACTTCAGTCGCTAACAATGGATTTAACCAATATTAATTTAGAGATTTTAGGCGAAAATCTAAAAATTACTGGCACAATGGATAATCCAATGATAAATGGCAATGTATTGATTAAAAGCGGTAGCTTAAACATCCTTAGCAGAGATTTTATTGTTGTTGACGAATATGAACAAGAGAAGTATTTTTCCGATCTTTCTATGGTTTCGAAAAATGAAGCAGTATTCACCGGCGGGGAGAAGCCATATTCAATAATGCCATATATAAACCTTACTGCAAGAAGTGAAATAAGTTCTTATTCCACAACAAATACTGAAACAATCGGGGATCAGACAAATGGTTCTACAAAAATAAAGGATACAATAATAGTATTAACTCGTGTGTCTGGTGTTCCTTATGCGACAGACAGATCTAAAATGATAAAACTGAATTTCTACGCTTATAAATTAGATAATGAAAAATCACCGCCGGAAATAATTCCAGTTTCTTATGATGAAAACAAGATAAGATTGATGCTCTTGCCTGATTTTATTAAATCGACACTTGGCTTGACAGATGGAGGCCCAAGCGAAGGAATAGACACAAATGCAATAATAGTCGATTATTTAAACAACCGTTTGCAGACATATTTGCTGAGAAATGTTACAACAAATCTTGAAAAAGCCTTTGGTTTGGAAAGCCTCACTCTTAATTATAATTTTGGCAGAGATTTGGAAAAAATTTTCCCAACAAAAAGAGGAGAAAGAACCACTGAAAGCACTCCACAATTTGGTGTTGGTTTTGTGAAAGGCATCTTTTCTAATGTTTTTTTGCAGGTTAGGTATGCTCAAGCGCTTGATCAGTGGGGGTTAGACAGCAACACCTCATTAAACTATCAAATTACTTGGAAAGCAACTCCTTGGTATTCAATAATTTATTATAGAGAGCCAATAACATTTCAACAGTTAGACAGCAATTACTACAAAATACTTGTGCAGTCCCAGTTTGTTTTGTGATGATTGATAGATAGATAAATATGGTGAAATGAGTTAAAATGAGTATTATGAAGAAAATTGTTATAGTATTTGCGCTGGTTTTGTTTTTTATACCCCCAGTTCTGGCAGATAATAATCTAAAAGATGATTTTCCATCTGGCAAAAAAGTTGTTTATGTTTCTATTAAAGGCAACAAGTTTGTTCCAATCGAAGAGATAATATCTGCAACAGCATTAAAAAGAGGGGATCCAATTACAGTGGCATCAATTAACACAGATATTCGTTCTATCTATGCTTTAGGATATTTTAGCAATGTTAAAGCAGAGTTTGAAAAAACAAGTGATGGTGTTGCAGTAATCTACAAGGTTGTTGAAAATCCCGTTTTGAAGGAGATAAAAATAATTGGCAACTCAGTTTTTACAACGGATGAAATTTTTTCAAGATTGAGTTCAAAAATTGGAAGTCCGATTTCTTTTGCCGCTGTTAGAACAGATGTTGCCACTATTGATGAAATGTACAAAAGCAGCGGTTATGTTTTGGCAAAAGTTGTTGATGTTTCAACTATTCCTCAACGAGGGGAGCTTCAATTTAAGCTTATTGAAGGGAAAATAGAATCATTATCAATTGAGGGCAATACAAACACAAAGGACTATGTAATTTTGAGAGAAGTAAACAGCAAACCAAACTCTGTCTTAAACGAAAAAGTTTTAATGAAGGATTTGAGAAGAATATTCAATTTAGGATTTTTTTCCGAAGTAACACCGGATTTTCAACCCGGGTCATCTCCTGACAGCATCAATCTAATAATTAAGGTAAAGGAGAACAGATCCACAACAATTAATTTTGGTGGTGGCTATGGCGAACGGGAAGGATGGTTTGGATTTATAGATTTTAATTCTGAAAATTTATTTGGTACCGGACAAGGTCTTTTACTCAGAGGACAAATGGGACAACAGCTTCAAACCTATCAGCTAAGATACACTTATCCTTGGCTTTTCCCAAAACAACTGGGAGACAGAGTTTTGTTTTCTTTTAGAAGGTGGCTGACAATAGGTAGAAATGTTTATCTGATCGAAACAATAGAGCAAGAAGGAATATATAACGGTTGGGAAGTAGGTTTTAGCAAACCGTTTAACGACGAGTGGAGTGCTGGTTTAACTCTTGGTTCAGAAAATGTTAGTCCGACAGGGGTTGCAACATTTGAACCTTATCAATCAGACACAATTGGATTATCTCTTTCTTATGATACTCGTGATAATTGGATGAATCCAAGCAAAGGTGAGTACAATGTTTATGGAATAAGAAGAGGCTGGAAATATGCAAAATCAGGAGAAACAAATTTTACAAAATGGTCAATGGATTTTAGTAAATATTATTCTCCTTTTGAAAGACAAACAATTGCAGCAAGATTGAGTTTAGGGCTTGGGCTTGGGGATGTTCCCGTTGGTGAACTATACTATGCAGGTGGGGCAAGCACAATAAGAGGTTATGAACCGATCGAAGCTCGTGCTGGAACTAAAAAAATAATTGCAAATCTTGAATATAGATATACTTTTAACGAAATGTTTCAAGGTGTTGTGTTTTTTGATTGGGGAAATGCTTGGGATAGTGGTTGGCCAAATACTTATGATTTTATCTCAGGAAAAGGATTTGGAGTCAGGTTGAATACTCCTATGGGGCCGATTCGTCTTGATTATGGGATTGCTTCAAACAGATCTTTTTCCGATGGTGTGATACATTTTTCAATCGGTCAAGCGTTCTAATTTATGCAGGGTAAATTGCAGCAAGCTTTTGAAAAATATTTAGACGAGCTTTTTTTTTGGAATACCAAATATAATTTAACCTCAATAAAAGATAGAGAAGAAGCAATTTCAAAACATTTTTTGGATTCATTAACACTTGACAAGGCATTTGATTTTTCATCAAAAAACTACAATATTATTGATGTTGGCTCTGGCGCAGGATTTCCCGGGCTTGTAATAAAAATTGCATATCCAAATTTGAGAATGGTTCTACTGGATTCAGTAAAAAAGAAAATTTTGTTTTTGAAACATATTATTTCAGTATTAAACATAAAAGGGGCTGAAGCAGTTTGGGAACGCTCCGAAGATTATGCAAAAGAACACAGAGAAGAATTTGATGTTGTTTTGGCAAGAGCGCTTGCCCCGCTGAACATCGCACTTGAACTTTGTCTGCCTCTTTTAAAAGTCGGCGGCACTTTTTTGGCTATGAAAGGCAATAAAGCTTTTGAAGAAATAGATAAAAGCAAAAATGCATTAAAAGAATTAGGCGGAGAAATTGAAAAAATTGTTCAAACATCGATTTCCTGTCCAAAAGAAGGACAAATAATAAGAAATATAGTTGTGGTAAAAAAAATATCTAGCACACCCAAAAATTTTCCAAGAAAATCTGGGTTTGCCAAGAAACATCCTCTGTAAATGGCATATAAATTGTGCTATACTAACGCTTAGAAAAATGGTAAAAGTTATTTCTATCTGCAATCAAAAAGGCGGTGTTGGTAAAACAACAACTGCTGTAAATATCGCTTCATTTTTAGCTACAAAAATAGGAACAACATTATTGGTTGATTTGGATCCTCAGGCAAATGCTACAAGCGGTTGTGGTATTCCAAAAAGCCAAATTCACCAGTCTGTCTATGATGTTTTGACAGAAGGGGTTCCTGCTTCAGCTGTTGTTCAAAAAACACGTGTCCAGAGGTTGTTTGTTTTGCCTGCGGACACATCTCTTGCAGGCGCTGAGGTTGAATTAGTTTCCCAAATTGCCAGAGAGCACAGATTAAAAGAAGCATTAAAAGAAATAAGGGACTTATATGATTACATAATAATTGACACACCTCCATCGCTATCACTTTTGACAATTAATGCTCTTGCAGCAACAGATGAAGTTTTGATTCCTATACAATGCGAATATTTTGCTTTGGAAGGGCTGTCTCAATTGTTAAAGACAATAGATTTGGTCAAAACGAACATTCATCCAGAACTTAAAATTGGCGGAATAATTTTTACTATGTATGATTCCCGACTTATTCTAAATAATGAAGTCTTGGAAGAGGTAAAGGAGCATTTTCCATCTTTGGTTTTTGAAACAACAATTCCCAGAAATGTAAGATTAAGCGAAGCTCCTTCTTACGGAATGCCGATTTTGTACTATGATCCGACATCAAGTGGCTCTATTGCTTATGAAAAATTAACTGATGAATTGATCAATAGAATCGAAAACAAAAGAGAAAATAGAGATAGTGTTTTAATTGAATCAGAGAAAAACCTTATTGGCGAAGTTGAAAATTCGCAAATAAATAACGACAATACTAAGGAGGAAGCAAAATGTCTTCAACCCCGTCAACAAGCCCATCAGCACCAAAACGCGGGCTTGGCAGAGGTTTGGGAGCGTTAATATCAAGTTCAACAGAAATTCCGCAAACAACAATGCCTTTTTTGACTGGAAGATCTGTAATACAGCTTGATATCAATAAAATTGTTCCAAATCCTAGACAGCCAAGAAAATTATTTGATGATGAAAAATTGCAGGAATTGTCTCAATCGATAAAAGAACAGGGTGTTCATTCTCCTCTTTTGGTCAGGAAAAAAGGTGATTTCTTTGAATTGATTGCTGGGGAAAGACGTCTTCGTGCGTCGAAAAAAGCCGGACTTGCGACAGTTCCTGTTATAATAAAAGACTTTACTGATGAACAATCATTGGAAATTGCTCTTGTAGAAAACCTTCAAAGAGAGGATTTAAATCCTGTCGAAGAAGCGTTTGCATACAAAACATTGATAGATGAATTTCATCTGACTCATGAACAGATTGCTCAAAAGGTTGGAAAAAGCAGGGTTGCAATTACCAATGCGCTCCGGCTTCTTGATCTTCCGGAAAAAATATTAAAAAGCATTTCTTCTGGTCAGATAACTTCTGGCCATGCGCGTCCGCTTCTTGCAATTGCTGATAAAAACAAGCAACTAGAAATTTATAGCGAAATAGTAAGAAATGATTTGTCTGTCAGAGATGTTGAATCTCTTGTTTCTGTCATTTTGTCTGAATTCGAAGAGAAGCCAGCTGAAAAAAAGAAGACGAAAAAGCGCAGAATTAAGGAGATAAATCCTGTTATAAAAGATATTGAGGAAAAAATGATCTCCCGTCTTGGCACGAAAGTTGAAATACACGGATCAAACCAAAAGGGCAAAGTAATAATTCATTATTACTCCCAAGAAGATCTTGAACGAATTATAGAAGAAATTTCTAAAGAATAACAACTGCTTTTTCAAATGCAACAGTTGGGATCTTATTTAAAGAAGGCAATAATATAAACTTTTTGATTTGTGTAAGGAGGCAGAAATGACAACAACGATTGTTACTCAAACAAGGGCGTGGAAAAATTTAACAACATTGAGTCGGAAACTATTGAATGAACAATTTTCTTTAAGGCAACAATTTGCTTTAGATCCATCAAGAGGATCAAAATTTTTAATAAAAACCCCAAAAATTGTGATGGATTATTCAAGACAGTTGCTTAATGAAGAAATAATTCATCATCTTATTGCTCTTGCTGAAGAAACAAATTTAAAAGAAAAGATAGAGGCGATGTTTAACGGCCAAAAAATAAATATAACTGAAAACAGAGCAGTGCTTCATACTGCACTTAGAAATTTCTCCGGCAACCCGGTTTTTGTTGATGGCAAAGATGTTATGCCGTCGATAAGATCCGTTTTAGAAAAAGTAAAAACATTTTCCCAAAGAGTTCATAATGGTGATTTTTTGGGTTATACTGGCAAGAAAATTAAAAATATAGTTTCAATTGGTATTGGTGGTTCATATTTGGGCCCTGAATTTTTGGCAGAGGCATGCGCTCCTTACAGCGTAAATGGGATCAGACTATTTTTTGTTGCAAATGTTGATGGGACGGATTTTGCCAGAAAAACAAAAGATCTTAATCCGGAAGAAACGCTTTTTATTGTTGTTTCTAAGACATTTACAACAGCAGAGACAATAAAAAATGCAATTACAGCAAAAGAATGGATTCTATCCAAAATGGGAAACGATCCATCAATTATAAAGAAACATTTTATTGCTGTTTCAACAAATGCAAAAAAGGTGGAAGAGTTTGGTATTGACACGGAAAATATGTTTGAATTTTGGGATTTTGTCGGCGGTAGATTTAGCGCTTCTTCCGCTGTTGGTGCAGTTCCTCTTTCGCTATATCTTGGTTTTGACAATTTTAAGAAGATTTTAGAAGGTGCAAATTTCATGGACAACCATTTTAGGCATGCTAAATTTGCGGAAAATATTCCTGTTGTGTCTGCGTTGATCGATATATGGAATATAAACTTTCTTGGCTATAAAACAAGAGCAATACTTCCATATGCTCAGTCATATCACAGATATGCTCCACACTGCCAGCAAACTGAGATGGAAAGCAACGGCAAATCAACATTGATTGATGGCAGGAGAGTGGATTTTGAAACAGGAGAAATTGTTTTTGGCGAGCCGGGGACAAACGGACAACATTCCTTTTATCAACTTATTCATCAAGGGACAACGGTTATTCCAGCTGACTTTATTGGTTTTATAAATCCTCAATATAATGTTGGAGAGAAGCAAGAAATTTCTCATCATGAAGAACTTATGACAAATTTTTTTGCTCAACCAGACGCCCTTGCTTTTGGAAGGGACAATGAAAATCCACATAAAGTTTTTACGGGAAACAGGCCTTCAACAATGTTTTTATTAAAAGATCAAGATCCTTTTTCTGCAGGAATTTTGCTTTCTCTATTGGAAAATCGAGTGGCGGTAAAAGGTTTTATTTGGGGGATAAATAGTTTTGACCAGTTTGGAGTTGAACTTGGCAAAGAATTGGGGCTTGATATGAGAAGAAGAATAAAATTGCACAAAGAAGATCCCAAAAACGACGAAATTTATAAAAATCTAAATAGCTCAACAAAACAACTTTTGCAGATGTTCCTTAGAGGAGAATTAGGATAAATTTATTCTTTTTTGGTTTCTTTTTTTGGGATAGTGAAAGAAAATTTACTGCCTTTTCCAAGTTTGCTTTCAACAAAAACTTTGCCACCCATTGCTTCTACCAAGCTTTTTACAATTGAAAGCCCGATGCCTGTGCCTCCGTATTTTGCTGAATCACTATCCACTTTTTTAAAGGGTTCAAATATTGTCTTAAGATCTTCTTTTGCTATTCCTTTTCCACTATCGGAAACTGAAATAAAAGTGCTATCTCCATTATCTTTTATTTCAACAACTATTTTGGATCCATTTTCAGAAAACTTGATTGCGTTTCCTATTAGATTAACCAAAATCTGTTTTATTCTTTCATGATCAGCAATAATTTTTGAAGGAATTTTACTGTCTGGAGTAACAATTATTGAGATATTTTTCTTTGATGCCAGATATTCAAGGCTAGCAGTTGCCTCGCTGATAGTTTTTGATAAATCTAATTCCTTTTCTTCAATGTCCAAAGCTCCATTTTCCGACTTAGCAAGGTCAATCAACTGTTTTATCATAAATAATAATTCTTCTCCGCTTTTTTTCATTGATGTTATAATTTTTTCTTGCTGCTCATTTATAAGCCCTATTTTTTTCTCTTGGAGGATTGATAAATATCCTAAGATTGTAGCAAGAGGAGTTTTTAACTCATGGCTAATATTTTTTAAAAAATCGGACTTTATTTTTAGGGCTTTTTGAAGATCAAAATTTATCAGCTTAAGTTCTTTAGTCCTTTGTTCTACCCTTTTTTCTAACTCATTATTTAATTCTATGAGTAAATGGTTTGATAAAATTATTTCATTTGTCTCTTTGTCAGCAATATACCCCAAAAGCGCCAATAAAAGGAGAATAATGATTGAGATTTCTATTACCATTATTGGCAGATCCCTAATTGTGAACATTACAATTAAGAGGGATACTATGCCAAACAAAATGACAAAAAACTGGAATCCAAAACATTCTTTAGTTTTTTTATCACAATATGTGCATCTCTTAAATGGTTTTATTTTTGTTGTTTGGACAAAATAACAATTTCTGCCATTTAATATCATTTTAATTCTCCCAAAAGTTTTTTGACTTCATTTATCAAGTCCTCAAGATTGAACGGCTTTGTTATGTATTTATTTGCACCAGCTGAATATGCAGATTCAATATCCTCTGGATTTGATCTTACCGATAACATAATGATTGGAATGTCTTTTGTATCGGGAGAACTTTTAATGGCTTTGCATACCTCATAGCCGTTCATTTCAGGAAGAACAACATCCAATATGATAAGATCAGGATGGCAGCTTTTAGTTACATTTAAGCCTTCTTTGCCTGTGGTAGCAACAAGTATATTGTACCCGTGTTGCTCTAGAATAAGTTTAACGATTTCTAAATGATCTTCAACATCTTCAATAACGAGAATATTTTTCAATTTTTACACCCACTTTAAGTCATAAGTTTGGAATTTGTGGTTAAAAAATTAAACTCCATATTTTGCCTGTCGATCCGCTTTTTTCATTTCTTCAATTGTTTTTTCAACGCTTAAATTCTTTTTAGTTGCTTCCAAAAGCGCTTCATAAAGTTTTTTGGTTCGCTCATCCTCTTTTTTTATTTGCATTTCTATTTGCTTCTGAAAATTTATTTTGCCGGTGGGAGACAGCTTTTGGTAAGATTCAGCGAACTTTTTGATGCTTTCTTCAAGAACTTTTGTTGGATTTTCGTTTGAATTTTGTTCCATATAATTTTGCCCCCTTTTGGTTAAAGGTATTATAACATTTTAACTGGTTTTGGCAATATTTTTAATTTCGTTTTTTAACAATTCGAAGCATTTATAACTTTTAATTTTACGAAAAAGATCTTTTTTGTTTGCAGAGATTTTATGGTAAAATTACTTTAAATATAAAGGAGTTTGTTATGCCAAACATTTTAAAACTTGGAATTCCAAAAGGTAGTTTACAGGATTCTACATTTGAATTGTTTGAAAAAGCCGGATATAAAATAAGAGTTTCATCCCGTTCTTATTTTCCTTCCATTGATGATGAAGAAATTCAGGTTATGTTAATAAGAGCGCAAGAGATGGCAAGATATGTTGAAAATTCGGTAATTGATTGTGGATTAACAGGAAGGGATTGGGTTGTTGAAAGTGGTTGTAAAGTAGAAATACTGAAGGATTTGATATATGCAAAGCAAGGGCTTAGAAAAGTAAAATGGGTTTTGGCAGCGCCAAAAAACTCACAAATAAAAAGCGTGAAAGATTTGGAGGGCAAGAGAGTTGCAACAGAGCTTGTTGAAACAACAAAAAAGTATTTTGCTAAAAACAAAGTTAACGCAATTGTTGAATTTTCTTGGGGTGCAACAGAGGCGAAATGTCCGGATTTGGCGGATGCAATAGTTGAGTTGACTGAAACCGGAAATTCTTTAGCTGCCAACAACTTGGAGATCATTGATACAGTTTTAGAATCAAACACAATTTTTATTGCAAATGAGAAATCTTATCTTGACAAATGGAAAAGGAAAAAAATGGAAGATATTCTACTTTTGCTCGAAGGAGCATTAAAATCTCAAATAATGGTCGGTCTTAAAATGAATGTTGAAAAGAAAAACTTGACCGAGGTGTTAAATTGTCTTCCGGCATTAAAAAATCCTACAGTATCTCAGCTCTCAAATCCTGATTGGGTCGATGTTGACACGATTATTGAGGAAAAAACAGTTAGGGATTTAATACCAAGATTAAAATCAGCTGGCGCGCAAGGTATTGTTGAATATCCGTTAAACAAAGTGATTGAATAACTATTTTGGAAGTTTTTTCAATGCGTTAAATGTTGTTGTATAATTATTGCCTGCATTCCAAACCAAAAAGTCCTTCAAGCCGCATTCATTGACTGCTCTTATTTGGTCTAAAATGTATTGTTCGTTAAAGTTTTTTACCCTCCACTCAAAACCTTGTATCCAAGGCAGAATTTTTGTGTCTTTTACTTCAATCAGTTTTTTTGTTTTTTCAATTCCTCTTTTCATAAAGAGATATGGATCATTTGCCGGGTCTTTATGGCCATCAAATCCGCTGTCAAAATGAGATGGATAGAGCATCGGGCAAACAACATCTGCATATTTAGCCAATTCCCAAATTCTTTGTCCTATTATTTCCAGATCTCTTTCTTTTTCCCAAGCCATAACTCCAAAAACATCGATTGCGATTGAAACATCATATTTGTTCAATTTTTCCCGTGCTCTTTTTAAAAAACCTTCGATTGCATCATATTTTGATTTGAACTGAGGGACAAAAATATCATCAGGATTGCTTTTTTCTGGAAATCTAATGTAATCGAATTGAACTTCATCAACACCACATTTTATAGCAGCTTCGGCAATTTCTATGTTATAATCCCAAACTTCTTCTGAGAATGGATTTACCCAGTTAATGCCATCGTTTTCAATATGTATGTTTCCATTTTTTTTCTTTAATGCCAGATCAGGTCTTTTTTTAGCTAAAAATCGGTCTTTGAATACTGCAATTCTTCCAGAGACAATAATCCCATTTTTATGAAGTTTATCAACAAGCTGTTTAAAATCCGTTATATATATTTTTTCAAGTGCTCCAAGATTTCTTGCTTTTTTTGCTTCAATACTAACTCCAACAGTGCCTTCTATATCTTTTATGTCAACAATCAAAGTGTTCAATCCACACAGCTTATAATTTTCTATTAGAGCATCAATTTTTTTTGATAAGCCGCCCGAATAAAATGTGTAATAAACGCCTTTTTGAGAACTTTTAATATGTTTTTGTCTGTTTTTTTTTGAAGGAGCTTCAAATTCTCTTAAAATCATTTCGTTTGAACAAACCTTTATTGTTGCTGTTTCTGGAAGTTGTGTTGTGTCAAGCAGATCGATGTCTTTTTCTTGGATTGAGATGGAATTTGGATCTCCATCACTTATAAAGTAATCATTTGGATTGTTTTTTATTTTTGTTAGCCACTTGTTTAACTCTTTGTCATTTGCTTGGACTCTTTGTACAAGGATTGGATCAAAGTTTCTATGATATGGCGGAAGTGTTGGTTCTGAACCGACCAGAAACGCGACTTTGTAATTGTAATTTTTGCCTTTATATTCTCCTCGTTGCAAGAGCCATTTGCCTTTTTTGGGTAAAATTCCAAAAGGTAACGCAACAGAGGAGGCCATATAGCCGGGGAGAGCTTCTTCAATTTTAGCTTGCTGAAGTGCAAGTGTCTTTTTTATTTCGTTATAATCAAGTTTAGATAGATCATCGTGATTAAAAGTGTGATTCCCGATTTCTCTTCCGGTCTTTACCAGATATTTTAATTTTTCTTTCCAAAGGGTAGGGCATTCTTCTTGATAAAAAATTGTTGAGTTAAGAAAGAATGTCGCTGATTTCCCAAAATCAGGATGCTTTTCGCAAAAATCGTCAAGAATACCAACAGCACAGTTTGGATCCACTTTTGGAAAACCATCTTTTCCTTCAACTGTTGTTCCATTTTTTATCAACCATCTAAATTGAGAAGGATGTCCATCATCAAAAGTGATTATAAGAGGTTTTTTGCCGGCTGGAACTTTTACATATTCTTTATTGAAAAAATCATTTACACTTATCAGATAATAACCTTCATCATAGAATCGTTGTAAATCCTGTCTAAATTTTTCCGGGGTTCTTATCCAATCCCCATCTTTATTCTCTATTCTGTGGTATTCTGCAACTAAAATTTTCCCAAGTTCGTTATAAACCATTGGATATTTATGTGGGGTATTTATGAGGGTGTTCTTTTTGTTGCATCCTGAAAACAAAAAAATTATCAAAGCCAAAAACGCAAGAAAAGCAGGCAGAAATTTTTTGTTTACCAGTTTCATAATATATAAAAATTATACCATTTGCATGACCTCAGAAATAATGGTTTTTGCTCTTATATTTTAAATGTAAAAACCTGTTTCCTAAACTTGGCGATAAAGTTGCTAAAAACAAATTGAAGGCAATTTAAGGAGGTGATAAGTATGCCGGGGCTTAATAGGATAATATTGACAGGGCGTCTTACAAAAGAGCCAGAATTAAGATACACAAAAGACGAAATTCCTGTTGCAAGATTTACTGTTGCTGTAAATGATTTTAAGAAAAAAAATGGGGATTATCCTGTGAATTACTTCAATTGTGTTGCCTGGCGAGGTTTGGCTGGTATTTGTGGTGATTATCTTAAAAAGGGGTCGTTGGTTGCCATAGAAGGGAAAATGCAGTTTAAATCATTTGACAGCAAAGGCCAAAAAAAACAGTCTGTTGAAGTGTTGGTTGACAATATGTTGATGCTTGACAAAGGTTTTTATAAAGAGGCGAAGAAAAAAACTGTTACAGATATGGTAGAGACTGAATAAGTTTTGGGGTGTCGAAAATCAGAACATTTCGGCACCCCGGATTTTTGAGTGCAGAGTTGTTTTGTTATACAATGAAATAAGTAATGGGCAACAAAAGAAAAAAACCTGATTTTCTTAGAATATTTGCACTGTTGGTATATTTTTTCATAATACTTTACGTTTGGTTGTTAATCTTTATGCCTAAAAAAATCCCTTACTTTTTTGCTTCCTTTATCCCATATAGCAGCAAAAATATTCTGTTAATAGGATCTGACTACAACTATGATGAAAAGCATAAAAAGTTAACAACAGGCAGATCTGACACTTTGGTTTTTGTCAATATTGATCCATTAAGAAAAAAAGTTTATCAAATAAGTATCCCGCGAGATTCGCTTGTTGAAATTCCCGGATATGGTTACAACAAAATAAATTTTGCTTTTAGCGTTGGTGGGAAGGATTTGGTCATTGACACAATTGAAAAACTTTTTAACACAAAAATAGATGGTTATTTTGTGATAAATTTGAAAGGGCTTGTTAGGTTTGTTGACAGTTTAGGCGGAGTTAAAGTTTATGTTGACAAAGATTTGGTTTATGAAGACAAATATGCTGGACTTAAAATCAACATTAAGAAGGGTGTTAGAAAACTTTCGGGCAAAGATGCTGAGGGATTTGTTAGGTTTAGGCATGATGCTTTAGGAGATATTGGCAGGGTTGAAAGGCAAAAACTATTTGTAAAATCAGTTTTGAAAAAAATTTCCAGCCCAGTCGTTTTTGTGAGGTTGCCGTTTGTTTTTACTTCATTAAAAGATGCTTTTTCTACAAATTTAACTCCAGTAGAAATGTTAAAAATAGGCAATTTTTTTAGAATCTTAAATCCCAGTGATATAGAGCAATACACCATTCCCGGACAATTTGGAGAAGGGCAGTATTTTGGCTATTGGATTGTAGATACTCAACAGCTTAATTTATTAAAGAAATGCCTCCACTTGTGATATAATTCCTTTTGATGAAGCAGTCCTTTCAAATAGCCAATGTTTTTGGTATACCTATTGAAATAAACTATACATGGATCGTAATTTTCCTTTTGATAACTTGGTCCTTGGCAGTTGGTTTTTATCCATTTATGCTCCCAAATTTCAGTGAGCGTGTTTATTGGGCTTCAGCCATTATAAGCACTCTTTTGCTATTTTTTTCCCTATTACTGCATGAATTAGCTCATTCAATTGTGGCAATCAACAATGGTGTTCCAATTAAGAAAATTTCACTCTTTATTTTTGGCGGTGTTGCTCAAATGGCCAAAGATCCTGATGATCCTGTTTCAGAACTGAAAATTTCTATTGCAGGACCTATTTGCAGCCTTGTTATCGCGATGCTTTGTTTTTTGATAGTATTTTTCCTTCCGGAAAAAAGGATTGCAAAAATTTTCTCATCTATTTTAATTTATACTGCCTTTGTGAATATGGCAATTGTCTTTTTTAATTTGATTCCGGGTTTCCCTCTGGATGGGGGAAGAATTTTCAGGGCTATTTTGTGGATTATTTCAAAAAATTTGAGGCAGGCTACAAGGGTTGCAACATATTTTGGCAAAGGTTTTTCTTTTCTGGTGATGATGATAGGGATATTGTTTCTTTATAAGCAACAATATCTAAACGGCTTTTGGCTTTTGGTTTTGGGATTTTTTCTTCACGAGGCGGCTGAAATGAGTTATCAGCAGCTAATTTTAAAAAAAGCCCTTGTTGGTGTTCCAGTAAAAGAGATAATGTCGACTGATATTATAACTATCGATGCCGGTTTGACTTTGGACAAAGTTGTAAACGATTATTTTTTCAAATATAAACATATGGGATTTCCTGTTGTAGAGAATGGAATCTTAAAAGGAATTATTACACTGCGAGACATAAAAGAATTTCAACAAAAGGATTGGCCCTCTACAAAAGCTTATCAGGCTATGACGCCAGTTAAGCAGGATTTGATTGTTTCTTCAAATTTGGATTGTTTGGAAGCACTCTTGCAAGTTACAAAATCCGGTCTTGGCAGGTTGTTAGTTGTTGATAATGGGAAACTTTCAGGGATTATAACACAGAGGTCTCTTTTGAAGATGTTCGAAATCAAAACAAATCTTTGCGCATAAATTCTAAAAGGAGGGCTATTGACGTGAAAAAAATAGTATTATTTATTGCGCAGGAAGGTTTTAGAGATGAAGAATATTTTCATACTAAAGAAGTTTTGGAAAAGAATAATTTTGTTGTTATAACAGCCTCAGAAAACAAGGGTAATGCAATAGGA
This sequence comes from uncultured bacterium, assembly GCA_964597815.1. GTDB lineage: Bacteria > Margulisbacteria > WOR-1 > JAKLHX01 > JAKLHX01 > CAZQZN01. The sequence continues at coordinate 163,224 of CAZQZN010000002.1, read as the reverse complement.
AAGCTTGGCGCTTCCGCTATTTCCGATATTTCTATATACGATCTAAAAAGCTCTGATTTTGATGCTTTATTTTTGATTGGTGGCCCAGGATCTTATAACTATTTTGAAGATCAAAAAATTCACAAGTTATTAAAGGAAACTTATGAAAGCGGTAAATTTATTGGGGCTATTTGTGCTGCTCCAGCTATTTTAGCGCATGCAGGCTTGTTAAAAGGCAAAAAAGCGACGAGTTATGATGGTGTTTCAAGTATTTTAATAGAAAAAGGCGCTATTTACACTGGCAACAATGTTGAGGTAGACGGCCAAATTATTACTGCAGATGGCCCGTCTTCAGCAAAGAGTTTTGGATTAAAGATAGCCGAGCTAATAAAAAAATCTGATGAACAATAGTGAGATAGCTGAAATTCTAAATCAAATTGCCACAGTTTTAGAGTTTAAGAATGAAAACGTTTTCAAAATAAGGTCTTATCAAAAAGCCGCACTAAATATTGAAAGATTAACTGAAAACCTCGAGGATATATACAAAAATGGTGGAAGAGATGCATTAGAAAAAATTGAAGGGATTGGCTCTGGAATTTCCGAAAAAATAGAGGAAATAATAAATAATGGAAAATCCCTTTATCTCAAAGATCTTCAAAAAGAAATACCAAAAGGAGTTTTTGAAATATTAAATTTGCAGGGTGTTGGTCCCAAATTGGCAAGAAAATTTTTTGAAGAATTAAAAATAAAGAATATTGACGAACTCAAAGAAGCCGCTTTAAGCGGAAAATTGAAAAAAATCGAAGGATTTCAGGATAAAAAAGTTGAAAATATCCTAAGAGCAATAAAAAATTACAATAAATTAGACAAAAAACATTTGATTGCTGAAATTCTTCCCTATGCTGAAGATATTGTTTTTCAATTAAAGCAAAAAGCCAATTTAAGCCAAGTATACATTTGTGGAAGTTTAAGGAGATTTAAGGAAACGATAGGTGATATAGATCTTTTGGTTGTTGCAAAAAATTTTGAACTTGTTTCAAATGTTTTCGTGGCTTTGCCCGTTGTCAAAGCTGTTCTGGCCAAAGGTGAAACAAAAATTTCAGTTCTTTTAAAAAATGGGATAAATGCTGATTTGCGAATTGTTCAAAAAGATTCTCTTGGTTCTGCGATGCATTATTTTACCGGTTCACAGCAACACAATATCGCAATAAGAAAATTAGCGATTTCAAAAGGTTTAAAAGTTAGTGAATGGGGAGTTTTTAAAGGCAATAAAAAAATTGCTGGAGAAACGGAGGAAGAAGTTTTTGCTTCACTGGGATTAAAATTTATTCCCCCTGAACTCAGAGAAGATTTTGGTGAGATAGAAGCTGCCCAACAAGATAAATTGCCTGATTTAGTTGAATTAAATCAGATAAAAGGCGATCTCCATATGCATTCCAATTATACAGATGGTTCAGTTTCGATCAAAGAAATGGCCGAAGCTGCGAAGAAATTGGGTTATGAATATATCGCGATAACGGATCATTCTAAATCTACAACAGTTGCTGGAGGTTTAGATGAAAAAAAATTGCTTAAACAAATCGATGAAATAGATGCCCTAAACAAAAAAATTAGAGGGATAAAAGTTTTAAAAGGGATTGAAGTTGATATTTTAAAAGACGGCTCTTTGGATTTAAGCAATGATATTTTGAAAAAATTAGATATTGTTATTGCTTCAGTTCACTCTCATTTTTCTCTTCCTCAAGAAGAGATGACAGCACGAATAATTAAAGCGATGCAAAACAAATATGTAAACATAATTGGCCACCCAACTGGTCGCCTTATTGGAAAACGCTTGCCTTATGAGGTAGATATGACAAAGATAATTGAGTTTGCAAAACAGACAAATACAATTCTAGAATTAAATTCTTTCCCGGACAGGTTGGATATAAATGATATTAATTGCAAAATTGCTAAGGAAAACAATGTGATGGTAGTAATCAGCACTGATTCTCACAGCCAAAATGATTTAAATTTTATGAAATATGGGGTTGGTACAGCACGAAGAGGCTGGCTTGAAAAGAAAGATGTTCTAAACACAAGGAAATTTGACGATTTAATCAAGATCCTTAGTAAAAAGAGAGGAAATTAAACTTATCTTTCTCTCCCGTGTTTTGTTATTTCTTTAAAATCCTGATTTATTTTTTCTATGTTTTTTGGTTCGCCAATAAGGTAGGAGTTTTCTCCATTTATCCTTGACAGATATGATAATTTATCCGCTATGTCTATAAGCAGCTGGATTATCAAATCCCTTTCAGAAGTTTTGTTAGATTCATCATAATATTGCCTTGCAAATTTTAGCAATGTTTGTTGAGTTTCTGGAATTCCAGCATTGAAAGATATGGCGCCAAAGTTTATTGCAGGCTTTATATCAGGATGAATATCTGAAAATGCGTTTTTTTCAGAATTTATTTCTTTTAGGATATTGTTAAAGATTACTTTTGTGCCTTCTTCGTTTGTTGAATGAAACAAAAATAAAAATTCATCCCCATGAGGTCTTGAAACGATATCACTTTGTCTCAAGTGCTTTTTAAATATTTCTGCAAATCTAATAATGACTTGGTCCCCTGTAAGATGCCCAAATGTGTCGTTAATTTCTTTAAATCTTCTTAAATCAGCAAAAGCAACTGTTGCATTTTCCCTGTTCCTTTCACTCATAGCAATGCCTTCATTAAGCATCATTTTAAATGCTTTTTCGCTTAAAAGACCTGTTAGATTGTCAGTTAGAGATTCTTTTCTTCCTCTTGCCAGCTCAATTGCGTTTTTTATTGAAAACAGCAAGCTTTCTTCACCCAAAGAATAATTGGTGTGAGACAATTTTTCCAATGTTCCCACGTCCAAAATATCACTTAATATTGGAGTGTTACCAGTAAATGATGGCATTGTGAATTGAGAAAAATTTGCTTTTATTTCATATAATCTTTGTAATGGATTGTCTTTTCCAATCAAAGTTGTTCCAAGAAAGGCGCTTCCATTTATTGGCATTTTTACCATCTGAGATAAAAGCTCGTTGGAGGCAGGAAGGTTGGAACAATCAATAAATACTATGTCAGGTTTTTTTTCTTGGATGTGGCTTATTATTGAGTCTGCGTTGAAATTTACTCTTGAAGGAATATTGTGAGAAAAAATTCTGCTTAATGGGAATAATCTTGTTGGCAAAGTTCCTGTGTATGAAGTTCTAATTTGTTGTATGTATGGTGCGCCCATTCTTATCCCCCTCTAATATAATATCGAAGAAAAATGCTTTATTTTTCACTTGGTTCTTTTATTACTATCAATGCGTTGCTAACTAATTGTTCTGTCCCTTCTGCAGGGGAATTTACCAGCCCTTTTTGATAAAGATACATGCTTGACGATCCTCCTCCGTCAAGCCCCATGGCATCAGTTGCTCCTAAATCCAGCATTAATTGGGCAAGTTCATAAAAAGTGCAACCCTTTTGGTACTTGCTTTTTTTCTTGCCTTCAACTACAACCATAATGAGTTCGTTATATGGATTTATTCCAATAGCGCTTCTGGCATTTCTCCCTTTAAGGTCATCTCCAAAATTTTCGTAATATAAGCTTTTATTTACAACAATTTTCCCTTTTTCAAGCAGTCTCGGACCTGCTGTAAGAACATGTATGAATTTATCCCAGCCATCTGTTAAGGTATAGTTAATTGACAATTTTGATCCCGGTGGGAGGTCATTTGTAAAGTTTTTTGTCCATCCATGGAATGAAATAACATATCCATTTTCAGGTATAGGGGAACATCCTTCAGAAATTCCCACAACAATGTCATTTTCGACGATAAGTTCAATTCCGCTTTTGTTTGTCCTCGTTGTTGGCCCATATTCAGGAGTATAAATTATGGCTTCGTTTTCTTTTCTTGGCCTGTTAATTCCCCAAATTGGTATTTTTTCTTTTGTTAGTTCGTTTAAGACATGGCCTGTAAATGAAGGAGTTCCAAAACATATTTCATTATTTTTACCAATTCCTACAGCTGTCCTTCTTAACAGAGATTTAGTCAGAATTTTACCATCTATAACCAAAAGACCTATTGGTACATAAGGTTTTTTTCTGTTGAAAAAAGATCCGTTGATTGCTGCAACAGCATTATTTTCTTGAGCGATTTCTGATGTTCGTTGAAGTCTACCCACTGAAGATCTTGCAAGAGCCGGCTTAATTTGGTAATAACTATCAAGTGGTAATATTATCACATGTATTTTTGAACTTTGTTTTTCCGTCCAGTTTCTAGTAAAAGAAAAATAATCGATCCTCCCTGTGTTTTGCTGCATCAAATCCTGACTTATAACAGGGCAGTCAAAAACTATTAGGAAAATAACTAAAAATAATATTCTGTTTTTTAGCACTTTTAATCGGCAACTTTAACCAATTTCATTGAAACTAATTTTGATACCCCGGGCTCCTCCATTGTTATTCCATACATGGTTGTCGCAGCTGACATTGTTCTTTTGCTGTGTGTTACAACAATTATTTGTGAATTGTTTGAAAATTCTTTAAGAAGTTTTGCGAAGCGGATAGTATTTATTTCGTCTAAAGCTGCATCAACCTCATCTAAAAAACAAAATGGACTGGGTTTTGTCCTTATCAATGCGAAAAGAATTGATATTGCGGTTAAAGATTTTTCACCGCCTGACATTAAGGCTATACTCAGCCATTTCTTCCCAGATGGTCTGGCAAATATTTCTATTCCAGCTTCTAAAGGGTCACCATCAAGCAATGAAATTTTTGCTTCGCCCCCCTCGAAGAGTGAAGAGAAAATTTCAGCAAAGTTTTTGTTAACAACTTCAATTGTTGCCAAAAACCGTTCTCTGGATTCGTTGTCCAGTTGTCTTATGAGTTTGTTTAAATTATCTCTGGCATTTATCAAATCTTCATACTGTTTCTCAATAAAGGACATTCTTTCTTTTATTGTTTCATATTCTTCCACAGCTAATAGATTCACTGGCCCTATTTCTCTTATTATTGTTTTAATTTCTTCTATTTCCTCTTTTGCTTTTGCTTGATTTTGCACTTCTTCAATTGGTGATTCCATAGCTTGTTCTATTGTCATCTCGTATTCTTGCTTAATCAGCGTTTCAATAGAATTTAATTCGCCCTCAAGTTTTGCCAAAGCGATTTCTTCTTTTGAGAGCTCGTCTCTTGCAATTCTGTCTTCACTGGATATGTCCTTTAATTTTTCTTCAAGATTTTCAAGTTTTGCCTGAGCTTCCAACTTGTTTTTTATTTTTTCATTCATTTCAGATTTTAATTTTTCCTCTTTTTCCATCAGATTTGGTAGAGATTCTTCCGCTTTTGATAATGCATCATTTGTTTGCTCTATCCTTTGTTTTATGGAGTTTCTTTCAAGGTTTTTCTCGTTAATCTGTAATTCTATGCTGTCAATTTGCTCTTTGAGAGCTTTTTCTTCTTCTATTTTTTGCTTCAAAAGTGTTTCGTTATTGTTTAAATTTGCCCTTGCTTCTGCCAAAGAAATAATTGCTTGCTCTTTTTCTGCATTTAATTGGTTTAACTGAATTTCCAAAAAAGAAAATTTTTGGCTCATCTCATCAACATTGTTTTGAAGATTTTCTAATGTTTGAGTTTCTTTTTGTTTGTCTTCCTCAATTTTTTTGATATTTTTTTCAGCAACTGATATATTTTTTTCAAGGACTTCAATTTCCATATCTATTTTTTTGAAGATTTCAACTTTTCGCTGGCTGATTCTTTCTTTTAATTCATTGGAAATTCCTCCCAAATTGGATGTTTCTTGTTCAAGTAAGTTTATGTCTTCCTTTAATCCCAAAAGATTTTCAAGAAAAGATTTTTCTTTTTGCAGAGATTCTTCTGCATATTTTATTGAAAGAGACAATTCTGATATTTTGTATTTTTGGGAGGTGATTTCAATTTCCCTTTCAAATATGGGATTTTTGAGGTTGTTCCACCCCAAAATACATTGTTCAATTTTTTTGTTTATCTCCTCCAAAACTTTTTCAGCTGATTCAAATTTTTCTTTTGAGATCTTGCTTTGTTCATAAAAATTTGATAGGTTTTCATCCTTTTCAGAATGTTTTTTTAGCCAAAAATCTTTAGTGCTGTTTAATTTTTCAATTTCATTTTCAATTATGTGCAATCGCTCCTCAAGCTGGGAGATTCTTTCTTTATTGACGCTGATGAGTGTTAGATTTTTTTCGTGGAGAGATTTTGTGTTTTCGATTTCAATTCTGATATTCTCAATAGAAATTTCTGAATCTTTAATAATCGATTTTAATCTGTTCTTTTCTTCTTCCTCTTTTGCAAAATTGTTTTCTACTCCTGTCGTTTTGTTTTTCAAATCTTCAATTTTTTCTTTTAATACGCTTATTCTGTCAGTCAAAGATTTTATTTGTTTTTTTGCAAGACCTATTTCCAAAACTTTTAATTTTTCCTTAGCCTCTTTGTATTTTTGGGCTTTTATTGCTTGTTCTTCAAGAGAATTAAGATTTTCTTTTATTTCGTTTCTTAGGTCATTCACTCTTAAAAGATTTTGTTCAGTTGCTATCAAACGCCTTTCTGCGGCTTTTTTTCTAAATTTATACTTATTTATTCCAGCCGCTTCTTCAAAAACAGATCTTCTGTCCTCTGGTTTGGAACTCAATAACAAGTCAACTTGTCCTTGGTTTACAATTGAATAGGCGCCGTCACCGATTCCAGTATCCAGAAACAGCTCTTTAATATCTTTCAATCTGACTAAATTTTTGTTCAAATAAAACTCGCTCTCACCCGATCTAAAAATTCTTCTTTTAACTGAAACTTCAGAATATTCTGTTTTTAACGCACCGTCGCTGTTGTCTATTGTCAGCGATACTTCTGCCATAGACAAAGGTTTTCTTGAAGAACTTCCGGCAAAAATAATTTCTTCCAGAGATGTTCCTCGGATTTCCCGTAAACTTTGTTCTCCCAAAATAAATCTCATTGCATCAATAATATTTGACTTTCCGCATCCGTTTGGACCGACTATTGCCGCAATAGATGGTGGCGGATCAAATAAAAAAGTTGTTTTGTCAGCGAAAGATTTAAAACCTTTGAGCGTTAATTCTTTGAGGTGCAATTTTGTCTCCTGAGTCTATCATAGATGATAAAGAAATTATATCACAGAGCAAAATTTTATCGCAAACCTAAATCTATGATATAATTCAAAAAAAGCGATTTTTATGTTATCGCCATTGGATATTATTTCAATCTTCTTGCAATTTTTTGTTTGTGGGGTTTTATTTACATCCGCTTATATATTTATTGTTAGGCATTTAGAAAATTATGATATTCCCATTTTCTCTTTGGGTCTTTCATTTGGTTTTCTGGGATTATATATTTCTGTGGGCGTTGTTTCTAATTTATTGTTCAACCTTAACGTTTCGATTACAACTCTGTCAATACTTTTTTATCTTGGCAATATATGCCTTTTGTTCTCATCAGTTTTTATGTTGTTGAGCTTCGTTTACAAAAATCGCAAAAAGCCTAACGTTTATGTTATTTTTTTGCTTTTAATTTCTTTGATTTTTCTTATTTATCTACTTTTTTATCAAAGATTTACCCCTTGCGATTTTTTTCCGTCAAACCTTTTTTGCTTTTTGCCTGTTTCTCTTATTGGGTGGCTGTTTTTATTCTCTTGGTTTTTGCATACTTTTGATTTTTTTATCAAACAGTTGAATGATTTTTCAGCGAAAAGCCGAGATAAGATCAATCTTTTTATGTTTTTATCTTCTTTGATTGTTTTGGCCACATTTTCAATTATATTTTTGTTTAAGAATATTAGTGAATTTCCTATAATTATTGCTTTCTTATGGTTTTTGTTATTTGTTTCTTTTTCATTTCTACTCATTTGTAGCATTATACCTGTTAACAGTCCGCTTGCCGAAAATCCTGTCAGATATTTAAGGACGAAGATATTAATAAAACTTATGTTAATATTTGTTCTTTTGCTTGTGGTAATAGTTGAATCAATAACACTTGCCACAATTGCTATGTCAAAGATTGCTTTGTCAAAAGAGTTGAGAAAAATTGATAAACTCATAGCTTACAATTCTTCAATAGAAATAAGCATTTATCTTTCTGATAGGGATGTTTATTCAATAGAAAGCGAATCTTTTTCCAAACTTCTGAAAAAAATCGGGAATTCAAACAACAGAAATCTCTTATTGCTTGATTCTAACAATAACCCAATCTATTTTTATGATAAATCAATTGATAAAGTTACTCGTTCATACAGTTTTGACAAGAACTTGATTGAAAAATTAACAGAAACTGCTGATCATCAAATTAGATTTTCAGATAGAGACGGTTTAGAAATGGTTGGTTATGTAAAGGTGTTGAAAAATTATCCTTTGAAAATTATCGTATTTCAGCTTGAAAAAGAAGCATACTATGAGGTCATAAAACTTGAAACCACAGCCTTGTTTTTCGTTATTTTGGGGATAATAGTTGCAGTATTTGTTGGTTTTTATTTTGCAAAATCAATTGAAATCCCGATCAACGCTTTGATAAAAGGGACTGAGGAAATAAGAAAAGGCAATCTAAACTTTGTTATTCAAACAAATACGGAAGATGAAATAGGCCATTTAGCAAAAGAGTTTAACACTATGACGAGAGAACTAAAAGAGAGCCAAGATCATCTTGTCGCTTCTGAAAAACTTGCCGCTCTTGGGACAATGGCTGCTGGAATGGCTCATGAAATAAAAAATCCTCTTGTTGCGCTCAGAACATTTACTCAACTGCTTCCACTCAAGTGGAATGATGAAGAGTTCAGGAAAAAATTTGTTTCGGTTATTCCTCCTGAGATAGACAAAATAAACAAAATAGCTGAAAACCTTTTAAAGTTTGGAAGGCCATCAAAACCTGATTTTAAACCAATCAATGTTGAAAATGTTTTGGAAGAAGTATTAGAGCTAGTTGATAATCAAATCAAGAAAAATAATATTATGGTTTCTACAAAGTTTGCTCAGACGCCAAAAATAAATGGAGATTTCAGTCAGTTATCCCAGGCTTTTCTTAATATAATTTTAAATGCAATTCAAGCCATGAAAAATGGTGGAGAACTTATAGTAAAAACAGATGTTGGGATGGTTATTCAACTTGGGCAAGTGCCAGCCCCAAGTATGTTACCCAAAAAGCTAATAGAAGCAAAGGCCCAAGGCCGACAAACGCCGATGGTTTTTATTGAGATAACTGATTCCGGACCAGGCATATCTGAAGAAGTTATGAAAAATATGTTTGATCCATTTTACACAACAAAAGAGACAGGTACTGGAATGGGACTTCCAATAACTCTAAGAATTATTGAAGAACATAAAGGTTCAATAAAATTAAGGAGTCAAATAGGCAAAGGAACAACTTTTATAATAATGCTTCCACCTATTGAGGAAAAAGAAGAGGATAAAAATCAAACCATATAGAAGACTGTTTTTTCATCACCATGAGCTTTGGCAACTGCCATCTTTTTTGCATCACCTTCGCTATCATAAGCGCTTAAAAGCCTTTGTGAGTGAATATTGTCAGTATTAATGCTTGCATTGTTGAAAATGCCGCTTAGATTTATATTTCCAGAAGTTTTTGCAATAGTAAAATCAGCCATTTTTGGTCACCTTCAACTTTCACTATACTATTCGTTTTTTGTGTTGTAAAACTTGTAAGATTTATTGCTATTATAGAAGTTTTGTATATGAACTATACCTTCATTGCTTGAATAAAGGGGTGTAATATTGTTAAAATAAACAAAATGAGCAAGACAATAAAAAAGCTATTATGCTCGTTTTGTGTTTTTTTGCTTTGTTTTGATGCAGTAAATGTTTTTGCGCAAACTTATCCACAGTTTGATATTTCCGGCTATAAAAAATGGCAATATCAAAAACTAAATGTAAATCCTGTATCAAATTTTTATGCTGCTCAATCCCTTATAGGGGGGCTAATAAATACTTCTCTTGGGCCTTGGCAGGAAAGGTTATCACTTAAAATTGAGAGTAAGATAAACGAAAAGTTGTCGGTTTCTTATGATATTCAGCAAGAGCCGGAATCTCCTCAAAAGTCAAATGTTTTTGTCAGGTATGACAACTTTTTGTTGAGTTTTGGAGAATTTTCAGCGGTTTTTTCTGAAAATGAATTTATTTCAGCAAACAAATATGTTGATGGTGTGATGATCGATTATGATGATGGTGTTACAAAAGCAAAAATTGTCCCGTCATCAAAATCAAAAAGTTATAATCAACCATTAACATCGGCTTATGGGAATAATACCAGAGGTCCTTATAGTTTAGGCAGGGCCCCAATTTTAGAGTATTCAGAAAAAATATGGGTTAATGACAAATTGCAAACAAGAGGTAAGGATTACACGATAGATTATTTTGAAGGCAAAGTTACTTTTACAAACATACTGACTCCTACTGACATTTTCTCCTATACCTATGAATACACAAACATAGTCGATTTGTTTTTTCCAACTATTTCGAAAAGAGATTTTTTTGGTGCTCAGGCATCAACAACAATAAATAATTTATTTGTTCCTGCAACAGATCTGCAAATGAAAACATTGGTTTCAAAAGAGTCTTTACAGGTTTTTCCATCTTCATCATCAGAGTCATCAACTGAGGAAGGAGAATCTCAATCACAAGGAATTATAAAACTACAAAATTATCCTGTTGTTGAATTTTCTGAGAACATTGAATTTGAAGGCAGAAAGTTGAAAAAGTTAGAGGATTATTCAATCAATTATTTAGATGGTACTATTGTACTTTTTTTAACAGATATCCCGACAGCTTCCAATCCACTAAAGGTAAGTTATAGATTTTATGAAACTGAAAGTATGAGTGAGACAATTTCCGGCATAGGCAGCAGAGGCCCTTATGCATTAAAATCACAAGATATTGTTAAGAATAGTGAAAAAGTTTTTGTTGATGGTAAAGAATTCTTTCCGGATTTAGATTACACAATGGATTATGCTTTGGGAAAGATAACTTTTAGGTATAAGATTGCTTCAACTTCCGTAATAGAAATCGAGTACCTAAAAATAAAGGCTAGGGTTCAGCAAAAAACAGCAGATATAAATTCGGTAAAAATTGGTGCAACATACTTGAAAGAATCAGCAAAAAAAGGGGCAGGAGCCGCAACAGCAACAAAGGTTGAAACACATAAGGGAAGTGAATTAGTCAATGGTTTGCTTTCATTGAAAAACTTCCCTTTGGATCCAAATCAACCCATTGTTGTGAAAGTAAATGGGGTTGACTATACTAATTTTTATGTGCCGACTTCGGATGCGCAATCATTGCCTTTGCCATATATTACGGACTCTTCAGATCCAACAGATGGTTATGCCACAGGTACGTTAAAGTTTGGAACAACTATTCAGGCAAGTGATGAGATCACAGTTTTGTACACATATCAAAAAAGCATTTTTGGAAAATTTACCGGATATGGGAATGGTTCTCAAGGACCGTATTATATAACTAATATGCCTCAAATGGTGCCCGGAAGCGATGCGAGTTTGTTGGTTAGAGCTGAAGGTTCATCAGTGATTGAGACATATACGAAAAACAGCAGCAAAACTTTAACTGATGGTAAATACAAAATCAATTACAATTGTCCATATATTCCTTATATTACATTTAACGAACCGTTCCCTGCTGATAAAATATTTGAGATATCCTTCTATTATGTTCCGTCAAGCGGATCATTTCAAGAAAGCGACATAAATCATGATGCATTGGGTATTACCTCAAGCATTTCGATATCTGATAAAGCAAAAATAGATTCAGCTTTTGGAATAAGCAGGACTGATAGACCACAAATATACGAATCACAAACTGACACATTTGTTGGTAATAATACTCGAGGGCCTTATCAACTTTCAAAAACAAACATTATTGAAGGAAGTGAGATGGTATATGTAAATGGCTTTAAACAAAATAAAGACATTGATTATTTTATGAATTATTCTACTGGCCAAATTACTTTCTATTATCTTACACTTACTTCAAATGACAACATATCTGTTGAATACAATTATCAGTCAACAAGCGGTATATCGACAGATACTCAAATAATAACCGGGAAGGCATTTAGAATCAATGGAACAGTACAACCTATTGATTCCCTTTCAGTGGGCGGTATTTTTAAAGAAATTGAGCCAGAATTTTCGCAATTTGAGTCAACAAATATTGGTGCGGGTAGCCAACAGAAAGGCATAAATTTGTCCTATTCTCCACAAAGTTTTTATTCTTTTTCTGGAAGCATTTTGGAAACAAAAAACCAAAAAGGTACCTTTAAAGGATTTTATACTTGGAACACAGACAGAAACGCTTCGTTAAATCTGGATTTAAATATTGTTAAAATGAATTTGGGATATCGAAACTATAAAGCCTTAGACGACATTACTCCCGGGTCAACCACAAATTCAGTAAATACAGTGTCAAATGTTTTTTCAGGGAGTATAGTTCCAAAAACTATTGAAATTGGAATTGCATCTTTTACGAATAGCAATTCTTTTTCAAAAAATGACACTTCTAATTATTTGAATAATACATCTACCTTAATAAACTATTTCAATACATCAAATTCTTTGAAACTTACAGATAGGTTTTCTTTTGGCGTTAATTATCAGTTTAGCGAACCCATTTCTTCAACAAGCGAAGGAATATCAGCTCATTCCATTTCCAAAGATTATTCTTATGATGCTTTTTGGGATTTAAAATTTGGATCGATAAACAACTTTTCAGCAAGAGGCAAAATAATAACCCATGATCAAAAAGATTTAATAAAATCAACAACCAATATGACTAAGAATCAGTCAATCAATTTGGTTTTGGAACCAACATCAAATATATCCACATCTCTTACCAAGAGCAGGGCTGAAACATTAAGCGTTCAACAAGACAAACCAAATCCTTTTACAGAGAATAATAATTATTCAATTAGGTTTGTCCCATTTTCTAATCTTTCAATAAATTATTCGAATTCTGATGACAGATCTTATCAAGAAAGCGGAGCAAGAAATAACGGCATAACAAGTTCGGTGTCAACAACATTTACGCCATTTTCATTTCTGCGTTTAGGTTTTAATTTTAACAATCTGAACAGGGATACAACTTCTGTGAGTGGAACGATTGAAACAACTACAAATCAAAAAAGCGAATCTCAAAGTTATACTGCTGGAATAACATTAAGGCCTTTAAATTTAATAAATTTGACGTCAGACTTTGTTTTTGAGAATTACAAAAACAACAACCAGTTGGGCAACATAAATACAGAAACTCAAAATATCACAACAAGAACGGGGATATCATTTTCTCCGCTGCCGATTGTAACTGTCTCAGGAAATTATTCCAAAAAAATAACAAGAGACATTTTATTACAAAAGGAAAGTCCAAAAGAGAATTGGGATTCATCGGCTGCAATAAGAGTTTTAAATCTTGGAACACTTACATATAATTGGGCGCAGGAAAGAAATCTTGGTGAAGTACAGGCAGGCGCGGTTGCAAGTTTGGATATACTAAAAATAACAAATGAGCTTTCCTTTTCTTCAACTATTCCACAATCAAGCCCAGTTCTGTCAAGTATAGTCTTAAGCGCTAATTATAAAACTATGGTTTATTCCGATAATTTAAATTCCACAAACAGTTTTACTGCGCAATATTTGACTTTTGAAGGAACATTAAATTTCTGAGAAGTTTTATTTTAATACAATCATTTTGCCTTTTGTTGAAGAAGAGCTGCCATCAATACCTTTTGCTGTTATGATATAAATATAAATTCCATTGGCTGCGATGCTTCCATCTTCTAGAGTGCCATCCCACGTAAGAGTGTTGGTGCCAAAATTGCCGTTTACTGAAATAGATTTTACGACTTCTCCGTTTATGTTGAAAATTTTTAGAAAAACCTGTGCAGGTTTTGACAATTCATAAAAGAAAGTTGTGTTTTCTTTTCCAGCCGAGAAAGGATTTGGAACGCTTGTTGGATTTGATATGATTGTTTCAGTGCCTTCTTCAACAGAAATCTGTATTGTATCGTTGGGGGCGTTTGATGGGTATCTAGATTCATTTCCTGATTCATCTTTTGCCCGAATATAATAACTTATATTGCTTATTACATCATTGCCATCTATTTGACCGCTGTAATAATTTGAAGTTGCTTCTTTTGTTAATGGTGAATTCTTCCATACAAGAGTGTCATTCTTGTATAAAATGGTTGTTTCTAAAGAGCTGGAAAAGTTATCAGTTATTTTAGAAGAAATAGTTATTGGTTGTTTATATTTATTGCCACTGCTACTTACTGACTCAATTGTGGGAGGAATTATATCCCCTTGTTTAGCGGACAAAACTGCATTTAAAGCATCAATCAATCCATATCCATAGGTATTGTTGGGATAACTGACTCCATCTTTTTTTATAGATGAATTTTTAATAATATTTTTGAGGTTTTGAATTGATAGAGCAGGATTTGCTTGAATCATCAGCGAAATTACTCCAGCTACATGAGGGCATGCCATAGAGGTGCCGCTCATAATTTCATAATCGTTTGGATCTAAGTAATCACACGATTTTATAGATAAGCCTGGAGCAACAATATCTGGTTTGATATATGTTGTTCCTGACCAGATTATTGGGCCTCTTGAACTTAAACTTGCTATCTCTCCGCTATTGTCTGTTGCGCCTACGCCAACTGCTTTTGGGACATTTCCGGGGCTGGTAGTTGAAGCACTGCTAGGTCCGTAATTTCCAATCGCGGAGACAATTAGAACATTTAAGGATTCTGCGTTTTCAACCAATGTTTCCATAACTGGGTCAGCATAGTTTTCATCAGATCCAAGTGATAAATTTATTATTTTTGCTCCATTTGTAATGAGGTATTGTACACCAGCTGTTACAGAATCATAAGTTGCTTCCGGATTAAATACTTTTGCAATCAACAAAGATGTTTTAGGAGCTACTCCAATATACTTTCCGGAATTGTTTCCGCCGGCTATAATTCCAGCCACATGCGATCCATGTCCGTCATTATCAACAGCAGAATCAGAAATTTTATTGCCTGAATTGTCAAATGTTGCTTGAAGAATAATTTTGCCAAGAAGATCTTTATGTGTTGCAAGAACTCCTGTATCGGCAATTCCAACTTTAATTCCACTGCCGTCGTAACCCAAATCCCAAACTTTGTCTGCTCTGATTAAGGCAATGTTGTCTTCCACAGACAATGTTGACAACGGCGAAATTTTGTTTTTTGGAGCGCGCTCTCTAATTGTTGGAGGAACTTTGAACCTTCTGTTTAGAAAGACTTTTGCAATGTTTTCGTTTTTTGACAATTCTTCGATAATTTCTTTTTTTGCTTTTACCGAAAAGCCGTTAAATATCCAATATCTTTTGTAATCAATTTTTTTGCCTTGTTTTTGCTTTTCTTTGACAAAGTCAGCGACAAAAACTTGAGATCTTTCGCTATAAGAGTTCAAAAAGTTTATATTTTCTGATAGCATTTTGAGGTGAGGAGGCTTTATTGGCTTATCTTTTAGAAAGAAGATTGCAGAGATTTCATCTGAGCTTGAAAACGATTTTAATTGTTTTTCTAATTCCGGCTCATATTTTGAGTTGCCTAAAACAAATAAAACCGAAAACAAAATAAAAAGGGCAACAAGTTTGTTTTTCATTGCTGCCCTTTAAGTATATCACAAGCAACTTATTGATTTAAATAGCTCCTTATCTTACATCTTCATAATTTTCGTAAGATTTCCTAAATTGATTTGCGATACCCTGTTTGTAAGAAAAACTTGACAAATCATATTGTCTTGGGATAAGATGTCCACTTTCGTCATAAGGCAAATCTTCGTATTTTACAAGGGTTAATTTGCCATTTCCGAGAGACGAAACCATCATTCCGGATTTCCCTTCATCAAGAGCTTCTAGTGCTGTAAAGCCCTCAGCAAGCCCGAGATTTTTGTCGTATGCAATTGGATCTACACATCTATATTGATACCCAAATGTTTGAGCAACGACTTTTATATCCACCCCTGCCTTTTTAGCGCTTTCTTTGACTAATCTGCTTAAATGGTCTGATATTTTTACATCAGACAACCTAGGATTGTGGTGTGCATCAACCTTTATTTCAACCTCTTTTCCAAGCCCAAGGACTTTAAATGCGCTTGGGAGGCCATCTTCACCGATTGAAGAAACTTCTGTTGGCAGTTTATCTGATATTCCTTCTGCTATTGCGAAAACTCCGTAAGGGATTCCAAATTTATCCCTTTTGGCTATGACTCTTACAATTTCATCTGCTAGTGCGCTTGCATCAAGTTTTAGGTCGACAGGATCCTTGTCACTGTTTTCAATTGCTTTTATAAATGAAATAGTGTCTAAAATTTTTCCATTAACTCTCAACAATCTTGCTGCCCTGTTTAAGACATAATCTTTACCGGAAAAGTTATCTGATCCTAAAACTGTTTTGAGGCCGTTTAGGCTAAATTCTTCGGGAATATACATTGCCGTTGCCTCTGCTGATCTGCCAGCTTCAAAAGTCCAAGCTCCGGATTTTCTTCCCATTATCTCTGCTAAAAATATACAAGGGCTGTCTTGGCATTGAGCGTCTCTTTTTAATGCTTTTAATGCTTCGGCTGTTTTTTGAACAACAGTTTGAAAACCGTGTGTTTCGGATGTGCCGGGAATGTCATTATCAATTGTTTTTGGTATTCCTATTACAGGGAATCCCATTTTTGAAAGCCGTGAAGCTGTTGTGTTTGTATCATCTCCACCGATAGCGATAAGACCTTTTATGCCCCACTTATCAAAGCTCTCTATCAGCTTTTTCCTATCCTCTTCTTTCGGATTAAATCTTGATGTGCCGATTGCGACACCGCCTAAAGAACCGATTTCTGAGACCAGACAAGGTTCAAGTTTTATGGCATCTCCTTTCATTGCTCCCTTAAAACCGTTTATGAAACCAACTATTCCAACATTTCTGTTATATGCTGCTGAAACTATTCCCGCAATTGCAGCATTACTTCCCGGGGCTGGCCCTCCTGCATGAACCACTCCGTAAAACCTACTGATTTGCGGACCATATGAGGTCCTTGAGTAGCTTTGTAAAGTTGTTTTGTTTAAGTTGAATTGACTTCTTGTCCAAGTTGCTATCAAACCCATTTTTTTCTCCTTTTTAAAATTCGTTCCAATTATTCTATCGACAAAATTATTTTGAAATTTCACTCAATTTTTGAAAGGCAGAATTTTGCCTTTGCACGAGTTTATTTTTCACCCCAGAATATTACATTTTCGTTTAAAACAACTTCTTGATCAGGATTTAATTCTTTTCCAATTAACTCTTCATCTGTCTCTTTAGAACCGATAAAAAATCCAAAATTTTTGAATCCATTGTTTAAAAAAAGTTTTTTCCAATCATTAGTTTGCCACCCAACGCACTCCAAAAAATTTCCTGTTCCAAGCAGAGTTTTTGAATATAGCTCTTTTTCTTTTTCATTCCATGAAGTGGGAAGCGTTCCATTATCAATGCTTCTGCTTAATACAGCAAGAATGCCTTTTGGCTTTAAGACTTCAAGAGATTGTTTTATAATATCTTCTCTTTGCGTTTTTGACAAAAAGCAGAATATATTTGCTGCTGTTATAAGATCTAAATTTTCATTAGTTATTTCTCTGACGATATCTTTCAGAGAAAAGATATCTCCTTCAACCAATTCAACCTTTGTTTGAGATTCAAATTTTGCAAATGTTTGTTCGGCTTCGTCAAGCATTTTATCGGAAGCCTCGATGCCGATTACAAGCTTTGCGTTTCTTTTTGCTGCTTCAGCTAAGAGGAAACCTCTACCTGTTGCCAAATCCAAAATATTTTTGCCCTCTGGCGCAAATTTGCCAAAAAGTGCTGTTCTTGCTTTTATCATTCCCACACTTTTGTCAAGATTATAAGCTTTTCTTTTGCAATAGTCGTTGTATATTATGGCCGCTTTTATGGCCAAGCCACTTGGTATTCCTCTATGTATAATTCTGTTTATTGTTATTGGCATTTTTTGAGATTAAATTCGTCTTAAATGTTTTCGTTAAGTTTTTGTTAAAATTTCAGATTTCTTCTTCTTTTTCAGTGAGGACTTTGTAGAAACAAAAACAGACCAAAAGAATAATAAGTGTCCAAGAGGTACTCATAAATATCCATCCAAATATTGTCATTGATTTTCTCCAGAAGATTTTTTCTTTAAAGCGTATCTAACAAGCAAAGCGAGTGAGAAAAAGATGATCAGCAACCCGATTCTAGTAGTTAAAACATAATAGATATTTTCTCTTGGAACAGATTTCATCATTATAGTTGAAAATCCCTCTTGTATGAGCCATGCAACCAAAATTATGATGAGAAACAAGGGAGTGATATATTTTATTACCCATTTGTAAAACTTTGGTATTTCTAACTGCGCACCTCTATGCATTTCTTCCCATGCTTTTTCAATTCCAAACGCCCATGTAAAAAGGAACACTTCAATTGTTGCAAACAGCACAAGGGAAAATGTCCCACCCCAAAAATCAAGCTCATCTAAAACACCGTTTTTCAGAAAAAATACCGCTGGTTGGCAAAGCAAAAAAGCCGCGATCATAACAATTAAAACTGCTTTTTTTCTTTCAATATTAAAATCATCTTTGATAAAAGCAATTGTTGGCTCTATCAAAGATATTGATGAAGTGATGCCTGCCAAAAAGAGAAGAGCAAACCACAAGAATGAAAAAATTGATCCAAGAGATATTTTAGAAAAAATTAAAGGCATTGTAACAAATCCCAAATTGAAGGCGCCGCTTTGAGCAATTTGTTGTATCCCATTTGGTCCAAAAAATGCAAAAGCCAGCGGGATAACAATTGTTCCTCCCAAAATGACTTCAGCAAATTCATTTGTTGAAGCAGCGGACAATCCTGAAAGCGCAATGTCGTCGCCTTTTTTTAGATAGCTTGCGTAAGTCAAAATAACTCCTATTCCTACACTTAGCGTGAAAAATATCTGTCCTGCGGCGGCAAGCCAAGTTTTGGCGCTAAGCAATGCGGAAAAATCAGGATTCCACAAAAATCCCAAGCCGTTAATTATATTCCATGTTGGCTGATTTTGATCCGGAGTTCCTAAGGTAAGTACTCTGAACATTATTATTGTTGCAAAAACAAATAGAAGAGGCATTGCAATTTTGCAAAACTGCTCAATTCCATTTTTAACACCTCTAAAGAGAATTGCAAAATTCAAAGCAAAGGTTACTAAGAAAAAAATATATGCTATTTGAATGCCGTTAAAAAATTTATTGACTTCTAGACCCTGATATCCAGCCAAGAATGATGCCATTTCAGCCGGTTTTGAAATGCTTGTCAAAGAGCCATTAATTGAATAAAAACAATATCCCAAAAGCCAAGATTCTATATATAAGTAATACATAAATATGACCAAAGGGCCAAAAATTCCAATAACACCAAAATATTTCGATAATCTAGTTTTCCATAGTTTTTGGAACATTCCCGGTGCTGTTGAGTGTCCAAAAATACCTCCATATCTTCCAATTGACCATTCAATCCACATAAGAGGTATTCCTAAAAGCACGAGAGAAATAAAATAAGGGATTAAAAATGCGCCCCCTCCATTATTAACTGCTTGGACAGGGAATCTTAAAAAATTGCCAAGTCCAATTGCACTTCCGGCAACTGCAAGTATTACTCCGATTTTTGAGCTCCAATTATCTGTGGTCTTCTTTTCCATTTGTCAATATATTAACAAAGCTGTATTTATAAGTCAAAGAACTTTCTAAAATGTTTTGGTGAAGTCGATGATTATGTTAAAATCAGTTTATTGTGAGTATTCCTTATTATCCTGATTTTGTGCCTTTAAAAATTGAGCATAAAAACGACTTTGAAAAGTATTATTTTGCCCGACCCATTTTTATTTCTGACCATACTTTTGCAAACTACTACATTTGGAAAAATATTGATAAAACACAATTAACCATTATTGGTGATTTTTTATGCCCATTAGTTATAGGGCCGGACAAGAACGAATACTTTATGATGCCGCTTGGAATTGGGGAAAATTCTGATGAAGTTTTAAATATATGTTTGAGTCATTCCAAAGCAGTAATAAGAGCAGATGAGCAGTTTATATCTTTTTTGAAAGAGCCAGAAAATTTTGTTATTAAAGAAGATCGGGATCAATTCGATTATCTTTATTCAAGCCGTGATTTGATTGAATTAAAAGGAAGAAAATATGATGCAAAAAGGAACCACATAAATTACTTTGTAAAAAACAACGATTTTAAGTACGAAAAAATGGATAAATCTCACATTTATGAATGTCTAAAACTGAACGAAATTTGGTGCAAAACGAAAAAAACAACCATTACAGATGAATATCCTTTAATAGAGTGTGAAGCCAATGCTGTGGAAATTGCCTTAAAGAACAAAGATATCCTTGGATTGAAAGGGGGAGTAATCATTTCCAATAGTAAAATTGTAGGGTTTAGCCTTGGCGAAAAATTGACAAGTAACACAGCTGTAGTGCATATTGAAAAGTCAGATCCTTTAATTAGGGGAGCTGCCCAAATCATTAATCGAGAATTTTTAAAAAATTCTTTTCCTGATTGCGAATATGTAAATCGAGAACAAGATATGGGCCATTTAGGGCTTAGAAAGGCAAAGATGAGCTATCATCCGGCAAAATTGATTCGCAAATATAACATTTTTAAGAAATAGAAAACATTAGTAATCGCATAACTGGATCTTTTTTGAAGCCACTTATTAACTAAAAATTGTTTGTTTTTACACGCAACTTACATTCATAATTTTTTACCTTATTTTTTATGCAAGTTTTATGCCTCTTGTAACGATTATTACTTGAAACTGAAGAAACAACAAAATAAATAATCGAAGACTTGCCTGTTGGATTCGATTTTTTGTTTATGAGGAGTTTGAAAATGAAAAAGAGAAATTACATAAAGTTTACTAGGGGTGGCATTTTCAACAGGCATGTCACCCCTGCTAAACTGGGCTATTAACAATGGAAGGGGAAATTATATGTGTGAACAAAAATACGATGTAAATTTTTTGGAGCAACTCATATCAGATGCAGACGATAATGAAGACTTTAACTATAAAAATGTTAGTTTGTATGGGAATAACGATTTAGTTGAAAGTGGTTTTGATAGTGATTCTCAAAACCAATACGTAGCTGTAGTCTTTATTGGAGAAAATTGATACAGGAGGAGTAAAATATGGTAGCAGAAGCTATACAATCAGCACCAACAGTTAATAGTGGTACGTATGTTTCCCAAACACCATCTTTTGAACGCGATACAACAGTTATAGTACCACAAGATGTTAGTAGGCCAGAAGCTATTGCTCAAAGCAAACAAGGGAATGAAACTTCGATTATTGGCTCTTTCATAACAATTTTTGGCGGAAATGCCGAAAAAATAGATCAAAATAACATTACTCTTGAATCTTTAAGAAATGCTGGCGCAAATGTTTCAAAAGAACTTTTTGATTTAATAGACAGCGGAATGAAAGTTCCATCTGAAAGGGATTCTCAATCAGATGGAAAGCTGACACAACAAGAGATAGAGCTGTTTTTCAGCAATGTTGTTGGTTTTATGCAATTAATCGGATTAGACCAAAGCAATACACAAGATTTGGTAAGAACCGCACAACTTTATAACAAAAGTGGAGGAAATTATGTAAAAATAAGCATCTCTGAATATGAAGGTATAAAGTCGGCCATTGACCAGCAATGGATTAAACTAAGCGGTGATCCTTATCAAAAAGCCATTCAGATTTTGGGCAGCAATAATACAAACATTTCGCTGATTTTAGATAAAATAAGCCAGAGATTAAAAGCCAAAGATTTCAAAGATATTGAAGAAAGCGATCAAAAGACAATTCTAACGGCACTAATTTTATCAAACAAAATAAATGTGAATATTTTTGAGTTATATGGGATAGAAGTAACAACTGATAATAGAAGTTTGCTAGTTGGATCAACTGCTAATGATTCATCTGTTGCTAATGCTGCGAAAGATAATTTGACAACATCAAGAATTAGACCACAGGCCATTGATCCAACCAACCCAATTGAAAATAATCCTTATATTGATAATTCTCCTATCGTTTTTACTCTTGGTGATTATAAGATCACGAAAAATATATTTGAAAAGTACTTCAATTTAATAGTAAATATTGGAAGTAATGCGCCGCTCATTGATGGTAGAAAAATTTCAGAACTTTCAAAAGATGAACAAACAAAAATTGTTTTGGCATCGTTGATGAATAGTACAGTTTCTAGTTATGTAATGGACTCTTTAATTAATGAAATTGGAGAGAGCAAACTTGATGAAATTAGAGAAAAACACAAGGATGAGTTTGACAAGTTGACAAATCCAGAAGAAAAAGTTAAAAGGTTCTTTGAGATTTTAGAAAAAGAAGGTTTATTAGATGAAAACAAAATTAACTTGAAATTTGAAGCAGCTTATAATTTGATAAGGTTTGCTGATAATCCATATGCCAAAGAACTACAAAAAATGTATGAGCAGTTAAAAACTGAAGTGACAAAAACTACATCTGTTGATGCAAGTGTGCAAAATTTCGTAAGTTTGATTCGCCAATTTAATGAAAACTTAAAAATTTTGAATGATTCTAATAAACCTGAAGCCGATAGAGAAAATGCAAAAAGTAAAAATAGTGAAATTACTGAAAGTATGAAATCTTTAGTTGAATTAAATAAAGACAATTCTGAGTTTTTCAAAAAGTTAAGCGCTTATTTTAACAGTTTTGACAACCCATTTAAAGGCCAATTAGATGATTACGAGAAAGCGATGAAATTTTTAAATAGTTAGCTGAGGTATTTTTATGACAGGGATATCACAAGTAAATAAAAGTTTTGATTTACCCCCTGCTGTCCCAAAGCCAGGTGATCGAAGAGAAATATCTACCCCTCCATCCTCTAACGAAAGACCGATCAAATCTGGTGGAATAAGCTCTATAGAAAGGCCATTTGAGTTTCTCGAGGAACAAATTACAAGCAAACTAAGATTTGTAGGTGAATTATATAATTCCCACAAATATAATGAGGTAGTAAATTTATTAGAGGAAATATTTAAAAATTATCCAGATTATTATTTGACTGAAGATGGTAGAAAACAATATGAGTTGCTTTATGTTGATTCAAAAATAAAATCTCAAAAATTTGATGATCAAAGTATTGATAGTTTCATTGCAGAACTGAAAAAATTGCTTTCAGACGAAAAAATAAACAAGCTGTTAAAGTATGGTAAGGAACTTATCAATAATCGCATTAATGATTTGGAGACTCAAAAAGAGATTATGAAGTTAGCTGATGATAAAGGGATAAACGAAGCGATAGAAAAATTGAAGGAATATTCAAATGGAAAGAAGATTACTCAAGAATCATTCAATAAAATGATGATGATATTGATTGCTCAACTTCATGAGTTGGGGAAAATAGATGAAGTTAAAAAGTTATTAAACGATACAAATATACCTGATGAAATTCGAAGCAAAATTAGTGCTGGAATAGAATTGGAAGAAATAAAAAAGAGAGCTTTTGAGAAATTATTTCAACAAGGGAAGGACGCTTGTGTCAACTATCTACAATCAGCGAAACCAAGAATGATTGAATTATATAAAAAGACAAACTCTGAAGGAAATCCTGAAGAAGATTTTAATAAGTTGCTTGGTTTTTTTAAAAGCGATAGGGCCTTAATTTTAAGTGTGTCAATCGTTGAGAAGGATAATGAAAAAAATGAAAAAGTTGATATAAAATATGCTGGTTTTAATTTATCTCAAAGTCAGGAGTGGGTTAAAAACATTCAGAAAATTCTTAAAAGCATTAAATCCCCATATACTAAATTTGTTTATTTGCATCCTTCACATGAAATTGATGGCAAATTTGATAATGAAACTGCCTTTGCTTTGTTGGGTTTTATTTCTGAAAATAAGAGAGATTTTTTAACTTCTTCAAGAGGCAATTCACAGAATGAAACGATTTTATTGTTAGAAGTGAATGATAAATTAGTCCAAGAACTTCAAAAATACTCCAAAGAGAATGTCCAAGGATATAGATATACTGTTTATTCAAGATTTTTTGCTTCGGATTTGGCAGTAGAAATGAAGAAGAAAATAAGTGGGCTAAACTATGAAAATATTAATTCCGCAATAATAAACTATTTAAGAAATATTGATCCACAAAACAAGACAAGATACGATAGATTGGAAAAAATATTGACAATTGATGTGGGTGATAATGATGCCAACCCAAGAACTATATCACCTGAGGATTATAACTTTTTAATTAGCATGATTAACTCACCTCAAATATACCTTGCGTTTGATCCTAAAAAAGTAGGGCCTATTGAACAGCTAAAGAAGTCAAGTAATGCTACGATAATAATAGATCTAGAAACACTCAATCCTATTAGACCTTCGGATATAGATCCGGAAAATGTAAAGGTTGTTCCTGATCCAGAAATAAAGAGTGAGTCAACAATCAGCACTCATACACAACAGCAGACAAGTTTGATAGCTCCATTATCTTTATTTAGGAAAATTCTCAAAGATCAAGGAATAAATATTCCTAGTTCTCCTAATACAGCAAATATTTTCCCAAATTACTTAACAAAAGAAGATATAGCGTATTTGGCAGAAAAATTAAAAGTTAATAAACCTTATGTTCATTATGATTTAAGCGCAGATGAATTATTGTTAGAACAAATTTCTGAAGACATAAAAAATTGTAGAGAAGAAAAAATCAAGAACGTTTTAAACAAACTTTTGCAAGTCGGAATGAATAAA
Source organism: uncultured bacterium (assembly GCA_964597815.1). Lineage (GTDB taxonomy): Bacteria > Margulisbacteria > WOR-1 > JAKLHX01 > JAKLHX01 > CAZQZN01. The sequence goes on along the minus strand of CAZQZN010000002.1, from coordinate 138,393 downwards.
GGAGAAAAAGAGAAAATTGTTTTCAATAACGATGAACTTATTGCTTTTAAACAACACATTAGTTCTTTATCAGAATCTCCATATAAAGATAAGATGAATTTGGTTTATTGGACAATAAGACCTGATGTTGAAGTTGGATTATCGGAAGAAGAATCGAAGAGTATATTAGAGTTTATTAATAAATTTGAAGATGGAACTGAATTTAATATTGACAAACTAACAGCTCATCCCGACGTGTTTGCTCCTTTGTTAAACTACATAAAAATTACTAATCATATACCAGTTGAATTTGGAAACGAGTGGTGGCGTGTTGATCCGCCCATTTCAAATGCCCCAACTTTAGTAGCGGAGAAAAATCAAGTAATAGCATTGAAAAACCTTTATGCTAAAGAAACAGGACTTTTAGGAACACTGGAAGACATCAATCAGCAATTACAAAAGAATAATTTAGGCGAAAAAAAGAAACAATCGTTAATTGCTCAAAGGGATGCGATAAATGACTTTTTGCAAAATTATACAATTACTCCTGATCTTTACAACTGGTTAAGCGGAAAAATATCCAGCGGTAATTTTGTAAACTACATTGAAAAGATTGCTTCTGAACTGAACAAAAATCTTTTTGGCATAAACATTACTGATAATTTTGGATTCAAACGAAGCTTTCAAGACATGATTTGTGTTTTTAAGAATGCAGATAAAATCATTTCTGATATGGGCAATGATAAATTGAATGAATTATGGAAGTTGAGAGGATTTGCCACTCTAAACCTGACGACATCGGAGTTTGAAGGGCTTGGTTTAAATGAGAGTCAAATAAAAACAATAAATGATATTAAACAAGCTATTTCAAGTGTAATAATGTTCACTTATAAGTTGGAAGATGGATCTTTTAATTTTGATATGCCAAATATCAAAATGACAGGCCATAGTCTGTTTGAAATAATAGGGCTAAACAATTTTTTAAGTATATTCAAAGAATATGATCCAAATTCTGTTGTGGCGGACTTAAAAACTCTTTGTTTAAATTTGTCTCCTAATAAAAAATCAGATTCATTAAATAAGTTGACTTATGAAGATTTATTGTTATTGAAAGACCTTGCTGAAAAAATTGGCTTTCCAAATGAATTAATGGATAAACTGGGTAATTGTATTTCAATTATAGGGAAAAACCTAGATGAAAATTCTTATTCTAAACCATTGGATATTAAGCCAAAAGATGATATCTATAAGGTTCTTTTAGAATACAGAAAAGAACTATTACAAAGCGAGAGTATTAGTTTCGGCGATACATTTTCCTCTAATATAAAAAACGGATTGAACCGTTCCGGTTTTTTTGGCCATTATTTTCAAATGTTTGATCCAGTAACTTTTAAGCAAATTTGGGATAAATTATCAGAAAAAGATCGGAACCATCCAATAATTTCTGCGATGAAAGCTATTTATGATGATTTACAAAAAAATTGGGGTGAGGTGCCGAAACAAATATTTGCTATGCAAGTTCAAATGAGAATACTTATACCATATTATATATTTCTTGGTTTACCAATTTCTGCTGCTTCGGATATTACAAAAGCTTTATTGGGGCGTAAATCTTTGTCTGAAATTTCCAGCTCACTTGTAAAAGTTCCAATAGCTTTCTTTTTGTATAGATATCCGCCGCTTTGGTATATGCAGTCAATTCAGGAATTAAAAGAAGGAAATATATCTACATTTTTAGGAATGTTTTGGGCTGCTAATTTTTTCACGATGATGGGTGGTTACAACTCGATTTGGGGCAGAACAATTCAACCCTATACTGAAGTAGTTCGTTTACTCAGCAAAATACCATTCATAGAAAACTATGTTAAAGGATTGCCGGGGATTGGATTTGAACAAAAAATTTATAATAAAATTGCAAAAACAAGAGTTGGTAGCTTGGTCAAGGTACCCTATTATACTTTTATTAATCCTATTGGATTTCTATATAATAAGGCGTATGAATCTAATGGAATTGCTTCTAAAGTTGTTGCCAAATTAGATTATTCTTTAGATTGGGCAGCAAACAGGTCTCGGCATCATATAAGTGATTTTAAAAAGCGAATAAACTTGAGGAGAGAAGCCAATGAAACAACAAAAAAAGCCGCAGCATCATTGCGTGTATCTGCTTCATCTTTTACATTTGAACAAGAAATCTTTACGAAAAGTTTTGTTGAAAATAAGGGAGATGTTGACAAAAACAGCAACAATGGCGTTATTATATTGATTGATGGCGACATTTCAAAAGTTGCTTCTACTGGTGAGGGATCTTTAAGCGCTAATTTTAAACTTCTAAATTTACTATATGATACAAAGAATGGGAAATCAATATTGAGCCAGTTTTATGATTCAAATGACAATTCTCTTAAATTAGTTGTTAGGGATGAATTTGGTAATGATGTTGTTGTGAAAATAGTTGAAATAAGGCTTTTAGAAGGCATAAAAGATCCAGCTGTTCAGTTAAGAACGAGTGAAGCATCAAATATTCATTCGGAACAGCCAGCAGTTTTGTATTTGCCTATAGATTATGATTCAAATGAAAAAATAAAAGACCAATTAGGACAATTAAAAAAATCAACTTTAAAAAGTGTAGATTTTAAAACCACTCCTGATGAAAATGAAATCCGAAAATCTGTTATAGATCCTCCTCATATTGATGATGAAGATAGAAAAGTCTGGCAGTCATTAGTGCCAAAAGATAAAAATGGGAAACCTATTGTTGAATTACATGATAATCAGATTCAAGCACTTAAAGCATTAGAAAATGGGAAAAATTCTTTTCTGAATATTGATTGTGGTCAAGGGAAAACTATAATTGGAGTTTTGTTTGCCAAACATCTTAGAAAACAAGGAAAAGGCATTCATGTTATGACTTCAAATGATGCATTAGTAAGGGATTGGGCAGGTGAAGCTGAAAGGATGGGGTTGGTAAAAGGTAAAGATTTTGCCATTATTACAAGCAACATGTCTCTTGAAGAGAAAATTGAAGCTTATAAATGTCCAATTGTTGTTGGAGCAGAAACATTGATTTTTGATGCAATTTCGGGGGAAATACCACCAGAGATAATTGATGCAAAAAACAAGGCAATTCTCGTTGATGAAGCAGATAGTTTGTTGATTGATAAAGCAACAACACCTTTTATAGTTTCAGGGGGACAATTGGAATTAAATCCCGTTACTCAAAAGATACTTGAAGGCCAATACGAAAAACTTTGGAAAAATTCTTATAAAAATTTTAAGAAACTTTTTCTTAAGAATGGTGAAATTAGTAAGGAGTATATTGATAAAGAGGGGAAATTGACTGATAAAGGGAAAGAATTTTTAAAGGAAAGAATTTCCAAATCGGGAAGTTTGGTTGAAGAAATTAATAGAATCGAAAATATTGCAGTAGCTTATATAATAAAAAACGACCCAAATAGTCCTCTTTCTAAACAATATCAATATAAAGTTGAGGGGGGTAACATAATAATTATCAACGATGAAGGGCACCCTATGCACGGTATGAGGTGGGAAGATGGAATGGATGAAGCAATTAGACTTGTTGAGGGATTGAAAATTGTCCCTCCTCAAAAGATTCTTGCATCAATAGTAATTAAAGGTTTTTTAGAGCAATACGAGAGAATTGGGGGCTTCTCAGGCACATTAATTGAAGATTGGGAAATAATTAGAAGCTATCTTTCTGATGCACAATTAGCAAAATTACCAAACTATTTGAAGGAATTCGAATTAACTGACAAATCAAAAATTGACGTTGTGAAAAAAGAAATAAAAGAATATATAAAGCAACGCATACAAAGCAAAGAAAATAGTGTAGAAAAATTAATTGATGATCCTTTAGAAAATATAAAGATAATCAATTGTACTGGGGATCCTAATCTCACTAAGAGTTTAATAGATGAAATTGTAAAAGAAATTGAAGGAGAAATTAGCCCTAAAAATGGGGACATATCTGAAAGATTGAAAAGATTGAAAAGTTTGTTTGTTTCTGTTGATAGAAATCCAACAAAGTTTTTTTCGGATAGCGAAAGTAAGATGAACGCTATTGTTGATGACGCGATTTCAACAGCTAAAAAAGGGAGACCGATTCTAGTAGCAGCGTCTACAATTGATGAGGCTAAAAAAATAGCACAACTCATCGAAGAAAGATTAAATAAAGGTGAGAAAGGAAAAATAAAAATCCAGGTATTAACGGCTGAAAATGTTGAACAGGAGGGACAAAAAATAATTGAAAATGCAGGTGAACCTTATGTTATTACGGTTGCAACAACTGCTGGCAGAGGTACTGATATAAAGTTAGGAGAAATAGAAACACTGTTGGATAATATAAAACTTTACGACAATTCAAAAAGTAATGGCGGTTTGCACGTAATAACAACCGAGTTGGATTCTTCTCAAAGATGGACTACACAAAAAGTTAAAAGAAGTGGAAGACAAGGAGATAGGGGCTCTTCAATTGTTTACTCTTCACCAGAAGATTATATATATTCAATATTAACAGAGGACGAAAGGAGAATACTAAGAGAAGCTATAGATAATCTTTCGCGAGAAGGAAAAACAAAAGAAGCAAGAGAAGCTATAGATAATCTTGTTAATATTGCGCTAGCAAGGCACAGGGAAAAAGCATTAAAAGCGATAGTAATTTTAAATAGATTATATGATATAAACAAAAAATATTTGGCAGATTATAAAAAGCTGTATGACGCATCTATGAAAGGTTTAGAATTTGTTAAAACGTTTTCAGAAGTCAGCACGGAACAAATATTAAAAGAGTGTAACTTAACAGAAAATTCTCAAATAATAAATTTGGAGCAGCGACAACAGCTTGAGACTATATTTTCGAAATTGCTCGGCGGCCGGACAGTTGATTTAAAAGAACTTCAAGGTATAGATGTGGAAACTGCTAAAGAGGTTATTTCAAAAAAGCTGTTCGAAATTTATAGCAATTATTTTGGCAACGACCCGTCTTTTCATAAAAATGCAAACACTCCTTCTCTAAATCCTAATGTTGATTATTGGCAGTACAAAGTTCAGGAAATTTTAAGAAAACATTATGCAATTTACATGGAGGATATTGATAAAGCACTTAAAGATTTTCAAAACTCAAAATTTGTTGGCGAAAAAAGTGAAGCGGAAGCATTAAGGATCTTTGAGGAAACAATTAATACTGCAAAACAAAAAATGATGCAAAATATACAGAAGGAACTTTTTAAATATTTATATAGAACGTCAAATCTGGGCAGAGTTTTTAATCGAATTAAGTTGGTTGTTAGCAAGGAAGATGTTGAACAATTTAAGAATAAACCTAATTTAGATGAGCAAAAAAGATCAGGTGCAACAGAAACTGATGTAGAAAAAATTGCTGCCGGGAAAAATCCAGAAGGAGAGCGAAAATCAGATGGAGCGCAATCTGGGGAAAAAGTTCCTATAGAAAAGATAGAGTCTCTTACGCCAGTTAACGATCCTCAAAAATTTGAAATGGTGAAAATGCTTTTGGATGGGTTAAAAGCTGCTGATGCCAAATTTTTACCAAAAGATATTGATGAAAAAATAGGTTCAGTAAAATTGCTTACTGATGAGGATTTCAAAAAATTGGGTATTGAAGGCGATGCTTTTTATATTAAAGAAGGAAATATTTATACAATCTATTTAAGAGAATCTGCAGTTGACATAAATAATGGGGAGTTAACAATTAAAGGCCAAAGACGATTGGCCAGCGCTGTTGTGCATGAAATCTTTGAGATTTATTACAGAGAAAAATTCTCCGATATGACTGAAGAAGATAGAAGAAAAAATTCACATGTGTTAGCTGAATTTGCTACTAGTTTTTTATTTCCTACTGAACAAGTTGAAGGCGATGGAAAGTTGACTTTTCGTCAAAGAGTAAAAAATATGAGCACAAAAATACGAGGCCTATGTGATTCAATTGCAAAAGATGCTTCCAGATCAATTGATACAGGTGGCATGATGGGATTTGCAATGGATTTACTGGTTTTTAATTTAATACCGGAACTATATAATAATGGTTTTAGCAATATAAAAACGAAGGATTATTGGATTCAATCATTTGAAAGGGCATGGGAATCTGCAATCAGAGGAGCATTTTTTGCGGCAAGGGACAATTTAATTCAAGATTATATTAGCGCCTCAATTTGGGGAACAAATTATTCTAATTTGGAGCTATGGCAAAAAGCGTCTGTTATCAAAAAAATTAATTTTACAGGAACTAATTTGGCGGCAATGGCTGTTTCTGGATTGTTGGATGATGCAATAACTTGGGCTGAGAGTGATGTTGATCCGCTGATTACTCAATATTATGATCAAAATGTCAAAAAGAATAAAGATTTAATGGCAAGTAATAATCCATATTTGAGGGAATATTATTACAAAATGATGACTGTTAAAATGCTTCAAGGCTCTGTATCAAATATGTTGTTTGAAGCACCACAAATTTTATTAGCTACTTTGAAGATTCCGTTTAATAATGAGGTTGCTCAATTTATTACAAGGACATCTGCCGGCGTAGGTATAAATATGGCTTCCAGAAAAGCTTTTGAGGCAACATTGATAAATTGGCTAAATGAGGAGTATTTAGGAGAAAACGGCAAAGTAAAACAATTTTCAGAAGGCAAGATTGAATATATTGATGGGTTATCTAATTTAAATATGTTGTCTCAATATTTGTTTTCAAATCCACAGGCAATTGAACATATTTCATCATTGTCTGGATATATTTCTAATATAATTCAATCCAAATTTTCATCAGCAATAGCTTCTTCTACTGTTGAAAAACTATTGCCACAAGCTTTTTCAAAGGCAATTTCACCCAGAGCTGTTTTTGCTACAGTAGCTTCTGCTGGCTTTGCTGCGAGGAATGGTTTTAATAATGGCCGTACAACTGATGATAATGTGAAAGATTATACACTTTCATTTGTTTCCTCTGTTGCTGGAGGTGGTGGAATTGGTCTTGGAACCGGGGTTTTAACTTATGGCTTTTCTGCCGCCGCATTATCAATTGCTCCGATTGCTATTACTGCTGGCGGAATAGGGTTTTTAGGAGGAGTTTTTTATCAGACTATTGATCAGCAAAACAAGATTCTTGAAATCTTAGATGATATATCAAAAAATGAACAAAATAGCAATAAGTTAATTGGAGTCAAAAATTCTCTTAGAGGATGGATATCTGGAACAATTAATACTGGTGGAACAGCTATAACAGATCAAAGGGAAGCAATAGATATTTTACAAAAAATTTCAAGCAAATTAGAAGTTAAGGCATTCAATTTTAATGCTGAAGATATAATTCTTCTTTCACGGCTTGGGTATAAAAATATTCTGGGTACAACTATAAATACACTCGACAAAAATAAGGACACAACATATTTAGGCGTCACATTGGTTCAGGGCACAACAGAAAAAGTTGTTGGGCAAGAGATGCAAAATTTAAATTTATTATTTGGAAAAGGCGCTTGGAGAAAGGATTATACTGAGGAAGAATATATTGACAAAATTTGTCCTAATTGGAGATGGCTTGTATCAAAACAAAGCGGAGAAAGAGAAACTTTTCAAAACCGTTTGCCGTTGGTTTATAATTCTGGCACTGTTCAAAAGTTTGTGAAAATGATAGATTCCAATGAAAATTTGATTGTAAGAAATATGATGGATGAATACTTTAAAGATCCATCTCTGGCAAACAAATATTCTCCCGATGAATTTTGGAAACGAACGGGGATCTCTCCTGTTATAACAAAAGAAGATATGATTGCCGAAAACAAAAAATTTTTAGAAGAAGCAAATAAATTTATATTTGAACATCTGCCTGAAGAAACAAGGGAAATGCTGGTAAATTTAAATGCAAGTGATACGAACGTTATTATGGAGGCTTTCTATAATAATTATTTTAGTCTTTCAAATTTATCCAAAAAGAAAAGTCCAGCTGAAATTGCTTTTCTAAGAAGAATTGGTATAAATTTAGATGATGTAAACATTTATACACTGAAAAGTTATAAAAAACTTTGGGATGAAACTAAACAAGCATTAACTAATTCTTGTGCATTAGAAAAAGCCCTTGAAAAATTTGGCTTAAAAACAATTGAGGAACTTGAAAATTCTGACCCACAAAAATTTGCAACTGTTGTAGGTTTTGCTATAAAGGAATTAGCTGAAGAGAAAGATTGGCAAATTTCAGATCAAGATCTAATTTCCTTTAACTTCGTAGTTGTAAAATTTCTGTATGATATCTTTGAAAGCCAACAGTTGATAAAGCCAAACATTTCGCTTAAAGAATTAGCAGGCATTAAAGATGCAACGATAGCAGTAAATCAGATAAGAAACTACCAAAATATTTCTTCAGAACTTATTGAGATCCTTAAAAGAAAAGGGGCTTTGGTGTGGGCATTAAAAGATATGGGGTTAGATTCTAATATTGACATTGACTCTTTGTCAGATGATGTATTTACTGCTGTAATATCTCAGGCGATTGGATTATTGCTGTCTGCAAACAATAAAGAAGTTAAAACCAAAAACAAGGGGTTGTCCGGGTTTTTCACAACGACAAAATATGATGTAAAATATATTACTCCACAGATGGCACAGTTGTTATCTGACGATAAAATTTTGGCGTATCACAGAATTGATCAAAGTTATTATCATTACAATCCTGCTTTAGGAGTGTAAAAACAAAGGAGGATGATAATTATGAGCTGGGTTGCAAATACATCAGATAAAATAGGGCCAAGAATTGTTCAGGATAATGGGCAATATAGGATAAAAGTTGAGAGAGGGGATACTCTTTATGAAATTTCAAGGGCTGTGAAGGATTTCATTTTAAGAGACAAATCGTTGAATGTTGAGATGATGTGGAAAAAAATTCAATCCGACAACGGTGGGATAGATCCCAAAAAATTGAAAGTGGGAATGGAATTAAGAATTGATGTTGAATCATTAAAAGAATGCAAAAAGGCTTCTGTCCAAGTTAAACAAACCGCTTCTGATACTGAATCAAGTGAAGTGAAAAAAGAAACTTCTATTGAAGATCAATGCAACGCTAATCCTGAACAATTTTCTAAAAATTCTGCTGCTACGAGTACGGAAACCGTTGATAATAAAGGTTCTTCAAATGATTATAGTATTCTATCTACTTTGCAAGACAGTTTTGAAATTTCATTTGATGATTTAAATAAAGATGAAAACCGAGGAGTTTTTAAAGAAATTCAATCACTTATAACGTCGAAATATCAAAATGCCTTAACAAGAGTAATGGGGGAAGAATATCCAGAATCTGGTTTTGCTGATATTTCGGACGAAAATAAACCTCTTGTAATAAAGGGGGTCATAGAGCTTTTATCAAAAGAAAACAATTGGAATCTTGATACTTCCAAACTAAATAAGCCGATAATTGACCGGTTTCTAAGTGATGAAACAAAAGATATTGATGGAAATAAAATAATTTCGCTTAAGTATTTTTCAAATCTTAGAAAATATGTGAAATTAGATGATATTTTTAATTTAAAAGAATATGGTTATTTACGATCTGAATTAGAACAAATTTTAAAACAGAAAAAGTTGCTTGGCAATGATTATGAGGGACTTGAAATTTATAAAAAGAAACAAAAATTTTCAGAAGTGTTAGGAACTCTACTTGCAAATAATGGAATTGAAGTTGACGGCAACAATCTTAATTACATTCACTGGTGGCCCCGTAGATGGTGGAACAATGAAAGTCAATTGATTAACTTTACGCCAAAAATGGCTAAAAAGATGCTTGAACTTGAAATAGATAAAAATAACGGGACTCACTAGTAAAGCTTTTGAAAATAAAAATCAGCATTTCTATTTGATGTCAAGTCAATTGCCTGCACTGTTAAAATCCTTCCAATCCAAGTTAATCTGAAATTTATTTAAAAACCAATCGATATCAAATTGAAATGTTTTCAAATATTGTTAATTCATTGGTTAGAAAAATTGTTCCTATTTCTTTTGTTCAAAGAAGATATCCATTAGCGCTAAAGATGGTTGATAAGGCAAGAAAAACTAGCGATGATGGGATAATTTTAAGACCCAATGTTGAAATCAAAGGGCTGGTGTATAAATTCATTCAGAGAGCATACTGTAATGTTCCTAATCAAGGCAGCCACGCTTTAATTGAAAGAACTTGTATGCTTCCAAATGTAAAGGAGGGTGATAGAGTTTATTATGATTTTGTTAAGTATTTAGGCGGTTTTTTTGATCCAAAATTGCCTAAAAGGTTTGAAATAATATGCTTTTGGAATCCTATTGACGATCTCGGGTATATAAAAAGGGTTATAGGTTTTCCTAAAGAAAAGATATCATTTAGCAATGGCCGTATATTTATAAACGATTCAATATTAGAAGAACCATATAACACTTTGGGAACTCTAAAAGATATGAGCCCATTAAGAATACCAAAATACCATCTTTTTGTTTTGGCAGATAATAGAAACAGTATGTATGATAGCAGGCATTTTGGGCCATTGCACATTTCAAATATTTTTGGAATTGTTCGGAAGATTGAACAAACTTAAATGATTACTAGGTTTTAACCCCTCAAAACTTTTTGCCAAGTTAATTAAAAATATGTTATCATAATATACTCAAAATGACTAAACAAGCAGTGAAGCATTTATTGTCTATAAATGATCTTTCAAAAAAAGAAGTTGAGGAAATTTTTTCACTTTCAACAAAACTGAAAAAGCGCCCTTTTGGACGGAATTTGGCTAACAAAACAATTGCCTTGGTTTTCGAAAAACCCTCAACAAGGACAAGAGTTTCTTTTGAAACAGGCGTTTATCAGCTTGGCGGGCATATTGTAGTATTAAACAACGAATCAGTTAGAATTGGAAGCAGAGAATCTTTATCTGATTTTTCAAAAACTTTGTCAAGATATGTTGACTGCATAATTGTGAGAACTTTTGAACACCAAAATTTAATTGAGATTAAAGACAATTCGTCAGTTCCTGTTATTAATGCTTTAAGCGATTACAGCCATCCATGTCAAGCACTTGCTGACATCTTTACAATAAAAGAAAAGAAAAAAAACTTGAAAAATCTGAAGATTGTTTTTGTTGGTGATGGAAATAATGTTGCGCGTTCTCTTAATGAATTGTGCCTGATTTTAGGAATTGAGTTTGTTTTAAGTTGTCCGATTGGTTATGAACTTGAGAATTCGAAAATAGTTTATGATCCCTTTGAAGCTGTCAAAGATGCAGATGTTATTTATACCGATGTTTGGACATCTATGGGGCAGGAAAAAGAAGCAAAAAAGAGGAAGAAGATTTTTAAGAATTATCAGGTAAACTCAAAACTTTTATCATTTAGCAAAAAGGATGTGTTAATCATGCATTGCTTGCCTGCACACCGCGGAGAAGAAATAACAGATGATGTAATTGACAGTAAAAATTCTATTGTTTTTGATCAGGCAGAAAATCGCTTGCATGTGCAGAAAGCGCTTCTTTTGAAACTATTGAATTAAATTAGAAAGGCATAGAGCTTTTATGAGTATAAAAAAAGTTGTTTTGGCATATTCAGGCGGGTTAGACACATCAATAATGATCAAATGGATCAAAGAAAAGTACGACTGCGAAGTTGTTGCTTATGCCGCTGATGTTGGGCAGGCTGAGGAACTTTCCGGATTAAAGCAAAAAGCGCTAAAAACCGGTGCTTCCAAGATTTACATTGAAGATTTGAAAGAAGAGTTTGCAAAAGAATATCTTTTCAAAATGATAAAAGCCGGAGCGATTTATGAAGAACAATATCTGCTTGGAACCTCAATTGCCAGACCGTTGATTGCAAAAAGGCAGGTAGAAATTGCAAAGAAAGAAAAAGCGGATGCAGTTGCTCACGGGGCAACTGGGAAAGGCAATGATCAAGTCAGATTTGAACTTACTTTTATGTCTTTGGCGCCTGAGTTAAAAATAATTGCTCCATGGCGCGAGTGGGAAATCAAATCCCGAACTGAAGAAATTGAATATGCAAAAAAACATAAAATACCGGTTAATGTAACGAAATCAAAACCATATTCTATGGATAGAAATCTTTGGCACATAAGCTATGAAGGTGGAATACTTGAAGATCCTTTTGTTGCGCCGGATGAAAAAATGTTTGTTTTGACTAAATCTCCTGAAAAAGCGCCAAACAAACCAACATTTGTCGAGATAGAATTTAAAAAAGGATGTCCGGTTGGATTAAATGGCAAGAAATATTCTCCTGTTGATCTTCTCACGAAATTAAATAAAATTGCCGGTGAAAACGGCGTTGGCAGAGTTGATATAGTTGAAAACAGGTTGGTTGGGATTAAATCAAGAGGGGTTTATGAAACTCCGGCTGGAACGGTTTTAATGGCGGCTCATAGAGCACTTGAAACTATAACTTTGGAAAAAGAGGTTTTTCATTTCAAGCAGAAATTATCCATAAAATACGCTGAAATTATTTATAATGGCCAGTGGTTTAGCCCTCTTAGAAAGGCGCTTGATGCATTTGTCGATTCAACTCAAGAAAAGGTGAATGGCATTGTAAGAGTTAAGCTTTTCAAAGGTTCTTGCTTGGTTGTTGGCCGAAAATCTCAAAATTCTCTCTATAATCCATCACTTGCCACCTTTGAAGAAGATAAAGTTTATGACCAAAAAGACGCTGAAGGATTTATAAAATTGTTTGGATTGCAGATGAAAGGTATTGGCAAAGACTAAAACCCGCTGGAAGGAGATTTTTATGACAAAAAAAGCGTGGTCAGGAAGGTTTTCTTCTCCAACTGACAAATCTTTGGAAGAATTTGGATCTTCAATTCATTTTGACAAGCGAATCTTTAAACAGGATATTGAGGGATCAAAAGCATATGCAAAGGCCTTATTAAAGGCAAAACTTATAAATAATGATGAGTATAAAAAGATTGTTTCAGCCCTTTCAAAAATAGAAAAAGAAATTCAAGAAGGCAAAATAACTTTTTCAAAAGAGCATGAAGATGTTCATATGAACATAGAAAAACTCCTTGTAGATTTAACTGGTGAAGCAGGGAAAAAGATTCACACTGGCAGGAGCAGAAACGATCAGGTTGTAACAGATTTGAGAATGTATTTAAGAGAAGAAACGTTGGAAATAAACGAGCTCATCAGGCAATTTCAAAAAACACTTGTCAAGATGGCTGAAGAATACATTGATTATGCTATGCCGGGTTATACTCACATGCAAAAAGCTCAGCCGATTTTGTTTTCACATTATCTTTTGGCGTATTATCAAATGTTTAAGAGGGATAGGGAAAGATTTTCTGATTGTTTAAGGAGAATAAATGTTTTGCCGTTAGGTTCAGCGGCTCTGGCTGGCACTTCTTATAACATAGACAGGAATCTTCTTGCAAAAGAACTGGGATTTGATTCTGTTTCAAAAAACAGCATTGATGCTGTTTCCGACAGAGATTTTGTGATTGAGTTTTTGTCAGCTTGCGCAATATGCATGATGCATTTGTCAAGAATGGCTGAAGAAATAATCATTTGGTCCACGAACGAATTTAAGTTTATTGAATTATCAGATGAGCTTACCACTGGCTCCAGCATTATGCCGCAGAAGAAAAATCCAGACGCTGCTGAGCTTGTCAGAGGAAAAACAGGAAGGGTTTATGGAGATTTAATAGCGCTTTTGACAATAATGAAAGGGCTCCCTCTTTCATATAATCGTGATATGCAGGAGGACAAAGAAAGGTTGTTTGATGCGATTGATACAATAAAGCCATCACTACAAATCATGGAAAAATTGTTGAGAACCGCAACAATAAACAGAAATAATATGTTAGCTGCTACTGAAAAGGGTAATTTAACAGCAACTGATCTTGCCGATTATCTTGTCAGAAAAGGGATTCCGTTTAGAACAGCGCATGAGATAACAGGCAAAATTGTAAAACATTGCATTGAAAACGGCAAAGATTTATTCCAGTTGTCAAGCAAAGATTATAAAAAGTTCTGTGATAAAATCACCGAAGATATACATGACAATTTGACAGTTGAGTCAAGCATTTCTCACAAAGATATTGTTGGTGGCACTGCTTTAAACAGGGTTGTATTTTCAATTAAAGAAGCAAAAGAGGAATTAAAACGTGGCCTATGAAAAAACTTTTGTGATGATAAAACCCGATGCTTTTGAAAGGGGAATAGTCGAAGAAATTTTTAAGAGGATAAAAGATACGGGGTTGTCAATTGTAAAAGAAAAAGAAATTTTTGTTACAAGAGAACAAGCGGAACGTTTGTATGCTGCTCACAGAAATAACAAATATTTTGAACCATTAGTCGAGTACATTATGTCAGGTAAGGTTAAAGTTATGCAGATTGAAGGGGAAAATGCAATAAACATTATTCGAAGTTTAATTGGGCCGACCAATCCAGAGGAGGCTCCAGCTGGGACTATCAGAGGCGATTATAAATTAAAAAGCCAAAACGGTAAAGTTATAAAAAACACAATTCACGGTTCAGATTCTGTTGAAAGTGCAAAAAGAGAGCTATTAATATTTTTTGAATAAAATATGCGGGGGTAAAAAAATGAACCTAAAGATTAAGTTGTGTATAGCAATAATTTTTGCTTTTTTATTTGGATTTATTGCCTATGCTGGATATAAATTTCCTTCTTATGTAGGATACGTCAATGATTTTGCAAATGTTATTGGCCCGATAAACAAAGGCAGAATTGGTTCACTTGCAAAATCCTTAAAGCAAAAAACAGGAGCTGAACTAGCTGTTGTTACAATCAAATCTTCATCACCCCTTGACTCAAAAACTTATGCTGTTGAACTTTTTAAAGAATGGGGCATTGGCGAAAAGGGAAAAGATAACGGCATATTAATTTTGGCGGCAATTGATGACAGAAGAGTTGAGATTGAGGTTGGTTATGGGCTTGAAGGGATAATCACAGATGGATTTTCAGGAAGAGTTTTAGATGAAAAATTAGTGCCCTATTTCAAAAAAGGTGAATATGGACAGGGCTTGTATGAAACGGCCCTAGTAATTGCCGAAAAAATTGAGAAAGAATATGATCCAAAAGCTCCTGTTACAAGACATAATAAAATGTTTGAGTCAATAATTCTTTGGGCTTTAATTCTTTTTTACGTAATAGCATTTATTATTTCCTTCCGTACAGGAGGCAAAAAAAATAATGTGATATTTGGCTCATTTTTAGGCGCTATATTAGGATTTGTTTTTGCTGGGATTTTTGGGTTGTTTTTTGGGGCGGTTTTTGGCGCAATAATTGCAAATAACGGTTATTATTACTATGGCGGTGGTATGTATGGAGGAGGATTTGGTGGAGGTAGTTTTAGCGGAGGTGGTTTTGGTGGATTCAGCGGGGGCGCCTCTGGTGGTGGTGGTGCTGGAAGGTCTTGGTAAAATGTAATATAATTGTTTAAGGAGGAAAAAGTTATGTCAAAAACATGGATTTGGGTTATTGGGATTGTATTAGTAATACTGGCAATTTTGGGATGGATTGTTGGTGGCTATAATAGTTTGGTTTCGAAAGATGTTGCTGTTTCAACATCGTGGTCTCAAGTTGAAAACCAATACCAAAGAAGAATGGATCTTATTCCAAATTTGGTAAATACTGTCAAAGGATATGCAAAACACGAAAAAGATATTTTCATTCAAGTTGCTGAAGCAAGAGCGAAACTTGCAGGTGCCAAAACTGTAAAAGACAAAATTGATGCTGCAACTGGTTTTGAAGGAGCTCTATCGCGTCTTTTGGCTATTGCAGAAAATTATCCAAACTTGAAAGCGGATGCCAATTTCAGGCAATTAATGGACAATTTAGAGGGGACAGAAAATAGGATTGCTGTTGCAAGAATGAGATATAATGAGTCAGTTCAAAATTACAATATTGCTGTTAGAACATTCCCGACAAATATTATTGCCCGAATGTTTGGTTTTGATAAAGAAAAACCATTGTTTCAAGCAGTAAAAGGCGCGGAAAACGCTCCTAAAGTAGAATTTTGATGGAAGTATCGCTAAAAAGCAATATTGATATCAAAAATATAAGATCGGAAGTTTTGGCATTTGGTCTGTTTGAAGACGAAGCCAAATTGCCTTCTTTTGTTGAAAAAATAGATTCGAAAATAAACAAACAAATATCTTTTTTGCTCTCAAAAAAAATTTTTATTCCAAAAGCCGGCCAAAGCGTTATTATAACAACAAATGGTTTGCTTCCTCAAAAATATATTGTTCTGCTTGGTTTTGGCAAAAGAATAAAATTTGATCTTGAAGCGATAAGAATTGTTTCCGCAGAAATTGTAAAACAGACAAAAAAAATAAAAGAAAAAAGTGTTGCATTTTTATCTTTTCCATTAAATTCAGTAATTGGCAATTCGCCATTTGATGCACTAAAAACATTTTTTGAAACACTTTTTTTAAGAAACCATATATTGAAAAACTATAAGTCAGCAAAAAAAGATGATTTCGAAAAAGAAATTCAAGTTGATTCATTTGTCCTTTTTTCTGATGAAACGGATATGAAAGTTTTTAACAATGCCTTGTCTGTTGCGAGAATTTTCGCAAATGCAGCAAATAAAACTCGCGATTTTGTGAATATGCCATCTAATTTTTTAACACCAAAGGTTTTTTCGGAAGAAGCAAAGAAAATATGCTCGGCTTCAAAGTTAAAACTCAAAATTATTAACTTCAATGAAATAAAACGGCTCAAAATGGGGGCTATATGGGGTGTGGGCAAAGGTAGCAACAATCTTCCAGTAGTTTTATTGATTGAGTGGAATGGTGCAAAAACAAATTCTAAGCCGATGGCTTTAATTGGCAAAGGAGTAACCTTTGATTCTGGAGGAATTTCTTTAAAGCCCTCTAAAAAGATGGATGAAATGAAGGAAGATATGGCAGGTGCTGCTGCTGTACTTTTTGCTATGGAAGCGATATCAAAAATGAAACTTAAAAAAAATGTTTTTGCAGTTATTCCACTTGTTGAGAATATGCCTTCTGGTGGTGCACTAAAACCCGGAGATATTGTTGAAACAATGTCTGGGAAAACAGTTGAAATAATTTCAACTGATGCAGAAGGCCGACTTATACTTGCTGATGCAATAACTTATGCAAAAAAACTTGGAGCAGAAAAAATATTGGATTTTGCCACACTAACTGGTGCATGTATAGTTGCTCTTGGAGATATCGCTTCGGCAATTATTGGCAACAACAAAGAATTTATAGAAAAGATAATTTTTAATGCTGAAAAATCTGGCGAAAGATTGTGGCAGCTTCCTCTTTATGAAGAGTATAGAGAATATCTAAAGAGTGAAATCGCTGATATAAAAAATTGTTCGGATTTGGGCAAAGCCGGTACAAGCACTGGAGCAATTTTCTTGAAAGAATTTGTTGGCGATACGACTTGGGCTCATGTTGATATTGCCGGCACTGCAGTTATTGACAGAGAAATAAGACACCTTCCCAAAGGGCCTACCGGTTCTGGAGTTTTTACCACGCTAAATTATATACTCAATTCTTGAAGCTGTGCCGTGATATAATTTCTTTGAAATGTTAATCGGCTTAATAATAATTTTGATTTTTCTTTGTTTTGCTGTTTTGATGTATTTGAACAAACTTCCTGCACTTGTTGCTCTTCCATTAATGGCTTTTTTGATAGCGTTGATCTCTGGCATGCCGCTTAGAGAAATTGCATCTAATGTTATTTCTGATGGTGCTGTCAGGCTGAGTGTCCCAATAGTAACAGTGATGATTGGCTCAATGCTTTCCCAATTTGTTAGCAACTCGAAAATAGCGGAATCAATGATAAAAAAAATTGCTGAATATTCTGGAGATAATCCTATTGTAGCAACTTTAGTTTCTGTTGCTGCTGTTTCAGTATTATTTTCTGTTTTAGGGGGGCTTGGATCTGTCATAATGGTTGCTTCAATAGCACTGCCAATAATGTTGTCAATAGGGCTTTCCAGAATTACAGCTGCTTCGATTTTTTTAATGGCGCTTGGGCTTGGTGGAATTTTTAACTTAACTAATTGGCAATTATATATCACCGTTTTAGGTCTTTCTCAAAAAGATATGATTAAATTTGCTGTTCCTTTGTCAGTTGTTTTTGCAGTCACAATTGTCGTTTTCTTGCTTGTAGAAATGAGACTGAAAGGGCTTTCAAAAGGTTGGGATATTAAAAGCGAAGATACTAATCCAAAGAACATTTCTTTTTTTGCGATGCTCACCCCCATTATTCCGATTGTGATCGTTTTTGGATTTACTGCTTATAACATTTTATTTAAGCCGTCTAATCCTTTTGAATTTCCAATTATTGCCGCTATGCTTGTAGGTTTGGCTTGGGGATATGTTTTTACTTTTGACAAGGACAAAAGTTTGAATATTTTGGTCAAATCGGTTGTTGAGGGGATCGGATCGGTTGGGCCGGCAGTTGCGATAATTATGGGCATAGGAATGTTGTTAAATTCTGTTTCCCATCCCGCTGTTTTTGAAAAATTATTGCCATTAATCTCGCGAATAATACCAGACAATCCAATAAAATTTGTTTTGGCGTTTAGTGTTTTGTCGCCTCTAACTCTATATAGGGGCCCGCTAAATATTTGGGGAATGGGAGCTGGTTTGGTTGGCATAATACTTTCTTCAAAAATGCTTACGCCATTTGCTATTATGGTTGCACTTATGTCTGTGGGCCAGATACAGGGTGTATGTGATCCGACAAATACACACAATGTTTGGATAGCAAACTATCTTGATTTAAACACGCAAGATATTTTGAAAAAGACGATTCCCTATATGTGGATAGTTGCAGCTTTAGGGTTGATAATTGGCGCGGTAATAGCATTTCAATGAAAAAATTTAACCTGAAAAATTTTTGCGTTTTTCTTTTATTTTTCTTGATTTTTTCAAGAGGGGCATTCGCCCTTGGGATACATGGGAAACAATTTTATAAGTTGCTTTACACAATTTATATTGAAAACAAACCGCAAGGGTTAGTTTTCTGTTTTGATAATCAAAATCAGACTATAGAAGTTTTAGGAAGAGTGATTTATCCCAGCCAAAAAGTTAATGAAAGGGGATATACTGCAAGCAAATGGGCGAAACCTTCAGCAGTTGCCGCAACATCAGTTAATGCAATTCATATAAAAACGGGGGACAATACTCTTGAAGCAAAAGGAGTAGTGTTTTCCATTATTCCGATTCAAATGTTAAATCCTCCAGCAAATTATAATTCATTTTTTAGTCCCGATTCTTCAATATATGTTGATATAAACGCCGGCACCAAAATTTTTGGCGGATTACAATCTCCTTTTGTTGGGAATCCTGTTTATTACAAAAGGGGTATCTCTGATGCAGAACTCTTGGAAGAAGATTATGTACCCGAAATAGGTGATGTAATAATAATTCAGGTTTTGTGTCCGGAAATTCTACCAAAGTCGATTGTTTTTGAAAATAAGGAAGGCGGTCTTGTTAAAGCTGTTTATTTTGGAGATCAAGAGGAAATAATTGGTCAGGTAACAAAACCTGTAAAGGGAGTTGGCAGATTCGTTGGTACAAGATATTCTTCTATAGGAAGAATAAGAGCTAATCATTCAGGTGTTATAGATATTTCAACTTCTAGAATTGACAACGTTGGCGGTTTTCAGATAATACCTTTTAAGCATTCACAAAGTTCGGAAATGGCAAACGCGCTTTTGCTAACACAATGGATGATAGTCGCGCCAATTGAAGGAAAGGAAGAATTTTTGGAAGGAATGCCGCCGTTATTCTCCGGTTATCTCAGGCCTTTATATATCGAGTCAACTCTTGAAGAAAACGATTGGATAAACAAAGCTCTTGAAAGATATCTTGTTGATGTAAAAATTGAAGGAAGTGATTTCTGGTGGCCAATGCCTTTGTTAGAGCTTGATCCTGACACATCAAAACCGTTGCCGGATTGGTCGTTCAATGCGCTGTCAAATGTCACTCATATAAGAATAATTTTTCCGTTTGAATTAATGTAGTTGTTTCATGCAATTTTAAACTCTTTTTTTCGAAAATAATTTGAATGTTATATTAATAAGGAATTCTTTCTTTGGTAAATATCAATTATTCGGTGTTAGGGTCATTGCAAAGATCCCCTATTGCGGGATTTAAGGGTATTTTACCGCCAAGACAAGCGATTGATCAGCTAAAGATGTGCAATAATATTCTTTCATCCAATAAATTCAAGAAAGGAATAATTTACGATATTTCTTCTGCTGGATTCAACAGTGCAATTCTTGTTGGGGATCTTCATGCCAGAGTAGATAATTTATCAGCGATAATGGTTCATAACAATAACTTGGGGAAGATGATATCAGGGGAAAGTTCGGTGATCTTGTTAGGAGATGCACAGCACAACGAAAAAGATTTGAAAGAAGTTGACAGCACAATACAAATAATGCAGCATATAATGGAGCTAATCTTATCGGCAAAAAAGCACAGCAATTTTGTTTATTTAATGGGGAACCATGATAATTATTGGCTGCCATTTTACAGGATAGAAAAAACGACAGGCGAAAAAATTTATCAGTGCGAGTTTACAGCAAAAAGAATAAATGAATTGTATGGGATAGAATATCTGCAGAATTTTTTGTCATTTTTGGAAAATCTGCCTTTGATTGCGATTGGCAGAAATTTTGTTGCAGCTCACGCTGGGCCGATTGATACTCGTTTTAAGAGGGAAGATTTTGAGCAGTTTTTATTATATTCTAATCTCACACATCATTTTGTTTATCAATTGATTTGGAGCAGATATTTTTATGGTGATTATGACCAGAATTCAGTCAATAATTTCTTGTCAAGGTTAAATATTCCTAATACAAATTTTTTTGTTGGTCATACTCATCCACAAGGCAACTGGTACGATAAACTTTTTGAGAATCATTATTTAATAGATGCTTCTAAAGACAGGTTTGGATATGTTTTTGTTAAAGATGACAAAATTGAATTTGTTGATTTAACAAAAGAAATAACTTAATCGTGGTTTTTTTCAACAGTTTTGCTTAAAACTACTGTGATATAATTTCTCTTAAAGATGGCTAAATTTTATATTACTACCCCTATTTATTACATAAATGATGTGCCGCATATTGGCCATGCATACACTCAAATAGCCACTGATATTATTGCTCGCTGGAAAAGATCACAAGGATACGATGTTTTCTTTTTGACTGGCACTGATGAACATGGCATGAAAATTGCTATACAAGCTAATGCAAAGAATATGAAAGAGAAAGATTTTGTGGATTCAATTGTTGTACGTTTCAAGTCAGCTTGGGAAAAATTAAATATACAATACGACTATTTTATTAGAACAACTGATGAAAACCATGTTAAAACAGTTCAATATGTTTTTGATGCATTATATCAAAAAGGTGATATTTACAAAGGAATTTATGAAGGATATTATTGCACTTCTTGTGAATCATATTGGACGCAATTCCAACTTTCCGGCAAAAACACATGTCCTGATTGCGGCAGAGAAGTCGCTTTGGTCAAAGAAGAATCATATTTTTTTGCGCTCTCCAAATATCAGGATAAACTCCTTAAATATATTATTGATAACCCTGATTTTATCCAG
The DNA here is from genome assembly GCA_964597815.1 of uncultured bacterium. Taxonomy (GTDB): domain Bacteria; phylum Margulisbacteria; class WOR-1; order JAKLHX01; family JAKLHX01; genus CAZQZN01. The sequence continues at coordinate 116,811 of CAZQZN010000002.1, read as the reverse complement.
CCACAATCTCGCAGAAATGAGATCATTAAATTTGTCGAAAGTGGCTTAAAGGATCAAAATGTCAGCCGTTCAAATTTTTCTTGGGGAGTGCCGGTGCCGTTTGACAAAAAACATGTTGTTTATGTTTGGTTTGACGCTCTCATAAATTACATTTCAGCAATTGGATATCCGTTTGATAAAGATAAGTTTAACAAATGGTGGCCTGCAGATATTCATCTGATGGGAAAAGAAATTGTTAGATTTCATGCCGTAATTTGGCCAATAATGCTTATGGCCCTTGATCTGCCGCTACCAAAGAAAGTTTTCGGACATGGCTGGTGGACAGTTGAGGGAGATAAAATGAGCAAATCAAAAGGCAATGTTGTAGATCCAATAAAACTTACAGAAGAGTTTGGCGTTGATGCTGTAAGATATTTCTTGATAAGAGAAGTTCCTTTTGGCACTGATGGAGATTTTTCAAAAAAGTCGCTTATAAATAGATATAACGCTGATTTAGCAAATGATTTAGGCAATCTTTTAAGCAGAACGATTGCAATGATCGAAAAATATTTTAATGGAACTGTTCCAAAGCTTACATCAGCAAAAGATAGTTTAGATAAAACATTTGAAGCGTTGATTATTAAAACTCCTTCTACTTTTAATAAAAATATGGAAGAAGTTCAAATAACGGAAGCGATTTCTGTAGTTTGGGAATTGATAAGTTTTGCAAATTCTTACATTGAAAAAAAGGCTCCATGGGTTCTGGCAAAAAACAATATGAATGACTCACTGGCTACGGTTTTGTCTTTGTTATATGAATCTTTAAGGGTAATTTCTTTTTTGATTAGCCCTGTCATGCCTGAAACCTCCAAAAAAATGCAGGAACAGCTTGGTATAAGCTTTGAAAATTTTTGCGTTGCAGATGACAGGGAAATGAAAGTAAAAAAAATTCAGCCCCTTTTCCCAAAAATCCAAAATGAATAAGATGCTAATTGATACTCATGCTCATTTAACTATGCCGGATTTTAATGATTTGGAAGAAGTATTATCAAGAGCAAAGTCATCTGATATCAAATATATTATAAATGCGTCTTTTGATATGGATTCCTCAATAAAATCTGTTGATCTTGCAAAAAAACACAAAAATATTTTCGCTGCTATAGGGATTCATCCTCATCATGCAAATGCTCTGAATGAAGATGCAAAAAAAGTTTTAAACAAACTTTGCAATGATGTTGAGGTTGTTGCTATTGGTGAAACCGGGCTTGATTATTTTCAAAATCCAATAAGAAAAGATGTTCAAAAAGAGTCATTCCTATTTCATTTAGATCTTGCAAAAAAAAATGATTTGCCAATAATACTCCATGGAAGGTCTGCGGAAGAAGATATGCTTGAAATTTTGAAAGATGAAAATGTTAGGGGAGTATTTCATTGTTTTTCGAGTGACAAAAACTATGCGAAAAAAGTATTGGATATGGGCTTTTTTATTTCATTTACGGCTATTATTACTTTCAAAAATGCTGAAGAATTGAGAGAAGTTGTAAGGTTTGTTCCTTTGGACTTTATTATGCTTGAAACTGATTGTCCATATTTGGCCCCCCAAATTTATAGAGGCAAAAGAAATGAACCGTCCTATTTAATTCATACTGCCAATAAAATTGCTGAAATAAAAAAAACGCCGATGGAAGCTGTTGCCGAAATAACGACAAAAAATGCTATAAAGTTTTTCTCTTTAAAAAATACTTAACTTTTATGTTAAAAGAAAAAGAACAGCTGATTTTGTTAAAAAAATTCTCAAAGCTTTTATCAGAAGGCATACCTATCGAAAAATCCATGATATTATCAAAATTTCCAAACAAATCGATCGAAATGGTAAAACAGGGGCTTCCCTTTTCAAAATCCTGCAAGAGTATTTTTTCAGAAAAAATCCTTTCATATTTTGAATTAGGAGAATTTAGTGGAGATATATCCAAAGCGGCATCAATGGCTTGCAAATCAATTTCTTTTGAGATTGAACAAAAGCATATGTTAATAAACGCATTTGCTTATCCTTCAATTATTTTTCTCTTTTCTATTTTTTCTGTGATATTTTTCTCTTTTTATATCATTCCTCAAATTGAATCTGTTTTTTATACAATGGGCGTAAAAGATATTCCTGCTTTTTTTTACATTGCGCTTTTTGCAAAAGTTTTGATTGGATTTGTTTTTTTGTGTGCGCTTTTCTGGATTTTTATAAAAAATTTTTCAAAAAACATTGTTGTTAGAAAATTTCTTGAAAAAGTTATTTTTTTGTTGCCTGTTTTTGGCAAAATATATAAAAAAGTCTTGTTGCTCAGATTTATGGCTGATCTGTCGATGCTTTTGCAATATGGTGTTCCAATAAACATTGCACTTGAAAAAGCTAAAATTCCATTTTTATCTTCAAATTTTTCTGATGATATTTCTGAAATAAAAAACGAAATTGAAAAAGGACAAAAAATATCTGAGGCGTTTAAAACTAGCAGTATTTTTGAAGACATTTGCGTAAAAATGGCTTTGCTTGGTGAAGAGACAGGGGATTTGCCGCATAGTTTTAAAACTGCTTATGAAATTATATTCGATGATATAAAAGATTTCATTAAGAGCTTTTCTCTTATGGTTGAACCGTTAGCAACTTTGTTTGTTGGTTTTTTTGCGGCAGTTATAGTGTTTTCAATGTTGACTCCAATAACGATTTTGATTGATAAAATACAATAAAGGGAGGTGAAAATAATGAGGCATTTTTTTAGGAGGGGATTTACAATAATTGAACTTTTGATTGTAATGTCTGTTATAAGTATTTTGATAGCTTTTTTGCTTCCGACATTTTCAAAAGTGCAGGAACGTTCAAAAGAGATGGCTGTAAAATCTATAGCGCATAATGTTAAAGTTGCAGTAGAATCATACAATATGGTAAATGAAACTTATCCCATAGCGTCGAATATTTCTTTAAGAAATCTTTATGAAAATTATCTTATTGTTGCGGATGTTGCAAATAGCATTCCTAAGAATCCATTTACTGGGAAAGAATATCAGGATTCTGATGTTAGCGGCAAAATTGTTTATAACTATGATATGGCTTCAAACAAATATGAGATAATAGCTTATAACAAGACCGGAGAAAAAGTTATTTTGAAGTTGACAAATGATGAATAAAACAACAGTTGTCTTTTTTTTATTTACCGTTGTCTTTTTATTCATTGTAATTGCTTTTGAAGGTTGTCAAACAAAGACAGAAAGATTGACTAAAGAAAACACAATAATATTTGCTTTAAGCGGTGATATTTCTATATTAAACCCTATATTGTCAAGTGATTCAGCTTCGTCTGCTGTTGAAGGTTTTATTTTTTCTGGCCTTACAAAGATAAACGAAAATCTAGAGATTGTTCCTGATATTGCAAAGAGCTGGGAGATAAAAAATGGTGGCAAAGAATATATCTTTTATTTAAGAGATGATGTCTATTGGCATGATGGCGAAAAATTAACTTCTTACGATGTGAAATTTACATTTGATTCGATTCTCAATCCAAAAGTTAATTCTGTCAGGAGAGGTGATTACATTATTGATGGAGTTCCAATTAAATTTGAAACCGATGGGCCTTACATTTTTAAAGTAATTTTGCCAAAACCTTTTGCCCCGATTTTGAGCCGAATGGGTATAGGCATATTGCCAAAACATCTTCTTTTTGATAAAGATTTAAATACTGCTGAGTTTAACACAAAACCTATTGGGTGTGGGCCTTTTATGTTCAAAGAGTGGATAAAATCGGAAAGAGTAGTGCTTGAAAAAAATCCAAAATATTTTGATGGGCCCCCCAAAATCAGCGGGATTATTTATAAAATAATTCCTGATGAAAATGCACGTTTTGTTGCTTTGGAGTCTGGACAAGTTGATGTAAGCGATATTCCACCAAAAGATTTTAATAGGGCTAAAAAATTAAAGAATTGCAATGTTTTTGAATATGATTCTTTGGTATATGTTTATCTTGGCTTCAATTTAAAAAACGAAATTTTTTCAGATATAAGAGTAAGACAGGCTCTTGCTTATGCGACAGACAAAACGCAGCTTTTAAATCTGATTTTCAGAGGATTGGCAAAACCGGCCTTTGGTCCGATGTCTCCTGTAAGTTCTATGTTTGAAAGTGATACAGAAAAATATAATTTTGATCTAAAAAAAGCAAATGCTATTTTGGATGAAGCTGGATGGATTTTAGGCAGCGATGGAATTAGAGAGAAAAATGGGAAAAAATTAGAATTTACTATTTTGGTAAATCAAGGCAATAAAGAGAGAGAAAAAGCGGCAGTAATCTTACAATGGCAATATAAAAAAATTGGCGCAAAAGTAAATATCCGTCTTATGGAATGGAGCTCCTTGGTAAAAAAGTTAAATTCAGCCAGAAAAGATTTTGATTCTGTAATAATTGGTTGGTCGCTTGGAATAGATCCAGATTCTTACAGCATTTGGCATTCATCTCAATATCCTTATGGTTTAAATTTTATTGGGTTTTCAGATCCAACTGTTGACAGATTATTAGAAGAGGGTAGGACGACAATTGATTTTAATCAAAGAAAGCGAATCTATTCGCAAATTCAAAAAATTATTGCCTATCAACAGCCGTATATTTTTCTTTGGTATCCAAAAAGTTTAGTTGCTGTCTCAAAGAAAATACATGGTTTGTCAAAGCCCGGTCCGGCAGGCTTGTTTGTTAATATAGAAAATGTTTATATTAGCAAAGACAAACAAGGAGATTGAAATTGTTAGTTAAGTTTCTCAAAAAACTAGCTGTTTTAATTCCGATGGTGTTTGGAATTTCATTGATTTCATTTTTTATTATTCATCTTGCACCGGGAGATCCAACAGCGTTATTTGTTGATCCAAATATCGATTCAAAGGAACTTTTAAGGATTAAAGCAAATTGGGGATTGGACAAACCAATAATTATCCAATTTTTTTACTGGCTAAAAAATGTTATTAGAGGAGATTTTGGAATTGCATATTTGTACAATCGCCCTGTGCTTGAACTTATTTTGGAAAGAATTCCCGCCACATTACTTCTTATGGGAACAGCATTTATTATTATTTTACTGATTTCAATTTTTTTCGGTGTTTATTCAGCTTATAAAAAGGATTCCTTTCTGGATAAAATTGTTTCTATTTTATCTTTTATTGGAATGAGTTTGCCATCTTTTTGGGTTGGTTTGATGTTGATGTTGATTTTTTCTGTTGAATTAAATATCCTGCCTTCATCTGGATTTTCAAACCCATTGCTTTCCACCTCACCAATCTATTTAAGAATATATGATATTTTTTTGCATTTAATTTTGCCTGTTTCCACTATGGTTATTGTCGGCTTTGCCGGATTAACAAGATATATAAGATCAACAACTATTGAGGTTTTGAAGCAAAATTACATAAGAACTGCACGCGCTAAAGGTTTGCCTGAAAACATAGTTTTGTTCAAACATGCTTTAAGGAATTCTCTTCTTCCTCTAATCACGATAGTTGGAATGTCCTTGCCGGATCTTTTTGCCGGGGCGTTTATAATTGAAACAATCTTTGGTTGGCCGGGGATGGGTCGTCTTGGTGTTAGTGCGGTTTTTTCTAGAAATTATCCTTTGATAATGGGTATAGTATTTATTTCATCAGTGCTTATTTTGCTTGGAAATGCTTTTGCTGATTTGTTGTATTTAATTGCTGATCCGAGAATAAGAATAGATGAAAATGATTAAAAAATTAAAAGATTTTTTAGCTTTTGAAAACAAAGCGTCGCAGTTCGCTTTAATTTTTATTATATTGCTGATTTTTGCGGCTCTGTTTGCGCCGCTTTTGTGCAGGTATAATCCAGCTGAACTTGGTACGGAATCACTTTTGCCTCCATCTTTTAACCATTTTTTTGGCACTGATGATTTTGGCAGGGATATTTTTTCTAGGATTTTGTATGGAGCGAGAATATCTCTATCTGTTGGATTTATTGCAGTTGCTATTTCAGTTATTGTTGGTTTTTTATTCGGGATTATATCGGGATTTTTTGGTGGATGGATTGATTTTTTGATAATGAGATTTGTTGATGTCATGCTTTCTTTCCCTTCTATCTTCTTAATTCTTTCTATACAGGCGATGTTTACTCCAAATATCTACAATGTAGTTTTTGTTATTGGGCTGACTTCTTGGATGGGAGTTGCTAGATTAGTCAGAGCAGAAGTTTTGTCAGTAAAAGAAAGACCTTTTGTGGAAGCTGCAAAAGTTTTAGGCTTACCAACAAAAAATATTTTGTTCAGACATATCCTGCCAAATGTGATTGAACCAGTTTTGGTTGCGGCAACAATTGGAATGGCAGGCGCAATTTTAACTGAATCCGCGCTTAGTTTTTTAGGGCTTGGTGTTCAACCGCCTTTGTCATCTTGGGGAAATATGCTTCAAGATTCCCAAGCATACTTAAGAGATGCTCCTTGGATGGCGATCATACCCGGTTTTTTTATTTTTATTACGGTTTTGTGTATTTACTTGATTGGTGAAGGGATTAAAGAAAAGATACAAAAATGAATGAAAGTTTTTTGAGTGTAGAAAATTTAAAAACTTATTATCTGCAAAAAAATAATGTTGTCAAAGCAGTTGATGGTGTAAGTTTTAAGATAAAAGAAGGAGAGTTTTTTGCATTAACTGGTCCATCCGGTTGCGGCAAAACCACATTGGGTCTTTCAATATTAAAACTTATTCAGCCGCCTGCCAAAATAATTTCCGGGAAAATAGAGTTTAATGGTATTGATTTATTAAGTGTTAGCGACAAGGAACTTCAAAAAATCAGAGGCTCGGCAATTTCTATGGTTTTTCAGGATCCATTTACTAGTTTAAATCCTGTTATGAGTATTTATGAACAACTCATTGAAGGTCCAATATATCATTTTGGATTGGATGAGGCGGAAGCATTAACTATTGTGAAAAAAGCCCTTAAAAAAGTAAAAATTTCAGATGTGGATGTTGTTTTACGACAATATCCCCATCAATTAAGCGGTGGCCAAAGGCAAAGAATTATGATCGCGATGGCTTTATCCTGCGGTGCAAAATTTATCATTGCAGATGAGCCAACTACCGCATTAGATGTTTCAACGCAGAAACAAATTGTAGAATTGCTTTTGGATCTTAAAAGAACAGATAAAATATCTCTGCTTTTTATAAGCCACAATCTCCGCTTGGCTGAAAAATTGTGCGACAAAATCGCTTTGATGAGCAATGGAAAAATTGTGCAAAGGTTAAAATGATGAACAATATTTTGCAAGTTGTAGGCTTAAAAAAATATTTTTCAAAAAGATTGATTTTGGATAATATCAATTTGGATGTTGAATATGATGATATTCTAGGGATTGTGGGCGAATCAGGATGCGGCAAAACAACTCTTGCAAAAATTATAGTTGGATTAATAAAACAAGATAGTGGGAAAATATTTTATAAAAAAAATGATGTTTCGGAAATAAAAGTTAAAAACAGCCGCATTTTAAGGGAAATTCAAATAGTTTTTCAAGATCCTTTTGCATCGTTAAACCCCAAAATAACAGTTTATTCAACATTGAGGGAAGTTCTAGTTTTTAACGGTGTAAAAAAGATAGATCTTTATGCAAAGGCGGTTTCATCACTTAAAGATGTAGGTTTAGAAAAAGATTTTTTGTTTAGATATCCTTCTGAGCTTTCAGGAGGTCAAGCACAGCGAATTTGCATTGCCCGAAGTTTAGCGGCTGATCCAAAACTTTTGATACTTGATGAACCTCTTTCTTCTCTTGATTTTGATCTGCAGGAAGATATAATCGATTTGCTTATGCAATTAAAAAACCGGAAATCATTGACTTATGTTTTTATAACTCATGATCTTCATCTAGCAAAAAAAATTTGCAATAAAATTTCTGTTATGAGAAATGGCAAAATTTTAGAATTTGGTGAAACAGAAAGAATATTTAATTTCCCGAAGGAAGATTACACAAAACAATTGTTAGATGATATTATTTAATCCACCAAAATATCCCCGGTTCTTTGCCTATGTTTGAATCTTTTTGTTTATTCTTTAGTTCTTCTGCTTCAGATTGCATGCTTTTTATCTTTTCATTGGTGATTATGTGAGGTGTTATTACCGCTATTATCTCTTTTTTCTCCCAAGTTAACTCTTTTCTTTTGAATAAGTTGCCGATAATTGGTATATTCATAATTATTGGGACTCCTTTTTCAATTTCTCTTGTTTTGTCTTTAATAAGCCCGCCGATAACTATTGTTTCTCCATCTCTTACAATTACTGTTGTTGTAGCTTCTGTTGTTTGTTTTTGAGGGAGCCCGTCAGTAGTTATCGATCCTTCGCTGACTTCGGGATGTATATCCATTCTGATTGTACCGTCATCATTTACATATGGCACAAAAGAGAGTTTTGTTCCTACTTCCAAAAAATCTACATTTTGTATTGTTCCAGTTTGTGTAGTAATTGTTGTCCTGTATCCAAGTTTTGAACCGCTAATTATGTTTGCCGGCTTTCCAGATATTGCAACAACTTTTGGATGAGCCAAGAGATTAAATCCTTCTTTATTTTCCAGTGTTTCAACATAAGCTTCTGCATTGCCCCTTATTACATGAGCATAAAAACCGGGAGTTCCAGCTGTTGCCGGATTTGCCAGTCCTTCTGTTTGGAAATCATAAGTTGAGCCAACATATTTTGCCTGTGTTCCAAGAACATCTGGCGCAGCGCTGTTACCGACAGTGATTTCAATTATTTGTGATTCAACCAAAACTTGCTTTGGTGAGTCGTCAAGTTTTTTTATTACAGTTTCAATTTCAGAGATAATGTTTTCAGGAGCTTCTATTACCAAAAGGTTTGAACCTTTAGAAGAAAGTATTCTTGTGTTAGCAAATTCCATTTTTTTGATAGTTTCTTCGACATCCGCTGGGGCAAGATTATTTATCATAAATCCTTTTGTGACAAAACCTTTTTTTGTATAAAGCGGTTCCCCTTTTGAAAGCGCTTTTGATTCAGGCACGATAATTTGCAGTATATTGCCGTCTCTTTTATATCCAAAGCCAGAAGCGTTTAAAACTGCAACCAAAGCATCGTATGCGCTTACATCGTTAACTGCTATTGTCACTTTTCCTTTTATCTTGTCTGAAGCAACAATATTTAACCCAGCTTCTTTTCCAAGGGCATAGATGACAGTATTTAAAGGAGCGTTCAAAAGATTGAGAGATATTTTTTTTTCTTGAGAAATGCCAGCATTTTGGAGAATTATTGCTAAAACAAGCAAAATAATGCAAATTCGCAATCTCATATTATTTTCCTCCTAATTTTAGTGTGTATGCTTTCCCATCTTTTGTTAGAACAACAAAATTATCAGCAATCTGCGTAATAATGTAACCGTTAATAATATCTCCCACTCCATATATGCTATCATTTATGAAAGCTTTTGTCGTTTCGCCTTTGTAAATTCCTTTTAAAATTGGATAAATTTTTCTTGGCCTTGTTCTTTTTGTTTTTACAGGTGTTTTATATTTTTGCGCACTAATATTCACTTCTTTGGACGAAAACTCATTCTCAAAAAATGGGTTATTTAATGGTATTTGTGAAATATTTGGTGTTGATTCAACTGATCCGAGAGTAGAAGTTCCTCCCGGCATAGCAAAAAGAGATATCGTTAGCTTAACGATTAAGGTTTGTGAATCCTCTATTTTCTGCCCGTTTTTATCTAATACTTCCGGCGATTTTGAAATATCCATATTGTCGATTCTTATGGTGAAAGGCATATTTTCTAAACGCTGAATATATTGGGTAAGCGGTTCGAATTTTGCGGATATATCAATATTTATTGGTACTCTTTTGAAAGAATCTTCTTTTACTGCTTGTTGCGGCTGAACAAATGTATATTCTATGTCAAGCCCTTTTAAAGATTCAAATATAAACTTTTCGATGATATATGGAAGATCGACTTCGCTTGGAGCTTTTTCACTTATTTCGCTTAATCTTTTGGCAATTTCTTTATTTATTGACTCAGTGTCAAGTTGAACATTCTTTTCCCCCAAAGAAGATACTTCGGCGTTTAAATCCTCGAAAGATTTTTTGAGTTTGGACAGCTCTTCAAATTTACTCTTTAGCAGATAGTTATATGAAATCCAGCTTATTGCCGCAAAAAACAATATCACTAACAAAATTTTTTGCCACGAGGCTCTGTTCATCTTATCTCCTTATATCTTCAACTTAAATGTCATCGAAAAAGAATAATGTTTGTCATCAATTTTTTTTGCTTCTGATAACGAGCTTTCAGAAAAAAATCCAGACGATTCTACTTTTTTCAAAAATTCCCCAATGGAATACATGTTTTCAGAAACTCCTGAAATAGAAAATTGTTTTGTTGTGTTATTAAAAGACAAAGTTTTTAAATATGCTTTTTTTGGCAAAAGATTTGATATTTCAGCAATAGGAGGATTTAAATAGTTTTTTTGGGCTTCGATTTTTGCAAGAATATCGCGTTTTTCATTAAGCATTTTGAGATTCATAAGCAGTATACGTTGGTTTTTAAGTTTTAGTTCGTATTCATTAATTGTTTTGTTTAAGTTTCCTATAAATGCAAAGATTGCGATAATATAAACGATTGCCAAAATTAAAATAATCACGCTGCCCATCTGTTGTGGCATCAAAACTCTTTGTTGAGATGATTCTGCGCTCGTTAAACCACCTGTCCCAAATGATTTTCCAATAAAATTCATTTCTTTTGCCTGTGAAAGAGCTGCTCCAATTGCCATTGCTATGTGTGGTATTGCGTTAAACAATTCATTTGAGTCCTTTATAAGTTGTCCTTTCTCAACACTTAGTAGATTTTCAATTTTTTCAATTTTTACTCCAAGTTCTGCTGCAAGATGGGCGTCAAGGTTTTTTAATTTTGAGCCACCTCCAGATATTATGACTCTATCAATCGATGTTTTTGAAAATTGTTCTTTGTAATAATTAAAAGATCTGCATATTTCGTTTATATATCTTCTGAGTGTTGGGCGAATTACTTGATAAATTTGTTTTAGTGGTATGCCTTCATCAGTGACTTCTTCTGTGTTTTCGTCTGGGATCCCGAATTTCCTTTTCAATTCTTCCGCTTGCGAATAATTTAAGTTCATCTGCCATTTGTCAGCAACAAACAAACCAGTCATTGATTTTGTGATATGCATTCCCCCAAGTGGTATTTCTCTATAGAATTCAAGATTTTCTCCGTCAAAGAAAACAACCTTAGTATTCTCAGAGCCAAAATCAACAAAAGCAGTTTTTGTATCTTTTTTTAACAGTGAAGTAGCTTTTAAAAGATTCCATACGGCAAATGGAGCAATTGTGAGCCCTTTAAGAATTACTCCCGCTTTTTCAAAAATTGCATTTGTCTTTTTAATATAATCTTTTGGAATGATTGCAACTAATAGATCTAATTTTGGTGCTTCTTTTGTTTGAATTTCTCCCAAAACTGTGTAGTTTATTGCCGCGTTTTCAATGGGAAATGGAATATGAGTTTTTATCTCCCATTTTATTGCTTCCAACAGTTCTTTAGGATGTAATTTTGGAAGCGATAATCTTCTTATGATTACATCTGGACCTGAAATTAATGAAAAAACTTTTGGTTTTGGTGATTTTACATTTGAAAAGTATTTTTTTAGCGTTTCTAAAATAAAATTGTCGATTTTCTCTTTTTCTAATCCAAAAGGCAATTCGACTGTATCAAAACTTTGGACGATTACTTTTTGCCCATCTTGTTTTATGGATGTGATATTTATCACATTTGAAGTGATATTTACACCAATAAAGCTCTCTTTTTTGCCTGTTTTTTCTCTAAAACCAAACATTTTTTATAATTCTTTCCAAGATCCTTTTAACAAACTAAGTCCGCCGGAAGAGAGGCCCTCAACATAAGTTGGTATATATTCAGTTCTAAATTCTAAATTGATATTACCGCTATATGTTGAAGATGACGGATTAACAACGCTTCCATAAACAGTAACATTGCCATTGAGTTCTGTTGACACGTCCCAAGAAAATAATATTCCCATAATAGTTGGATTTCCATTTGCTACAATTTTTGCTGATAAGACAGATCCTATGATTCTAGGATTGCCCGGGATAGTAATGAGAACTGGAGAATATAAAACTCCGCCTGAGTCGATATTTGATGGACCTTGAATGGACATAGAACCATTGCTGATAATTGTTGTGTTTGAAGATATATTTGCAGATTGAATTGTTATGTTGCCTGTTGCGACTATTTTGCCGCCACCGGTTATGTTTCCGCTTATGGTTGCATTGCCATTTATGAAAATTGTACCCCCATTTAGATTTACATTGCTTATTGTTTGGTTGGCTGCTGGGTATGTTTGAGCGGTTGTTATAAGGTTGTCGTAATAAGTAGTGTTTAGCGCTGGCATTGTTGGAATTGTGTCGGGAATTTGTCCGGGAACGCCGTTTACAGTATATCCCGGCATAGTATAGACATCTCCGCTTGGATGATTGGCATTTTTTTGGATTGACACATTGCCGTTTGCAAATATATCTCCTATTAAAACACTTGATCCTTTTAAAGTCAATGGACCGTTATTATACATTGCATAACTGAAAGCGGCTGGAAGAGAAGATGAAACCATCTCCTGTTTTATTGTTCTTTTTTGACCGTTTACTTCACCAGTTGAAATGATTATTAATGTTGTACTTGTTGGTCCGTTCAGTATTGAAAATGTGTATGTTCCGTTCCCAAAACTTTCTGAATAATTTGTTGGTCTCCAAGATGCACCCATGCCACCTATGCCAGATGGGCTCATCAAAGCCCAAATAGCTTTTTTTATTCCTGCTTCGGCAATAAAAAATGCTTGTTCTTTTTTCTTTACTTGATATGCATCTTGGGTTCTTGATGTTACAACAAAAATGTATGCTAAGACGAGCGCACTTATGGCAATCAGGATGATGAAAGTCGTTAGAGCGTTGGCTTTTCTTTTTTTAAAGAATATCATTTCTTCTCTTTCCATCCTCCTTTTGATTTTGTTATGCCAGTTGTTGAAATTATACCCGGAATTGTTGAAACGGAAATGACAGAAGGATTGTAGGTAATATTAACTGCACCAGTAAATGCAGCGTTGCTTCTGCAAACGATTGCTCCAACTATGGTTCTAGCTCCAGAAAGTCCTGCTTGGGAATAGACAAGACCAATTGTTCTTCCTGCTCCTGAGGCGTTTACAGCATTCATCGCTATAACAGAGCCAGTGATATCTCCTGCTCCAGACAAATCTATATTATTGCCCGCAAATAGAACACTATTTGAGTTAACAACATGACTTCCACTTAAAGATAAATTGTTTCCTGCAATTATCTTTGTGTTTGAATCGATTATCCCGCTACCGGACATATTTACATTTCCTGTAACAACAATAGTTCCTCCTCCTCTTATTGACCTTGCTCCACTTATGTTAAGGTTCCCATTTACATACAAAGTTCCGCCATTTAGATAATAATTGCCAGCGCCAGAAATACTCATATTTCCAGCGGGTTGACTAGCCGCTTGGCTGAGTAATTCGTCATAAGGAGATCTGTCTATTGTTGGCATTGGAGGAGGAGTTGAAACTGTTGTTGCTGGTTGGTTAACTCCATTTTTTTTGTAATAATTGCCTTCTAAGATTTTAACTGGTCCGCTAATATTTGTTGCTCCGTTAAGCGTTATATTACCTGCTGAAAATACCGGCCCGTTTATTGTGCCTGCTCCGCTCATAGTCAAATTGCTTGATGAATACACGGCAAATTCAAAACTAGCTGTTGAAGAAGCGGAAGAATTTAATAGTTGCTCTATTGTTTTTGAAACTCCAAAGGCTTCCCCTGTTGCAATTATTAAGATTGAGCCGGTAGTTGGACCATCTAATACAGAATATATGTATTGCCCATCGCCAAATGTTTCGGTTGAAGCAGTAATTCTGTATCCTTGTCCCATTCCACCGTCTTCAATTGGAGTAGAAACATACCAAATCGCTTTATTTATTCCTGCTTCCGCGATATAAAATGCCTTTGCTTGTGCTTTTTTTGTTGGGAGCTCCCTTACTCTTGCAGTTAAAACAAACATAAATGCTCCGACGATTGATGCAATTGCAACGATTATGATGAAAGTTGTGAGTATATTTCCTTTTTTCCCATTAATCATTGCTTTCCTCCTTTTAAATATTCCGCAATTTAACAGAAGTTTCAAATGTTGCCAGCTGTCCAGAGTTGCCAGCAACAGCCAAAATATTTACCTGTGTTATTGAAGATAAAATAGGACTATTATATGTTAGCTGGAAATTTTTCAAGTTTTTTGCGACCATATAGCTTTGGCCATTTTCGGTTTTTATCAGCGGATCATTGGCAACACCACTCCAACTGTATGAAAACAATTCGCTTGCTTCTTTTGTTCCGTTGTTATTAAAATCCTCAGCCCAAAAAGTTATGCTTTTTGAACTTGCGGAAGTTATTTCCAGACAGCTTCTTAAATCATTTTTGAGAGAATTGATTGCTTTGTTTGCTTCTGACAATGCCAGAGATTCTGATATTTCTTCGTTATATACATTTGAACCGGCAATAAAAACAACAACAAGGAGCCCCATCACAAGAGTTGTAATCATTAGAGTGATTAAGAGTTCAAGAATCGTTATAGCATTTTTATTTTTCATTTTTTCAATAATTTGTAAAGTACGTGCTTAAACCGAATTGTTCCATTTTTGTGCCAAAAGGCCAATATACATTAACATCAACTTTTTTCAAATTTGTTTGTTCTTCTATTACAATTGCTTCTCTTGAAAAAATTGGATATCCGGAGATTGAACCCTGAGATTCTTGTGTTGAAGATAAAGAAGAGTAAGGCACCGATTGAAGCTGTTCCAATTTTTGCTGTGCAAGTTCTATTGCGATATTAGTATTGGTTATGCTTTTGCTGGTCTTAACTGCTATGGAAAATGCTTCTATTAAAGGGAAAAGTGTTATGGTTATTAACAACAAGACCAATATCATCTCAAGAAGTGTAAAACTTTCCCTTTTCATTTTTGTAAATTATATCAAAACAATTATATGATGTAAAGAATTTTAAATTTGGTAGAGTTACTAATTCCAGTTTTCGTTTGGGGGAGTGCCGTTTGTTGTCCCAAGATCATCGTCGTCTGATGGAATTGGCATTTTACCAACCCATCCGGTTAAAGCTCCTTTTGTTCTGTTTTTGCCTGCTGACCAAATTGCAAAGAAATTTTTATCTGGTGAAAGTGAATAACTAAGAGGCTCTTTTTGGGAAAAATCATCGTTTGGAATTTCAGTTATTATTGGATTTTCGGTTGAAGCAACCTCAGTCAAACTTTCGGGATATTTACCATTTTTTGCGGCAAATATTTCAATTGCGGCTTTTAAACTCCTTAAATTGCTTTTTATCTTTGTGCTGGAAGAATATTCTCTAATTTTTGCAGAGTTTATGCTAATGATGCTAAGTAGAATTAGCATTATTGTAACTACGACTAATAGTTCAATTATTGTAAAAGATTTTTTTGTGTTCATCACGATTTTAGTATAACATAATTCAAATAATGTGAAATAACTTAGAGTTGTAAAAAAAAATAAAAAGGGCCTTATATAAAAGGCCCTTAAATTCTTCAGCCGGACCAAAAATCTTATTTCCAGTTTGAGTTTGGTGGGGTTCCGTTTGTTGTTCCAATTTGTGAGGAATCACCAACAGTTACCACACCTGAATCACTAATAGAGGCAGTAGTGGTGTTGTTTGGACCAACTGAATAGATTATGTAGTATCTTCCGTTTGAACTAAGCGAGTAGCGGTAGTTAGAGCTATCAGTAAAAGGATCTTTCGGCAGAGTCTGTACAACAGAACTTCCTTCAACTGATGCTAATAAAGCTGGATATACTCCATTGTTTGCGTTGTATGCCTCCACTGCCAATTTTAATAGTCTCAAATCACCGCCCGCTTTTGCTTTTTTGGCTTCTTCTTGCATTCCTCTAAAGCTTGGTATTGCTATACCAATGAGGATTGCGATAACTGCCATGACGATCAATAATTCTATAAGTGTAAATGCTTTTCTCATCTTTTTTTCACCACCTTTCTTTTCAGCATTTGTAATCTAAAAAGATAGTATAATACAGACCCATTTATTTTGCAAGCATTTTTTCAAAATTTTCCGGGTTAACAGCTCTTTCAATAGCCGTTTGCATTGTAATAATTCCTTCTTTTACAAGTTCCTTTAGGGCATTATCCATAGTTTGCATACCATGTTTTGACCCGATTTCCATAATTGAATATAAATCCTGTGTTGTTCCTTTTCTTATAATGTTTCTGACAGCAGAATTAACCTTTAATACTTCTACTGCTACTACTTGTCCAATGCCGTCGGCTGTTGGCAAAAGTTGCTGAGATACAATGCCTTGCAATGAAAGAGATAGTTGCATTCTAATTTGGTTTTGCTGATGTGGTGGGAAAACGTCAATAATTCTGTCTATTGTCTGGACAGCGTCATTTGTATGAAGAGTGGATATTACCAAATGGCCGGTTTCTGCCGCTGTTATTGCTGTGGAGATTGTTTCAAGCTCTCTCATTTCTCCAATAAGTATTACGTCTGGATCCTGTCTTAAAACATGTCTTAGCGCATTTGGGAATGATTTTGTGTCAAAACCAATTTCTCTTTGCTCAATAACCGACTTTTTGTTTTTGTGGATAAATTCTATGGGATCTTCAACTGTGATAATATGAGCGCTTCTTGTTGAGTTTATAAAATCAATCATTGCCGCCTGAGTTGTACTCTTTCCTGCGCCTGTTGGACCTGTTACAAGCACAAGCCCCCTTGGCTCCTTGGCAAAATCTATAATTGTTTTTGGAAGCCGCAATGTTTCGATAGATGGGATTTCGTTTGGAATTGTCCTAAAAGCCGCTGCTACTGAACCTCTTTGATAATGAACATTCACCCTAAATCTTGCTCCGCTTATTGCAAACGAACAATCAAGTTCTTTTTCTTTTTCAAAAGTATCAATCTGCTCTTTTGTCAGGATTGAAGAGATCATTTCTTTAACTTGTTCAGAATAAAGTGCGGTACTGCCGATAAATTGAAGTTTGCCAGATATTCTCATTATCGGCATATTGTCTGCTACAATCAAAATGTCAGATGCTCCTTTGTCTAACCCATCTTGCAAGATTGATCTTATGTCCATTTCTTTTTCCTTTCTATTTATTTAACATTTTAGTCATAGAAAAGATCGGCAGTAGTATTGAAGCAAAAATAAAACCGACCATTCCGCCGATTATAACCAAAAACATTGGTTCTAAAAGAGCTGTTAATTTTTTTATTGCGTAATCTGTTGCCAAGTCGTAAAAATCTGCAATTTTGTTTAGCATTATCTCCAAAGTCCCTGTTTCTTCTCCAATTGCTATCATATGTATTGGCATTGGAGGGAAAATTTTGCTTTCTTTCAAGGATTCGCTGATAGTTCTGCCTTTGCTTACCGCGACTGTAACATTTTTTATTGCATTTGCAACCGGTGCAAGATCAATAGTTTTTTCTGTAACTTGTAGTGCCTGTATCATAGGCACACCGCTTGATAAAAGAGCAGCAAGCGTTCGTGTAAGACGTGCTATCTCAACTTTAACCGAAAGATCTCCCCAGACGGGTATTTTTGTTTTTAATTCGTCAAGTTTTGTTTTTCCTTGCGGAGTTTTTGCCCATCTTTTAACAAAAATTATTGTAGCAGTTAAACCACCAACGATATATAACCAAGATGCGCGGATAAGCAGGTTCAAGTTGTAAAGCAAAAGTGTTGGGAGAGGGAGTGGCAGATTGATATCCATAAAAACTTTCACAAAATTTGGAACAAAGCTTGTTATCAAAAAGGATAAGACCAAAACTCCAGCGATCAAAAGAATTACTGGATAAGTCATAGCGGAAGAAATTTTTTGTTTTAATTCCTGTTCATGTTCTGTAAATTGGGATAATCTTTTTAGCACATCATTCAAATTACCGGATGTTTCGCCAGCCGCAACCATATTGATAAAGAGATTTGAAAATATTTCCTTGTGTTTTGCCAATGATTCTGAAAATGTTTTGCCAGCTTTTATTTCTTCGTTGATATCTATTAGCGCAGTTTTTAATTTTTTGTTTTCGGTTTGTTCAATCAAAGTGCTAATGGCTGTGGGTAGCGGTATTCCGGCGTCAAGCATATTGGCAAGTTGAATTATTGCCATAACAAGATCGTTTGTTTTTACTTTACTAAAACTTTTTAGAAAATCTTCAAGGAATTTAATCTCTATATCTCCGGTTCTTTCTTCTAGGAAGGTAATTGTGTATCCGTTGTTTCTGAGGATATCGTTTGCGGCTTCTTGGTTTGCCGCTTCAATTGTCCCTGATAATGATTTGCCTTGTTTATCGAAACCTTTATAATTAAACTTTGCCATTTTATTCCATTGTTACGCGCATCACTTCTTCTATAGATGTAGTTCCATCAAGAGCTTTTCTAAGTCCGTCCTGTCTTAGAGTTTTCATGCCTGCTTCCTGAGCAGCTTTTCTTATAACATCGGCGGAAGCTTTTTCAAGCACGAGTTCTCTGATTTTTTCATTGGTAATTAAAAGCTCAAAAATCCCGACTCTCCCTTTATAACCGGAATTTTTACAATTTTTGCAACCCTTTCCTTTATAAAAAACTGTTTTTCCGCTGATATCTTCAATGCCTAAATCTCTTAAAACTTTTTCACTTGGCTTATATGACTCTTTGCAGGAAGGGCAAATTTTTCTAACTAATCTTTGCGCGAGTATTCCAATTACAGAAGAAGATATCAAAAATGGTTCTATTCCCATATCAGTTAATCTTGTCAAAGCTCCGGGAGCGTCGTTTGTATGCAGAGTTGAGAAAACAAGGTGCCCTGTCATCGCGGCTTGAATCGCTATTTCGGCTGTTTCTCTGTCTCTTATTTCCCCAACCATAACAACATCTGGATCCTGCCTCAAAATTGATCTGAGCCCGCTGGCAAAAGTCAATCCAGCCTTTGGATTTATTTGTGCTTGTCTGATAATTTCAAGCTGGTATTCAACCGGATCTTCAAGAGTTATTATGTTTTTATCAATAGAGTTAATAGTTCTTAAAGAAGCATAAAGAGTTGTCGTTTTCCCTGATCCGGTTGGGCCTGTAACAAGAATAATTCCATGTGGTTTTCTAATCAGATCGTTTATTTTTTCCAAATCCTCTGGATAAAATCCGATATCTGATAAACTGATCATTATGCTTGAAGGATCCAAAATTCTCATAACGATGTTCTCGCCGTGTATTGAAGGAAAAGACGATACCCTCATATCTATTTGGCTTCCTTCAATTTTTATTCTGAAACGGCCATCCTGAGGGCTTCTTTTAATAGCAATATTCATATCAGACATAATCTTTATTCTGGAAATAACCGCTGCCTGAAGATTTTTTGGAAGTGTAGAGGCCTCTCTTAAAACGCCATCAATTCTATATCTTATTCTTACCATTTTTTCTTCCGGGTTGATATGTATATCAGAAGCGCCTTCTTTTATCCCTTCAGAAATTATTAAATTAACCAGTTTGATAATAGGAGCTTGTTCAGCTGCCTGTCTCATTTTTTCCGGAGAAAGTTCTTCTTCCTCATCTCTTATTTTTTGTTGCTCAATCTCTTCTTCTTCGTCTATTTTCTTTATCACATCATCAATAGAAGAATCTTTGCCGTAATATTGTGAAAATGCCTTTTTTATGTCGTGTTCTGTTGTTAAAACAGGTTCTATTATGCATTTTGTCATGGTTCTTAATTCATCTAATACCATTACATCAAACGGATCCGTCATTGCCACAGTGATAATATCTCCGGCTTTGAATAGAGGTATAACATTATGTTCTTTTGCATATTCCTCAGGGATTAAAGATAGTATTTTTGAATCTATAATGTAACTGTTCAGGTTCACAAATGGAACCTTCATCTGTTGTTCATAAACAGCAATCATATCGCTGTCTTTAACCATACCAAGCGACAAAAGTGCTTTTCTAAGAGGGATTTTTAATTTTTTTGCCTCTGCCTGCGCTTGTGCAAGCTGATCTTTTGTAATAAGTTTTTTTTCAACCAATATTTCTTCAAGCGATTTTTTTTCAGCCATAACTTTTCCCCTAATAAGGACCTGTTTTACATTGAATTATATATGTTTCTGCAAAAAAAGCCAAGCCCTTATTGACAAAACCGAAATGCTTGTTTAAAATAGTTAAGTGAGTAAATTATTTATTCGGTGAAGCAAATGCAAGATAAAACACTAAAATTTGAAAGTTTATTGTTTTCGATATCAAGATATTTGCACAGAGGGCATCTTTTAAAAAAAGATGAGCCACTTATTTCATTCCCGCAGATAGTTTTGTTGAGGCAGATAAAAGACCTGAAATCTCCAAAAATGAAGGATCTTGCGAAAGAACTCAGAGTTACTCTCAGCAATGTAAGCGGTTTGGTTGACAGACTTTTTTTGCTCGGCTATGTCAAAAGGATAAATGATCAAATAGATAGAAGGGTTATGAGAATAACATTAACACCTAAGGGTAAAAATGTGTGTGAAAGAATATCAGAAGAAACAAATAAATGCGTAAAAAAATTATTTTCGAAAATTTCTAAAAAAGACGTTGAAAATCTAATCTCAATAATGCAGAAATTAGTAAACGAAATAAATAAAGAAGAGGAGAAAAAATAATGAACGGAAGAAGGATATTGATAATAATTATTGCGTTTTTGGCTTTTATACTTTCATTTAGAATTGCTTCCAGAGTTTTTAAAACAAAGGAGCTTGTATCGGAAAAAATCATTCCTGTTGTTGTTAAGAATCCAGCTATTGGAAACATTGAAGAAACTGTAACATTGCTTGCTGATGTAAAAGCAAAAACAGAAGTTGCAGTAAGGCCAAGAATTGCAGGCAGAGTTCAGGAGATTTATGTCGAAGAAGGCCAATATGTGGAAAAGGGAGATCCTTTGTTGTCATATGTTCAAGGCATAAAAAATGACGATGATCTCTACAGTGATATGGTTGTAACTGCTCCAATTTCTGGAATTATTGGAATGAAGCTTGTAAAAGAAGGAGAACAAGTTGTTTCGCAAGTAGGTGGTTTGGTAAATCCTGTCTTTATGATATATGATATTAGCCAGTTAAAAATTTACAGTGCTGTACCAGAAAAGTATTATTCATATATAAAGATTGGAATGCCTGTCAAGCTTGTATTTGACGCGTTTCCGGATGAAACATTTATTGGTAGGATAAGCAACATAAGACCGGTAATTGATCCTGCAACCAGAACCACACAAATTGAAATTGTTTTGCCAAACTATCAAAACAAATTAAGACCCGGGATGTTTGCAAAAGCGCAAATATCGTTAAGGCAGGCAAAAAACGCTTTGTTAATCCCCTTTGACAGCATACTTGGAGACCAAGAAAAATATGTATTTGTTGTTGAAAATGGCATAGCAAAAAAAATTCCAGTTTCGATTGGTATTCAGGAAGGAAATGATGTTCAAATCACAAAAGGGCTGACAAAGGATCACAAAGTAATAGTTATTGGGCAAAGAGTGGTAAGCGATGGAGCAAAAGTGGAGGAGATGGAAAAGTGATTAAATTCTTTGTAAAAAAACCATTATTTACAATTTCCGTATTTATTATCCTGCTTTTGCTTGGGATATATTCTCTTTTTAATTTGCCGATAGATTTGCTTCCTAACATTTCGGTTCCAACAATAACCATTATTACTTCTTATCCGGGAGCCAGTCCTGATGATATAGAAATAACAGTTTCAAAAGTTATAGAAGATGCAGTTGCAACTGTTCCAAACATAGACAAAATAACTTCTGACAGCATAGAAAATCTATCAACAGTAACTATTTCATTTAAATGGGGCACAAATATAGATGCCGCTGCTGCGGATGT
Organism: uncultured bacterium; assembly: GCA_964597815.1. Lineage (GTDB taxonomy): Bacteria > Margulisbacteria > WOR-1 > JAKLHX01 > JAKLHX01 > CAZQZN01. The sequence goes on along the minus strand of CAZQZN010000002.1, from coordinate 94,874 downwards.
TAGAGACAAATTAGATTTGATAAAGGCAAAACTGCCAAAAGACGCAAATGCTCCTATCATTTACAAATTTGATACTTCGCAAATACCTGTTTTGGTTATTGGTTTATCAGCGGATCAATCCTATGGAGATCTATACCAGATAGCAGATAAAACTATTTCAACGGCGTTAAAAAAAATTCAAGGAGTGGGAAGCATAATAATTTCCGGTGGATTGCAAAGGCAGATAAATGTTGATGTTGACAGATATGAATTGGAAGCTTATAAACTTTCGATGAATCAGATAAATTTGGCTCTGCAAGGCGCAAATATCTCTCTTCCATCAGGAACACTAAAATCAGGCGGGCTTGAATACGGCATTAGAGTTCCTGGAGAGTTTAACTCTATAGATGAAATATCAAATTTAATTGTTGGCTATTATAACGGAGCCGCTGTTTATTTGAAAGATGTAGCAAATGTAAGCGATTCTTACAAAGATCCTGAAAATTTTATTCTTGTTGACAACAAGCCCGGAATAATGTTGCTTATTCAGAAACAATCAAATGCAAATACTGTCCAAGTGGCAAGAGAAGCAAAAAAGCAATTAAATTTGTTAAAAAAAGATTTGCCACCTGATATCACAATAAATTATGTTCAGGATATTTCGGATTCTATAGTAAGAAGCATAAACGAGCTTACCAAAACTCTTTATTGGGCGATAATTTTTATAGTACTCTGTGTGTTGTTCTTTTTAAGGGATTTCAAAAGCTCATTCATAATTTCTATGGCCATACCTTTGCCGGTTATTTCTGTATTTCAATATATGTTTTTAACTGGTTCTACAATAAACATTGTATCTTTGGCGTCAATAATAATATCCGTTGGTATTGTGGTTGATGATGCTATTGTTTTGCTGGAAAACATTCACAGGCATATGCAAGCAAAAGGAGAACCGCCACAAGAAGCTGCAATTTATGGTGCGGGAGAGGTTTTTGGAGCGGTTTTGGGTACTTCAACAACAAATGTTGTCATTTTTATTCCGTTGTTGCTAGTTCAAGGATTTGTCGGAGTATTTTTTAATCAGCTCTCACTTATAACAATAGTCATAATAACAATGTCATTTTTTACCTCTGTATTCTTTATTCCTATGTTGTCGTCAATTTTGTTGGATGATGGCAAGATTAAGAAAAATAAGGATTCTGTATTTCAAAGATTATATGATGTTAGTGAAAAGTGGTTTTTGTTTGTTGAAGAAAAATATAAAAATCTGCTTGGCTGGGCCGTTGATAATTGGGCTAAAGTTATTTTATTCTCAGCTGTTTTATTTATTTTCAGCATGCCGTTATTTATGTTTACAGGCACAGAATTTTTCCCTGAATTTGATAATGGAATTTTATCGGGCAACATATCTCTTCCTGCTGGAACACGTCTTGAAGAGACAAAAGCTGTTGTTGAACAATTGCAAGAAATGATAAAAAAACAAATTCCGGAGGTAGAATTCGTTTTGGTTTCAGCAGGGACTGGAACAAGCATGGGCTTGTCAACAAAATCAGGCCCTAATTACGGGAGAATATATGTTAGGTTGGTTCCTCTTAGCAAGAGGAATAGAGGCATTAAAGAAATACAAAAACAAATTTCTGATTTGGCTTATAAAATTCCAGGATTAAAATCGATCGATTTAAGTTCAATGGGAGTTAATTCTATAATGGGCGGTGGAAGGCCGATAACATTGGAAATCTATGGTTCGGATTTTGACAAGATGGACGAATACGCTCTGCTCTTAAAGTCAAAAATAGAAAAAATACCCGGAGTGTTAGATCCATTAATTTCAAGAGAAAAAACAAATCCAGAATACAGGCTAAAAGTTGACAGAGATAAATCTTCTGCTCTTGGTTTGTCAATGTACGATATTGCTTTATCTGCGCGCAGTTTTATTTATGGTTCTACTCCCACTAAGTTAAGAGAAAAAGGAGATGAGTATGATATTTTTGTGCGACTTAACGAGAAAAACAGAAGCAGATTAGATGACATAAAAAATGTTTATGTTACAAACAGACTTGGATCAAATGTATCTCTTGGAAATATTGCTTCTATTTCTCTTGAAAACGCACCGCAAGTTATTCAAAGAAAAAATCAACAGCGTTTGGTTATTGTTGATGCAGATTACTACGGCAGATCATTGGGAGACATCACATCAGATATTAGCAAGATTTTGAGAAAAATGCCTCCTCCACAGGGAGTTAGTGTAAAAATTGCTGGAAGCTCCGAACAGATAGCTGAAAGTTTTAGATCATTATTTATTGCTTTATTTCTTGGAATTGCGTTGATATATTTAGTTCTTGTTGCACAGTTTGAATCGCTTTTGGAGCCGTTTATTATTATGTTTTCAATTCCTCTGGCTATTGCAGGAGTTGTTTGGGCATTGATAATTTCTGGTTATCCATTTGGAGTCATGGCTTTTGTGGGCTTGATTTTAGTTATGGCAATTGCTGTCAAGAATTCAATAGTTTTGATAGACTTCATAAATATATTAAGAGAGAGAGGGCTTGGATTAAAAGAAGCAATAATGGAATCTGGCAAAAGACCGATACTTATGACAAGTTTTACAACTGGATTGGCTTTGTTTCCAATTATATTTGGACATGGTGAAGGAAGTGAATTTTGGAAAAGTATGGCTGTGTCTGTTCTAGGAGGTTTGACTGCTTCTACATCAATAAGTTTGGTTTTTGTCCCGGTTGTATATTACATTATAGAAAATTATTTCATTTCCAAGAATAAAAGCGCTTGTCAGGAGGTATCAAAAAAATGAAAGCAGTTTTAATAATTTATTCTCCGGCGCTTGAATGCAATATTATGTCGGCTTTAAAAAAAGCCGGCCAAGAAAAATATTCTAAAATTCCTTATTTGCTTGGTGTTGGAAAGTCAAGTGAGCCACATTTAGATACGAATATCTGGCCGGGAAGCAACAGCGCTTTGTTAATAATTACTGATGAAAGGACAAAAGGTATTTTGTTGCAAGAGTTAAAATTAATTAAGGACAAATACGGCAGACAAGGCGTAAAAACTTTTGTTTGGAATATAGAGGAGGAACTATGAAACGGTTATTCTATGGTATTGCTGGCTTATTTATTTTCTCCTTGTTATTACTTTCAAACACAGCTTTTTCTTTAACACTTAACGATTGCATTGAGCTTGCATATAAAAATAGTCCGTCTCTTTTATCAGCAAAACATAATGTTGAAGTTGCTTCTGCAAAGATGGGGCAGGCAGCTTCGTCAGTTCTTCCAACAATAAGTTTGTCAGCTTCAAAAGGGAAAAATTATTCTCAGCCAATAATGATTACTTTGCCTCCAATTTTTGGGGGTGGGACAATTTCTACTGCTCCTGATGAGCCAAGCGATGTTACCTCTTACAGTTTTAATGTTCAGCAATCACTTTTTACCGGAGGCAAAATTTTAACGGCTATGTCGATCGCTAAGAGCAGTTATGACATGGCTCTTTTAGAGTTAAAAAAAGCAAGCCAAGAAGTTGAATACAATGTTATCAAATCATATTACGAATATTTAAAGCTGAAAAAAAGTTTGGAAATAACAGAATCAACAATAAAAAACCTTGAGAGAAATCTTCAATTAACGCAGATATTGTTCAATTCCGGCATTGCGACTGAAACAGATTTGTTGAGGATTAAAACAGCTATTGCGAACTATTCAGTTGCAAAAATAAACTTAAAAAATGCTATGGACATTTCTTTTTTAGCTTTAGAATCAACAATAGGTGTTAGTTTGCCGAGGGATACCCAGCTAAACGATATTTTGCCTGAAATTGAAACTAAAAATATTCCTGATCAAGAAACTGTTCTAGAAACAGCTTTTGAAAACAGACCAGATTATTTATCTTTTAAGCAGGCATTAAATGTGGCAAAGAGTGCTGTAAATCTTGCATATAGCAATTATCTGCCAAACATTGCATTTACTTATTCCGCTGGAAATACAAAAAGCTTGTATAACAAAAATGCAACATATAACACAGACTTAGGAAATTGGAGAGCAATGTTTGTTGCTTCTTGGGTTTTGTTTGATGGGTTTAAGTCCGAAAATCAGGTAAGAGAAGCGTTTGCTTCTTTGAATGCAGCAAAAGCACAAGAAAATGCTTTAATCAGTGCTGTCAAACTTGATGTTGAATCTTCATATTTGTCTTTATTCTCTGCTGTGGAAAAAGTAAATGCAGGAAAAATCGCGTCTGATTTGGCTTATAGAACTATGAAATCAGTGGAGATTTCTTATTCTGCAGATATTACAAGCAGGCAATATTATCTGGAATCTCAAAACGCTTACAACTCCTCTTATACAGATTATTGGAACTCAAGATACGATTTTGAAATAGCAAAAGCAAAACTTAACAAATCTGTTGGCAAAAAAATAATTTAATTTCTAAAAATTTTTTAACTTCTTGAACACTTATTTGTTTCAAGTTATACTATTTGTTAGAGGGGGCCCATAGCTCAACGGTGGAGCAATCGGCTCATAACCGACAGGTTCTAGGTTCGAATCCTAGTGGGCCCATTATTTTAGCATCTCACTACAAGAAATATTCCAACCATAAAAACATTTTGACGTTTTTCAAATGAGATTTTCATGACTAAAAGCAATGTGTAAAAATTTATACTTTTTTTAAGGAGAAATTGCTATTTAAGTTCCCACTTATAGTATTCTTCAGGATGAAAGCCCTTCGCTAAAGCTATTTTATTTAGTTCTTCCCATGTTGCTATGCTTTGCCAAGAATCCTCTTGATCATAAAGCATATTGTTTCTTATCCTTCCTAAGAACTCTCTCCCTCGATCACCACAAGAAATTATTCCTTCAATAATATCAGATTTAAATGATGTCTTTAATGGATCAAACAATTGGATAAATCCATCTTTTACTAATCCCATATCTTCAGTAAAGGGACATATATCGCAAAATTTTACATTGTTACGGTAAAACACCATATTTGAGAGCTTAAAATCAGATGACCCCATAAAGGTATCGCTATAGAGTTGCCCAATGGCTTTCCCAACAGCTCTAAAAAGTATCCTTTTGCTTTCTTCCTTTCTTAGAGCTTGAAAGTATTGTTCGCAATCGAGACCCATAAGAAATTCTTTGAAAAGTACTCCTATATTTATTTTTCCCATAGGCACCGAAACAAAACCAAAAGGCATGGGCAAAAGTTTGGTTAGTCCTGAAAATGAATTTAAAGTTTTGTATTCTTCTTCAGCAGGGCCTTTTTCGGCGTCAATAAGATCCATTCTATTAACTGCTGCAAGAAAAGTATTGGTGTTTCTTGCGGAATGTACTTTGACAGTAGAGATTGTTCTTTGTCCCCCTCTGCCTAAAAATTTAACGCTTACATAGTCTATGTCCTTTGGATTGGTTCCAAAACCTTTTGATATATTCTCTATGTAAGTTGGTTCTTCATAATGAGATTCTTCATTGGATGGCCTGCTGAACAAAGCGCCAGCTGTCACAGAAAGATAAGTATTTGGATGTAAACCGCAAATATTATATTCTTTTCCGTTTTCATCTATAAAATGCATTCCTTCAAATATATTAAGTTCTCTGTTCGTCAACTCTTCTATAAATGGCATTATCTCCAAAGCTTTTGCTGCAACAATTTGTCTTACATTTCTTACATAGGGGCCTATGATATTTACCATAGGAATGTCAGATGAAAGCGAAAATTCATCAGCATTTACATAGCGTTCTGTTTTAGTTTTCCTTTCAACAGCATAAACAGGATGCAAATCTATGCCTTTGCTTCTCCTATGTATTAGCAATATCTCTTCTGGCCTAATTGAAAAACTATCATCGATATATTCTTTTAACTGGTTTGCATTTAAAATAAAGCTGGAGATTTCTTTTAATCGATTCACGTCAAAGTAATCTGTTTTTCTGACTGAAAGAACGAAATTAAAGCAAAATTTCATAATTTTAGCTTCGTCTTCGGGCAAATTCGCTATAGCATTTTCCAAATCCGACTCATTTATTTTATTTGCAATGTCACATTTCACTTCTGCCGGATAAGATGGATCAAACTTTTTGCGTAAGAGAGATAATATTGTGCGCATAATCGCACCATTTCTTTTCATTATTGAAAGTATTTGTGAAGAATTTGCTTTTTGGTAGCCAGAAGAAGCTAAAAATCTGGACATTGCATTATAAAGACCGACAAAGCTGAACCACAAAAGTTCGCCTTCTCCTGACAACAAAGCTTTTTGAGCCGAGTTCTCATCAAACAATCTTTTCACTTCTGATAAGATTTTTGTTACTCCACATTCTTTTGAAATAAAACGTGATTTGCTTAAACATAGAATCTTGTTTTCATCTTTGCCGATTGGATAAAATTTTATTTCTAACGGTTCCAGACCTAAGCACGCAAAAATCGAAACAATATCGTGACCCACTCCAAAATAAGCATCTTTCAGCATCTGAATTTCTACCACGTTTCCATTTCCATGTTCTTCCTTTTTACTTATGTTAATCCAATTAGATGGTTCTAAAAATAATTTGGAAAGTTTAACTATACTATCAGGGCTGAGAGTGTTTATAAGTTCAAGAGGAATCAAAGAAATAGCTCTATTTATATCATTTTTGCTATACGATCCTTGTAAAGCATCGGAAACAATGTGAAAACAATAACCAAAAGGGTCCAGCCTTTTTCTTATATTTAAGGCTTCATCCATTTTTTTTGTTCCTTGCTTGTCATTTGAATGGGGTGATGCGATTAAATGCAAAGATTCATCTGTTTCATCCGGCAGAAATTCTGCTAGCTCACTTAGAACATGTTTTTTTGTTTGAAGATCAGAGTAATTCTGAGGAATCTTTACTAATCTTCCTGCATTGCGCAAATTAGACTCTATATTTTGGTCAATATTGTGTACAGCAAAAATAAGTTTGTTTTCGGGAATTCGCGAAAGGAGAAAAGGGCAGTTTTTTAAAACTGATTCAGCGGCATGTGTTATAAGATTTGGTAGATCTTTATGCATAACTACTGTTTTACCGCTGAGTTCAAATATCCTTCCTATTTTGAAATTTGGCGGCAATTCTTTTCGTACACGACTTTTCTCCACTTTTGTCAGTGAGATTGGTTTGGTAGGGAAATACGATACTCTCATTCCGCAATTGATGTTCATATCTTTTATTATTTTCTTAATGAGTATTTACAGTGATATATCGTTAATGGAAAAAGGTTATTTCATCCTTTAGAAAAATTGAGATTTTAGTGGATTATCCAGTTTGAAAGAAAAGTGTAAATTTTTTGAATAATTTGACTTGACCATCGTTAAATTCCTGATATAATCTCCATTTAAGGGGGGCTTATATGAAGGAAAATGTTGGTATGGTGGATAGGATTATTAGATTGATTATAGGGTTAGCAATCTTGTCTTGGGGAATAAAATATTCTAACTGGTGGGGCTTGATAGGACTTGTGCCGTTATTCACTGGTTTGGCAGGGTATTGCGCGCTTTATTCTTTATTTGGAATTTCTACAAAAAAATAATAGTAGAATTACTTTTTCCTTACAGAAAATCCAAAATGTCCTAAGTATTTGCCTAGGAGATAATAATTGCCGTGCGAATAAGCAATCAAATTTGCTTTTTCTAGTTTTAGCGAGTTTTTATAGATAAGTTTTTTATCAACATGCACGCATAGAATTTTTGCAATGAACATATCGTGACTTCCAAGTTTAATTATATTTTGTGTTTTGCACTCTATATTTATTGGGCTTTCTGTTATCAAAGGGCAGTTTGAAAAATTGCTTTTTTGTGCTGAAAGATTTAATTTTTTGAATTTATCGATGTCTTTTCCTGATTTTACACCACAAAAATCAGTTGCATATGCAAGACGCTTTGTTGTTAAATTCACAACGAAATATCCTGTCTTTTTTATTATTTTGTAAGAATATTTCTCCGGCCTTATTGAAATTGAAAGCATCGGAGGTTCAGAACAAATTGTGCCAGCCCATGATAAAGTGATTATGTTGCAATTTGAAGTATCCTTTTCATTTTTTAGCTCTCCACATGAAACAAGCACAGCCGGTAAGGGATATAGCATTGTTCCGGGCTTCCAAATTTTTTTCTCATTCAATTCCATGCAATAATTATATAAACAATGTATAGTCCTTTCAAGAGACAAAATTTATGTCAGAAGATTTAATAAATATTATTTTCGAAGACGAAGAAATTATTGCACTAAACAAACCGTCTGGTATTTTGACAATTCCGGGGAATAACCAAGAAAGAGCCAAAAGTTTGGTTGGAATGCTTGAAGATAGGTTAAACAGAAAAATATTTGTTGTCCATAGGTTGGACAGAGATACTTCTGGTGCAGTTGTTTTTGCAAAAAACGCTTATTGCCATAAATCCTTGTGCCTTCAGTTTGAAAAGGGTTCGGTAAATAGATTGTATTTTGCTCTGGTATCAGGCAAATGTGATTTTGAAGAAAAAATTATTGATATCCCACTTTCAAAATCAAAAGCGCGTTCAAAAAAGCCAGCATTGGCTAAAAAGGGGCTTAAAGCTATTACAAAGATAAGAGTAAAAAAATATTTTGAGAATTTTACTCTTTTGGAAGTGATGCCTTTAACTGGGAAGAGACATCAGATAAGGTTGCACCTAAAAGCCATTGGGCATCCTTTAGCAATAGACAAATTATATTCAAGTTGTTGTCCAATAAATATTAGGGACATATCAAGTAGGTTAAATTCTTTTGATTTTCAAATAAAAGATATGACGCTTCATGCTCATTTATTGTCTTTTTTTCATCCAAAAACAAATGAGAGAATAGAGATAAAAACTGTTTTGCCAAAAGAATACGAAATATTGTTAAATTACGGTTAGTTTTTTTGCAGTGTTATAATATAAATCCTATGATATACATTGATCCTGAACAAGTTGAAAGCTGGAAAAACCTACTTAATTTATCAATAAATGACAGAAAGAATTGGATACAAACAAAATTGCCGATTATTTTGCGCACACTTGAAAGAGCTATAAATACAGGCGTTGATTATCAAAAAAATGCTCCTTGGAATATAATTGGTTTTATTTGTTTAGACAGCGGGCTTTACAAAGAAGCAGAACATGTCTATGATGAAATTTTTAGGCGGGTTCATGGCAGGGAATTGATATCCGGCCAGATATTATACTTTAGAGGAATTTCAAGATTTTTTCAAGGCAAATTTAAAGGTTCTTATGAAGATTTTTTGCATGCAAAAAAGTTTTTTTCAAATTATAACCACAAATTTGAAAGTTTAGACAAAGCAATACTTTATATGGAAGAAACTATTTTTCCTATGATAGACAGAATTTCAAAAACAAAACAAAAACTAAAACTGGATCTGAACATTTCAAGGTTTATAGACAAATCAATTGGTCCAAACATATTGAAAACAATCCATAAATGGAATTCAAGTTCCCCGTTATTTTCCTCTGGCATAAGTCAGGGAGGGGGATATCTTTTAACTTTGAAAAATCATTTGGGAAATACAAAATCGATTGCGATAGATCCGGGATATGATTTTATAGATATTTTTCGAGATTTAGATTTGTCAATAATTGATCTTGACGCAATAATTGTAACTCATGATCATGATGATCACACAGAATCATTGGAAGCGATTTTTTCTCTTTTGGCAAAATACAATGACAATGTACCAGCGCAAAAAATTCATCATATCGATGTTTTTGGTTCTGCGGGAGTAATGCTTAAATACCAAGGGCTTTTTAATGCATTAGATCCGCTTGGTAATAAGGAAATAAATTTTCGACTTTTAACTCCGGGATCGACTATAGAGACCATTGATCATATCTCGCTTAAAGAAAAATACGGTTGTGTGCTTCATGTAAAACAAGCTTTTCATCAAGAGCTTTGGACGCGTCAGGAATCTGCGGTCGGAGTTGTAATTGAAACTTTTGAGAAAGATAAAAACGGCCAAAATATAAAAGTAGGCATTACAGGAGATACAAGATATGAAAATGGGCTTGGCAGAGAATATTTTGGATGCCAAATTCTATTGTTAAATATTGGATCGTTGGAAAAAGAAGAAGGAAAATTTTTGCCTCAGCATCTTGGTTTGATTGGGAGCATAAATATAATTAAAGAGGCAAAACCGACTCTGGCGATTTTAACGGAATTTGGAGAGGAATTTCGTGGGAAAAGAGTGATAGTATCATCAGTCATAGAAGAATGGGCAAAACCATTGATTAGCTCTTTTGATGAAAATTTTAGGGTAATTCCTTCAGACATTTATTTAGAAGTCAGGATAACAGATCTTAACATAAAAGAGACATCTTCGAAAGTTTTTCTTCCATCAAAAATGATAATTGCTGATGAAAGCCAAACCGATTCAATAATTTACTCAATGAATGAAAAAACACGATTAAAATAAAAATAAGTGTTTTTCAATCTCTACTTTTTCTTCTACAAACCTAATGCCTTCTTTTTCAAGTAGCTGTTTTTGTTTTGTTTCCCCACCGAATGCAAAGTTTTTTGATAATTTCCCGTCTTTATAGACTATTCTGTGGCATGGGTATTTTTTGTGGTTTGGATTGTTGTGTAGGATTTTACCAACAGCTCGTGGAGATTTAATATTTGAAATTTTTGCCAAAATGCTGTAAGTTGAGACTTTACCCTTTGGAATTTTTGTTAGTAGTTTGAAAATTTTTTCTTTTGATTTGCTTTTGCTCATTTCATTGTATTTGGAAGGATTTGATTGTTAAAAGTTTAAAATAGCCCCACGGGGATTCGAACCCCGGCTGCCAGCTTGAAAAGCTGGTGTCCTAACCCCTAGACGATGGGGCCTTTTTGCAATCAATATAATTTTAGCAAATTTTTTGTTTTTTAACACAGCAATTTTTCGTAGTGCAAAATTTTTTAGTTGAAATGACATAAGTTTTTTTGTATTATTGAGATTAAACAATAAAAACTGGAGGTAAAAAATGAGTATTTTAGTTCCTGATAAAATTTTTTTCACAAAAGGTGTTGGAAGGCACAAAGAAAAGCTGGTTAGTTTTGAAATGGCTTTAAGAGATGCTGGAATTCAGTCAGCAAATTATGTGCATGTGTCAAGCATTTTTCCACCAAACTGCAAATTGATATCTCGAGAAGCTGGATTAAAACTAATGAAGCCCGGGGAGATAACATTTATTGTAATGGCGAAAAATCAGACCGATGAACAACACAGATTGATTTCGGCTTCTGTAGGGCTTGCAATCCCGGCTGACCCGAATTCTTATGGATATCTCAGTGAGCATCACGCTTGCGGTTTAACTGATGAGGAATGCGGTGATTATGCTGAAGATCTTGCAGCGCAAATGCTTGCAACCACGCTTGGGGTCCCATTTGATGAGGATTCTAGTTGGGATGAAAGGCAAGAGGTTTGGAAATTATCGGACAAAATAGTAAGAACGTCTCATATAACACAAAGTGCGATTGGACAAAAAAATGTTTGGACAACTGTTTTAGCAGCGGCTGTTTTGTTAATTGGGACTGACAACAACGCCTAAAGATATTTTGTTAATACAAAAAAGGAGAGAAAAATTTTCTCTCCTTTTTGTTTTCTGGAATTTGCTATTTTTAGAGCCCAATTCCGATATCAAACATAATTTGGTTATTTTTAGTGTTTGCGTTGTCGATTATTGATGCCAAGTTGATTGTGTTGCCAAGAAATCCTGCGCCATAAGTTGTCAAATCAATTGTTGAGCCAGATGGTCCGCCTGATACTTTTCCAAATCGCAATTTAATAAGACCGCCAAGCGTTGGATATTCAAATCCTATGTGAGTTATTGAATATGCTGGTGTGGAAAAGGTGTTGTCTTGCCCGATATTTTCAACATCCAAAGCAATAGTTGCTCCTACAACAGGCAGTTTACCAGAAGCGCCGACAACAAATGTTGTTGGGAGAGTGTACTCCGGAGCGCTAGTGGTTGTGGTGGTTTCGCTTTGCACATTTCCTGTTAATGGATCAACTGTTTTTGTTATTGTTGTTGTGTCTCCTTTTAATGTTGCGCCAATGTTTTTAACCACTACTCCAACAGAAAGCGGCATATTTGGTATGGCGTCAAGTTTTCCAATTGCTCCAAGATCAAAGCCCATTCCGCTGTACAAAACTGCGTTTGTATTTGAGGTTGTTCCAGACACAACTGAATTGCCATTTCCAAGGGCTATATACTTAATATTTACACCAGTACTTATGCTTCCAATATAAGGAAGAGAAAATCCTCTTCCAAGTGTTAAAGCTGCAGCGCCTCCAGCTTCAGCATTAGCGCTACCATTAACGGTATTTGCTGCTTTTGAAAGAGACAAACTTGTAAAGGGCATGATGCTAATTCCCATTTTTGCTAAATTCAAACCAACAAATAAATTAGCATTGCCATTTACATCTATCGAATTTGCATAGTTATCAAGCAAAAATTTTGAGGGATCGTTGGCAGTGCTCAAAGTATTTATCAATTTATCCATTCCTTCTTGTGCTGCACCTGCCCCGATTTTAAGAGCAATTGCTTGTGATCTAATAATTCCCGCAGGATTGTAATAAGAACTATAAGTATCTTCAACAAGCGTTGCTCCAGCTCCTCCCATTGCTGCGAATCTCGCTCCTACGCCAGCGCTGTAACTGATGGCAAAAGATGTGGTTACAAAAAACATTATAAGCAAAAACGAAAGACAAGCCTTTTTCATAGAAACCCTCCTTTAACATTTTTTTGGTAATATAACATTTTTTCTTTATGTTGTAAAGCGTCAGGACTTATCTGTAATTTACAAATTGTAGCTCTATTGGCAAATTTGCCTTTTTTAAAGTTTGAATTACTGATTGGAGATCGTCTTTATTTTTGCCAGAAACTCTTATTTGGTCTTTTTGAATTTGTGTTTGGACTTTTAATTTTGTATCTTTGATTATCTTTGTTATCTGTTTTGCATTTTCTTGGTCTATCCCATTTTTGATTTTAATTATTTGTTTTACTGTTCCTCCAAGTGCTGGCTCAACTTTTCCAAATTCGAAGAATTTTATCGAAATCGACCTTTTGATTAGTTTATTTTGGAAAATGTCTAGAACATTTTTGAGTTTGAACTCATCTTCTGAAATGGCGACTAAATTTTCTCCATCTTTTTTTATTTCACTTACGCTTCCCTTAAAATCAAACCTTTGCCTGATTTCGGCCATTGTTTGATTTAGAGCATTGTCTAATTCTGGAAGGTTTATTTTCGAAGTTATATCAAATGAAAATTCTTTTGCCATATATAAATTATACCATTGCCCTATAGTAATCATTACAATAGAGGTTTCGAGTTCCAAAATTCGTGTATAATATGTATAGGTATGGCTTTAGTAGTACAAAAATACGGTGGCACATCGGTTGGTTCAATAGAAAGAATCAAAAATGTTGCCCAAAGGATTGTAAACACTAAAAATTCTGGTAATCAGGTAGTTGTTATTGTCTCAGCAATGGGACATACAACAGATGAACTTCTAAATCTTCTGCACCAGATAACTAAAAATCCAAGCCCAAGAGAATATGACATGCTTTTATCAACAGGCGAGCAGGTTTCTGCAGCTTTGCTGGCATCTGCAATTATAGAAATGGGTTATAAGGCCGTGTCTCTAACAGGTGGGCAGGCTGGAGTTTTGACGGAAGATATCCCCTCAAAAGCAAGAATAAAAGAAGTTAAGTTTGAAAGAATAAAAAAAGAATTAGCAAATGGGAAGATTGTTGTTGTTACAGGTTTTCAGGGAGTTGACAGTAAGGGAGACATAACTACAATTGGCAGGGGAGGTTCTGATACTTCAGCTGTTGTTATAGCAGCCGCCCTAAAAGCCGATGTGTGCGAAATATATACCGATGTTGATGGCATATATACTACTGATCCGCGAATTGTGCCAGAAGCCAGAAAACTTGAAAAAATTTCACATGAAGAAATGCTTGAGATGGCTTCTGTCGGCGCACAGGTGATGCATCCTAGAGCGATCGAATGCGGTAAAATTTATGGGTTGGACATTCATGTTCGTTCAAGTTTGAATAACAATTCAGGGACTTTAATAACATCTGTAAAAGACAAAAAGGGGAGAGAAAAAATGGAAAAAAGCGGACTTGTTACAGGCGTTGCGTTTGATACAAATGTCGCAAAAATCGGAATGTTGCGGGTTCCTGACAAACCCGGTATTGCTTCGGAAATATTCAACGAGCTTGCAAAAGAGAAAATAAGCGTTGATATGATTGTTCAAAGCATACATGGAGGAAATGTTGCTGATCTCTCTTTCACAATATCTCGTTCTGATTTAAAACGGGCGAAAGAAATTGTTGAAAAATCCGCAAAAGCACTAAATGCAGAAGGTGTTATTTCTGATGATTCTGTTGCAAAGATATCTTTGATTGGTGTTGGTATGGTTGGGGCGCCGGGAGTTGCGGCTAAGATGTTCGAAACCTTAGCAAAAAATGGAATAAACATTCAAATGATCAGCACATCGGAAATAAGAATTTCTTGCATTATTGATGAAAAATTGGCAAAAAAAGCTGTAAAAGTTTTGCATTCTGCTTTTAATCTCGATAAGGCAAACAACTGAAATGTCTACTAAAATTTTCTAAAAAGGTTTTATGGAAAAGAACGAAAACAAATTTTTCACGATAATTCTTATTCCTCACTCACCGGAAGACAAAACATTTGTCTTAAAAATACCCAAAAAAGCTGCAAAGATGTTTGCTGCGGGATTAATCACGGTTTTGTTATTTGTCTTATCATTATTTATTTATTCGTCATATTATGTGAGGAGAGCTGCTTCATATGAAGATATCAAACAAAAACTTGTTTTACAGGACAAGCAAATAAAAAAATTTGATGACCAGACAAAACTTTTAGATTCACGTTTAGAAAAACTTATTTATAGGGAAAATCAAATAAGAAAAATGCTTGGTTTGTCAACTGACACAAAAGAATTAACTTTGAACAACAAGGTGGAAAGCGCTAAAGATATCCCCCTTGAAGAAAAAATAAAAACTATAAACTCAAAGATCAACGAAAAAGAAAAGAGCATAAAATTTTTGTTGTCGTACGCCAAAGCTTTTAGAGAAAGGTTTTCTCATATTCCTTCTATTTGGCCAATATATGGGCAGATAACTTCTAATTTTGGTTATAGAATTTTCCCTTGGCGTGGATTTCATAGCGGAATAGATATCACGGCAAGTTATGGATCACCCATAAAATCAGCTGGAGATGGTGTTGTTGAATATGCCGGCTGGAAAACTGGTTATGGCAAGGCAGTTATAATCAATCATGGGTTTGGATATGAGACCTTATATGGTCATACAAGTTCTTTTTGTGTTTCAGTTGGACAAAGAGTGAAAAAAGGGCAGGTAATTGCTTACGTTGGAACAACCGGTTATGCAACTGGCCCCCATTTGCATTATGAAGTGATCAAAAATGGAAGGCAAATAAATCCCACGCAATATCTTGATTTAAGCGTTGCAATGGGATTGAATGGGAGGATATAAAATATGGGAATTATGGATTTTTCAAAAACTCCAAATAGTATTCAATCTTCCATCTCAACAATAATTGGATCTGGAACAAAAATTGTTGGCAGAATTGAAACAAAGAGTTCTTGCAGAATAGACGGAATAGTTGAAGGGGCTATTGATTCTCAACATGATATAAGTATTGCTGAGAATGCTCAAATAAAAGGTAATGTTTCAGCAAAAAATATTATAGTTGCTGGAGAGATAATCGGTGATGTTTCAGCAATAGAACTGGTCGAAATAAAAAAAAGCGGCAAAGTTGCGGGGAATATTTCTGGAACAAAATTAATTGTTGACGAAGGTGCTTCTTATAAGGGGAAAGTCATTATGGGCGAAGCAAGGAAACAATCAGATGATGATGATTCTCCTCTTTCTGAAAAAGTAAAAGAAATAATAGGCATTTAATCAAATATGTCTGCTCTATATGTTTGTGCTACTCCAATCGGGAATCTTTTTGATGCATCATTTCGCCTGATCGAAACTTTAAAAAATGTTGATTTGATAGTTGCAGAAGACACAAGGCAAACAAAGAAACTTTTAGAAAGGTATTCAATCCAAAAAGATATAATTTCTTACAACGAACACAACAAAAAACAAAAAAACTCTTTAGTTTTAGAGCAAATTTTATCAGGCAAAAATGCAGCTCTTGTTAGCGATGCCGGAACTCCTACAATCAGCGATCCCGGTTTTGATCTCGTAAAAAGTTGTGTTCAAGAAGGCATACAAATTATTCCAATTCCCGGACCTTGTGCCTTCATTGCTGCTCTCTCAGTTTCAGGAATATCAGCAGATAGATTTGTTTTTGAGGGTTTTTTGCCACGAGAAGGCAAGATGAGAAGAAGAGTCCTTCGCAAATTGGCCAATGAGGAAAGAACCATAGTGTTTTATGAAGCACCTCACAGGCTGTTAAAAACCTTAAATGATATCCTAAAAATCTTCGGCGATAGAAGGATTTGTATTGCAAGAGAGATTACTAAAATATATGAGGAATTTTATAGAGGCAAAATATCTGAGGCAATATCAAAGTATGAGCAAGGAGTACTTGGTGAGATAACTCTTATTATTGAAGGTTATATTTCTTCATAGGTTTTTTTCTGTTGGCCTCGTTATAGGTAAAAAATTTTATGAATTTGGTTGAAATATCTATTTTCTCTCCTTATATCTGTTGGTAAAAGTATGTAATTTGCGTCTAACTTTTAAGGCTTCAAAAATTTTAAAAAATCAACTTGACAAAAAAAATTTTCTTGTGATATCATCAACTTTGCGTGCAGGAAAAGGGAACTTCCGTGACTCTTTTTAACTTAAAAAGAGAATTCGGAGACGCTCCCGGCGCTGTAATCGGCGACAAACCCGCAAAAAGTCACTGCTTTTAATAAAGCGGGAAGACGCGGGGGAGGATGACCCGTAAGTCAGAAGACCTTGCCTGCATAGATTATACACTCCCATCCTCGCGGAATGGGAAGAAGGAGTGAGCCATGAAAAAGTTCCTGCCCCTTTTTTTGTTTCTTTTCCTCTTTTCCAAGTTGTTTGCTGATGTTCCTGTTTTTTATGGTGAAGAGCTTATTGTTGTTGCTACAAAATCTTTGCTTCCAGTATCAAAAACTTTTCAGAAAGTTAGAGTGATTACTCAGGACGAAATAAAAAAATCTGGGGTAAAAACAGTATCAGAAGCGATAGATCTTGTTTCAACCATAAAAGTTAAAAGCACAGGGTATTTGGGGTCTATAAGTTCTACTAGAATGAAAAGCGCAACTGCTTCACAGGTTTTGCTTTTGCTTGATGGGCAAAAGATAAATTCACCTTTGCTTGGAATGTTTGATTTGAATGATATACAAGTTTCAGATGTTGAACGCATTGAAATAGTTGAGGATTCTTTGTCATATTTATTTGGTGCGGACGCAGTTGGTGGTGCAATAAATATTGTAACAAAAGATGACAAAAGCCACAAAATCAACGCTGCAATTTCATATGGTTCTTATAATCAGTCTTCTTATTCAGTTTCAGCGGCAAGTAGTTTGGCAAATCTCTCTTTTGGATTTGATTTCAATAATTTAAGAACAGATGGATTTAGACAGAACAGCGACTACAAAAATAATTCGCTTTCTTTGTTTGCTGAATACGCAGGAAATTTAATGATAAAGTATAGATTGGCAAATTCTGACAGAGGCAATCCCGGCGTTCCTCCTTCTGATAACGATTCTTGGGCGGCTTCAACACCAAACGATAGACAAAAAGATTTTTATGGAAATTTATTGATAGATATAAAAGGCGATTATTTTGGGTTATTAGATAAAATCAGTTTTAGTGAAAATGTACAAAACGAAAATGTCCATTTCTTTGATGTGTTTAGTGGATCTTTCACAGATGAAGATTACTTTGGCAGAATTTTAACGTTGAATGCTCAAAAATCAATATCTTTTTCTAACTCAAATCTAATTTATGGATGTGATTTTAAGAGAAGTGATGGCAAAAGCGCCAAAACAGGAGAACATTCAATAGACAATTCTTCAATCTTTCTAAACTTATCCAGTAATATTGACCTGCCTCTTGCCGCAAATTTTGGATTAAGGTATGACGATAGCAAGGTTTGGGGCAGTCAATTAACTCCAGCTGTTTTAATGCGCGCGAATTTAGGAGAATTTGGCAGGTTAAAATATTCGTTTTCAAAATCATTTAGAGCGCCAACAATCAACGAACTTTATTGGGATGAGCCATCTTGGGGGATGTTTGGCAATCCAAATTTAAAACCGGAAAAGGGGAGTTCTTTCGGCGTATATTATGAAAAAGACTTATATGGATCTAATATTGAGCTTGGATATTATCAGAACAATATTTCAGATATGATCACATGGAAGGAAACTTCTCCATTTGTTTGGCAAACGACAAATATTGATTCTGCAAAAATTGAAGGAGTGACTTTTGGAATAAAAAAAGAATTAATAAAAGGTGTCAGGGTTTTTGTTGATTACAACAATGAAAGCGTAGTAGATCTCTCTTCTCAAAAAACAATTCCATATAGCCCGGCTTATAAAATAAATTCTGGGATAGAATTATTTGCCGATGGTTTGACTATAAATTTAAGATCAAAAGATGTATCTCAGGTATTTACAGATTCCAATAATTTAAAAACGCTTCCAGCTTATAGAGTTGTTGATTTAACACTTTTGAAAAAAATTTATGACATCACATTTTCAGCAAGTGTTATGAACTTGTTTAACGAAACATATTATGAGTCGGTTGGTAATAGCCAAGTTGACTGGAAAGAAAGGCCTTATCCTATGCCGGGAAGAAGATTCGAAATTAGGTTAAGTTATTGACTGTAAACGCCAAAAGAATTAAAATTTGATTAGTGGGGATAAAAAATGAAATACAAATACAAATTTTCAAATTCTAATACTTCAATTTTTGAATCGATAGATATTCCAGTTATTTTTGCTATGGCAATTTTAATTGCTATGGCATGGTTTTCTGTAAAGATTGAACACAAATTCATAAAAGCCGCGAGTTTGGTTCCGGAGTTTACAATTGTTGGGCAGTTAGATGTTATTCCTGTTGCGGACACTGAAATAAAAAAAGATGCTGTAAAAGTTGGAGATTTTGTTAGCATAGCCAAACAGTCAGATATAGCAAAAACCGCACAAAATAAAATTGCAGATGTTAGAAATATTACAACTGTCCCAAAAACAGCCACACAGAAAGGTATTGTCGCTCCAAGAATTATTTACAAAACAATGCCTGATTATCCAGTTAAAAGTGTTGAAAACTCAGAACAAGGCACAGTCATAGTAAGCGTTATGATACAAAAAAATGGCAAAGTTGGACAAACAAAAATTGAGCAAAGCTCCGGTTTTGAATTGCTTGATAAATCAGCTTTAAATGCTGTTTCGCAATGGGTTTTTGAGCCGGCAAGTTCGTCAAATCAATTGACTGAATGTTGGTTTACAATTCCGATCAGATTCCAATTAAAGTCCTAAAAACTTTACATGAACAGTCTTTTGACATCGGACTATGATTATGATCTTCCAGAAGATCTGATTGCTAAAAAGCCAGCTTCAAAAAGAGATCACAGCAAACTTTTTGTTTTGGACAGGAAAACTGCAACTTTTACGCATAAAATCTTTTATCAAATTGTAGATTATCTTTCTCCAAACGATTTGTTGGTGTTAAACAATACAAAAGTTATCGAATCCAGAATATTCGGAGAAAAAGAGACAGGTGGAAAAGTTGAAATTCTTTTGTTAAAAAAGATTGAAGAAAAAATTTGGCAGGCAACCGTAAGTCCTTCAAAACGGATAAGAAAAGGATCTAAAATCATAATTGGTGAAAGTTATGCGGTTGTTGAAGAAGATCTTGAACAAAATATTAAACAATTACGATTTTTTTGCGAAGATGATTTTTCATTGTTTTTAAAAAAATATGGCAACACTCCGCTTCCTCCATATATTGCATCGCGGCTCAGCGATGAAGAAAAAAAAGATCCAAATATATTGCAAAGATATCAAACCATATATGCTTCAAAAGAAGGCGCTGCTGCTGCTCCAACAGCTGGATTGCATTTTACAAAGGAAATATTTGAAAAATTAAGACATAAAGGAATTGAAATTACTTATATTACTCTGCATACCGGAATTGGCACGTTTAAACCAGTAAAAGTTGAAAAAATTACTGATCACAAAATGGCAGAGGAAGAATATGAAATAAATCCGGAAACTGCGCAAAAAATTCTTAAAGCAAAAGAAAACGGTAAAAGAATTGTTGCTGTTGGGACTACTGTTACAAGATGTTTGGAGGATTGCTTTGCAAAAAACAATAAGATTGTTTCGACAAAAGATGAAGCTAAAATTTTTATTTATCCTCCTTTTGAATTTCGTGTTGTTGATGCATTGATAACAAATTTCCACTTTCCGAAATCCACTCTTTTAATGCTTGTCAGCGCTTTTGCCGGGAGAGAATTAATTTTAAATGCTTACAGAGAAGCAATAGAGAAAAAATACAGATTTTATAGTTTTGGCGATGCAATGTTGATTGTATAATTACTTTGTCATGTTCAAATTCGAAATAATCCACAGATCAAAAAAAACAAAAGCCAGAATTGGACGAATTTATACATCTCATGGAATTATAGAAACACCAAACTTTATTCCCTGTGGCACTGCTGCAACTGTAAAAGCTATGACTCCAAAGTCATTAAAGGAAATAGGAGTTCAGGTGGTGCTTGCTAACACTTATCATCTTTATCTTCGCCCGGGAGATAAACTCATCCGTTCCGCCGGTGGTCTGCATAAATTTATGGGCTGGGATGGGCCGATATTAACTGATAGCGGAGGATTTCAGGTTTTTAGCTTGTCTAAAATAAGAAAAATTGATGATGAAGGGGTTTTATTTTCCTCCCATATAGACGGCTCAAAACACAAATTAACTCCCAAAAGCGTTATAGAAGCACAACTTAATTTTTCTTCCGATATTATAATGCCTTTGGATGAATGCCCGCCTTATCCAAGCAAAAGATCTGAAGTTGAAAGATCTATTTTAAGGACAGAAAAATGGGCTAAAGAAAGTTTAAAGGCATATAAAGATAATGGAGTTTCAACATTGTTTGGGATTGTTCAAGGCGGGACATATAAAGATTTAAGGATTGAATCTGCAAAGCGTATAGTTGATTTGGGATTTAAGGGATTCGGGATAGGCGGATTAAGCGTAAAAGAGCCAAAAGATTTGATGTATGAAATGTTGTCAGCACAGATTGAGCATCTTCCTTATGAAGCACCAAAACATTTATTAGGTGTAGGATATCCAGATGATATTAAATTTGCAGTTGATCTTGGTATTGACACTTTTGATTGTGTTGAACCATCTCGGCTTGGTAGGCATGGCGCATTTTTGACTGATGAAGGCAAAAAGATCATAAGGAATGCCAAGTTTACAAAAGATTTTTCTCCTTTGGACAAAAACTGCGATTGTTATGCCTGCAAAAACTTTTCTAGAGCGTATATCCGGCATCTATTTATTGCAAACGAAATTTTGGGAATAATTTTGCTCACTTTTCATAATTTAAGATATATGATTCGACTTATGGAAAATATTAGAAATGAAATTCATTGCTGATTTTCATATTCATTCAAAATATAGCCGTGCAACCTCCAAGGATATGGATTTTGAAACTATTAGTCAATGGGCAAAATGGAAAGGGATAACGCTTTTGGGGACTGGTGATTTTACTCATCCACTTTGGCTTTCAGAAATAAAAAGAAAATTAAAACCTATTGGGAATGGACTTTTTTCTTTTTCAAAAGTAAATTATATTTTAAGCACAGAGATATGCAACATATTTAATGCAAATTCAAAAACCAAAAAAATTCACACAATGGTTTTTGCTCCATCAATCCAAGTTGCTGAAAAAATAAACAAAGAATTAAGCCGTTATTGCGATTTGACAAGCGATGGCAGGCCGATTATCCCTCTGCCGCTAAAAAACACAATTGAAATTGTTTTTTCAGCATCAAAAGATTGTGTTGTAGTTCCTTGTCATATTTGGACTCCTCATTTTTCATTGTTTGGAGCAAATTCTGGTTTTGATACTTTTGAAGAATGTTTTGAGGAGTATTCAAGGAATATTTTTGCTGTTGAGACGGGGCTTTCATCCGATCCTCAAATGAATTGGGAAGTTCAAATATTAAACAATATTGCTTTAATTTCAAATTCAGATGCGCATTCTCCAAGCAAAATTGGGAGAGAATGCAATGTTTTTGACACAGAATTATCTTACAAGGGAATTTTTGATGCGATAAAATCTTTTGATCCCAAAAAATTTTTATTTACAATAGAATTTTTCCCACAAGAGGGCAAATATTATCTTGACGGGCATAGAAATTGCAAAGTATCTCTTATGCCAAAAGAAAGCAAAAAAACAAAAAACAAATGTCCAAAATGCGGAAATCCATTGACTATTGGTGTATTAAATCGTATTGAGAACCTGAAAAAAACTAACGCTAACAAAAAAAACTTGCTGCCAAAAGCAAGGATTCCGTATAAAAACCTGATACCCTTGATTGAAATTATAGCTGAGGCATTTGACAAAGATGTTGATAGTGCTTTTGTAAAAGATTTGTATTTAAAAAGTATCTTTTCTTGTGGCAATGAATTTGATATTTTATTGGAGAAAGATTTTGCTTTTCTATCACAAAATCTGCATCCGTTGGTTGTAGAAGGCATTAAAAGGGTTAGGGAAGGACAAGTGAAAATTGAATGTGGATACGATGGAGTATATGGCAAAATAAAAATATTTGACAAATATGAAAGAGAGAATTTTCAAAGACAGCCAAAATTATTTTAAATAAAGGGGTATTATTGTGGGAAATTTTATCAAGTTTTTGGGGACAGCGGGAGCTAGGATTGTGGTTGCAAGGCAGCTTAGAAGTTCTGCCGGAATATGGTTAAAACTTGGTTTGGCTAATCTTTATCTTGATCCCGGTCCCGGTGCGTTGGTTAGATGTTTTTCTGCAAAGCCAAAATTAGATCCAACAAAACTTGATGCGATATTATTATCACATAATCACTTAGACCATGCTGGTGATGCAAATGCGATGATAGAAGCTATGACTTTGGGCGGGCATGCCAAAAAAGGATTGTTATTTGCTCCCAAAAGCGCATTGGAGGGAGATCCCATTGTATTAAAGTATGTTAGAAAATATCTTGATAAAGTGATTGTACTAAAAGAGGGCAGAAAATACCAAGTTAAGGATGTTGTTTTTACAACTCCGATAAGACATATACACGGGCAAACCACATTTGGCTTTAAATTTTATTTTAGCGGCAAAACTCTTTCATATATTTCTGACACAAGATATTTTGACTCTCTGGCAAAGCATTATAATGCCGATATAGTAGTAATTAATGTTTTGAAAGACAAAAGGAGCAATTTGGACCATCTATCTGTTGATGAAGTAAAAATGCTGCTTGAAAAAATTACTCCTAAAATTGTTGTTTTGACTCATTTTGGAAAGTTTATGTTAGATGCCGATCCAGAGAAAATTTCACAAAAGCTTTCAAAGGAATTTAAGATACAAGTGATTTCTGCCCGTGATGGCATGGTTTTAAAATTATAAGTCTTCTTTGAAATTTTTGCTTATTTTTGCCGATAAAAATTCAGAAATTGTTATTCAAGGGAAAGAATCATGCCAAGTTCATTTATTAGATATGTTTCGCCAGTTAATAAAACTGCTTTTATGAACGCAATCAAATCAATGTATTCATATCCAAGGAGAATTGCGTTTCATACTGCGGAAATATATGGAACAGACAAAAGACCAGGAGGCGGAGGACTTGGTGTTTTATCAAGCGATTGGCTTCAACAATGTGCTGATCAGTCATTGCCAATTGTTGGGGTGTCTATAGTTCATAAATATTTGCAACATCAAAAGTTTGATTCAAACTTTTTTCAACATGAAAATTATGTTGATTCAGGAATAGATAAAAATCCTTTTCTTACAAAGCTGGATAAAACGATAAATGTAAATATTCAAGGCAGAGAAATTCCAGTGTCTTTGTATGGTCAGCTTTTGAAAGGCAAAAACGGCGGTGTTTTGCCAATCATTTTAATGAGCGTAAAAGATTGTGGCGTAGAAGGCTTTGAAAGAATCACAGATACTTTATATCCCGGCTCTTCCCAAGATCCATTTGCAACATTGGGGCAGGAAATGATTTTAGGAATTGGTGGAGTTAAAGCATTGAAGGAACTTGGAATTCCAATTGATCTTTATCATTTTAACGATTGTCATCCTGCTTTGGGAGCGATTCAGATATTGTCTGAAATGGGAATTACCCCTGAAAAGCTTGATGAAAATGCTTTAAGAGAACTTAGAAATAAGATCGTTTACACATCACACACTCTTGTCGGTGCTGCTTCAGACGTGTTTAGTGCGGATATTTTTTCTGATATGGTTCGCGACCAAGATTTTAGGAGATTAATTGGGATTTTGGGTGCAAGCCCTGTTGATGGCAGATTAAAGAAATTTGACGAAGTGCCCGTATATTCTTCTCATATTGATATGACTGGATTGGCGATGTTTTCTGCTGGGAAAATTAACGCTGTTTCAAAATTAAATGGAGAGCTTTTAAGAAAAAGTTTTCCACAACATTCTGAAAGAATTATTTCACAAGGTGGAATTACAAATGCTGTTCATCCAGATTGGGCGTCAAAACACATACAAGAAGTTTACGATAAATATGCCCCTGATTGGAGAGAAAATCCAAAAGCACTTACCTCTCTTTCAAAGTTGTCTTTCAATGCTGAATTTCGAAAAGCATTATGGGAGGCACATTCAAAATCAAAAGAGGATTTAATATCGTATTGCAAGAAACAAAGGAATAATTTAGAAGAGGCTGGGCTTGATCCAGAAATATTTTTGAGGAAATTGGAACCGGATGTTTTGACTATTGGCTTTGCAAGAAGAGTTGCTGGTTATAAGCGGCATGATTTACTTGTTCATGATATTGACGCTTTGGCAAATGTATTTGATCCCAAAAAACCTGTTCAGTTTATTTTTGCGGGAAAAGCCCACCCTAAAGATTCTTCACCGGGTGGAGGAAAGTATATTTTACAAAATCTTCTTCAATCAGCAAAATTGATAAACGAAAAATACGGTGACAGAATAAAAATCTTGTTTTTGCCAAATTATGATGTAAATATGGCAAGAGTATTGATTCCGGGAGTAGATGTTTGGCTAAACAATCCTATATGGGGGGAAGAAGCTTCCGGAACTTCGACTATGGATGCGATTTTAAATGCTGTTCCTCTTGCGACAACAGTTGATGGATGTGTTCCTGAAATGCTTACTTTTGGAGATGTAGGGTGGCCGTTTGGCATTATGAAAGCAAAAAATGGAGATAGAAATTATAGAGCAGATGCTTATGCTTTGTATGCAACTTTAAACTCAATTAAAGACTTATATTATCACTCCATAAAAAACAAACTTTTGAAAAATGGTTGCAACTCGTTATGGGGAGACAAGATGGTCAGCTGTGTATCAAATGTTGCTCCTTACTTTTTAACTCAAAGAATGGTCTCTGAATATATGAAATATGTTTGGAATCTATAATGTCTGATTGTCATTCTTTTCAAAAGTGTTTATAATAAAAGTTGATGGGCAATACTTTAAACAAGCTAAAAGTTTTATCGCTAATTATTTTAGTTATTGTTTCTTGTCTTATTTATTACTTTAAACCCTTAAATCTTGGGCTTGATATTCAAGGTGGAACAAGATTGGTGCTTGAAGCTGAAACTACACAAAAGTACTCTTCAGTTGATGATCCAATTTCTGGTGTTATTGCAGTTATAAGAAACAGAATTGATGCTTTGGGTGTTGTTGAACCTATTATCCAACGAAAAGGTGAAAAACAGATAATTGTTGAACTGCCGGGAGTAAAAGATGCTGATCATGCTATCAATGTTATAGGTGAAACAGCATTGCTGGAATTTATTGAGGCAGAATGGCCACCTTCTGATTCAAAGTTGTTGGAGAATGACAAATTTAAAACTCTTTATGGGGAAAATGCAAGGATTACAAAAGTTGAAGATGGCAAAGATGATTCAACTCAATCCCAAAGAACAATAATCTTAAAGGACACTGTTTTGACAGGAAGCGATCTAAAAGGTGCTTGGCCAAGTGTAGATCAATATGGCAATCCTGTTGTTGATATTGAGTTTAATCAAAAAGGAGCACAAATTTTTGCTTCTGTCACGGAAAAAAATGTTGGCAAGCCAATTGCAATTGTTTTGGATAAAAAAGTTATATCTGCGCCGACAGTAAGAGAGCCAATACCTTCTGGAAAAGCCCAGATTTCCGGAAGTTTTACCGCTGCTCAAGTGAAAGATTTAGTTGTGCAGTTGAGGGGTGGTGCGCTTCCTGTTCCTGTAAAAGTTGTTGAAACAAAGATCATTGGCCCCACATTAGGGAAAGATTCCCTTGATAAAAGCATGATAGCAGGTGTAATCGGAATAATCTTAATAGTGGTTTTTATGATTATGTATTATAGATTTCCAGGGTTTTTATCGGTTATTGCTCTTGTAGTATATTTTTTCCTTACAATTGCGATCCTTTGTTTGTTAAGAACAACGTTGACATTGCCAGGTATTGCAGGTTTTATCCTTTCGATAGGAATGGCAGTGGATGCAAATGTTATTATTTTTGAAAGATTAAAAGAAGAGTTGCAAGCTGGCAAAAAGTTAAGAATAGCAATAGATGTAAGTTTTAATAGAGCTTTTAGCGCAATTTTGGATTCAAATATCACTACTTTAATTGCTACCATTACATTGTTCTTTTTGGGGACGGGCACAATAAGAGGTTTTGCTGTTACGCTTTCTGTTGGCATTTTTGTAAGTATGTTTACGGCGATTGTGATTACAAAATTTCTCCTAAATTTGTCTGTTGATTGGAATATATTGGTTGATGAAAACAGCCCATTGCTTTATAGAGGTTTTATAAAATGAATTTCGATATAATTGGAAAATATCGGCTTTGGTTTTTAATATCTGGTCTTGTAATTTTGTTGGGTATATGCTCAATGTTATTCAATTATTTTTCTCGTGGTAAAATACTTAATTTTGGAATTGATTTTACTGGTGGAACAGTCCTTACTTTGAGATTTGAAAATCAACCCAATATTGGCGATCATATTGGCAAAATCAGAAATATAATCCAAAAATATGGTATAAACGAATCTTTTATTCAGCTTGCTGGCCAAAAAGACATCACAATCAGAACCGAACCAATAGAAAATGATGTCAGAGCAAAAATAGTTGATGACATATCAAAAGAATTTGGTAATGTTGAGCTCCTTGAAGCTGATACAATTGGCCCTTCAATAGGCAAAGAGTTAAGAGGCCAAGCGTTTTGGGCATTGTTGGTAGCTACCGTGTTGATTCTTGTTTATGTATCTTTTAGATTTGAGTTTAAATATGCTGTTGCTGCTATCGTTGCTCTTTGGCATGACGCTCTTGTTACAGTTGGCTTGATATCTTTTTTGTGGAGAAGCGTTGATAGTGCTTTTGTTGCTGCGATATTAACAATCTTGGGATATTCAATAAACGATACTATCGTAATTTTTGACAGAATAAGGGAAAATCTGAT
This sequence comes from uncultured bacterium, assembly GCA_964597815.1. Taxonomy (GTDB): domain Bacteria; phylum Margulisbacteria; class WOR-1; order JAKLHX01; family JAKLHX01; genus CAZQZN01. Next base: position 67,220 of record CAZQZN010000002.1, on the reverse strand, counting down.
AAAGGAAAGGAAAGAGAAGAAAAGCTTTACTGCAATAATAAACGAAAGTATCATTCAAACAATGGCGCGTTCAATAAACACCGCATTAACAGTTTTGTTTGTTGTTATAGCTATATTGCTTTTTGGCGGGTCAACATTAAAAGACTTTATGTTGACTCTTTTTATAGGTTTTGTTAGCGGTATATATTCCTCCATATTCATAGCAAGCCCTCTCCTTGTTTTGATGGAGAAAAGATTTGGCACCGAAAAAATCCGAAAGTGATATAGCAAATGGCCAAAGCCATGTTGCTTCTGGCGTTTTATTAATAGCGCTTGCAATATACATTATTTTCTGCGAAATATCTTCTCCTGTTTCAACCGGTCCAACTGGCTGGTTTGGTTTTTACATTGTCAAAATGGGGTTGGAAAGGCTTTTTGGTTTTGGAGTTTTTTTACTTCCTATTCTGCTGTCTTTTTTTGGAGCGATTTTACTTACAAAGCAAGATCCAAGACTGTTAAAATCTAGATTCTTTGGTTTTTTGGTTTTTTTTCTGTCGTTTATTACCGTTTCACAAATTTTTTTTCCACGATATTTTGAGTCTGTCCAAAATCAATGGATGAAGGGTGCTGGAGGAATAATTGGCTTTGTCGTAAATTCTGCTTTGCAGAAAATCTTTGGCCCTATTGGAACAAATATTTTTTTGTCCGCGCTATTTTTAATTTCTCTTATAATGATATTCAATATTTCAGACTTTGACATCTTTTTGGCTTCTCTGGAAAATTTTATGCCTTTTAACAAAAAGGAAGGCAAAAAACAAAATGGCACAAAAAAGAGTAAAATTGAAAGTTTTCCTTTTGATCAGGAGGATTATTCAAAAGATTCTAGCTCAATACCGGCTCAACTTGAAGTATTAAAAGAATTGGGGCCGAAAGAATCTTTTGCCGAAGAAAAAACTACTGTAATTGACACCACTTCTTCTTTGGTTGAAAAGGAAAATTTAGAAATAGATTCAACGGGAGAAAAACAAGCAAAAAAATATATTCGTCACACATACAAACTTCCTCCGCTTAATTTGCTTGATACTTTAAACGAGAAAGAAAAGCAAAGAGCGCAAAAACTTAAGGAGCTTACAGAAAAAAGAAAAGAAGATCTTGAAAGAGTTTTAAAGAGTTTTGGGGTAGCAGCTCAAGTGGTAAATATAAGCATAGGGCCTGCTGTTACAAGATTTGAAGTTCAACCCGAAGCTGGCGTTAAAGTGAGCAAAATTGCTAATCTCGCCGATGATATTGCTCTAAATCTTGCTTCTGGTGGTGTAAGGATTGAAGCCCCTATTTTTGGCAAAACAGTTGTAGGAATTGAAGTACCAAATCCAACTGTTACCCCTGTAAAACTGGGAGAAATCGCAAGGACTCAAGATTTTTTGGAAAATCCTTCAAAACTTTTCATTGGCATAGGGAAAGATATTGCGGGAGCCTCAATTTTTGGAGATTTATCAAAAATGCCTCATCTGCTTATTGCGGGGACCACGGGTTCTGGCAAAAGTGTTGCAATTAATTCTTTGATAATTAGCATACTTTTAAGAGCTCGTCCTGATGAAGTCAAGTTTATTATGATTGATCCCAAAATGGTGGAACTGGCTACATACAGCGATATTCCACATTTGATGGCTCCTGTTGTAACTGATCCCAGAAAAGCCGCTGTAACATTGAAAGATTGGGTTATAAAAGAAATGGAGAGGAGATATAAAGAGTTTTTTAACTTCGGAGTTAGAAATATACAATCTTTCAATAAAAAGGCAGAATCTCTTCTAGAACAGAAAAAAAAGGATCCCGATATATTCGCACCAGAACCGCTGCCTTATATTGTTGTGATTATAGATGAGCTTGCAGATCTTATGATGGTTGCTGCTGCTGAAGTTGAAACAACTATTTGCCGGATTGCTCAAATGGCGCGCGCTACAGGGATACATCTTGTTGTTGCCACTCAACGGCCTTCTGTTGATGTTATAACTGGGCTTATAAAAGCTAATATTCCAAGCAGAATTTCGTTTGCTGTTGCCACTCAAATAGATTCAAGAGTTATTCTTGATATGAGCGGCGCGGAAAAATTGCTCGGCAGAGGTGATATGTTATATTCTCCAATTGGTTCTATGAAACCAATAAGAGTACAAGGGTCTTTTGTCAGCGATGAAGAAATTGAAAGGATTGTTGATTTTATTAAGGAGCAAGCATCGCCAGAATATTCGGAGGAGATTTTGAACCTAAAATATGTCTCGTCTGACAAACAGTTACAAGGGCAAAATCAAGCTAACCAAAGAGACGAACTTTTTGCTGAAGCTGCAAGAATTATTATTGAAAGCGGACAGGCCTCGACTTCGCACCTTCAAAGAAGAATGAGAATTGGATATAACAGAGCGGCACGATTGATGGATGAAATGACTGAAGCAGGGATAGTTTCTGTTCCGGAAGGAGACAACAAACCGCGCAAAATATTAAAAACATTAAATGATCTTATTGAAATGGGTATAATAGATGTTGGTTCAAAACCGGAATATCCTCAGTTTTAGAGTAGTGATGAAAAGAGTAATTTCCATTTTTTTTATTGCTGTCTTATTTGTCAGCGTTTTGTATGCTTTAACCATTAGAGACGAAACTGGATATAAATTTACTTTTGTTTCTCCTGCAAAAAGAATAATATCAACAATGCCAAGCAACACTGAAATTTTGTTTGAACTTGGGCTTGCTAAAAAAATAATTGCTGTAAGCAATAAATGTGATTATCCTGAACAAGTGAAGAAACTTCCAAAAATTGGAGATATAAATTTAGATGTAGAAAAAATAATTTCGTTAAATCCTGATCTTATTGTGATGCTTTATGATACTCAAAAATATCAAATTGAGCGGTTGAGAAAATTATCACTGCCAGTTTTTGTTATAAATCCAAAATCTTTTGAAGATCTTGCCAGTTCTATACTTCTGCTTGGCAAAGTTACTGGCACAGAAAAAAGAGCTGCAGAATTAAACAAAAAAATTTATTCCTCTATTTCTGGGATAAAAAAAGCAAAAAATTCTCCAAAAGTATTTGTTGTTTTGTGGGCTAACCCTTTAATTACGGGAGGCAAAGACACAATTGTTGAAGATATTGTAAAAAAAGCGGGAGGGCAAAATGTTGGCAGCAAAGCAGGAAGCTCTTATCCAACCGTTGATTTTGAATTTTTATTAAAGGAAGATCCAGATTATATTATTTTCTCAGGAAAATCTTATTCGCAGATAAAATCTATTATCTCACAAGAAAAATGGAAACAGTTATCAGCAATTAAAAAAGGTAATTTTTTGTTAATAGATGCTGATTTAATAACAAGACCAACAATTAGAGCGTTAAAATCAATTGAATTGATAGCTAATTTTATTAGGGAATAGTTATATGAGAAAAAAAATTGTTTTACTATATTTTATTTCATTTCTGTTCTTGGCGGCTTCGATACTTTTGGGCTTTTTTTTTGGTTCAGTTATTATAAATCCCTTTAATTTGAGTTCTTCTGATAAAACTATTTTTTTTGTTTTAAGATTTCCAAGAGTTGTTTTGGCCGGCCTAACAGGAGCGATGCTTTCAGTATCAGGAGCGATTTTTCAAAGTGTCTTAAAGAATCCCCTTGCTGATCCGTACATTCTCTCTGTTTCTGCTGGTGGTGCAATTGGAGCGGCAATAGCAATGGTTTTTGGGCTCCCAATAATATATGTCTGCTTTTTGTCATTTTTAGGTGCGGTTTTTTCCTCAAGCATCGTTTATTTTTTTTCTAAAACACATTTTGGCTCAAGAACAGAAATTTTGGTTTTAATGGGAGTTGCCTTATCATCTTTGCTTGGTTCAATTTTAGTTTTGATAATAATTTTAGGCAAGAACTTAAATTCTATATATTTTTGGCTGTTTGGTACATTTTCTTTTGCTGATTACACCGTTTTGTTTATAGCTTTTTTCAGCGCTGTTTTAGGTATAATTTTTGCAATCTTTTTGTCAGAGAGATTAAATATTTTGCTATTATCAGATGAAGAAGCAAAATCTCTGGGTATAGATGTTGAAAAAAACAGATTAATTTTTATTGGCCTTGCTTCTTTTTTAGCAGCCGTTTCAGTTTCGCTCTGTGGGATAATCGGTTTTGTTGGATTAGTAGTGCCGCATATCATTAGATTTATGGTTGGAGCGAACAACAAATATGTTATTCCATTTAGTTCAATTTTTGGGGCATCGTTTTTAATTCTTTCAGATTTAATATCAAGATCAATTTTTTCGCCAATAGATATACCTATTGGCATAACTGTTGCTTTTGTTGGCGCCCCATTTTTATTTTATTTGGTAATGTTAAGGAAGAATGTCTAAAATACTGGAAATAAAAGACCTTATAGTTGGTTATGGCAGGAAGAATATTCTTGAAGGGATAAATCTTTCTTTTGAAAAGCCGCAGTTTGTTGTTTTGATTGGTGAAAATGGCAGCGGAAAAACGACTTTGCTTAGAGCAATCTTAGGATTTTTTAGAAAAAAACAGGGAACAATAAAGATTTATGGAAAAGAAATTTCAGAAATTTCTCCAAATGAGTTGGCTGGTTTAATATCGTTCATCCCGCAAATCTCATCTCCATTAAATGGGTTTACAGTTTTTGAAGTTGTTGAAATGGCAAGGGCTTCAATAAGAGCAACTAAAAAAGAACATTTAGATATAGTCAACAGATCACTTGAAAGAATGGATTTAACAAAGATAAAAGATAAATTTGTCACTGATTTGAGTGGTGGGGAATACCAAAAAGTTTTATTTGCAAGGGCACTTGCTCAGCAAGCAAAAATTATGTTGCTTGACGAACCAACAGCACACTTGGATATCAAAAACAAAATTCATTTATTAAGTTTAATTAATGAACTCAAAGGGGAAAAACTCATTATTTCTGTCATGCACGATTTGGATAGATTAAAAGAAAATGCTGACAGGGCAATCTTTATAAAAAACGGACAGCTTTTTTTAGATGGGCTTGCCTCCGCAGTTTTAACAAAGGAAAATATTGATAAAGTTTTTGATTTAGAAGACGCTTATTAAAATCTTTGGAATTTTACCAAAATTTTTTCGAAAATAGTTTAGAAAGCATATGCAAAATACTAACTTTAAAATTACTATTCCTTCAAGGATACTTGTTATAAGCCAAATGCCGTCGTTGGGCATGAAAATGATGACAACGCCGTTATTCAGATCTTTGCGCAATAAATTTCAAAACGCCAAAATTTCAATCTTAACTGATAAGTATGATGCCGGTTTTTATAAAAGAAATCCTTATGATATAGAAGTTCATGAAGTTCCAGAAAATGATTCAAGCCACTTAGATGGGATCCGCCAAATATCACCTTTAATTAAATTTTGTAATTATGATACTGTAATTTCTTTGCCTTTAAACGAAAGTATTTATTATTATCTTGTTTCAAAAGGGAAAATAGAAATTCCTTTAAGGATTGGATCAGAATCATTTTTAAGAGCTTATTTGAACGATTTTGTTTCTCCAATTCCTGAAAATATAAATTTTTCTCATGATGTTTGTCCCCCTGAAAGTATAGCTGCACCAGAAGAATATATGGGAAAAATTATCTTGAGATATGTCGCTCCACTTTGGATAATAAATGAATCTTTTCGTCCTGAGGCATGGTTTGCCAGTGAAGACAAAGAAAAAGTAGATAATCTTTTCAGAAATATAGGGCTGCTTCCAACTGACTTCTTGTTTACAATCAATTTGCGTGCCAATCAACAATCCAACCAATGGAAAATGGAAACCCTTGCTGAAACAATACAAAAGATAAGCGAATTTTGGAAAAAGTTTGAATTAGCTAACAGATTTGGTAGCCTTATTTTTGGAATCAATTATGTTGAAAGTTATCAATCTGTTTATTTCAAGAAATTTATGGAAATTTTAAAAAATTATAAAATAAAATCACCAGTATTTGGATTACCAAATTCAAATCCGGGAGAATTGTCTCAGATAATCAAAAGAAGTAATTATGTTTTAACACAAGAAACAGGCACTGCCCATGTAGTTGAGGCACTTGATAAACCAGCAACAGTAGTGTATCCAGATAGTAGAATTGAAAAGGGATGGAAATTGCCGGAATCAAAAATACTTTCAGTTTTATCCCCACTTGAAAAACTATCTTCTGAAGACTTATTTTTTGATTCATTAAATTCTTTGTTTTATTGGTATTCGAAAAAATGATAGAATCAAAGTAAAATGAAAGTCGTTTTGATTGGCAATTCAACATCAGGCCAGCAGCATCTTTTTAGTTTATTGACTGGCATTAATCTTTCTGACCTTTTGCAAAAGCCACTTGAGATTCATAAAGGGATATGCGATGTAATTGATCCCAGAGTGTTAAAACTAAAGAAAATGTATAATCCTCATAAAACGACATTTGCCAAAATAGAATATCTGCTTTTGCCTGATTTTTCCATTCAAGGGCAAAAAAAATCTTCCATTTTAAATGAATTAAAAAATTGCGATGAGATCTGTTTTGTCACGAGAGCGGAAAATGCAAAAGATGAGATTGACTCTTTTATAAGCGAACTGGTGCTGAATGATTTTATACTTGTTGAAAAAAGAATTGAAACGATTGAGAAAGAGCAGAAGAAAAAGTTTATACCTGAAAAAGAAAAAGAGAAAAATCTATTGTTTTCATGCAAAAAATATCTTGAAGAAGGAAAACTTTTAAGAGATATGTCTGTTGGCAGCGATGATGAAAAACTTTTAAATGTTTATCAGTTTTTAACAAAAAAACCGCTGATTATTGTTGTCAATTCAAGCACCTCAAAACCAGACAATGATGAGGTTTTAAAAAATATTAGGCAAAAGTATGGCATTTTGTCGATAGGGCTAAATATTGAATTGGAGGAGGAAATAAGATCAATTCCTGTGGAGGAGAGAGAAGAATTCATTAAAGAGCTGGGCATTGACGAGCCGGCCTTAAACAAAATGACACGGATGGTTTTTTCTGCATTGGGCCTTATATCGTTTTTTACTGTTGGAGAAGATGAAGTCAGAGCTTGGGCTATAAAGAGCGGATCAACTGCTCCTGTGGCTGGCAGGGCTATTCATTCCGACATCGAAAAAGGATTTGTAAGAGTAGAAATGTTTAAGTATGAAGATTTGATATTGCTTGGTTCAGAAGGAAAATTAAAGGAACAAGGCAAATTTTATTTAAAAGGCAAAGATTATATTGTTGAAGATGGTGATATTTTAAGTTTTAGATTTAATGTCTAATCATAATTCTTCCCACTTAACACTTTTCATTGGTAAAGAAAAAACACATTTTTGGAATGAATAAGATGGGCTTAAAAGCATTTCATTTCCCAAAAATCCTATCGAATAAATGATGTTTTTATCTTTGGCTCTAATAATTTTAAAACCTCCGTTTTTTATGGTTATTATTTGACCGTTTGCGTTAAGCAGTAAATAAGATTTATCTTCAATTATTGTTGTGTTGTCAGTGTGCCAGTTGTTGTCAGAGACAATTTTGCTTTTTGCATATTCAATTCCTGACTCTGCTAAATAAAAAACTTTTGCGCTTTGTAAAGTTAAAGTGGCTATTCTTGCTGAATTTATGACATTTTTTGCAAAAGCAAAACAGATCATCATAAAAAGCATAAAAAAAATCATTGTGTAATATGTTGAAAAAGCTTTTTTATTCATTGTAGTTCCTTAAAAAGCACTCCATTGTTATAATTGCTGGGGATAAAACTGGCAAAATCTCAATTCTTACAACATTGTCTTTTGGATAAGAAAAAGAAACTTTGTCTATTACTCCGTCATTTGTCAGGTATTGACCAAAAGTGTTTTTGTTTCTTTTTATTTTATTTCCAATGTTTTCGTATGTAATTATATCGGCTCCTTTTATGAGAATGAGTTTGTTTTGTGTTGAAGAGGAACTTACTAAATTGCAGGATTTGATTTCTCTTGACAAAAAATCTGCTGTTAGAGATGATTCCAAAAAATTATTGATCGCAGCAGAATTTGTAATATGGATTTTTTTGGTTTTTAATAAAAAGCCTATTAAGCTGGATAAAATGATCGAAAATATCATCATTGAAATAATAATTTCTATAAGAGTAAAAGATTTTTTATTCATATCTTGATCTTAAGACGATTAACTCAACTTGCCCTTGTTTTACTTTTAGAAGTTTGTTGTCTTTGTCCAAATCTGAAACAACAAGATATTCGTTGGATTTTAATTTGTCGAAATCAACTGATTTTGAGTTTTCAAGTATTGTTTGAGCTTTGAATAAATCAATGATTATTTTTTGCATTTTTGTGTATTTTTTTGCCGAGAAATTTATAAGAAAAGAAAGATTTGCAAAAATAATTAGAAATGCCATAAAGGCAATAATTGTTTCGATCAATGAAAAAGCTTTTTTATTCAATCCTTATTCTCCCGAAAGATGATACTATGATTTTTTTTGTTAATCCATTTTTGCTGCAAAGTGATGCTGTCCCCGAAAAACCAACACAAGGCATTCCGTTTGATGAAAATCTAAAAACCACGGGTTTTAGAAAGAACAGATCTTTTGAGAGGTAGACTTTTTTTACTTCTTCAAATGTTTTTGTTTTAATGTTTTCTGTTCTGATAACTATGCTGTTTTCTTTTGCTTCAAGTTCCGCTATGCAGGATTTTGAGATCGCCATGTTTTTTGTTATTCTCAGATTGTCTTCTAATTCTCTTGCAGAGGAATTTAAATCAAATGTTTTTTTGAAAGGATTTGTTGCAAAGTTGGCTGTAAAAAATATTATATTTATAATAAAAAGAGCGACTAAAACCTCAATGATTGTAAAAGCATTTTTCATCAAAAACTTGTGAGCAATTTTCCCGCCAGATAAAAAGCAAGATTAAAGTCTAAAAAATTATAGTTTTTTCAAGTCCAAGCGCTTCTTCAGCTGCATTCCACATTGTTTTAATATTCGGGACTTTTTCCGTAAAGAGTTCAAATGCTGCGGCACCTTGTCTGACAAGCATGCCCAATCCGGAAATAGTTTTTGCGCCTTTTGAAGAGGCTATTTTCATAAGTTTTGTTGTTTTAGGATTATAGACCACATCATATAAAACTTGGCCATGTCTAAAAGGAGCATCTTCTTTTATTGGAGAGATGTCTGTTTTTGGATACATTCCAATCGGGCTTGCGTTTATTATGCAATCGCTATTTATTATTGCTTGATTGATTTTTTCATATGAATCCAAAGGATAAACTTTAAGGTCAAAATTTGTTTTCAAATTTTCGCAAAGTTTTGCCGCTTTTTCTTTGTCTATATCATAGATGGTAAGTTCTGAAATGTTTTCTTTGCATAGAGCAACAGCGATTGCTTTTGCGGCTCCTCCTGCTCCAATCAGTAAAATTTTTTTGCCGTTAGGCATGAATTTTGCGTCTGATATCAACGACTCTATAAATCCAATTGAATCTGTATTAAAACCTTTCAAAATACCGTTTTCATTTTTTACAGAATTAACTGCCCCAATTAATTTTGCGGAGTTGTCTATGTAATCTAAAAATTTGATAATGTTTTCTTTGTGAGGAATTGTTACATTGAATCCGGCAACAGATGGATTTTTGAGTTCTTTTATTTTTTCTTCCAATTCGATTGAAGAAACTTTAAGTAGCTTGTATTCAAAATTTAGCCCAAGTTCCTTATAACACAGATTGTGCATTTGGGGAGATACGCTGTGTTCAACAGGATCTCCTACGAGATAAACAATCTTTTTGTCTCCCATTATTAAAAGTATATCATGTGCAGTATAAAATCTAAGAATTATTTTTGTGATATCATATACATAAGATTTTTATTTGTGTAAGTTCCTCGTAGTTAATTCTGGTGCGTACAGGGAAAAAATATGGCTTTTACATGGATTGATTATCTTATATTCGCTTTTTTAATTGGCACAACTATTAGGGGATATTTTAGGGGCCTTATAAGATGTTTGCTGGATATTGTTGCGGTTTTAATTGCAGTATTTGCTTCTTTTTATTGGTATAGAGATGTATCCAAAATTATTGCCGGTTTTATAAAGATTCCCGAGAATGCTCTTAATATTTTGAGTTTTGTTATTTTATGGGTAGGAATAATGTTCGTTTTTTTCGTTATCGGAAATTTTATCCACAAAATGATTGGAATGAGCGTTTTTGGGATGATAAACTCTCTTGGAGGTGCTGTGTTTGGTTTTGCGAAAGGGTTGTTAATAATATGGTTTGTTTTATTTTTTGGTTCGATGTTGCCGGTTCCGCAGTCGGTAAAAAATTATGTTTTTTCGCTGCCGAGTGTAGCTATAATTGAGCCAGCCATAAATGTGATGAATAATTCTATAAGTTTTATAAATCCCGACAGCCTTGAACAATTAAATCATATCTTCTATAGATCTTTTGACGTCAAAATTCAAAAAAAACAAAAAAAATGAGGCAATGAAAGGTTAGTTTATGAAATACATAATTTTAGTCGGCGATGGCATGCCTGATTATCCGCTAAAAGATCTTGATAACAAGACACCTCTTGAAGCTGCAAAAACACCAAATATGGACATAATTGCTTCAAATGGAATTGTGGGAATGGCAAATTTTGTTCCAGAAAATTTTCCACCTGCTTCTGATGTGGCAAATTTGAGCATTTTTGGATATGATCCAAAAAAATATTATTCCGGTAGAGCTCCGCTTGAAGCAGCAAGTTTAGGTGTTGATTTAAAGGATGACGAAGTTGCTTTTAGATGTAATTTGGTGACAATCAATGATGGCATTATGGATGATTACAGTGCTGGGCATATAAGCACGGAAGATGCAAAAAAAATAATTCTGGAATTGAATTCGAAACTTTCGGATGAAAGAGTCAGATTTTATCCCGGAATGAGTTATAGGCATCTATGCGTAATCAAAAACGGACCAAAAAAAGCAATATGTACTCCTCCGCATGATATAACTGGCAAATCAACTAAAAACTATTTGCCAAAGGGAGTTGGATCCCAATTTTTGATTGAATTGATGAAAAACGCAACAGAGGTGCTTTTGAAATCAGATGTCAATAAAAATTTAACCAGACGTGGGGACAAAACCGCAAATTCGATTTGGCTTTGGGGGCAGGGGACCAAACCAAAAATGCCAAACTATGAAGAAATGTTTCAAATAACCGGTTCTGTAATTACAGCTGTTGATTTAATTAAGGGCATAGGTGTTTACGCTGGTTTGGATGTAATAAATGTTCCTGGTGCAACTGGATATTTAGATACAAACTATATTGGCAAAGCGGAATATGCGTTAAACTCTTTAAAGATGAAGGATTTTGTTTTCATTCATGTTGAGGCACCTGATGAAACTGGACACAATGGAGATATAAAAGGCAAAATTAAAGCCATAGAAGATTTTGATAAGTTTGTTGTTGGTACGATTCTATCCAAAATCAAAGATTTTAAACAATACAGAATCCTTTTAACTTCTGATCATTTAACCCCAATACCGTTGAAAACCCATGCAAGAGGATTGGTCCCTTTTGCTATAATGGGGACTAATGTTAGCAAAAATGGCGTCGAGAAATTTTCTGAAAATCAGATTTCAAAAAGCAATTTTGTTGTGCAAAACGGATTTGAGCTGATTCCAAAATTTTTTAGAGAGGTTTTTTGATTATGGATACAATAGCGATAGTTGGCATGGGATTGATTGGTGGTTCAATAGGCATGGCAGTTAAAAATAAAGGTATTTCCAAAAAAGTTATCGGGATAAGCAGAAATATTCAAAATCTAGAAGAAGCGGTAAAAAAAGAAGCAATTGATGAATATACTTTGGATCTTATCGATGGGACAAAATCCGCTGATATTGTTTTTATTTGTACACCTATTTCAACGGTTGTTCCAACAGCAAAAACAATATTTTCTTCAGTAAAGGATGGATGCATCATAACAGATGTTGCCTCTTCAAAAGCCGATATAGTAAAAGAACTTGAACGGTGCGTTCCCGAAAGAATTTTTTTTGTTGGCGGTCATCCAATGGCAGGCAGCGAAAGGTCTGGTATAAAAGCTGCAACCAAATATTTGCTTGAAGGCAATAATTATGTTTTAACGCAAACATCTTATACGAATAAATCCGCTTTGCAAAAACTCGTTTCTTTTATTGAAAAATTAGATGTAAACATTACTATTATGACCCCAGAAGAGCATGATTTTACTGTTGCAGCTATCAGCCATATGCCTATTGCCATTGCTGTTTCTTTGGTGAACACAATTGTGGAATTAAAGCAAAACAGGGATAATTGTGTTAAACTGGCCTCTTCTGGTTTTAGAGACACTACAAGAATTGCTTCCGGCAATATACAGATGGGCATTGATATGTTTTCGACAAACAAAAGTGCAATCCTTGAAATGTTAAAAAATTTTAAATCTGAATTGGATTTGCTTGAATCCGCAATAAGAAACGGAGATTTGAAAGCTATGGAAAATCTCTTGAAAAAAGCAAAAGAATTTAGAGATAGTATTTATGGATCTTAAAGTAATTCCTTGTAAAAAAATAAGTGGGAAGATTCAGGTTCAATCTGACAAATCTATATCTCATCGTTCAATAATGCTCTGTTCTCTGTCAAATGGCGTGTGTGAAGTTCAAAACTTTCTTGAATCAGATGATTGTCTGCGTACAATAGAGTGTTTTAGAGCGATGGGAATAAAAGTTGAAAAAAATGGTGATAGCAACTATTTGGTTTATGGAAAAGGTTTAAGAGGATTACGACATCCAAATGATATTCTTTATGTTGGCAATTCAGGAACACTAATAAGGCTAATTTTAGGCATTTTGTCTGGGCAGGATTTTGTTTCCACAATAACTGGAGATGAATCCATAAGGCAAAGGCCTATGAAAAGAGTAGTCGAGCCGTTGAGAAAAATGGGGGCGACTATTATAGGCAGAGATGACGGCAATTTTGCACCACTTGAAGTCAAAGGAGGGAAACTCAAAGCGATCAATTATGACTTGCCTATTCCAAGCGCTCAAGTAAAATCCTGTCTTATGTTTGCTTCTTTATTTGCTCAGGGAGAATCTGTTATTTCTGAACCAGCTGCATCAAGAGATCATACAGAAAGATTATTTAAGTACTTTGAAATTCCTTTTTCAAAAAGAAATAACTCTATACACATAAGCAATGTTGATGAAATAAAACCCAAAAATGTAATAATTCCGGGGGATATTTCTTCTGCTGCGTTCTTTATTGTTGCGGCGCTTATTATCCCAGATTCAGAGATAAAAATAACAAATGTTGGCCTAAATCCAACAAGAACGGGATTATTAGATGTTTTGATGAAAATGGGCGCTGATATAAAAGTAGAAAATTTGAGAAAGATTTGCGAAGAAGAAGTTGGAGATATTACAGCAAAATACTCCTTTCTTAAAGGCATTGAAATTAAAGGAGATATAATTCCAAGAATAATTGATGAAATTCCAATAATTTCAGTTGCAGCAGCACTAGCGGATGGGGAAACGATCATTTCTGATGCACAGGAATTAAGAGTGAAAGAAAGTGATAGGATTAAAACGACTGTTGAGGAACTAAAAAAAATTGGGGTTAACGCTATTGATAAAGAAGATGGTTTGGTCATCTTTGGGAAAAATAAAATAAAAGGCGCAACATGTACCAGCCATGGAGATCACAGAATTGCAATGTCGCTTGCAATCGCTGGTCTTTCTGCTAACGATCCAATTTTGATACAAGATACGGATTGCATAAACACTTCTTTTCCAAAATTTGTTGAAATTCTCCAAAATGTTGTTGCCTATTGAAGAATGGATCATCATGCTAAAATTAACATAAATTATGACAAAAACCATAAAAATATTGGATGATTATGTTGTTTCAAAAATATCTGCTGGTGAAGTTGTTGAAAGGCCATCATCAGTTGTTAAAGAATTAGTCGAAAATTCTTTGGATGCTTCTGCCAAAAAAATTGAAATTGAGATTTTATCAGGCGGAAAAAAGTTTATTCGTGTAACTGATAATGGTATTGGAATGAGCCGAGCGGATGCGGTTTTATCGGTTCAAAGGCATGCTACATCAAAAATAAGAGATATTGATGATCTTTTCAATATCAAAACATTAGGATTTAGAGGAGAAGCCCTTTTTGCTGTTTCTTCTGTCTCAAACTTTGAACTCTTTACCAATAATGGTGAAAATGGCACAAAAATAATTATTGATGGTGGAAAGGTGGTAGATATTTCGGAGTTTGGTTGCCCACAAGGAACAACGGTAATTGTAAAAAACCTGTTCTTTAATACACCTGCTAGATTGAAATTTATGAAATCTGATTTAACAGAAGAAAAACATATTGTTAGTGTTGTTTCGGATTTTATTTTGTCCAATCCAGATGTAAACTTTAAGCTAATTTGCGATGGAAAAGAGGTTTTGTCTTCTACAGGAAATGGTTCGTTGTTCGATGCGATTGCAGACATTTATGGTTTGTCTTTTGCGCGAAATCTTCTTGAGGTTTCTTATAAGGATGTAAAAGGATATATAAGCAAACCATCCGATACGAAGGTGAACCGATCAAATCAGCATTTTTTTGTAAATGGAAGAAGTGTCAAAGGTTTTGTTCTCTCAAACGCTCTGGAAATTGCATATAAGAATCTCATCCCTTCTGATAGACATCCATCAGCTGTAATTCATATTTCTTTTGATCCAAAAGAAATAGATGTAAATGTTCATCCGACAAAAAAAGAGATAAAATTTTCTAATCCACAAAAAATAAACAATTTGATAGAGAAAGCTGTTTTAGATGCTTTATCTTTAGCTTCTCCTCCAAAACTTGTTTATTCTGTTGAACAAAGTTATAAATCTATTGATAAATCTCGGCTAAATACTTCTGATGCAATAAACTTACAGATGCCATACGAAACAAAGTTTTTAGACAATCCTATTATAGAAAGTTTTCAACATAGTGAGAAGATTTTTACTGAGGAGAAAAAAACGCCAAGAGTTGTTGCTACAATTGCCAACACATATATTGTTTGTTTAGATGGGAATACTTTATTTGTAATTGATCAGCATGCCGCCCATGAAAGGATGCTTTATGAATCTTTAAAAGAAAATAAAATGTCTAATAATTCCTCCCAACAAATATGTTTAGTGCCTGAAGTTTTTGAGCTTGATAAAAAAGAATTTTCTATTATAGAAAAAAATTTAGGCAACTTAAAAAAACTTGGATTTGATGTAGAAATTTTTGGAGGGAATTCGATAAGGATAAAAGCAATTCCTTATTTGTTAACCCGTTTAGACATAAAATCTTTGATAAAAGATATAGCATTGCAGCTTGATGAGGGCTCTGATTATCTTAAGACAGATGAGGCAATTGACAAGTTGGCAAAGCTTGCTGCATGCCACAGCGCTGTTAAAGCAAATGAGGATTTGACAATAGAAGAAAAAAATTCGCTGATAGAAAAAATTTTTTCGTCAGATTATTTTTCAACTTGTCCACACGGAAGGCCAACAGTTGTAAAACTTGAAAGAAATGATATTGATAGACTTTTTGGAAGATAATACTAATGAATTTATTGGTTGATATTTACACTTCTATTGCCGCTTTTTTTGTCCAGCTGGGGATGCTTTTAACACAAAAATTAATCCGTATTGAAAAATATGGATTTGAAAATCTTCATCAGTCATCTATTTACGCTTTTTGGCACGAAGCCTATTTTGTTGTTGGATTTGCAAACCCGTTTGAAAAAGTTGCCGTTCTGACAACAAAAGGAGTTATGGGTGACATAGTTTCAAAGGCTATAAAAATTTTTAATCCAAAAATAATTCGTGCCTCTTTTGATGGAGGGGCAAAACAAAGTGCTTATGCGGTATTTCAGATGATAAAATCTTTTCAGGAAGGATATGCGCTTGTTATTGTTCCCGATGGGCCAAAAGGACCAAGGAGAAAATCAAAAAGCGGTATATTTTTTATTGCGGAAAAAACAGGAGCGAAAATAATACCTGTAGGCATTGCGGCAAACAGAAAAATTACGCTTCATTTCAGATGGGATAAATATTTTATTCCACTTCCATTTAGCAAAGTTGTGATATTTGCAGACAAGCCATTTTCCGGGCCTCATGAAACAATCTTGCTTGACAAAGCGCTTGAAAACGCAAGAAAAAAAGCAGAAGAACTTGTTATGAAAAATTGATGGGTTTGACAGATATTTGTTTTATCTGTTATATTCTTAAATTGTTTAATACAAAGAAAGAAAGGCGTTTATAATTGGCTCAAAACTTAGTTATTGTTGAATCTCCTGCAAAAGCAAAAACCCTTGAAAAATTTTTGGGTCCTGATTTTTTTGTCAAAGCAAGCACGGGGCACATCAGAGATTTGCCTGTTGGGGCTTTGGGAGTGGATTTAGAAAAAAACTTTTCTCCAACATACATCATATTAAAAGGAAAAGAAAAGATAGTTAAAGAATTGAAAGGTTATGCTGCAAAAGCGAAAAGAATTTTTTTGGCTCCTGATCCTGATAGAGAAGGGGAAGCAATTGCCTGGCATCTTGCTTACATTTTGCAAGAGAATGAAAAAGTCAGAAGAATAGAGTTTAACGAAATTACAAAATCAGCTGTTTTGCGCGCGGTTGAAAATCCAAGAGATATTGACATGAAAAGGGTTGAGGCTCAACAAGCAAGAAGAATTTTGGATAGAATTGTAGGGTATAAAATTTCTCCTCTGTTGTGGAAAAAAGTGAGAAAAGGTTTATCAGCAGGCAGAGTGCAATCTGTTGCTGTGCGGTTGATATGCGAAAGGGAGATGCTTGTTCAAAGATTTGTTCCGAAAGAATATTGGAAAATAACGGCAAATTTAACTAAACAAGACAGAAAGATAATTTTTACGGCGCAACTTTTATCAAAAGAAGGCCAAAACATTGAAATTAAGAATAAAACCGAAGCAGAAGAAATTTTAGAAAATTTAAAAGATGCCGATTTTGTTGTCAAAGAAGTAAAAACAAGAGAACAAAAAAGAAATTCTCCTCCTCCATTTATTACAAGCACTTTGCAACAAGATGCGGCAAGAAAGTTAGGATTTCAGGCAAAAAAAACAATGAGCATAGCACAAAAATTGTACGAAGGAGTTGAAATCTCAGGGGAAGGATATATTGGTCTCATAACTTACATGAGAACTGACTCTGTAAGAGTTTCGGATGAAGCGATTAAAGAAGTAAGAAAATATATCAATGAGAAGATATCTCCTCAGTATTTACCAAAGGTTCCTCATGTGTATAAGTCAAAAAAAGGAGCGCAAGATGCACATGAAGCAATCAGGCCGACTTCTGTTTTTAGAACTCCGGAGCTAGTAAAAAAGGATTTGACTCCGGATCAGTACAAGCTATATGAATTGATTTGGAAAAGATTTGTTGCTTCACAGATGAAATCGGCTGTTTTAGATATTACTACCGCTGACATAAATGCTAAAAATTATGTTTTCAGAGCAAATGGTAATTTTATGAAATTTGATGGATTTTTAAAATTGTATGAAGAGAGCAAGGATGAAGGAGAAGAAAGGCCAAATATTCTTCCTGATTTGGAAGCGGGCGAAAAGTTATTTGTTATTAAGATAGAACCATCACAACATTTTACTCAACCACCAGCCAGATACAACGAAGCCTCTCTTGTAAAAGAGCTTGAAGAAAAAGGGATTGGAAGGCCGAGCACATACGCGCCTATTATCAGCACAATTATTGAAAGAGGTTATGTTGTAAAAGAGGGCAAAGCTTTAAAACCTACTGAACTTGGAATTATAACAAACGGATTGCTAGTAAAGCACTTCCCCAAAATTTTGGATGTCAAGTTTACAGCTTTAATGGAAGAAGAACTTGATGAAATTGAAGAAGGCAAAATATCATGGACAAAAGTATTGCAGGATTTTTATACTCCATTTAAAGAAGCGATGGAAAAAGCAAGCGTTGAAATGCAAAAAGTTAAGCTTGAAGAGAAAACAGATGAAATATGTGAAAAATGCGGCAGCCCTATGGTTGTTAGGCAAAGCAAGTATGGCCCGTTTTTGGCCTGTTCTAATTTCCCTAAATGCAGAAACACGAAAGATTTACCCAGAAAAGGTGAAGAAAAAATAGAAGATATCCCTCCTTGTGAAAAATGTGGCAGTCCAATGGAGGTAAAAAGAAGCAGATATGGCTTATTTCTCGCATGCACAAATTATCCAAAATGCAAAAATACGCGCTCTATACTTAAAAAAATTGGAGTTAAATGCCCAATGCCTGATTGTGATGGTGAAATTGTTGAAAAAAGAACTAAAAAAGGTAGAATTTTTTATTCCTGCAGTAATTATCCAAAGTGCCAATTTTCATCTTGGCAAAAGCCGCTTGTTGAAACCTGTCCTGTGTGCGGTGCATATCTAGTGGAAAAATATTCCAAAAGCGGAATTACTAAAGAATGTTCTAAAAAATGCGGCTATAAAGAATAAGTGAAAAAAATGTCAATGAAAATAATATCCAATATTGAAAAAATGAACCAATACGCACAATCTCTTACGAGAAAGGGGTTTAAGATAGGTTTTGTGCCAACAATGGGGGCATTGCACGAAGGACATATATCGCTTGTCAGATTGGCAAAAAAATATTCAGAAAAGGTGATTGTGAGCATATTTGTAAATCCTATTCAGTTTGGCCCAAAGGAGGATTACAAAAGATATCCACGAACTTTTGAAAATGATTGTAAACTGCTAAAAAAAGAAAATGTTGATGCTGTGTTTTATCCAAGTCCAAATGATATGTTTCCAGAAGGTTTTTCTACTTATGTGGAAGTTGATGCGGGAAAGTCAAAAGGGCTTGATAAAAAATTGTGTGGCATATCTAGGCCGGGACATTTTAGAGGAGTAACAACTGTTGTTGCAAAACTGTTCAATATCATAAATCCAGATATTGCTGTTTTTGGCGCAAAAGATTTTCAGCAACAGCTTATTATCAAAAAAATGGTGAAAGATCTAAATTACAAAGTGAAAATAATCACTGCTCCAACTTACAGAGAAAGAGACGGATTGGCAATGAGTTCGAGAAACTCATATTTGTCTTCTTCTCAAAGGCATCAGGCCACAGCATTATATAAATCTTTGTTGTTGGCAAAACGAATGATTTTGTCAAATGAAAAAAGCCCAAAAAAAATCATTTCAATCATGAAAAAATTTATTGAAGCGAACATTGGTATTAAGATAGATTATATTTCAGTAGTGGATCCTAATACATTAGAAGATGTTAAAGAAATAAAGAGGCCTGTATTGATTGCAATAGCGGCCTTTCTTGGAAAAACTCGTCTTATTGATAATATGGTCATCTAACAATTTTTTCTGTTGAAAATTTCCACAATTTTTTTCTTTCGGCGCTTAATTTTGTGCATTTTTCTCTGGCGGAAAAATTGCTAATAACTTAAAACGATGGGGGTAGAAAGCAGAATTATCGGCAAAAAAGGCGAGGTTTTGGCTGAAAGACATCTAAAGAAAGTCGGTTTGACCGTGATAAAAAGGAACTTTAAAACAAATATGGGTGAGATCGATTTAATTTGTGAAGATGGAGAACAGATAGTATTTGTTGAAGTAAAAAATTATTCTTCGAGAAATTTCTACCACCCATCGTTTTCAATTGATAAAAAGAAAAGGCAATGTATGATCAATGCGGCAAAACAATATATTTTTAAGAACAATCTTTTCAGCAAAAATGCAAGGTTTGATGTCGTTGCCATTTATAGGGATGAGAAGCAAAAAACCACAAAAATTGAGCATTTCAAAAGTGCATTTGATGTTGAAGTATTATATGACGAGTATTAAAGAAAAAAAGTTTTATGTTTGTTAGAATAAAAAGCGCTGCTTTTATAGGGCTTCATTGTTATTCTGTTGATGTTGAGGTAAATATCTCAAGAGGATTGCCTTGCCAATCAATAGTTGGTCTTGCTGATACATCAATAAAAGAGAGTCGAGACAGAGTAAAGTCAGCTTTAATAAATTGCGGCTATGACTTTCCACAAGGTTATTGCATAGTTAATTTAGCTCCAGCTGACACAAAAAAGGAGGGAAGTATTTATGATCTTGCTATTGCACTAGGCATTTTAGCAGCTTCAAATCAAATACCTTTGAATGTTTTTGATGATATTGCAGCAATTGGTGAACTTTCATTAGATGGAAACCTTAGGCCGGTTAATGGGGTTCTTCCAATGTGTCTTGAGTTGAAATCAAGAGGAATAAAAATAGTTTTAGTTCCTCATGAAAATGCTTTTGAAGCTGCAGTTGTTGAGGGGATCAAAGTTCTTCCAATACAAAATTTAAAACAAGCAGTTAATAGTTTATTGGGCAAAGAAAAAATTGAGCCGTACGTTGTAGATATAAAAGATATTTTTATTTCTGATTTGAAAAGCGAGCTTGATTTTTGCGATGTAAAAGGTCAGTATTTGGCAAAAAGAGCTTTGGAAATAGCTGCTGCTGGTGGGCACAATGTTTTGATGGTCGGCCCCCCTGGCAGCGGGAAAACGATGCTTGCAAGAAGACTGCCTTCAATAATGCCTGATTTAACATTGGAAGAAGCACTTGAAATTACAAAGATATACAGCATTGCAGGATTGTTAGATAGAAAAACATCTCTCATAAAAACTCGTCCTTTCAGGTCTCCGCATCATACTACATCTGATATAGGAATGATTGGAGGTGGAAGAATTCCAAAACCCGGCGAAATAACTCTTTCGCATCATGGGCTATTATTTTTAGATGAATTTCCGGAATTTGACAAAAATGTTATTGAATCATTAAGACAACCTCTTGAAGATGGGAAAGTTACAATATCAAGAGCAACGACAGCACTAACTTATCCTGCGCAATTTATGCTTATTGCTGCGATGAATCCATGTCCTTGTGGAAATTATGGAGATCCTAATTCTGTATGTTTATGCCCTCCTTGGAAAGTCCAAAAATATTTGTCAAAAATATCTGGTCCTATTTTAGATAGAATTGATATTCACATATCAATTCCAAGGTTGAAAAAGGAAGAATTAATTAATTCTACAAATACCGAATCTTCTTATCAAATTAGACAAAGAGTTGTTGCAGCAAGAAATATCCAAAGAAAACGCTTTGAAAAATTGAATATCTTGTGCAACTCAAAGATCTCACCTAAATATGTAAGAAAATTCTGTGTTATGACAACAGAAGCTGAAAATTTATTAAAAGACGCAATTTATAAACTGAGATTAAGTGCAAGATCTTTTGACAAAATTTTGAAAGTTGCAAGAACTATTGCTGATTTAGAAAACTGCGAATTGATAAAGCCAAA
The DNA here is from genome assembly GCA_964597815.1 of uncultured bacterium. Taxonomy (GTDB): domain Bacteria; phylum Margulisbacteria; class WOR-1; order JAKLHX01; family JAKLHX01; genus CAZQZN01. The sequence goes on along the minus strand of CAZQZN010000002.1, from coordinate 45,918 downwards.
TCATATTGCTGAATCTCTTCAATATCGGCAGGAGAGGGGGTGAGAATATGCTTGAAAAAGATTTTATAAAGTTTATAGCGATAGACAAACAAAAGCAATTCATATACAAAGTGGCAGTTTTTACTGTTTCTTCTTATAAAGAATTGGTTGCTTCAAAAGGCATCAATTATGTAATAGATCTTTTTATGGAAGTGTGTAGAGAAAAAAATTGCAAATTTTTGGGTTTTAATTTTGATGGTGGCTATGTTTTTGCCCTGATAGGATTTTCTTTTGAATATGTTTTCAAGAAAAAACAACAATATCTTGCCTCAACACTCTGAAGATATAGTTGATTACGTTGATCAACTGATAAGAAAATGCGTATCTTCAAGGGCAAGCGACATTCACTTTGAGCCTTTTTTGTCAGGGATGAGGATTAGATGCCGAATTGATGGACAGTTAAACGAAATAGAACATTTGGATGTCAAAACAGCCCAAAAAGTAATCGCAAGGATTAAAATTTTGGTTGGTGCAGATATTGGCCAATCGCGCTTGCCTCAAGATGGGAAATTTCATTTTTTAATTGATGGCAAACATTTTGATATAAGAGTTTCTTTAATTCCAACAATTTTTGGCGAAAAAGCGGTTCTAAGGCTTTTGAACAAAAGCCAAGCGATGATGTCTTTATCAGAGCTTGGTTTATTGGATTGGCAGTTAGAAATATATCGAAGATCTATAAGCCGTCCATTTGGGCTTATTTTGATAACAGGACCTACTGGCAGTGGGAAAACAACAACATTGTATTCAACGATAAACGAAATAAATGATCCAAGCAAGAACATAGTTACAATAGAAGATCCTGTTGAATATGAAATTCAAGGGATAAACCAAATTCAAGTAAATTATAAAGTTGGCCTCGATTTTAGCAGGGGACTTCGTTCAATTTTGCGTCAAGATCCTGATATTATTTTGGTTGGTGAAATAAGAGACAGCGAGACAGCAAAAATTGCAGTTGCATCCGCAATGACAGGGCATCTTGTTTTTTCAACATTGCACACAAATGATGCTGCTTCAGCAGTTGAACGACTCATTGACATGGGGGTTGAACCGTATTTTGTCTCATCAGCTATGATTTGTGTAATTGCGCAAAGATTGGTCAGAAGAATATGCCCAAAATGTGAAGAGTGCAACTATTCTGGTTTTAAGGGCAGGATAGGCATTTTTGAGGTTTTATACTTTGATGATAAGATAAGAGAAATCGTTAAAAACAATGTTGACAAGGATCAGATAATCAATAATTCAAAAATGGTAAAAATGTTTGATGCAGGAATGATTTTGGTTAAAAAAGGTCTGATCCAAAAATCTGATTTATTTGCTGTTACTTTTGGGGATCCAACAATTTTTTCATAAGAATTGATAAGCCAATAATCTTTTCATAAATATTTTGCACGAGGTTTTTGTAAAAATAGATATATCCAATAGGACATTTTTTGCAGATATTAAATGGTTTTTTCCTTACTTGGCATCTTTGGTGCCTATCATAAATGCACAATGGATAGTTGTCATCGCTTTTTGATATTTTTACAGAAGAATTATCCAAATTTTTTGATATTGCAGAAATTATTTCGGCTTTTTCTATGTTTTCCATAATGTCATATTGTTATCGATTAAAAAAAATAAAATTTCACATCTGATTTTGTTGTGCTATATTTTATAGGTAATAGCGATAGGCAATGAGAACATTAAAGACAATATTTTTTTACATATGCTTTTTTGTGCTTTTCATTCTTGGAAGCATAATTTTATTGTTCTGGTTCATTTTTCCCCGTAATAAGAGAGAAGCATCTTTTATCATCTCAAAAATTTGGGCAAAAACTATTCTTTATTTAGCCGGTATAAAAGTTGAAGTGAGTGGAGAAGAAAACCTTAATTTTTCCGGGCCGAAAGTTTTGGTTTGCAACCATCAGGGGAATTTTGATATTCCGATTCTCATGGCAACTTTGCCGACCAATTTCCGATTTCTCGCAAAAATAGAGCTCTTCAAAATACCTATCTTTGGCTGGCATCTAAAAAACAGGACTGATGTTCCTATTGACAGAAAAAATCCTCTCTTAGCAAGTAAAACTATCATGAATCTGTCAAGAGATTTAAAAGACAACTATCCAATATTAATTTTCCCCGAAGGGACAAGATCTCCCGATGGAAAAGTTGCAAGCTTTAAAAAGGGTTCTGTTATGCTTGCTCTTGAAACGAAAGCGCAAATTGTGCCAATTGGAATTTCAGGAAGTTATAATATTCAAAAAAAGGGTTCTTTATTGGTAAATCCAACGGTAGTTAAAGTAAAAATTGGCAAACCAATAAATCCTGATTTTGGTGATGAAGATCTTGATAAAACGGCTGAATATCTAAGAGAAATAGTTATTTCATTGGTTGAATAATTTATGGCAAAATATAAAAAAATTATTGCAGAAAACAGAAAAGCTTATTTTGATTACTATGTTTTAGAAACTATTGAGGCAGGAATTGTTCTTAAAGGGAACGAAGTAAAATCTATTCGCATTGGCAGAGTCAATTTAAAAGATAGTTTTGCGAAGATTGAAAACGGGGAAATGGTTTTATACAATATGCATATTTCGCCTTATAGCTATGCAAGAAAAGAAAATCTGGATCCTTTACGAAACAGAAAATTGTTGCTAAAAAAGTCGGAAATAAGGAGGCTGGCAGGAAAAGTATCGCAAAAAGGATTTGTCCTTGTGCCGTTAAAAATATATTTTTCTGGAAATTACGCAAAAATTGAGTTAGCATTATGTAAGGGTAAAAAATTGTATGACAAAAGAAGAGAAATAAAAAAGAGAGATGCTGATAGAGAAATGGAGAGAGAATTGATTGAGAGAGAAAGATAAAAACAAAAGCCAAGGGGTTTCAACAAAAAAAGATAGAAGCGGATTAGATGTTGTTGAATCAGTTAAAAGAATGATTATAGAAGAATATCCGCAGATGAGAGAAAAAGACGCTACCAATCTTGCAGTTTTGCTTGCAAAATTAGAGTTAGAAGATAAGATATAATAATATGTAGGAGGTTTTGATTATGATAAATATACCTGGGCAAGTTCCTCCGCCGCTGTCTCCGCAAATACCGCCGAAAAAATTGGATGAAACTCATGAAACAAGAAAAGAGACGGCACCGGCCAGATCGGCTGTAAGCAAAGACATAAACGCTTTGGATTCTCAAGCAATAGCGGTCAGAATGGCTGCTCTGTCTATGGATGCAAAAGAGAAGGAGTTGTCTTTTGAGGATATAGTAGAAAAGGTTATAAAAGAAACCGGAATTTTGAATCCTCAAGCTGCAATGGAAGAAGCTGATCGCAGATTGCAGAAAGAGATCGAATTAGAACTTCAAAAAATAAAAGAGAACAAAGAGTTGATGGAAGAAGCAAAAGCATGGCAAGATTTGGCTGAACTTCTTGAAAGCAATTTAGATGAAGAACAAGTAAGGAATTTTATTTCCTTATTAGAGAAAGAAGTCAAAAAAACATAAATTGATGGGGCTGTAAGGAATTCGACGGGAGGTGATAGGTCCGGAGTGCAAGCCGAGGTGCCGTGAGCCTCGTTAAACTTTGCGGCAAAAATCAAATGCTGAAACATTTGAGAGTTTGGTAGCGAGAGTTGACTGGACTTTTCTTAATGTAAAAGCGCCAGTTGCTCAAGTTGCCTAATTGATTCTCCTAAGTATTGAGAATCACGTCTCTTAGGTTTTCCGATAGGCCTAAGTAAAGGCGTCATAATATCGGATACTCTTTTGCTCTTTTCCTTTCAGGGCGGAAGAGGAAACTAAATGAAAGGATAGCCTTGTAAATGGCCTTGCCCTTGGCTTTATTTACAGGCGAAACTTCAATAAAGGGCTAAGCTTGTAGATCTTCGGATGTTGAGCCTTTCGGACGCGGGTTTAACTCCCGCCAGCTCCACCATTTTTAATTTATTTGTATCTGGCAGAAAAAACTAAAAAAAACAGAAGGATGATTTTTCTGAATCATCTTTTGATTTTCATAAGTGTTTAAAAAAAGAATCAGAACATTTTAAAAAGAAAATTTATAACTTTGCAAAATTCTTTTTCTTGCAGTTATGAATGGTGTCATATATAATTTTCACAAATAACTTATGAATCAATATGAGCAACAGCAATTAGAGTACTTTTCACAACGCCTCAAAAAATATGGATTTAGCCATAGGACTTTAAGCTGGGAATCGCCATTTACACAAAATTGCAGATTTGTTGAGCTTTTAAAAATTTGTACAATGGGGCAAAAATATAATGATTTTTCTCTCTTGGATTTTGGCTGTGGTTTAGGACATTTATATAAGTTTATCAAAGATGAAGGTTTTTTGAGCTCTTGGCAAGTAAACTATATTGGTACAGACATAAATAAAGAATTGTTAAATGAAGCCAGAAAAAACTTTCCAAATGCAAATTTTGTTTTGAAGGAAGAAAATATTTTCCAGAACAGATATGATTATATTGTTTGTTCAGGGCTTTACAACTTAAAATTTTCTGAAGATTTTGATATATCAAAGCATTATACTTCTGAACTAAAAGATCTTTTTGCTTGCGCAAATGAAGGGTTGTCCGTCAATTTCCAAACTGAAAAAGCTCTTCTTTTAATACCTAAATGGCATCAAAAAACCGAATTAAAGAGATTTTATTTCCATGATCCTCAGAAAATTTTTGATGATTTAAAAACAATAACCTCAAACATTTCTATTTCAACAAACTATCTTCCGGGAGATTATGACATTACTTTTTATCTGTTAAAATGATTTTTTGACAACACTTTTTTGTTATTGTAAACTGATTCTAAAATGTTTAATTTGCCAAAAGGCGTAGAATATATTGTTAATATTTTGCATTCAAATGGCCACAAAGCATACATTGTTGGTGGTGCTGTAAGGGATTTGTTGTTAAATAAACCCATTTATGACTGGGATATTGCAACTGATGCAAAGCCAAATCAAGTAATTTCCTATTTTGAAAAAGTTATTCCTACAGGAATAAAGTACGGGACTGTTATGGTAAAGCTTGAAGACGGAGATTATGAAGTAACAACTTTTAGAAACGATGAAAAATATTCCGATGGCAGGCATCCAGACAAAGTGTCTTTTACAAAAGATATTTTTGAAGATTTGGCTAGAAGAGATTTTACTATAAATGCTATTGCATATGACCCAATTCATAAGAATTTGATCGATCCGTTTTTTGGAAGACGGGATATTGAAAAAAAAGTTGTCAGAGCGGTAGGAGATCCAATAAATAGGTTCCGCGAAGATGGACTTCGTTCTCTTAGAGCGTGCAGGTTTGCGGCAAAGTTAGAATTTTTTATTGAGCCAAAAACTTTGTCAGCAATTAGCAAGACAATTTCTGTTTTTAAGAAAGTGGCCCATGAAAGGATAAGAGATGAAATACTAAAAATTTTATCAGCTGAAAAGCCATCGATTGCTTTTGAATATATGAGAAAAAGTGGTTTGCTTAAAATAATTATTCCAGAGCTATATGCTTGTATTAAAGTCAGACAGCCAAAGAAATATCATGCTCACGATGTATATTGGCATTCAATATATGCATGCGATGCTGCTCCGAAAGAATTGCCGCTTTTACGCCTTGCGGCTTTGTTGCATGACATAAGCAAACCAAAATGCAAAATTGGCAGCACCTTTTATGGTCATGATACCATTGGTGCTGATACTTCTGAAAAAATTATGAAAAGATTAAAATTCGGTTCAAACGACATAAAAGAAGTAAAGAATTTAGTGAAAAACCACATGTTTAATTATTCTTCAGATTGGACTGATTCTGCTGTCAGGCGTTTCATAAAAAGAGTTGGCAAAGAAAATATTGAAGATCTGTTTTTATTGAGAATAGCGGATATGAAAGCGATGGGAAGAGAAGTTGACATTGATTATTTAAGAGAATTTAAGGATAGGATAGAAAATATATTAAGGCAGGAAGATGCTCTAAATTTAAGTGATTTAAAAATTGATGGCAAAGTAATAATGAAACATTTTGATATTCCGCAGGGACCTCAAGTAGGCAAGATATTAAATTATTTGTTGGATTGTGTCATAGAAAATCCTAAATTTAATACAAAACAAAAACTTTTAGAATTGGCAGAAAAATATTACCAAAAATGAAAAAAATAGGTGCATTTTTTTTAACCGCAATTTTGTTTTTTTTAAGTGCTGCTGTTTTTGCTCAGGAAATTTTAGATGTTTCCTTTGACAAATTAAAAGCCGAAGAGAGAATTTCTATAAAACTGTCTAAGCCGTTGGATCCTTGGGCCTTTTTTTTGAAAAATCCTGACAGATTGGTTGTTGATATAAAAAACGCCTTATGGGATGGCGGATTGCAACAAATCAACGTTGATAGTATGAATATTACTTCAATTAGATGGGCTCAAAACACCTCTAATCCGCCAAATTTTAGGTTGGTAGTTGATTTAAAAAGAACGATTGAAAAAAAAGTGTATTCAAGCGCGGATGGCAAAACGATTTATGTGTCGATATTTTCTAAAACGCCAGAAAAAAGCATTGATGACAACAAGATAACTATTATGGCTAAATCCATCCAAACAATGGAAGAAAAAAATGCATATGTTTCAAATCTTGATACAAAAAGAGAAACTCAAAAAGAAACTAAAGAGATAGAATCAATTTATCAGATGCCTCAGGAGATATTTTCCTCAACTTTCACAAAAGAAATTCCAGTTATTGAAAAGCCGATGATTGAAGGATTTAGTTCAAAAGGATCTTTTTCTGTTTTTGTCAACGGGAAAAAATTTAAAGTTCCAAAAAAAGTTGTTTGGATGCAAGGTAGAATTATGCTCCCCGCCAAGGAATATTTTGACCTTTTAGGATTTGATTTCTCTTTTGATAAGCAGAGCAAAGTCAGTAGGTTTGTTAAAGGAGATGAGATAGAAGTAAAATTAAAAACCGACTCTGATGAAATATTTGTCAATGGTTTTAAGAAAAGATTGCCTGTTCCTGCTGTTTTGGTAAAAGGTATTTTGCACATACCATTTATTTCTTTAAGCAATAATATTGGATTGCAGGTTTATTGGAATAACATTTCAAGGACATTTTATGTTGGAAATGCAATAGAAGATATATTTTTGTTAGAAGAAGACAGCCAGCCAGTTATATCGATCAAATCTCTTTGGCCTGTTGCTTCTTTTGAAGCGCGTTTTGATGAAAAAACAGATTTGTATGAGATAACTTTTCCCAATTTAATACTTAACACCAATGAAAAATATATTCTAGTTAAAAAATCCGACATTGACTACATAAAAGCATTTCAGGAAGGGAATGCTGTTAAGCTAAAAATTGCGCTGATGGCTCCTCTGCCTTTGAGAATTTATCCATTTGAAGATAAAATAAAAATCTCTTTTCCAGCAGTTATAAAAAACATTTCATTTACAGAGGAAGCAGATTCAATAAAGTTTACTATTTCCTCAAATAAAAACATAAATTTTACTCTAAAACGTTTTGATGATCCTGACAGAATTGTGATTGATTTTGAAAACGTCATCTATCAGGCAAAAGGATATTTGGAAGTTAACAAATACGGTGTTCTGCGAATAAGAGCAAGTCAATTTAAAGAAGAGCCGCCTACTTCAAGAGTTGTTATTGATACCGAACAGCCATTGCCTTTTAGTTATTCATTGTCAGAAGACAAAAAACAATTATATTTGTATGTAGAAAAACAGAAGAAATCTCTGCCAAAACAGGAAACAGTGAAAGCATTGGTTGGCAAAGTCATAGTTATTGATCCGGGTCATGGGGGTCATGACTCAGGTGCAATAGGATTGTCGGGCGAGCATATAAAGGAAAAGGATTTAAATTTGTCAACTGCTCTTAAATTAGCCAAGCTTTTATCTGATGCAGGAGCAATTCCTCTTTTAACAAGAGACAGTGATGTTTTTGTCAGTTTGCAGGACAGAGTTGATTTTACAAAAAGGAACAATCCGGATATGTTTATCAGCATACATTTTAACCTTTCAGAAAAAAGTGGTATTTCAGGGACAGAAACTTATTATTACAATGAAAACAGCAAACTATTGGCTCAAATAATTCACAACAACTTAACTTATAATCTGAAGAGAAAAGATGGTGGCGTCAGAAAAATGAAATTTTTTGTTGTTTATAAGAATAGTGTTCCTTCTGTCTTGGTTGAGCCATTGTATTTGAGCGACCAGTATGAAGAAGCAATAGCCACTGATACACAATGGCAGTCTTATATTGCGAAAGTTTTGTTTGTTGCAATAAAGCAGTATTTTGAATTGCTTAGATAATAACAATATTTGCCCATAAATCATTTTTAAGTTAAGATTATATTACATTGATTTCCAAAAGGAGATTTGTTTTTGCATAACTTAACAGATCAAACGAACGAAGCAAAATTTCCAATAGCTCTTTTTGATTCAGGTGTTGGCGGGCTTTCTGTTTTGAAAGAGCTGGGTAAAAATTTGCCAAATGAAAATGTTTTGTATTTTGCCGACACTCTAAGAATTCCTTATGGAAGCAGAAAACCAGAGGAAATTGTTCGTTTTAACAAAGAAATATTGCAGTTTTTAACTTCGTTGGGCACAAAGATGGTTATTATGGCCTGTGGGACATCATCTGCAATTGCTTATCCAATTGTAAAAGATCTATACAAAATTCCCATAATTTCTCTAATTGAACCCGGCGCAAAATTTGCCGTTGCTGTGACAAAAAACAAAAAAGTTGGTTTAATTGCCACATCAGCAACTGTTAACTCAGGAGCTTATGAAAGAGCGATAAAAAAAATTGACAAAGATGTAAAGATATTTTCTAATGCTTGTCCGCTATTTGTGCCTTTGATTGAGGGCGGTTTTATAGAAACTGAAGAAACTAAAAATGTTGCAAAAGAGTATCTTTTGCCTTTAATTAAAGAAGGGATAGATACTCTTATTCTTGGTTGTACTCATTATCCTCATTTGATAAAAGTTTTGAGGGAAATAACTGGCGTGAAAGTAAAATTTGTCAATCCTGCTGAAGAAGCTGTTTTACAAGCAAAAAATATATTGGCTGATAAAAAAATTTTAAATCCCCAGAAATCAAATTTGAGCAATTATCAGTTTTTCGTGAGTGGTTCAAAGAACAAATTTTATGAAATAGGAAGCAAATTTGCAAATTTAGATCCAAAGAATATCAAGAAAGTTAGAATTCTAAAATCTGGTAAAATTGAAATAGAGGACTAATTCAAAAATGTATCAAATAATGGTTGAAGACGTTTTTTCTTCCGCTCACCAGTTAATTGGTTACGAAGGCAAATGTGAAAATCTGCACGGACACACTTTCAAAGTGCAAATTTTATTAAGCGGAGAAAATCTTGATGACTTGGGGATGCTATTTGATTTTAAGCGGGCAAAATTATTACTAAAAGACACATTGGAAGAATTTGACCATAAAAACTTGAACACTTTGCCATTTTTTGCAAAGGAAAATCCTACAGCTGAAAATATTGCAAAACAAATCTTTTTTTCTCTAAGTGATAAAATTAGCAAAGAAAAAATTAAACTGGAAAAAGTTATTGTTTGGGAGTCGGAAAAATCATGCGCAATATTCACTTTGTAAAAATGCACGGTGCTGGGAATGACTTTGTGATTTTGGATTTTAGGGGAGATTTATTAGAGAAAATCTCAGAATCGGAATTGCCTGTTTTGTCAAAGAAAATATGCGATAGGCATTTTGGAATTGGCGCTGATGGTTTGATAATTGTTCTAAAATCGCAAAAGGCGGATTATAGAATGAGAATTTTTAATCCAGATGGTTCAGAAGCAGAGATGTGTGGAAATGGAATAAGATGTTTTACCAGATATGTTTGGGAAAACTCAGATGAAAAAAAAGAAGTTATATCAGTTGAAACTCTTGCAGGGATAATAGTGCCAACTCCAATAATTGAAAACGGTGAATTCATTGGCGTTGAAGTGGATATGGGCGAACCATTGGTTGAGGCTATCAAGGAAGATCTAAAAATTGACACTTTGGAATATTCAATCAACAAAATTTCGATGGGCAATCCTCATTGTGTCATTTTTGTTGAAGATGTGGCAAATACTCCTGTTGCAGAGATTGGCCCGATCATTGAAAATCTGCCTCAATTTCCAAGTAGAACAAATGTTGAATTTGTACAAGTTGTAAGTGATAGTGAAATCATTGTAAGAGTTTGGGAAAGAGGCGCTGGAGAAACCCTTGCCTGTGGGACAGGTGCTTGTGCGAGCGCTGTTGCCTCCAATTTAAATGGCTTTACAAAAAAAAGTGTTACTGTACACCTTCCCGGCGGAGATCTGGCTATTGACTGGGGGGAAGACAATCATATCATTATGCGTGGTCCTGCTGAAAAAGTTTTTCAAGGAGAAATAGATTTATGAAACCAAACAAAAGGATATCCAAAACTCCAAAATATCTTTTTGCTGAAATAGAAAAGAAAAAAGCAAAAGCGATTGAAAACAAAGTGGACCTGATAGATTTAAGCATCGGAGATCCAGATAAGCCAACGCCTCAATTCATTATTAACAGCATGAAAAATGCTTTGGACGATCCTTCAACTCATAATTATCCTCCGTATGAAGGCACAAAAGATTTTAGAAATGCTGTTGCAAAATGGTATAAAAAAAGATTTGGTGTAGAGTTAAATCCTGATGAAGAAGTTATGTCTTTGATTGGTTCAAAGGAGGGCATAGCGCACATAATTTTCGCTTTAATTGATTCAGGTGATGTTGGTTTAATACCTGATCCTTCTTATCCTGTTTATAAAGTTTGCACGATTTTGGCAGGTGGAACTCCTGTAATGCTTCCATTAAAAAAAGAAAATGATTTTTTGATTGACTTTGATTCCATCGACAAATCAGTTTTATCAAAAGCAAAATTTCTTTTTATAAATTATCCAAACAATCCAACTTCTGCAATTGCTCCAAAGTCTTTTTTGGAAAAGGCAGTAAAATTTTGTAAAGAAAATGATATTGTCCTTTGCTCTGACCTTGCATATTCTGAAATTTGTTTTGGTGGCTACAATGCTCCTAGCATTTTGGAAATAAATGGAGCAAAAGATATTGCGATTGAATTTCATTCATTATCAAAAACATTTAATATGACTGGTTGGAGAATTGGCATGGCTGTTGGAAATAAGGAAGTTTTAAAAGCGCTTGCTATAATAAAAACTAATGTTGATTCAGGGGCTTTTAAAGCAATTCAAAAAGCTGCAATTGACGCTCTTAATTCAAATTCAGATTTTACATCTTCAATGAATAAAATATATGAAAAGAGGATGAAAACTCTTGTTGATGGGCTAAACCAATTAGGATGTGGCATAAAATATACAAATGCAACTTTTTATTTATGGGTTCCAGTTCCAAAAAATTATACAAGCGCATCTTTTTGTGAAATGCTTCTTGAAAAGTGTGGTGTTTTGACTGTTCCCGGCAGCGGTTATGGTGAAAGCGGTGAGGGATTTGTTAGATTTTGCATCACTGCGGAAGAAAATCGCATTGCTGAAGCTGTAAAACGGATGAGTGATAATGGAATAAGATGGAGCTGATGCAGGCCATTTATGAAGATTCAAATAGCTCAATTTGCCGGTTTTTGTCAAGGAGTTGAACGTGCTTATAAAATTGCCCTTGAAACCAAAGAAAACAACAAAAATATTCCTGTTTATGTTTTAGGCTATCTTGTACATAATTCTTTTGTGATTCAAAAACTTGAATCTCTTGGTATAAAAAAAATTGATTCGTTAGATGAAATAGAAGAAAATGAAAATTGTATTGTCATAATTTCTGCTCATGGAGTTGGGCCAGATATTTTTGAGAGAGCCAAAGAAAAATGTGTTAAAGTTATTGATACCACATGCCCTTGGGTAAAAAATGCTCATGAATTTGCTAGAGATCTGTCAAAAAAAGGATACAGCATAATAATTGTTGGTGATAAAAATCATACAGAAGTAAAAGGCATCGCGAAATGGGTTGTAGACCAAGATAATGTTATTGTTTTAGAAAACGCAAGTTCATTAAATGATATTAAAGACATAGAATCATCAAAAATCGCGATTATTGCGCAGACAACACAAGCTGAAGAAAATTTTGAAGAAGTTGTAAATGCGGTAAAAGTTAAATTTCCACAAAAGGAGATTGTTGTTCGCAATACGATATGCGGGGCAACGCAAAGAAGGCAGTCCTGCGCTATAAAACTAGCAAAAGACTCAGATATAATGATAATTATCGGTGATAAAAAAAGTGCCAACACAAAGCGATTAAAAGAGTTGTGTGAAAAGACCGGTGTTCTAACATTTCAAATATCAAGCAAAGAAGATTTGGATAAAAATTGGTTTGTTGGCAAAGAACGTGTCGGAATAACAGCAGGTGCTTCAACCCCCGAATACATAATTTCTGAAGTTGTGGACGCAATTCAGTCGTGATATAATCTCAACAACATGCTAAGGTTTTTAACATCTGGTGAGTCTCATGGCATTGCTTTGGTTGCAATTTTAGAGGGGATGGTGTCCAACCTAAAGCTTTCTGAGGAAGATATTAATGCTGAATTATCGCGAAGGCAGGGGGGGCTTGGCAGATCAAACAGAATGTCAATAGAAAAAGACAAAGTAAAAATCCTTTCAGGTGTAAGAAGAGGAGTCACAATCGGAAGCCCTATTTGTTTGATGATTGAAAATGTGGACTCAAAGGACAGAAACGAAATTGTTACAAAATTGAGGCCCGGGCATGCTGATCTGCCAGGGATAATAAAGTATAATCAATCAGATATAAGAAATATTTTGGAAAGAGCCAGTGCGAGAGAAACTGCCTGCCGTGTTTCCGTTGGTGCAATAGCAAAAAAATTTTTGAGTGAATTCGATATTTCAATCTCTAGCAGTGTTTTGGCCATTGGTGGGGAAAAAGATTCCTCAAAATGGGATTCTCTTGTTCAAACCGCTCAAGAGGAAGGGTATTCTCTAGGCGGAGTATTTGAAGTTGTTGCAAAAAATGTTCCTGTTGGCCTTGGCAGCCATGTCCATTATGACAGAAAAATTGATGGTCGCTTGGCACAATCAATTATGAGCATTCAAGCAATAAAGGGAGTAGAGATAGGTCTTGGTTTTGAACTTGCAAGCAAAACCGGATTACAAGCGCATGATGAAATTTTTTATGAAAATGGAAAATATATTCGCAAAACCAATAATGCCGGCGGAATTGAAGGTGGAATGACGAATGGGCAGGATATTATTGTCAGAGCAGCGATGAAACCAATCGCAACAATGAAAAAACCTCTAAACTCAGTAGATATCTTAACGAAAAAACCTTGTCAGGCACATTTTGAACGCGCGGATGTTTGTGCTGTGCATGCTGCTGCTGTTGTTGCTGAATCAGCGGTTGCATTTGTTATCGCAGATTTATTTTTGGAAAAATTTGGTGGTGATAGTATTGAAGAAGTCAAAACACACTTTAAATCTTTTATGATATAATTCAAATTGTAATATCAATCAGGGGGTAAAAAATTGGCTGCAAAGATAAGATTGCAAAGAATGGGTAGCAAATCCAAACCTTTTTATAGGGTTGTTGTTATGGATGAATCTTCTCCAAGAGATTCAGAAACTCTTGAGATTTTAGGCATTTACGATCCCAGAAAAAAACCGTCTCTTTTTGAAGTTGACAAAGAAAAGGTTGAAAGCTGGCTGAAAAAAGGTGCTTTGCCAACCGATACAATTAGGAAATATCTTGGAAAAATCGGTATTTTGGCACCGGTAAATTTTGATAAAAAACCAAAAAGACAGCCCAAAAAAGCGCAAGCAGCAGCTGAACAACAAAATACAGCTGCTTAAAAAGCACAAGCTGAAAGGAGGAAAGAGTAGAAAATGAGAGAGCTTGTAGAATACGTAGTAAAGGCATTGGTTGACAAACCGGATATGACAAAAGTTACACAGACGGATGGAGACGGTGTAACTATAATTGGTGTAAAAGTTGCCCCGGAAGATACAGGCAAAGTTATTGGCAAAGAAGGCCGAATAATCAATGCCATTAGAACTATAGCAAAATCAGCAGGGGCCAAGCTTCACAAGAGAGTAACTGTTGAAGTTTTAGCTGAAGAAAAAAGGGGGTAATAAAAAATGGCTGAAACTGCTGCAAAGAAAATTGAATTAAAAAGGATAGTGATGGTAAAGGCCATAGTTACTGAGGCCTTCAAAGACAATTTGGTTAGAGAGCTTGAAAGAACTATTACCAATATTGATATGCAAATTTCCCAAATGGACAATCAAAGCAAAGATTATATTGAAGATTTAAAGAAAAAAGGATTGTTGCAGCAGGTAACTCAATTCAAAAGTCAGCTTGCAACAGAAAAAGCAAGGCTTCAAGCTCAAAAACAGGATTTGTTAAGCAAAATTCAAGAGGCTAGAGCGTTAGTTCTTGGATCAGAATTTGTTCAAGGGCCACTTGAAGGGCCTGTTGATGTTGCAGTTGGCGATAACTTATACAAAAAAGTCGGTGCAGCTGAAATAATTGTAAAAGACGGGATTGTTACTGAAATTAGGAATGTCGATTAATTCGACAAGATGCGATTTGATATATTAACCCTTTTTCCGGAAATCTTTAACGGGTTTTTAAGCGAGAGCCTGATAAAGAAATCGCAGGAAAAAGGGTTGATTTTTATAAATATAGTTGATCTGAGGGATTTTACCTTTGATAAACACAAAACTGCTGATGACAAACCATTTGGTGGTGGACCCGGAATGGTTATGTTGATGGAGCCGATTATTTCCGCGCTTAATAAATTCAAAAAAGAAAATACAAAAACAATACTATTAACCCCGGCTGGTGAAAAATTATCTCAACAAAAAATTGAGGTTTTTTCAAAAGAGGAACATATCATCTTGATATGTGGAAGATATGAGGGGATTGATGAAAGAATAACAAATTTGGCAGATTATCAGATTTCAGTTGGAGATTATGTTTTGTCGGGAGGAGAAATTCCTGCTGCGCTTTTTGTTGAAGCAGTAAGTCGCTATATTCCTAATGTTGTCAAAGATCCATTATCTGTCAAGTTGGATTCTTTTTCTGAAAACCTTCTAGATTTTCCGCATTATACCAGACCTGCAAAATCTGATTTTGGTAATGTGCCGGAAGTTTTAATAAACGGCAATCACAATAAGATCCAAAAATGGCGCAGGAAAGAACAATTGAGAAAAACATTGTTTTTAAGACCTGATATCTTTTCAAAGGCAAATCTTTCAAACGAAGACAAAACTTTAATTCAAGAGATTGTAGACGATATCAAAGGTTAAATTGTGCTATAATTTATTTGTTAACCAATTTTAATAATTTTTAGGGGGATTTTTTGCGATGTCGTCTATTATAAAAGAGATAGAAAAGTCCAATATGAAAGAAAAAATTCCAAGTTTTAATGTGGGTGATACTGTAAGAGTTTATGCCAAAATAGTTGAAGGTGACAAAGAACGAATTCAGGCGTTTGAAGGCGTAGTTATTGCAAAAAAGGGCGGTTCTATCAGAGAAACATTTACTGTTAGAAAAGTCGTTCAAGGTATTGGCGTTGAAAGAATCTTTCCTCTTCATTCCCCAAAAGTTGAACGAATAAAAGTCATTAAACAAGGAAAAGTAAGAAGAGCCAAATTGTATTATTTAAGAGACAGAATTGGTTCACGTGCAACCAAAATTCAAGACAAATCTTTGCAAAACATTTCCGAGCAACAAAACTCTCCTGACAAGCAATAATTATGAAAAAAATCTTCCATTTTGTCAAAGAAACTGCTGATACAGTTTTTTGGGCGCTATTGATCGCTTTGGTTGTAAGAGCTTTTTTGTTTCAGGTTTTTTGGATCCCGTCTGCTTCTATGGAACCAACTTATGATATAAACGACAGAATAATTGTTGAGAGAATTTCTATTGGTCTTCCAAATCCATTATTTGATATGAATGATAGTCCTGTTTTTCTTTTTAACATACCTAATCCTTTGTATAATACCCGTTTCCCTTTAAGTTCTATAAGATATATTTTCAAATGGCGTTCTCCAAAAAGATTTGAAGTTATAGTTTTTAAATATCCGCATGATCCAGTAGGTACAAGGAGGGATTTTATAAAAAGAATCATTGCTTTACCCGGTGAGGAGGTGGAGATAAAAAACGGAGTCGTTTATGTTGATAATCAACCGCTTGTCGAACACCACACAATGTATTATGATAACTACAACATGAAAAAGATTAAAGTACCACAAAATTGTTATTTTGTGATGGGGGATAACAGGCCAAATAGTGCTGACAGCAGATATTGGGGTTTTGTCCCTGAGGATAACATTATTGGTACCGCGTTTTTAAGAATTTGGCCGATAACAAAATTTGGATTGCTTTACAATAATTAGGTGCGCACCTCAACTATAGAAAAGCAGCTTTTTAATGATGGCTTCACGCATATCGCCGGCATTGATGAAGCGGGCAGAGGTCCATTGGCTGGTCCTGTTTTTGCAGCTGCTGTAATTTTGCCCAAAAACACTTCAATAAGAAAACTTAATGATTCAAAAATTCTAACTCCAAGTATAAGAGAATCTTTATATAAAACATTGTTGAGGAATAATATAAGTATTGGGATTGGGATTGCAACACCGTCTGAAATAGACAAATTAAATATTTTAAATGCAACATTTTTGGCGATGAAAAGAGCGGTTGGGAACTTGTTGGTGATGCCTGATTATTTGTTGATTGATGGAAATAAAACAATTCCCGGAATAAACATTAAGCAAAAAGCAATTGTAAAAGGAGATTCAAAATGCGTATGTATCTCTGCGGCTTCTATCATTGCAAAAGTATCAAGAGATAAATATATGGAAGAAATTCACAAGAAATATTCAAAATATGGGTTCAACCAGCATAAAGGATATGGCACAAAGGAACATTTTTTTGCCATAAAAAATTTTGGTATTTGTCCTGAACACAGGAAAACCTTTTTGAAAAAGTTTGTTCAATCTGATTTTCAAACATCACTTTTTAATTTGTGAAAACTTTAATAAAAATAATTTCCCTATTGCAAAAAAAATTTTTTAATGATAATATATTTACACAATGGAGACAAAAAGAGATTTAAATAACCAGATAAAAGATAATAAAAGCACACCTTTTCTCTCTATGACAAAATCTTTTTTTGATATTATAGAGGAATCTTTGGAAAAAGGCGAAGAGATAGAATTCGTTTCTTTTTCCGAGTGGCAGAAAAAACACAAACTAAATATTAAAGTAAATCAAAAAGAATTTCGTCCATTGGGTTATTGATCTTTATAATTCTCTTCATAATAAGGCCTTGCTTTAAAATCAACACCAATGTATTTTGCTATCTCTGCGCATTTGTTAATATCAACACTTGGAAGTTCTACTGCAGTTAAAACAACCCGTGGGATAAACTTTTTTGCTTCTTTTGCAAATTTTATAATTTCTTCAAAGGATTTTTTCCCAAAAATAGGGCGGCATATTTTTTTGTATTGCTCATCATTTGGGGCATTTAAGCTGATAAATATTTCATCCACAAGATTTTTTAATTCAGGAACTATATTTCTGCCGTGAAATAAGTTTGCAAGTCCATCAGTGTTTATTCTGATCTGAGCAGATTTTTCTTTTAAAATTTTTGAAACCTCTTTAACAATCTCCAACCTTATAAGTGGTTCTCCGTATCCGCAAAAAACTATCTGTCTATATTTTCTAGGATCAGGTATGCAATCTATAATATCTTTTACTGATGGCTCTCTAATAAGCCAAAGGTCGTATTTACTCTCAAATTTTCTTGTTTTGTATTTTATGCAAAAAACGCAGGAGTTGTTACATCTGTTTGTTATGTTTAGGTATAAAGAATCTTTTAATTCATAGCAAAAATCGCTCATAAATCGATTATATCATCAAATTTTTTCTATCTTTTGAACAGTTCATTATAGAAAATAGTTTGGCTAAAATATAAATTGCGGTTGTTTTATTTTTGTTGTAAAAAATTTATGAGTTTTTTATTTCTTCAATGAGGAGTTTCTCCAAAATATAAGGGTTTGCTCTTCCTTTTGTTTCTTTCATCGCTTGGCCAATAAGATGTTTGATTGCAGCTTCTTTTCCGTTTTTGTAAGCATGAACAGATTGCGGGTTTGATAAGATGACTTTTTTTGCCAATTCTTTAAGAGTATTTTCGTCAGAAATTTGCTCCGCACCTAATTTTTTTACAAGTTCGCTGGCAGATGTTCCTGATTTTATTATTTCAATCAATATTTTTTTTGCACTATTGCCGCTAACTTTGCCATCTTTTACCATCAATATCAATTCAGATAAGTTATTTGGAGTCAATTTTGTTTGGGAAATCTCTACATTATTTGCGTTTAAATAAGCGGTAACATCTCCGATAAGCCAGTTGGCTGAAAGTTTTGGCTCATTGCTAATTTTTGCCGTTTCTTCAAAAAAATCAGCGAAGGATTTTGAATTTATCAAGACTTTAATATCCTGTTCGGGTAAATTGTATTCTTTTGAAAATCTTTTTTTCTTGTCCATTGGAAGCTCAAAAATCAAGGACTTTTGTTCTGCTATATCTTTATCTTCAATATAAAGAGGCAATAGATCTGGATCGGGGAAATATCTATAATCATGTGATCCCTCTTTTGTTCTCATTGGATGTACATCTTGTGTTGTTTCATCAAACAAAAGAGTTTGTTGATAAATTTTTCCGCCGTTTGAAAGTATTTCTTTTTGTCTTTCTTCTTCTTTTTCAAGTGCTTTTTGCACAGATTTGAAAGAATTAAGGTTTTTTACTTCTGTTTTTGTCCCAAGTTTTGTTTCGCCTTTTTTTCTTAGTGATATATTAGCATCGCATCGCAAACTGCCTTCTTCAAGTTTTGCGTCGCAAACCTCAATATATCTGAGTATGTTTGCAAGCTCTTCCATAAAAATCCTTGCTTCTTCCGGCGTCCTTATATCTGGTTCACTTACGATTTCCATTAAAGGGGTTCCTGTTCTGTTTAAATCAACAAGCGAATAGTCCGCTCCTTTTATTCCGATACTGCCTTTGTGCACCAATTTTCCAGCATCTTCTTCAAGATGAATTCTTGTTATTCCAATTTTCTTTTGTTTTCCGTTTACTTCTATTTCAATATGGCCATGTTGTGCAAGTGGCATTTCAAACTGTGAAATTTGATAATTTTTTGGAAGATCAGGATAAAAATAATTTTTTCTTGCAAAAACGCTTTCATGGTTTATTTTGCAGTTTAGAGCAAGGGCAGTTCTAACAGCAAGAGCAACCGCTTTTTTATTAATTACGGGCAAAGATCCCGGCTGACCTGTGCAGACTGGACATATATTTGTGTTTGGCTGATTTCCAAAGCTTGTCGAACAGGAGCAAAACATTTTGGATTTTGTCAAAAGTTGTGCGTGAATTTCAATTCCTATTATTGTTTCAAACTCCATTTTTTACTTCTCCATCTGCAATTTAGGTTTGATATTTCTATATTGAGTTTCTTGTTCGAATGAAAATGCAGTTCTAAGTATCGTTTCTTCGTCAAAAGATCTCCCTGTAATTTGTAAACCAATAGGCAATCCTATTTTATCAACACCGCAGGGAATTGATATTGAAGGCAGTCCAGCAAGATTTACAGGGATTGTTGCAATGTCTGATAAATACATTGAAAGAGGATCGGAAATTTTTTCGTTAATTTTGAAAGCAGTTGTTGGCGTTGTTGGGCTTATTATTACATCAAAGTGTTTGAACGCTGAATCAAAATCTTCTTTTATAAGTGTCCGTATTTTTTGGGCTTTTAAATAATATGCTTCATAATAACCAGAGCTTAAAGCGTAAGTACCTATGATAATTCTTCTTTTTACTTCTGGACCGAATCCTTCGCTTCTAGTTTTAAGGTACATCTCTATTAAATTGTTTTCTGATTTACTTCTAAAACCATAATGCACCCCGTCGTATCTTGATAGGTTTGAGGATGCCTCGGCAGGAGCAATGATATAGTAAGTTGCCAATGCATATTTTAGCGAGGGCAGAGAGATTTCTTTAAATGTTGCACCCATTTTCTCAAAAACTTTTAGCGCTTCAAATACGGCGCTTTTCACATCTTCATTTATTCCTTCGCTGAACAGTTCTTTTGGAACGCCGATTTTTAGATTTTTTACATTTTTGACTAATGATTTTGTATAATCTTTTTCAGGTATATTAGCACTTGTTGAATCTTTTTTGTCGTATTTGCCTATAATACTTAGCAATATTGCTGCATCAGTTACATCTTTTGTTAGAGGGCCTATTTGATCTAATGATGAAGCAAATGCAACCAATCCATACCTTGAAACTCTTCCATAAGTTGGCTTTAGCCCGACTATGCCGCAAAATGCTGCTGGTTGTCTAATTGATCCACCAGTATCAGAGCCAAGTGCCAATGTGGCTTCATCAGCAGATACTGCTGCGGCTGAACCGCCGGAAGATCCACCGGGCACTCTTTCTGTATCCCAAGGATTCTTTGTTGTCTTGAAAGCAGAATTTTCAGTTGAAGAGCCCATAGCAAATTCGTCCAAGTTAGTTTTGCCTATGATTATCATTCCTTCTTTTTCTAACAGATCTACTACTGTTGCATTGTAAGGCGGGACATAGTTTTGGAGGATTTTTGATGAACAAGTGGTTGTTATTCCTTTTGTGCAGATGTTGTCTTTTATTGCAATTGGTATTCCAGCAAAACCTCCCTTAGATTCTGAATTGTCTATTTCTTTGGCTTTTTTTAATGCGTGTTCTTTTGACAAAAAAACAAATGCGTCTATTTTGCTCTCTACTTTCTCAATTCTAGAAAAAATAGATTCAATAAGCTCAACACAGCTGATTTTTTTGCTTTTTAATTTCTCTGACAATTCATGTCCGGTTAAATTAAATATTTCCATTTTAGTCGTCTTCTATAATTTTTGGAACCTTAAACATATTTTCTTCTGATTTTGGAGCGAGTGATAAAATCTTTTGCGTTTCTTCAAATGGGCATATCTCATCTTTTCTCAAAGGAGTTGAAGCTTTTTCAGATGAAGAAATTCTTGTATTTGCAGTTGGAGAAATGTTGTTGACATTGACGGAATTTATTACGTTTATAAAATCAAGAATGTTGTTGAGCTGATGGAAATAGAGTTCTTTTTCCATTTCGGACAACTCAAGCCTTGCAAGTTTTGCAGTATATTCAACAATTTCTTTTGAAATGGCCATTTGTTCTTATTATACAATAGTTCAATTTTGTTTTTTCAAAATATTTCAAATGCGGGCAGTTGAATCAAAATCCAAAGAGAGATCGGCAAAAATGTTTTGTTTGTATTTTTGATATGCGGCGCATCCTATCATTGCGGCGTTGTCAGTGCAAAGCCAAGCAGGTGGAATAAAACAATTTATGTTCAGTTTTGAGGATAGTTTTTGCATCTCTTCTCTCAATTTACTATTTGATGCCACTCCACCTCCAATGGCGATAGTTTTTATTCCAAATTCAATTGCTGCTTTTGTTGTTTTTTCTATTAAAGTATCAATAACAGCTTTTTGAAAAGATGCAGCAATATCGTTTTTGTTCACTTTTTTTTCTTTGCCTTTTTCCATTTTTTTGCAGAAATAAACAACTGCTGTTTTAATCCCGCTAAAGCTGAAGTCATACTTATATTCTTCTTCAATCATAGGCCGCTTGAAATCTATCGCGTTTTCATCAGAGTTTTTGGATATTTTGTCTATAATAGGCCCTCCGGGATAACCCAAATTTAAAAATCTTGCAACTTTGTCAAAAGCTTCTCCGGCGGCGTCGTCTCTTGTTCTTCCGATTGTTTCATATTTTAGATGATCATTTACTTTTACAAGCTGAGTGTGTCCGCCTGAAACTATAAGGCAAAGAAAAGGGAATAAATCTTTTTTCCTTTCAAGAGTTTCAAATTCAGGAATCAAAAAATTTGCATAAATATGTCCTTCCAGATGATTTACAGCAATTAATGGTTTTTTTAATGCAAGAGAAATCGCTTTAGCACTTGATAATCCAACAAGAAGAGAACCTGGAAGTCCGGGCCCAAAAGTTACCGCTATAGCATCGATTTCCTTTTCATTTACAGATGCTTTTTCTATTGCTTCTTTTATTACAAGATTTATTGTCTCGATATGTTTTCTTGAAGCTATTTCGGGAACAATTCCGCCATATTTTTCATGGAACTCGTTTTGTGTTGCAGTTATATTGGACAAGACATTGAATCCATCTTTTATTATGGAAGCAGATGTCTCATCACAGGAAGTTTCGATTGCTAAAAGTATCATTCATTTTTTATTTTAGCATGTTATAATCTATTTGATTTTAATCGTAAAAAGGGGCAAATCAATGAAAAAAAACTTTTTTTATCTTATGGTAATTTTTATTACAGTTATAGGATGTGCTTTTTTCTTTAATTTTGGATGTGGTCAAACTCAAAACGGCTCTGGTACAAATGTTTGGATTTGGGAAGAACATCCAGAGCTTGGTAGTGGAACTGTCGAGTTTACCGAAATTCCAATTGATACGCAGTATTGGGATGAATTTACTCCTTTGGGGCATATTATGCCACCGCAACATCCGATTCCAACATCAGCGGGTGGTTTTCAATTTAATCAGCTTTTGATGACATCAGAGCCACAAGATGTAAGATCCCCGGCCAAGGGGGTTATCACAAAAATTCGTCTTTCAAATAATACCTCAGCAGGATTTTCAAGCGAAGATTATGCTTTTACAATATATCACACAAATGATTTTGTTACTATTTTTGACCATTTATCTAATGTTGATCCAAAAATTTTATCAAAACTTTCTTCGCCTCTAGTAGTTGGAGAAAATTCTGTCTATGTTACTATTGAAGCAGGAGATGTTATTGCAAAGACAGGAATTGATATTGCTGGTCTTGGATGGTATTTGTATGATAGAACATTGCCGTCTAAATACATTGACAAATCGTTGTATGGCCCTTATAGTATCTATTCTGTTTTCCCGCTAGATTATTTTAGATCTGATTTAAAGGATTATTTATACAAATTTGTGAAAAGGACTAAGGATCCAAGGGGTGGGCGATTTGATTTTGATGTTGATGGAACTATACAAGGCAATTGGATTGTTGAAGGATCAGATCCTGTTAACAAAGATTTTTGGAACCCTTGGCTTTCTTTCTGTTTTGATATGTATGATCCAGATTATAGAAGGATTAGTATTGGCAATACTCTTATTCAAACAATTGGAGAAGCAAATGGGAAATTGACTTGTCCGATAAGTGGACCTGATTTTACTTCGGTTACGCCAACGTCTGGAACAGCAACTTATAAATTGCGAATGGCAGAAGATGGCCAAGAATTTTTTGGCCGCACAATAGATCCTACGATATTTTATACTTTGATTGTTAAAATGATAGATACAAGAAAAATAAAAGTTGAACTTTTTAAAGGAGATGTGTCTGATCCGTCATTTACTTCAAAAGCATTGATTTTCACAAGATAAAATATTCGTTTATCAACTGAATGTTATAATATAATTACATTGAAAGGCAAAAAAAATAAGTCGCTAAAAAACAAAGGGAAAGGGCTTCTTGTTGTTATATCTGGGCCAAGTGGGGTTGGTAAGAGCACCGTTGTTAAAGAACTTTTGAGAAATAATCCATCTTATAAATTGTCAATATCTTTTACTACGCGCAAAAAAAGGTCTAATGAAAAAGAGGGCAGAGATTACTTTTTTATTTCTGAAAATGAATTTTATGAAAAAATCAGAAACAGGGAATTTTTGGAGTGGGCAAATGTTCACAACTCTTACTATGGCACTCCGATAAAGTTTGTCAGGGACCATTTATGCAAAGGGGATGTTGTAATTCTTGAAGTTGATGTTCAAGGAGCGGCAACAATAAAAGAAAATATCTCAAAAGGTTTAATAGATTCAACAAACGCTGTTTTTATTTTTTTAATCCCGCCATCGGTGGATATATTGGCTTTTAGATTGAGAAGAAGGAAAACAGAAAAAAAAGATGAAATGGAGCAAAGATTAAAAAATGCCATATCAGAACTTCAAGTTATGGAAAAATACGACTATATTGTTGTAAACGACAAGGTTGAATCCGCGGCGGAAAAAATTAATGCTATAATAAAAGTAGAAAAAGAAAGGACATTTCTAAATTGACCTACCCAACAATAGATGAACTTTTAAAAAGAATAAACAACAGATTTTTGCTTGCTAATGTTATTGCTGAAAGAGCAAAAGAAATCAGCAATGGCTCTTTGCCTTACATTGAAAATGCAGATCTCTCTCAACCGATAAAAGTTGCTATGGAAGAACTTAAAGAAGGCAAAATAACCTACAAAATTTTGGAAGGACCGCCCAAAAAGCAGGAAAAAACCAAGGATATTGAAGAATTTTGGACTACCAGAGAGACAATTAGTTTAGAAAAAGAAGAAAAGAAAAAACCTAAAAAGTCAAAATCCTCAAGCAAGAAAAAATAATGGTGTCACATGGACTCAAGTCCAACTCTCCATGGAAAAAAAATTATACTTGGCATAACTGGTTGCATTGCTGCATATAAAAGCGCTGAACTTGTGAGATCCCTAAAAAAGAAGGGAGCTGATGTTTGGGTAGTTATGACTGAATCTGCCCAAAAATTTATTACCCCTTTGACGATGAGGACACTTTCTCAAAACCCATGCATAACAGGGCTTTTTAATCAAAACGATGTCAATATGCCACTGCCGCATATTTCGCTTTCAGATGGTGCTGATTTATTCTTAGTTGCCCCTGCAACGGCAAATTTAATAGGAAAAGCAGCAAATGGTATAGCTGATGATATATTGACAACTCTATTGTTATCGTGTCAAGCTCAAAAAATTTTTGCTCCAGCTATGAATACCAAAATGTGGGAAAACCCTCTTGTACAAGAAAATATAAAAAAATTGAGATCTTTTGGCATTATTTTTGTTGAACCAATTGAAGGAGATCTCGCCTGCGGGAGTCTAGGCAAAGGCAAAATGGCTTCTGTTGAGGAAATAGTTTCTTATGTTGAAAAATCAATCAGTCAATCAATGAGCCTAAGAGGCAAAAAAATACTTGTAACTGCTGGTGGTACAAGAGAAAGTATCGACCCAGTAAGATTTATTGGCAATAAATCCTCCGGCAAAATGGGATATCAAATTGCATTGGCTGCTCATAGAAGAGGTGCAAAAGTTAAAGTTATTTCAGCTAATAAAAACCTTTTTGAATATCTGCCGTTGGGGATTGAGATTGAATATGTTGAAAGTGCTTCTCAAATGGAAAAAGAAATAAAAAATAATTTGAGCGATTATGATGTTTTGATCATGGCTGCTGCTGTGTCTGATTATAAAGTAAAAAATTTTTCTGACAAAAAAATAAAGAGAGGTTCAAAATCATTTGTATTGGAACTGGAACCAACTAATGACATATTAAAATCTATCCAAGGACAATATAATGGCAAAAAAATTGTTGGATTTTGCGTTGAAACTGAAGACATGGACAAAAATGCTCTTAAAAAATTAAAAGAAAAAGGTCTTGATATGATAGTTTTGAATGATATTAGAGCGTTTGAAAATGATTCTTCAAAGGCAAAAATTTTTCTCAAAGACGGGAGAATTATTGACCTTCCATTTCAGAGTAAATTTGAAACTGCGAATAAGTTGCTTGATCTGTTAATTGAAATGAGTTGACAAAACAATGTTTGCCTTTGTAGCATTCCCCAAAAATTCTTTTTTTTTCAACAAATTATTCGTTTATAATATCCCTCAACAAATGCTTGCAAAAGCAAAAATTGGAATGCAGGTTGTTGTCCCTTTTGGTAAGAGAAAGACAATTGGATATATTATGTCTCTTTCTGAAAGCGCTTGTGATAATGTTGACAATATAAAAGATATTGAAGAAATAAGAGGAGATTGTCCATACTTTTTTGAATGTTATGCAAAGATCGCAATTTGGCTTTCAAAATATTATATTTCTTTTATTGGTTCAGCACTAAAAATTATTTTACCTCCTTTAATTGCTCCTTATGAAAAACTAAATTCCAAAACATATTTTTGTCCTAATTTTGATAACTATGAAGGTGAAAAAATTCTTTTTAACTATGATGAGGATTTGCTCCCGGAATTAAAGAAGATACTTATGAGAGAAGAATTTTCAAAAAATCTGATTTTTAATGCTGAAGGGAAACAACTTCTGGATGAGTATATAAAAGTTGCCTCAGCACTTTTAAAACTTGATAAATCATTGATTTTGCTTTATCCAGATTTAGAATATTTGAATCCAACCGCAGACATTTTTAGAGCGAAATTTGGAGATAGTGTTGTGGTCATTCATAGTTTTATGAAAGAAAAAGAAAGAATGAATGGGTGGTTAAATGCTTATTCAGGAAAGGCAAAAATAATTTTAGGAACTCGTTCAGCAATATTTGCCCCCGCTAAAAATTTAGGAATGATAATAATTGATAGAGAAGAAGGATATGCCTATAAACAAGAGACAAGTCCAAAATATAATATTAAAGATGTTGCTTTTTATTTAGGAAAGTGCAAAAATATTCCAGTTGTTTTATCTTCAACATTTCCAACAGTTGATTCTTATTATAGAACAGTTAACAGGGAATATAATTTCATAGATCTAAGAATGGATTCAAACATAAAAAATTATCCAAAGATAATAGATATGGCAAATGAAAAAAAGTTTGAAAGTGGTTTTTTTAGTTCTGAGGCACTTGATAGAATAAACGATATCATTGCAAAAAAAGGCAAAATTCTTTTAATTACTGCTAAAAGAGCTCACTCAACAATTTTAAAATGCGTTGAATGTGGGCATATTCTCCTCTGTCCAAATTGTTCATTGCCTTTGGCATATTCAATGGATAGAAAAAAAGTTGTTTGTTTAAGATGCAACAACGAACTTCCCACTCATCTTGTTTGTTCAAATTGTTTCAGTAGCAGAATAAAATTTTCGGGTTTTGGTGCGCAAAAGGTTGACGCAGAAATAAGAAGAATTTTCAAGCTTGCTAAGGTTTTAAGAATTGACCGGGATTCGATAAAACGTTCCACAATTGGTTTGGCGCTAAAAAACGAAATTCAAAAAAAAGATTTTAATGTCGTTGTTGGGACGCTTTTTGCTGAAAAAGCTACTGAGTTTATCAATTTTGATCTAATAGTTTTTATTAATTTGGATGTATTGCTGCAGGGAGGATCAATGACTGTAAGCGAAGAAGTATTTAGGAGTATTTATTCTTTATCAAAAAGAACTTCGTCAGAAATTTTAGTCCAAACATACAATCCAAACCATTATATTTTCAAATTTGTCAAAGAATTAGATGCAGAGAGATTTTATGAAAAAGAACTTGAATTTAGAAAAAGATTTTTTGACCCCCCGTTTTCAAAAGTTATAAAAATTAGCTTTTTTGCAAACAATTTTTCTGATTTTGAAAAAACAATTCAAGATTTTATGGGGCTTTTGAAAAAGCATCAGAACATAAAAATTTTAGGTCCTGTTTTGGATAATCGAAGAAAGAAAGGTGATAGTATTTGGCATATATTGCTAAAAGGCAATGATTTAGGTATGATAAAACAAGAAATTAACGAATTTTTGTCCGCTTATGCAAAAGCCAAAACAAAAATTGTTGTTGATGTTGATCCGATAGATTAATGGAGGAAATAATGGCAAAACTAAAAATATATGTTCAGGGGAATCCTATATTAAAGAAAAAAGCTAAACCAGTTAAAAAAATTACTAAAGCTCATTTAAAACTACTTGAAGATATGTATGAAACGATGCTTGCTGCTCCGGGAATTGGGCTGGCAGCGCCTCAGGTTGGTGTTTCAGAAAGGTTGATTGTTATAAAAGTTGGAGATCAGAAATTTATGTTGATAAACCCAAAAATTATAAAAAAATCCGGGAAAATAGTTTGCACAGAGGGATGTTTAAGTGTTCCCGGCGTAGAGGCACCTGTTGAAAGAGCAAAAGAAATTGTTGTGCAAGCTATTGATAAAACAGGCAAAAAAGTTTTAATAAATGCAGAAGACCTTTTAGCTATTGTTTTTCAACACGAAATAGACCATTTAGATGGTATTCTTTTTGTTGAAAAAGTGACTGATCCATCACAAATTGTAATCAAAAAGAAAGAAAACATTGATTTATGAAATTGGTTTTTATGGGGACTCCTGCTGGAGCCGCATTTTTACTCAAAAAAATATTTGATTCAAAAAAACATGAGATTTTAGCAGTTGTCACAACAATTGATAAGCCGTCTGGAAGAGGCCAAAAAATGGCAAAGTCAGAGGTTTGTGAAACAGCAGAAGAATTAGGTTTGCCTGTTTATAAAATTCAAACATTAAAAGACGAGAGAATTCTTTCAGCGATTAAAAAATTATCTCCTGACATAATAGTTGTGGTTGCTTTTGGAAAGATTTTGCCGAAAGAATTTTTGGAAATCCCAAAATATTTCTGCTTAAATGTTCATTTTTCTCTTTTGCCAAAGTATAGGGGAGCGAGTCCGATTCAATCCGCTCTTTTAAATGGAGACAAAGAAACCGGGATAACAATAATAAAGATGAATGAAAAATTAGATGCAGGAGAAATAATTTCTCAAAAAAAAGTACCGATTTTTGAAAGAGAAAATTCTCAACAGCTCTCTGAAAGACTTTTTATTGAAAGTTCTTCTTTTTTACTGCAAACCATTGATGATATTGAAAATGGCAATATAAAGCTTCATCCCCAAGATGATTCTTTCGCAAGTTATTGTGCAACAATAAAAAAAGAAGATGGTTTTTTAGATATAAAATCTATTGGAAAAGAAAAATTTATCAACTTTGTCAGGGCTTTTACTCCTTGGCCGGGTGTTTATTTAAAATATAAGGATAAAAGAGTAAAGATTTTGTCAGCTGAAATTTCTTTGCTTGATAATAAAGATGCTATTGAGGGAGAAATAATTGCAATTGACAAAGATATGGGTATAATTATTAAAACAAAAGATGGATCAGTTTTAATAAGAGAAATCCAACCGGAAAATTCAAAGCCAATGAGTGCGATCAGTTTTGCAAATGGTTACAGGGTGAAGGCAAAGGATATTTTTACAAATGTTAAATAGAAAAATCATTTTTTTTGTTTTATTACTATTGATTTTAGTGGCATTTTTCTTAAAACAAGCCACAAATAAATCAGATTCTCCCGAAGAAGTAGTAAAAAACTTTACAAACCAATTATTTAAAGTTGCTCCACCAGATTTAAAAAAAGAAGCCATTGATTTTGTGTATTCAAAAATTTCAAAAAATTCTCAGAAAAAAATAAAAAGTTTAGGCGATATTGCCACTTTTTTACGATCAAATTTTCTTCCTGAAAAAGGTTTTGAAATAATTAAAGTAAAAAAAGATGACAAAACAGCGATAATAACTGTTAAGTGGGCTGGTAAAAGTAATGTTGTTTTTAAAAAATTCTTTATGATTTTAGAAGGTGGTCAATGGAAAATTGATTCCATAACAAACTCAAAAATTTAAAAGGATTTTGGATTTATTACCAAAGCATTGCTGACTGGCCTGTTGCCCCCAAAAATTCTGGAGTTTTTTACAACCATAGAGCTTGAACCTCCTCCATCTAAATTCATTGCGTTATAAGCACCAACTTTAAGCAAAAGGCGCGCCAACTCTTTCAAAGTTGCTTTTTCCACTGTAAGTAAAATAACATCTCCGTTTTTTTTAATTCCAACAGCAGTTCTGTTTGCTCTGCTTTTTGCAACATCAGATTTGAAATTTTCTTCCTTTGCTGTGATACAAGACTTTCCATCATATAAGAGCCGTGGTCCGCCGCTGATTATATGCATCATATTGGAAAGGGGGGGATTTGTCATAAAATACCATTGGACTGTATCTGAAATTTTAATTTTTGATTCTAAAAATTGTTTTTTGCTTAGTGGGGCAGAGATCACAAATCCGTTTTGAGGGATTGAAGTTTCAGAATAACTTATTGATTTGACAACTTGGTTTTCGACAACTATATTTATTGAGTTTTTATCATATCCTGTTTTTTGATAATCTGGGGTGTAGATTATAATGTTGTTTTTTATGGGTTGGTTTATTCCAGCGATATCAATTTTTTCTCCGTTTTTAAGTTTTATGTAACCACGCATTTTTACAGGTGCGATATAAGCACTACCATCTGAATTGATAATTAACGAAGTTCTGTTATAAAGAGGCGAGGAAATTATTTGTCTTTTTATTATTAATGTGCCAACAGGTGTTCCATCAGCGAAGAAAAAACTCCCATTAATTGCGGCAGTTCCGTCATACATCTTCAAGAATTGGGACACTGTACGTTTTGCAAAATGAGAAAGTTTTAACTGATGTTCTCCGCCAAATCCAAAAAAAGCAATGATATTTTCCAGAGGATTAAAATTCTCTTTCTTTTGGAGTGCGTTTGTTGCGAATACAGGCATTATATTGTTTGTTTTTGGATTTACAAGCAAAGCTTTGCCGGTTAAAATAGTGTCATGCACAACTTCTTCAATATCAAATAAAGAAATGCCATTAGCGATATTGTTTGTATGTGTTAATTCATTTTCAATGCCAGAAATTACTTCATTGTTTGCCTCAAGAGATGTGTTTTCCCAAGTGGAATTTTCCACAGATGGTTTGACAAAAATGTCGACAACAAGTCTTGGAGGATCTTTTAGATAGAAAATTTTGGTTTCAGTGTTCGTCCTTGTTTGGATAACTGCTTGTGAACTTTCAATAGAATTATTAATTTCAAAACCTTCTATAAATCCGTGAAGTATTTTGTAATTTTGGAGGTTATTATCGAAAGTTGAATTTTCAAAATCAATTATTATTTTTTTGTCATCCATCTTATATGAATAGACAGCGTTTTCAGGAATATCAAAAACGATTCTAATTTTTTCTTCGGAATTGTTATGTCTGATTTTTTCAATTTTATCGCCGAGGCAAATAGTGTTTAGGAGTAATAGAAAAAAAAGTGTTCCAAAAATAAATTTTTGGGGTTTTTCTATCATGCCTTTAATACTGCGCCCGTGTTTGCTGATGTAACAAAATGTGCGTATCTTGCCAGATAACCCGAGAGTTTCTTCTTTTTTGGCACAAAGTTTTTTAATCTCTCGTCGATTTCTTTTTGAGAAAGTTTTAATTCCAATTTTCTTTCAGGAATATTTATTTCAATGATATCTCCGTCTTTAACAATTCCTATGGGGCCTCCTTCTGCTGCTTCCGGAGATATGTGTCCAATGGCAGGACCTCTTGTTCCACCGGAAAATCTGCCATCTGTAATCAACCCGACTTTTTCTCCAAGGCCCATTCCAACGATTGCTGCTGTTGGAGAGAGCATTTCTCTCATTCCTGGCCCGCCCTTTGGCCCTTCATATCTAATTACAACGATATCACCTTCTTTTATTTCTCCGTTCATAATTGCTTTCATTGCTATTTCTTCAGCGTCAAAACATTTTGCTTTTCCGACCAGAACTTTTGATTTTTCTGTAACTGCAGTTTGTTTGACAACTGATCCATTTGGTGCAAGATTGCCTTTTAGAACAGCAATGCCACCTTCTTTATGATATGGATTTGTTAGTGGTCTAATTACATCTGAGTCAATAACTTCTGCTTCTTTTGCCAATTGTTTTGTTGTTTTTCCAGAAACGGTGTAGTTATCGTAGATCAAATCGATTAAAACATGCATTGCTGCTTGAACACCGCCGGCATATTCGAAATCTTCCATGAAATGATCTCCGCCGGGTCTTAAATTTGTGATGTGTGGTGTTTTTCTGCTTATTTCTTCGATTGTATCAAGAGTTATAGATATGCCAACTTCGTGGGCAATTGCAGGTATATGCAACGCTGCATTAGTTGAACCCCCAAGTGCCATATCTATTAAAATGCCGTTCATTATAGCTTCTTTTGTGATGATTTGTCTTGCAGTTATATTGTTTCTTACAAGTTCAACGATTTTTTCACCGCTTTCATAAGCAAGCATTCTCTTTTTTGAAGATACTGCAAGCGCTGTTCCGCATCCCGGAAGAGATAACCCAATTGCTTCTGTTACACAGGCCATAGTGTTTGCTGTGTATAAACCTGCGCAAGATCCAGCGCCGGGGCAAGCACAAAGTTCCACTTCATCTAATTCTTTTTTTGTTATTTTGCCGGCTTGACATTGAGCGAGCGCCTCAAAAGTATCTTTGACAAGATCTGTTTTTCTCCCTCTATATCTTCCAGAGAGCATTGGACCAACAGTTACGACTATACATGGAATATCCAATCTTCCCGCAGCCATAAGCATTCCGGGTGTAATCTTGTCGCAGGCAGTTAAAAGAACAAGTCCGTCCAAAGCATGCGCTTTTGCAATTGATTCAACTTCGTCAGCTATTAATTCTCTTGATGGTAATGAATAGTGCATTCCATCATGGCCCATTGCAATTCCGTCACATATGGCTGGAACACCAAATTCAAAAGCAACACCGCCTCCGGAATGAATACCTTTGGCGATAATGTTTGCAAAATCCCGCATCGTTATGTGGCCTGGGACTAAATCAGTAAAACTATTAGCAATGCCAATAAAAGGTTTGCTTAAACTTGACCTTGAAACACCAGTTGCGTGAAGTAATGATCTATGTGGAGCTCTTTCAATTCCTTTTTTAACCAAATCGCTTTTCATAATTGTTATCCATCCTTTGTGTGTGATTCAAACATTATTATATCACTTTGAAAATTTTATTGTGTTTAGTTGTCACTTCTTGAAATTTCAAACCAGATAGGATTTGGAGTCTCATTTGCATCAAAAGATAATGTTATTGAATCATGTTTCCCAAGAGTAAAATTAACTCCGCCTGATAATTTTATATTGCCACCTGTAACAAGAGTTATTGTATCAGTTTCATCAACTCCTGTTAGTACGATTATTTGTCCGTCAACACCGCTTTGGATTGTATCCACATTTATATTTCCACCATTGCTTTTAACTTTAATTATCGCTTTGTTTAACATTGTGCTTAAGATAGTACTGCCAGAAATAACATTTATCTGTGATGGAATAAAGACAACTTCTGAACTTGCTTTTAATTGTCCGCTTACTTCAAGATTTTCAAGAGTGCCAACCTGCGTTATGTTTGGAAATGATCCAGATTTGATTGCTTCATTTGTTATGGCGCCGGGAGTAATTTTACTTGCTGTTATCGCTCCATCGTTAATTGTTGTAAGTCCGGTTGCATCTATTGTTACATCACCATACATTACTACTCCTTGAGCTTGGTTAGAAGTATTGCCAACAAAAATTTCTCCAGTACTTAGAGTTAAACTTGACGAAGGTATGTTAGTTAGATGAGATGCATCTCCGTAAAATACTCCTGCGATTGATACTGCTGATATAGATCCAGTCGTTGTGATATTTATATCAGGAGCTAATTTATCGGCGGTTACGGCTGAGGTAGCGATTTTGGTTGAAGAGATACCTAAATCTTTGACTTCCAAAGAGCCTAATGGATTTTTTGTTATAGATATGTCATCAGGTTCAACGGAGGTGGGACTGGAAGAGAAATCCCAGACAAGGTTTGAGCCTGACCATTTGAGGAATTGGCCAGCTAATGGAGAGTTGGAGGTGCTTATAGATTCAAGTGTTACGGAATTTGGAGCTAATTTATCGGCGGTTACGGCTGAGGTAGCGATTTTGGTTGAAGAGATAC
>CAZQZN010000002.1:5176-12105 GCA_964597815.1 uncultured bacterium | reverse complement strand
CTAAATCTTTGACTTCCAAAGAGCCTAATGGATTTAAATCGATAGTGATGTTGTCAACTTCAAAGCTTCCACCTCCACCACTAACACTTGCCCATTCCAAGACCCCGTTTTTCCATCTTAGGTATTGATTGTCTGATGGTTGATTTGCAGTTGCTATAGCTTCTTTTGTAATTGCACCGGGAGCAATTTTTTGCGCTGTAATAGATGAATTTGCAACGCTTGCGGCAATTTGTGCTCTAAGTGCTGATCCAACACTTACTATTGCAGTTGAAGGCGAGAGCATCTCAAAGTTGTCTGAGTTTGGCGGATTAGCTATTTCAATTCTTAAAAAGAGTTGTGTGTTGTCAAAAATAGAATTATCAATTGGTATGTTTTCGCCTAGTACTACTGAAAACCAACCTTTTGAAACGCTAACTGATGTATGTGTTTCAGGGCCCCATACAACAGAAGAAGAACCATTTTCTACTTTTATAATAGCAAACCTCATATTGTAAGAACCATTCAATGGATTTCCAGAACTATCGTATAGATTGCCTTCGTAAGCTAGATATTGTGAAACTGCAAACAAATTTCCTCCAAAGAATAGCAAAAATGCAAAAAAGGTTGCAAAAAAAGAAATTGCTGAAATATTTAGTATTTTCTTAATTCTCTTCATCTCATGATCTAATATTTATTTGCAATATAATAGCATAACAAAAAATTTTTTCAAAGTAGGGGTAAAATCCTACGTGAGCATAATCAAGATGATAGTTTGATTCTCAAAATTCAAAAACTGCCGTCGGGGAGATTCGAACTCCCATGAGTTGCCTCATACGATCCTGAGTCGTACGTGTCTACCAATTCCACCACGACGGCTTAAAAAAAATAAATGCCGATGGGGAGAGTCGAACTCCCATGAGCGTAAAGCTCAGTCGCTTTTGAGGCGACCGTGTCTGCCATTCCACCACATCGGCATAAGGTTTGGTTAAACGGAATCAATCTTTGAGTTTTAAGTAAATTTTATCGTATTTTCTAATTTTCTTCAAATTGTCCCATTTTTCTGAATTTTTCATATCTGTCTTTTAGCAATTCTTCCGGGGAAAGCTGTTTTAGTTCATCTAAATGTTTCAAAATAGCGATTTTTATGTTGTTTGCCGTTGTTTTGTAATCGTTGTGAGCCCCTCCAAAAGATTCTTTGATTATTTCATCAATAACACCAAGCGCTAAATGGTCTTTTGCGGTCAATTTTAAATTTTCTGCAGCCTCAACAGATCGTTTTGCATCTTTAAACAATATGGATGCACATCCTTCTGGAGAGATAACAGAATAAATTGCGTATTCAAGCATCAAAACTCTGTTTCCAACAGCAATTCCAAGAGCGCCTCCGCTACCTCCTTCTCCAGTGATTATAACAATAACTGGTACGGTCAATTGCATCATCTCTTTTAAGTTTCTGGCTATTGCCTCAGCTTGTCCTCTTTCCTCGGCACCAATTCCGGGATAGGCACCCATTGTGTCAACAAAAGTTATAATTGGCCTGTTGAATTTATCAGCCATTTTCATAAGTCGAAGGGCTTTTCGGTATCCTTCAGGATGAGCACTGCCAAAGTTCCGCATGATGTTTTCTTTTGTGTTTTTGCCTTTTTGATGGCCAATAACCATACAATATTGCCCTTCAAGTTTTGCAATTCCTCCTATTATTGCTTTGTCATCGCCAAACAATCTATCGCCGTGAAGTTCAACAAAATCCTCAAATATTAAATTGATGTAATCAAGTGTTGTTGGTCTTTTTTGATGACGGGCAAGAGATACAATCTGATTAGCGGTTAACGAAGAAAATATTTCCTGTTTTAATAAGTTTATCCTCTCTTCAAGGGCTTGTATTTCATCATCAAATTTGATGTTTCCTTCTTTTGCTGATTTTTTTAGAGCATCAACTTTTTTGTATAATTCTGCCAGCGGCTTTTCAAAATCCAGTAGATATCTTTGTTCTGTTTGTTCTTGTTCTTTCATTTTTTACTTTCCAAACCAATCCAAAAGTTTTATAATTGTTTCTCTCAATTTGCTTCTCTCAACTACCAAATCAAGCAATCCATGTTCTAAAAGATATTCTGCTCTTTGGAAGCCGGGCGGTAATTTTTGTTTGATTGTTTGTTCAATTACTCTCGGACCAGCGAACCCGATTAAACTGCCGGGTTCAGAAATATTTACATCTCCAAGCATTGCAAAACTTGCAGAAACGCCACCAGTTGTTGGATCTGAGAGAATACTGATATATGGCAGTTTTGCATCTGAAAGTTTTGCCAAAGCGCCTGAAGTTTTTGCCATTTGCATCAAAGACATAATGCTCTCCTGCATTCTTGCTCCTCCAGAAGTTGAGCAAATTATCACAGGAACTTTTAATCCTATTGCTTTTTCTATGGCGCGTGTTATTTTTTCTCCAACGACAGATCCCATGCTTCCTCCCATAAAAGAAAAATCCATTGCGCCGATAACGATGTGCCTGCCATTTATTGTTCCTTCGCCTGTAATAACAGCTTCTAAAAGAGAAGTTTTTTGCTCGTATTCCTTTAATCTATCAGAATATTTTGCAGTGTCAAAAAAGTTTAAGAAATCTTTTGATCTCATCGAAATATCATAGGGAGAAAAACTTGCTTCATCTAAAAGCATGGCTATGCGTTCTTTAGCTGATAATTTGAAATGATAGTTGCATTTTGGGCAAACCTTTAAATTTTTTTCAAGATCCTTGCTATAAATTGTCTCTTTGCATTTGAAGCATTTTACCCATAAACTTCCGGGAATATCATTTTTTTCCGCCTTATATTCCTGAGATGGCTTGACTTTTTCTAAAATCCATTGTGGTATTCCCATATTGCTTTTGCCTTCTATCGTGTGTTATTATAACATACAGATATAAAAACGATTAAGGAGTTTTTTGATGGCAAACATAAAATCAGCGATAAAACGCATAAAAGTTGCAAAAAGGAATGAAAAGAGAAATAAATCTGTAAAGTCCAAAATTAAAACTCTTGCTAAAAAAACTTTTTCTATGTTGAGCGAAAAAAAATCTGATGCACAAGAGATGTTAAAAAAAGCATTAAAAAGCATTGACAAAGCCGTCTCAAAAGGGATTTTGCATAAAAACACAGCTGCTAGAAAAAAATCAAGGCTTGCCAGAAAATTTAATAAATTGTCCTCAAAATAATTTGTGGGCAAAATATGCCTTCAATAAAAATTAGGGCTTACGCTAAGATAAACACTTATCTAAAAATCTTCTCAAAGAGATCTGATGGTTTCCATGACATTGAGACGATAATGCAAAACATTTCTCTTTATGATGAGATTTCTTTTGAGACCAACAAAACCGGGGAAATAGAAATTATTGGTGATAACATCAATTTACCTATAAACGAAAATAATTTATGTTTTAAGGCAGCAAAAAAACTCGTTGATTATTCAAATAATTCTTCTGGAGTGAAAATAAAAATAAACAAAACTATTCCAATAGGAGCTGGGCTGGGTGGCGGTAGCAGTGATTGTGCAGCAACGATTGTTGCATTAGAAAAATTATGGGGGCTTTCGCTTAGCAAAGAGCAAATGATTAAAATTGCGTCTGAGATTGGTTCGGATATTCCATTTTTTATAATTGGCGGGAAGGCACTTTGCAAAGGTAGGGGAGAAATAATTGAACAACTCCCTTTTGAAGAAAATGACAAGCAATACATTGTTTTAATAAAACCGAAGGAATTTATTCCAACCAAATGGGCTTATGAAATGTGGGACTTGCAAAACAAAAATCTTGATGCTCAATACTCTGATACAAAAAATGACTTTGAGAAAGTGGTTTTTCCCAAGTATCCGAATATTCAAAAAGCAAAAAAATTGTTGTTAGATCTTGGAGCTGTTGAATCTTCTTTGTCAGGCAGCGGATCTTCGGTTTTTGGAAAAGTGAAAAGTTTTGAAGATGGGAAAAGAATTGCTGCCACTGCAAAAAAATATTATTCTGAAGTTTTTTTGCTTGAAACAATAGATCACTCTTATGAAATAACCGGGTGACTTTATCCGAAAAAAAGGTAATCTGGCCAATTAATTCACCCATAAATCAACGCTTTTTTGATTAAAAAATAAGTGAAATTTTAGCATTTTTTTTTCGATGTATTATTAGAAAATGTTATTTAAGGAGTGCCTAAATGAAAAAAGAAGAAAGATGTCCCTCTTGCAATAAGCTTCTTATGAAAAATGGTGAGATAAAATGCCCAAGATGCAAAGAAATAGTTTATGTTGGAATGCCATGCCAGTTCTATGAAGATTGTTCTCATAGAAAAGAGTTGGAGAGATTTAACACAGTAAAGAAGATGTTAAATACTCTTCCTGTCGCGATGAAAGAAAGAATGCGCCTCTCAAATTATCACTAACTTTTGGTGTGTTATAATCCAAGCATGTTGCTTGCCCTTGATATTGGCAATACGAATATATCACTGGCCCTTTTTCAGGGGAAAAGGATAATTTTTAAATCCAGATTTTGTACTTTTGATTCTCTAAAAAAAATCAAAGAACTTCTCTCAAAAATAAAAAAAAGTAGTTCTGTTGATGGTGTGATCATATCAAGCGTTGTTCCGCAGATCGATGAAAGGATAAGAAAACTGGTTTGGCAATCTTTCAAAGTTGTTCCAGTATTTGTGACTAATGATTTGTTCAAAGGGCTTATGCAAATCAAAGTAAAAAAACCAAAAGAAGTTGGTTCGGACAGGCTTGTAAACGCTTTTGGAGCTATGAAAATTTACAAAAAGATGCCGATTATTATCATTGATTTTGGAACAGCAACAACATTTTGTGCAGTAAATTCAAACGGAGATTACATTGGAGGTGCTATTGCTCCTGGAATCAATATTTCAAGGGATGCTCTTCATGAAAAAACTGCAAAGCTTCCATTTGTACAGTTAAAAATTCCAAAATCCCCAATTGGCAAAGATACAATTTCTGCTATGAGATCCGGTATTTTGTATGGATACATTGGAGTTGTAAAAGAAATTGTTGGCAGATTCAAAAAAATACTTGGCAAAAAAACTTTTGTGATTGCTACCGGAGGGCTTGCCGAAATAATATCATCTAAAACTGATATAATAGACTTAATAAATCAAGATTTGACTCTTTTAGGGCTAAATTTATTATGGGAGACAATATGGAACAAGAAACAAAATACCAAGAAGAATTAAGTGGATTGTTAAAAAACAGGCTTGAAAAGATGGAGTTTTTAAAGTCCAAAGGAATTAATCCTTTTGCTTATTCATATAAAAAAAACGCTGACAGTACTTATCTTTTGGAAAAATATAAAAGTTTGGAACAAGGGCAGGAAAGCGAGGAAGAATATAACATTGCCGGCAGAATTATTTTGAAAAGAGGACACGGAAAAGCAATTTTTGCGCACTTGCAAGACGGAGAAGGCAAAATTCAAATTTATGTAAAGTTTGACAATGTTGGTGCAGAAAAATTTGAGATTTTTGAAAAAATTGATATTGGTGATTTTATTGGTGCAAGAGGGAAGATATTTAAAACAAAAACAGGTGAAATTACATTAAAAGTACAGGACTTCACTTTTCTGACGAAATCTTTATATCCGCTTCCCGAGAAATGGCATGGTTTGCAAGATATCGAACTTAGATATCGTCACAGGTATGTAGATTTGATTGTCAATCCAGATGTAAAAAATCTTTTCAAATTGAGAAGCAAAATGATTTCACATTTTAGAAAATACCTTGAAGAAAAAGGCTTTCTTGAAGTTGAAACGCCAATTTTGCATGTATTGCAGGGCGGCGCAGCTGCAAAACCATTCAAAACTTATCATAACGCATTAAATATGCCACTTTTTTTAAGGATTGCGCCTGAGCTTTATCTTAAAAGGTTGATTGTTGGCGGATTTGAAAAGGTATTTGAACTGGGAAGAGTTTTTAGAAACGAAGGTATGTCAGTTAAACACAATCCAGAATATACAATGATAGAGATTTATCAGGCATACGCTGATTATGAGGATATTATGAAATTGACAGAAGATTTAATTTCTGATTCAGTGAAAACTGTTTTTGGAAAACTAAAGATAAAATATAAGGATTTTGAGCTTGATTTTACTCCACCTTGGAAAAGGATCAAATTAGCAGATGCATTAAAAGATTTTGCGGGAATCGATATCTCACAACCTCTTGAGATGTTGAGAAAATTGGCTATTGAAAGAGGAGTAGATGAAGCAAATTCTCTTGGGGAAGGTAAATTGATAAACGAATTATACGATAGATTTGTTGAGCCACATTTAATACAGCCGACTTTTATTATTGATTATCCTATTGAAACATCTCCTCTTGCAAAAAAGAAGAGAGATGATCCTAAACTTGTTGAAAGATTCGAATTAATTGTTGCCGGCATGGAATTGGCAAACGCCTTTTCAGAATTAAATGATCCAATTGACCAGAGAAAAAGGTTTGAAAAACAGATGGAGCTTAAAAAAGCTGGAGATGAAGAAGCCGAATCTCTTGACGAAGATTATTTGAGAGCGTTGGAATATGGCATGCCACCAACGGGGGGGCTTGGAATTGGCATTGATAGGTTAATAATGCTTTTGACTGATTCCCATTCAATCAGAGATGTTTTGTTGTTTCCACACATGAGGCCAATTGATTCCAAAAAACAGTTTTAATAGTAGGGGTAAAACTTATGATAATGACTGAACAAAAAAAATATGATGAAATCATAAAGATGTTAAAAGGATATAAAAAAGTTTTTCTTGTTGGCTGCGGATCATGTGCGACAACTGCTAAAACGGGCGGGATTGATCAGGTGAAAGAGCTTGCTGAAAAACTTAAAAAAGATGGAAAAGAAATTGTCGGATATACAGTTGTTGATT
Source organism: uncultured bacterium (assembly GCA_964597815.1). Taxonomy (GTDB): domain Bacteria; phylum Margulisbacteria; class WOR-1; order JAKLHX01; family JAKLHX01; genus CAZQZN01. The sequence continues at coordinate 5,231 of CAZQZN010000002.1, read as the reverse complement.
CGACATGTGATGAAAGATTGTGTAGAAAAAACTTATCTGGTTTCAAAAATGAATT
>CAZQZN010000002.1:0-5166 GCA_964597815.1 uncultured bacterium | reverse complement strand
GATCAATCTGAAGTTTTTTTGGTTTTGTCATGCGGCTCAGGAGTACAAACAATTGCCGGTCTTGTCGGCAAAGCGACATTTCCAGCTCTTAATTCGATGTTTTTGGCAAAAATTGAGAGAGTCGGCAAATATTATGAAATGTGTTTGACATGTGGAGATTGCCAATTGGACAAAACTGGTGGGATTTGCCTTATTACAAGATGTCCAAAGAACACATTAAACGGACCTTGTGGAGGTTCTGAAAATGGCAAATGTGAAGTCAATCAGGAAAATGATTGTGCATGGGCATTGATTGAAGAGCGATTAAAACAAATAAACAAAGTGGAACAAATCTCAGAGTTTCAGCCTGTAAAGGATTGGACAAGCGCAATAAAGCCGCGAAAGGTATTAAGTTAATGTCTCTTGAAAAAGCCCTTAAAGAAAATAAATTTTGCATAACAGCCGAAATTTTTCCTCCAAAGGGAGTAGATATTTCATCTTCGCTTAATAAAGCGAGGACCATAAAAAAATATGTTGATGCCATCAATGTGACAGACAACCAAAGAGCCGTAATGAGAATGAATCCGATTTCTTTGTGTCATAAATTAGTTTCAAATGGTATTGACGCTGTTTTGCAGATTTCTTGCAGAGACAGAAATAGTATGGGGTTGTCAAGCGACCTGCTTGCTGCATACTCTTTTGGAATTAGAAATATTCTTGCCGTAACTGGAGATTATCCTGTAAGAAATGGGAAAATGCTGACAAAACCAGTTTTTGAAATGGATTCGGTCCAGTTGCTGGATTTAGTAAAAAAATTAGAGAGAGGTTTTGATTTTAATGGAGCAAAACTCGAATCATCTCCAAAGTTTATAAAAGGCGCAGTAGTAAATCCTTCAAGCGATATGATGGATTTTCAAATAATGAAGTTAAAAAAGAAAGTTGATCTTGGGGCATCTTTTATTCAAACTCAAGTTGTTTTTGATATTGATTCTTTCAAAAAATTTAGAGATAAAACTGCAAATATAAAATCGAAGTTTTTGCTTGGGGTTTTTCCTTTAAAATCTTTTTCAGTTGCAAAATTTATGGCGGAAAAAGTTCCCGGCGTTAAGGTCCCGACAAAAATACTTGATAGGATGGAAAAGTCAAAAGACCCTTTTAGAGAAGGTGTTGAAATTGTTGTTGAGATAATTAATTCATTAAAGAGTTATTGCGACGGCATTCATTTGATGACAATGAACGATGAAAATCTTGTAAAAGATATAGTTGAAAAAATCAAATAAAATTAATCTCTTCCTCCAACTGTTATTTCCTTGATTCTTATTGTTGGCATTGCATCTGTTACGGGAGCGTGATCTCCTTTGCCACAAGTGCCAGTTATAAAATGCAAATCGTTTCCAACCATATCTACATTTTTAAGTATTTCTGGTCCGTTTCCGATTAGTGTGGCACCTCTAAGTGGCTCTTTAATTTTTCCTTTGGAAATGCGGTATGACTCTTGAACATCAAAGACAAAATCTCCGTTTGTAACATTTACTTGGCCGCCGCCAAGTTTTTTTATGAGGAGGCCTTCTTTTAGCGAAGATATTATTTCTTCTTTTTCGGAATTTCCGGGTAAAATAAAAGTATTAGTCATTCTTGGTTGTGGAGTTTCAGTATAATTTTCTCTTCTTGCATTGCCTGATGGTTGAATATTTAGCAGATTGGCATAGTATCTGTCGCTCATAAAATTTTTCAAAATTCCATTTTCAATCAAGATTTTCTTTTTAGCGGGCGTTCCTTCATCGTCAAATTCAAAAGAACCATATAGATTTGGAATTGTTGCGTCATCAATGACTGTTATCAGATCAGAAGCTACTTTTTCTCCAATCTTTTTGTAAACTGAAATTCCTTTTTCTATAAAATCCGCTTCAAGCCCGTGTCCACAGGCTTCATGTATTAATGTCCCACCAGCTTCACTTAAAATTACAACTGGCATTTTGCCTTTTGGAGCATGTTTTGCTTTTAACATTTTTACAGCCCGTTCAGCGGCAGAAACTGATAAGCTTTTGATATTTTCTTTTAATAATGACGCAAAGTTGTAAGTACCGCCAGCTGTTTCATAGCCAGTTTGTATTTCATTGCCGTCTGAAGCAATAACATTTATTAAAAATCTTGTTCTTTGACGCAGGCCTTTAATGCTATTGTTGTCCGAGTTTGATATTCTGACATCTTGGATAATTTGTGAAAAAGACACAGAGACTTGTTTAATTAGATTGCTTACTTTTCTTGCTTGTTTTTCAGCTTTAAGCAGTTCTAAAATTATATCTTCAAGATTTTCCTCAAAATTTAAATTTTGGGAGATATTTTTGTTTGAATGAAAAGAGTATTCAATTTCTTTGCCTTTGATTATTCTGATTCCAGTTCCAGAAATAAAACCTTGAGAGATTTTATCAACTTTTTTGTCTTCAATCGTTATATTTCTTATTATGGTGTTTTCTTCAAATTTGTCAGCAAAATCGGCATCTTTATTTTTTTTTAGATAGAAAAGATCTTCATCTTTTGTCATAGATAAATTATATCAATAAAATTAGGTTTAAATTCGGTTTTGCTTTTCTTTGAATTTTATCAGCTCTGAAAGGATTAAATTTGTTGGTGCTTGAATTCCTAAATCTTTTGCCATTTGTGCTATCATGCCATTTAAATAATCGATTTCTGTCTTTTTCCTTTTTTCAAGATCTTGCAACATAGAAGGTCTGTGTGAGGCCGTAAGAGGTATTAAATGGTTGAATAAAATTTTGGCATAGTCATCTTTTTGTTTTATTTCCAGTTCTATTCCTTTTTTTTCTGCAACAGTGTATATTTCCCAAATAATTCTTCGCATTATATTTCTTGTGTATTCTGTATCAAGTAATTGCCCATAGTTTATGTTCAGGATGGAAGCAAGAGCGTTTAGCGCACAATTATATAAAATTTTATTCCACAAAACGGATTCAATTTTGTCAGATGTTCTGGTTTTTATCCCTGCTTTGTTAAATTCATCAGATATTTTTTCCACAATTTTTTTATCTGTTTTTTCAGTTATTCTTCCGATAACAACATCATCGGCTGAAACAGTTATTTCTACTGTTCCCGGAGTGCTAATTTTGGCGCCAAAAATTATCATTCCTGCCAAAACTTGGTCTGCTCCAATGTTTTTAGCAAGAATTTCCGTGTTGCCTATGCCATTTTGTAGAGATAATACCAAAGTGTCCATTCCAACTATATTTCTTAAATCAGCGGCGGCTGAAAAAGTGTCATACGCTTTGACAGTCAAAAGCACAAGATCAAAAGTGGCGTAGTGTTCCTGTTTAATGACTTGGCTGTTGGTATAACAAGTAAGGTTGGAATCTATCAAATAATCGCCCCAAATTCCTTCGATCTTTAATCCTTTTGATTTGATTATTTCCATATGTTGCGGTCTGCCTAACAAGATTACATTGTGGCCGGCTTTTGCAAGAAATCCCCCAAAAACAGAGCCAATTGCTCCTGCGCCATATACAAGAATTTTCATGGTGTAATTATAATATCACTTATGAAAAATGGCATCAAGAAATTTGATTTATGTAAAAAATGTGATAATTATATCAGCGAGTTTTTCAGAGTTATAATATCCAAAATCCTCCTGCTTTGGAGTATTTAACATTAAAATTTCATTGGTTTTTAAGTGTTTAATTTCACTGCTTAACGGTTCTTTATTGGATGGTATAAATTTTTTACCCATTTGTGAAAATGGAAATTGTATTCTATGACTTAATACAAATTGTAAATAATCGATGTCCTTACCGGGCAAACTATCCTGCTCTTTTAAAATTTTTAGCAATTCATATCCTATTGAACCAACTGTCATTTCTCTTGTTTCTGCGTCTTCTGTGGGATTTGCAAGTAAAACTTTTTTTGCTTTTGATTTTCTTATTGCTTCAGCTATTCCAGAAATTTTTAGTGTTGATAAAATACTTGTATAAAAACTCCCCATTCCATATATTATTAAATCTGCTTCCATAAGTGGTTTTAACACCTTTGGATTAAGTTTGGGTTCTACCTTTTGAGCATCTTTTGATTCTTTTGACAAAAAATAAATTTCTTTTGGTGGACCATTTTCTGACTTTGTTATTATATGTTGTCCAACAACAAAAGAATTGTCCTGCATCTTTGCGGCAAGGTGTATGTTATCAAGAGTTGCAGCAATTACATCTCCATTTACATTGACAAGCTGTTTATAAAGATATATTGGCACTTCAAGATCTTGATAGAAAAGATATGCTCCTGTTAGAAACAAATTTCCCACACTGGCGGATTCGAGATTAAATGATTTGTTTTTTCTTGACTCATATTCTTTCCTTTTTATTTGAAAATATTCAATGTTTTTTTTGATTATTTTTGTGAATTCTTTTGGAGCAGATGGATTTTCCTCAATTTTTTTGACAAGAGGATGAGTTCCATCTATTATTTGGTTTAGTTCATTTTCAAGTTCTATATCAGTCAGCTCTTTTTTTGTGGGGAATCTGTATTTCAATAGTTTTAAAATTTCACTGTTTTGATCTGTCTCTTTTGATAAATCTATTAAGCGGCTTCGTATATCTCCAATTGCAGGAATGTCAAATAACATTCTTATTTCTCTTGTGCTTCTTCCGCTGTCAGTTGTATTAATTATGTGGGAAGTGTAAAAATTTCTTCTGTTAAATTCTTTAGCCAAAGTTCTGCAGCCGGTCCCACCTGTGAACATAACAATTTTTGGGTAAACACTTTTGGTTTGAACTATATTCATTGTTATCCTATAACCCTAATATTTTATTTATTTCTTCGGAAGCTTTTCGTGCAAACTCGATACTGTCTTGCCTTGTTTCCCTGTAATCCTTAATTATATCTTCTGTTCCAGAAGCTCTTTTAAGAACCCATGTCCCATCTTACAATGTGATTTTTATTCCAGATTCGCTCAATTTCTTCTTTTAATGTGCCATAGTAACGATTAGGATATACTTCTTCCCACTCAATAAATTTATTTTCATTAATTTTTTGTTGAAACTCTTGGACCGAAATAAAGTAGTAATCTATTCCGTTTTTTTCCCCCTCGCGTTGGGGTCTGCTGCAAGCTGATACGCTAAACTCTAACTGGGGAAATTGCTCTAAAAGGTTTTTGACTATGGTTGTTTTTCCTGCTCCTGATGGTGC
>CAZQZN010000001.1:144643-228509 GCA_964597815.1 uncultured bacterium | reverse complement strand
TGAAACTGAACAACCAATCAGCATTGTCTCTGAAACCCCAGAAGAAGTTACTCAAAGCATAGAAATTCCAAAAGAACTTCTAAAAAATGAGATCCGTCTTGATTTTGATGGAGCAACAAGTGGTTGGCGATCAATAGATTTTCAAAATAATACAAAAATTTTTGGAAGCAAGTTCTCATCGAAAAATATAAGTTTTGAGAACGGAATTATGAAAATAAAATTAACCCCTGAAAAAGGTGAGAATTATAACTCCATTTCTGGAGAATATCAAAGCTCAGATAAATATGGGTATGGTTATTATGAAGTGAGGATGAAACCTGCGAAAGGCAATTTTATGGGCGGTTCTTTCTTTACCTATACTGGTCCTTCTTATACTAGCGACCACCACGAAATTGATCTTGAGTTTATTAAGGACAAAAATACAGGCAAAATGGTTTTGCAAACCAATTCAATTGTTGAAGGAAAAAGCAACGAAGAAATAATAAATCTTGGTTTTGATCCGTCAGAAGATTTCCATGTTTATGGCTTTTATTGGGGACCACATGAAGTAACGTTTTTTGTTGATGGCAAAGTTGTAAGAAGAATTTCAGAGGACCTGGACACAAAAGAAAAAGAAATTCCTTCTAAACAGGGAAAAATAATGATGAATATGTGGGCAGCTGGAACAGACACAAACATTCAAAATTGGCTCGGAACATACGAAAATAATGAGGCAACATGTCAATATGATTATTTGAGATTTATACCTGATTCTGATGATCTTAGTAAATGGGTTGGTAAAAAGGTTGTTTCCAACCTATCTATTATAGTTGAGGATGAAGGTGAAAATAAAGGAAATGATGTAAGCAAAAATAAACCAGCTATTTCTGAAGATCAAAAAGAACTCAACACGAACTGGTTTGGATTAGTACTTATTAGCGATGAAGAAAAAAAACAAGCTCCTCTTTACAATATACTGAATAAGATAGGATATAGACTGCCATCAAGTGAAGAAAAAAGCAAAATGCCTTGGTACATACCCATCAAATTCTTAACAGGCTGGCTTTGAAAAACCAAACCATATTAAGAATATTCAAACCAGTCACGATAGCATAATGATAGACGAAAACAATAAACATTGTCTAATTCTGAAGACCACAAAACCTTTAAAAAGCTTCAAGTTTTATAAATTAACACAAGAAAACTCCGAGTTGTTCCGTTATATGCTTTGAGATATAAATATTTATTGAAATCCATAAATAAAGTTATCGATATATAAGCAGAAGGGAAAAGAAAAATTATGGGATCATATTTTTCAAGACCACAACAAAGTATTAGTGCACTAACGTACAGGCCTTGGGCAAGCAGGGCAATTTTGTCAAATAACATAAGCCAATTAGGCAATAGAATTGGTCTTGGAGCACATTCTCACATTGTTGAATCGCTGTACAGAGATGGTATTGTAAAAAGACCAGATCTTAATCTAACAGATATCAAAGAAACCGATATAAGCAGATTTGTGACTAAAAAACAGCTTGATCTCTATCCTGACCTTACAAGCCTTATTATTTCTGAAAGTGATTTTGAAGCAAATGAAAATCTAAAAAAGCTCAATATTCCTGATATAGGCAAAAAAATTGTTTCACATCTAAAAGAATCATCAATTATAGATGCCAATGGGAGAGTCGATAAACAGAAAGCAGAATCCTTAAATATTTCAGAGAATTCAGATCTTGTCAAAAAATTCGACTACCAGCTCTCAAACGAGCAAATACAAATACTAATTGAAGGAATTAAACAGGTCCTAAATGGTTATATTATTGAGAACCCTTTTGATTATGGGAATAAAACCCTAAATGTTGCGTTAAATAGAACAATAAATGCTCTTAGCTGGATAAAATCAGCTGGTGGCAGTTTGGGCTGGAATATATTGAAATACTCTGGCTATGGAGCCGCATTTATTTTAGCAGCAGCTGGGCTTGCAGGAATATGCGCAACACTTCTTACACTCCCTTCTCCGATAGGAGTAGGCACAGGTTTATATCTTGCAGGAAAAACATCAAAGTTTGTAGCAAATAAAATTGATCCAAATCTAAGTTTTCTTGGGTATAAAGTAGCCCCATTGTTAAACTGGGCATCTCGCATTTTGCCAATTTTGGGAATAATTATTGGCGGAATAGGATTAGGTTCAGAATTATTCAGCAGTGAATTCAAGTTTTTTGATGAACTTAAAGACATGGAAATATTTTTGGCTAGTGGAATGTCTTATATCATAGGGAAATATTTTCTTGACGTTGCAAAAAACATAAAAGAACTAAAGGCTTCGTATGGAGGCCAACTTGATCCCGGTAAATTGGGACGAATGAAAAAAGAAATGTATGCGGCAGTTAGTTCAGTAACATTTGACAAAATATACCTTGGTGTAAGATTTTTACTGCTGGCGGTCAGCTCAATTTTTGTTGGAGCTAGTATTGGTCTTTGGCCAATGTTGGGGATGGCCACTTTCCCAGTTGCTGGTATTGCAGCAACAGTTTATTTGAGAAACAGCGAATGGTTTGCGACAAAAGCAAACGTACTTGACTGGATAAATTCTCCTGTTTTAAAAAGGCTAATCAATATTGATGATTCTCTTAGAGCAATCACTCTTTCAGACATATCTTCAAATATACCTCAAATAAAGAACTTTCTTGGAAAGTTTTTTGATCCAAGCAGCAAGCTTAAAATTAGTGAAAGTGACGATGCCAAAAAATTTTTAAAAATAATCAATAGTACTACAAACAATCGTGCCATAAATAAAAAAATAAACAAAACAAAAACAATGACACTAGGAGATCTTGAAGAAGTATTAAAAGACGAAGTTATGCAGGATGCACTAAAAAAAGATATTGATCTTTTTAAAGTTTTTGAAGGAAGTTCCACCCTTTTCTTTAAACAAGGACTAAACAAAGAAAAAATAAAAGACGAGTTAAACGAAATATTTAAAAAAGAGGAAGAGAAAGATAAAAAGCTAATCGTTGAAAACCGACTCATCCAAAAATTTAATGCAGTCAACCAAAAAATAAAAGATCAATTGATGGTTTATGCTCCTTTATATGGTTTTAAAGCAGGTCTATATGCTTCTGCATTTATTAGCGGAGGACTCCTGCTTGCATTGGCGACAGCAAAAGCTTTGCCAATAAGCAAAAGTTTTGGTAGCTTCGCCACTAATCTCATATTTGAAAAAGAAAGTGATACTGCCGTTAAAGCCATTGCTTCAATCGCTTTTAGGCTCGCTCCAATTGTAGGAATGGGATTGTTGTTATCATCAGGGATGGGTATTGGGCTTGCAGGACTTGCCGCCTATGGAGCACTTATGGGATCTATAGCCTGCTTTGCAAGTGAGCTTCACGGCGTTGGACATTCTATAAATTCATCTGAGGGCTTTAAAGTTAGTCTTAAATCTTCCTCAAAGGATCTTGTAGGAGAAAATTACATAAGAGAAAAAATTAAAAAAGTTTCAACATTACTTCTAAATCCACATACTGGAACTTTTGAACATACTATTGGAATAATTTTTACGATGTTATTTAATACAGTGAATCCTAATATTTCAATGGTTTGTGCTCTTGACAAAGTACCCTTTGGCAGCGACTTATCTCTTATTCATTCAGAAAAAGAAGCAATAAATTTTGTAGAAAATTTAAGAAAACATGTATTTTACTTGTTGCAAAGGGGTATTTTCGGCGAAAAAGATTTGAGTATTCAATACCTTATATTAGCAAAAAATTTAAAAGATGTTGCCTCATGGTATAGAGGTGAATTATCAAAACAATTAAGGGAAAAATATCATACCGAATTAAAAGACAAGAAGAGAGTTTTAAAAACAGTAATAGAAGAGATTCTTAAAAACAAAAAAGAAGAGAATATAGAAAAAATTATGGCCGATCTTTTTGAAAATCCTGAAGAAGAAATCCTTGTTTTAAAGCCGGATTGGGAAAAAAATTGTTCTGATGAGGAGTTAAAAAAACAGATAAAAAATACGACTGTGAATTTTGACAGCTTTACAGAAGACGCTTTCCGCGTTGCTATGGAACAACTTGAGATAACCGCTAGTGAATTTGAACAAAAAGCTAATCAATTAGAACAGAAAGTTCAGAAGGGACTGATTTCAGAGCAAGATTTTGATAACGAATTGGATATATTGAGATGTTTTGACAGCGATTTAATTGAAATTCATACAGTATCAAGAAAAGAGCTCTCTGGCGATGAAAGGATGGTACGAAAAGTTGAAAACGTCGCAACACTACCCATTTTCAGAGGTTTAACAGTTTATAAGTTTTGGAAAACAAGCAGTTCAGAAAATTACCCTATAGTAGATTGGGTTGCTGGAACCTGGACAAGAGTAAGAAATCCAAAATTTAAATATGGTGCCAAAAGTGGTCTTGAAGCAGCAAAATACATTTGGATAAAAAGAGACCACATTTTAACAGAAGTTCAACGAGAATATGAAGAATCTCTTTCAACTTCAGATATTATTGCAAAAGTTGATAACGATCCTTCAAAAGATGAACGCTTTAAATCAGATTCTGAGATAATTAGTGTAACTGTAAATGGAACTGTAATAACATTGAAAGAAGGTGATTATTATTATCATAAAGAAGCAGAAAAAGACCAAAAGGCCACTCCAAAAGTCTCAAAAATAATTGGCAGGGATAACACTGAGTTCTATTTTAAAGAAAAAAGAACTTTACCTGATGGAAGTATTAACATCGAAGGCAATTCCGCAGAAATTTTCAAAGGCATAAAAATGACAGGAGAATCATTTATTAATATCCCAGATGCTCCGATTGGCACAATTTCAAAAGATGGGCTAATAGTTGATATGAAGAATAAGAACTTTTCTGAAGAAAGTATAAATCTTGTGGTTAGTGCTCTCGATAAGATATTCGATAAAGTGCGCGGTATGGATGGCATTTATAGGTATAAACCATCTCCAGATAACTTTAAAACAGCTCTTAATGAAATAACAGACGATGAAAATTTAAGAAATTATCTCCAAACCATATACGAAATGCTTCAGATATCACCCTCGGTAATGACTTTTGATGCTTTTGACTACCAAACAATGATGGACAAGAACGACATAGAGCTAAAAACTCATCTTTTACTACCTGCATTACTTGAGAGAGAGAAAGAAAGTAGCAAAATTATTGACATAATTTATAAATACAACAGGCCAAATACCACATACACATTTGAAAAAACCGAAATCCCAGATGGCGCACAAATTAGTGATATTGAGGTAGTAGATGCTAACATAGAGTTATCTTATGTTGACAAAGATGGCAAGGAGAGAATAATCCCATTTAAGATAGATCGCAGCGCTATAATTACATGGAAAAAAGATGGCTCCCAAGGAAAAGATCCCAATAAACAATCTCTATCAGGCGCAGAGATAGAAACAGATAATGAAGGCAATGTAATTAGATTTTCACTGCTCTATAATGGCGGCGAAAAAAAAGTTGATCTCGAACTAAATGCTAAACCAAAATATTTAAAACATCTTTTCAAAGACGGCAATATCCCTAATGGGGAAACCATTACATTTAAACTAAATGCTTTCTTTGACGATCCTTTCAGAGAAGGTGATATGCCTTGGCTCAAAGTAACATATAAGGAAAATGAAGCAGCTAAGGTTGAACAGGTAAAATTTATTAGGTGCTGGGAACAAGCTAGACCAATGCTTTTCAAGAAAAAAGGTCTACACAAACCCACAAAAAAAGGAAATAACGAGTTTGATTTTGGATATTTTACTGTATCAATAAAAGATGGCACATTAATAATTGACAATGTAAGATTGCCAAGAGGAAAGCCGGTAAAATTAGTAAGCGCTTGTGCTAAAAAATTAAAAGAAGGCGATAAAATCACAAAAGTTGATAATTCTGGAGATATTTACCTAGTCAATGGCAGATTTACTCCAATAAAACCTAATGATTCCACTAAAAATCTAAAAGGAAATATAATCGGAATTGTTGAGGGTGGTAAATATGACGGCAAATTTGTTGATCTTGGCAAATCCCTTGCAAAATTATCATCAGAACAAATTGATGGAATAATAGAAATAACACCAACAACAAATGGTAAATTGGAAGTTGTATCAAGAAGGCTTGATGCCAAAGGGCTTCCTGTTGATTCTTCCGCATATATATACAATCTCACTGAGGAAGCCACCAAAAGATTGCAAAGTGTTATCCCTGATTTAAGCTGGATTGACCAAAGCAAAATCGAAATAAAAAGTGACAAAGTAATTCTACACTACAAAGTGCCCGGTAAAGAACAAGATCAAACTTTTGAACTATCCACAGATGATATGTTTGACAATTTCAATGTCGCGTTCTTGAAAAATGAAGAGATGAAAGTCAACAACGTTGAATCAATATACACTGGCAAAAATAAGACTTTTAGGCCTTCTCTTGACTTTATAAACGGAAATTTAAGGCTTATTGTCCACAAGGTTGATCGATGGCAAATTAATCATCCAGAAGAACTTAAAAACGAAACTGATTTTACTATAACACCTACAAAAGCAACATCTGCTGTAAAAATAAATGGAGAGTGGATACCTTTAAACATAGATCAGCCTATAATCAATGAAGACGAAATAGATTATGATTTATCTCAAGTATTTGATGGACAAATACATTCAGCAATTGGTCCGCAAACACGATTTGGAAACTGGGGAGATTTCTCTCTGCAATATCCAAGAGATCCCTACTTCTATGGATTGCCAATTGCAACAAACTTTGAAATAATCAACGAGTATGGTGAAAACTTTGGATTAAACAGAGCAAAAGCTCTAAGAGCGTACCGCGGCATACAGAGTGGACGAACACACACTATGCCTTATACCTTCTTCCATAATTTAATGTTCGCCGATATAATGGAAACCAACAGTGAGTACTACAAAAAACTGAGCAATTATGGGCATTGGCTAACTGGCGTCGGGGTTTCCGAGGATACCCAAATGGAAATGGTGCTGTGGCTTTTGGGTATGAAAATGCATGTAGTAAAAGACATGTTGACTATAATGGCTGGAGAAAAAACATTTGATAAATACAAAATACAAAACACCACAAGATACAATTACAGTGAAGCTCTATTTGTAGAACCATTCAAATTGGCGTTATGGGATATCATTTATGGCATTTTCCCATCTAGAGACCCATTTTATTTTGCTAGTCCAGAAGCAATGTCAGAATTAGCTGCTGGCAGAACATGGTATAAGTATCCATGGGCAAAATCAATAGAACTTTCAGCAATACCAACGTATCTTATATCAAGAGGGTTTGTCCCATTCTATCCTGTGGATATGGCTTTGTTCATGACAAGCTGGTCACTAAGAACATTTTTTGATATGTGGAATTATAAACAGCAAATGAACTCTATTGGATACGGGTTAATTGAAACGGGACTTTTTGAAAATCCTGCAAAAGAAATAGGATTTATAAAGGCATATAACGATGCCGCATGGACACAATGGTTGCAACGATATCAATATGCTACATTTGCGCTTACAAGTTCTGGAGGAGCAGGTATGGTTCCTCAGGAATTTAAAGATTTAGTAAATACATTTTTTGGTGCAACAGCAGGCGCTGAGGTATTTGCTCTATCTTCTCTATTTTTGACCACATTTTTGGAAAATTTTGCAGCAAATCCTACGTTATATTCTTCAATACAAAATGCCTTTGGAATCGGACTTGGACCAGCTATAAATATTGCTTTTGGATTGTTTATGACAGCTGTATTGCAAAAAGCTCGCAAAAATTTAATTGTTGAGGGTTTGCCACCAAAACCCCAAGTAACACTAAGAAGAGCATTCAAAATAACTGTTGAAGATTTAAGCAAGATAATAGTTACAAAAACTGAAAAAATAAAAGACACGATTAGAGAAAAAACAGGGTTTAAAGTTGGATCAGCATCTGCAGAAAAAAATCTCAAACGAGCAAAAAAAGTTATTGAAGAATTAAAAAGGGCAGGAATTCTAAGCGAAAGCGTAAAAAACTATAAGAATGAGCCAGAAACTTACTCACTAATGATTTACGATACAGATGAGATAAAAACTAAAGTTGAAAATGCCCTTAAAAATGCTCTTAGTGAAAGAGAAATAAATAGTGTTGTCAATTTTCTGACAAATTTAGCAAAACAACAAAAGGAAAAATACGATAAATATTACGAAGAACTCAATAAAATCACAAGCAAAATAAAAGATAACTCATCCTATTCAGAACTATTTGATGCGCGGGATAAATTGTTCAATATTCTGAGAGGATTGGATTGTGTTGACAAAAAAGGAAGAATTTCCTTTGGAATGCAAAACAAGTGGAGAGATCAGGCAAATGAAATACTTGAAATTATGGCACTTATAGAGATGAGAATATGCATTAATGCTATAAACGATATAAAAAACAACAAACTTCCATCTCATGCTCTTTCAGCTCTTAAACGAGTTATGGCAACAACACAAGAATATTTGATTATTGAAGCAGCAGCAAAGATGTATAGATTAATTACAACAGGCAAAGATAAACCAAAAGTTGAACCTAAACCAATTCCTAAGAATGAAATAACAAATGAGGGGGCCAAAAAATGAATGCTAAAATAAATGACCAAAAAGTGGTCTTGACAAATCAATCTGGTATCTCTCAGATTCCGACAATAAAACATAATGTCCCAGAACAACAAACCGATAGGCCTATTGCTAACCAGCCAAACAATAACACCTTTGAAATCGCTCAAGCTCCACGTCCTAACATTAGAACAACAGAAGTAGCAGATAATTCAAGAACAGAAAATGAAGATTCTTCAACTAAATCAGAAGAATCTCCTGTCAAAATAGATGAAAATATCTTATCAAAAGAATTACAAATTAAAAACCCAAAAGAGCTTATATTAAACTTGGTGGAAAAAGGATATTTGCTTAATGGAGAACCAACTGATGATTTCGCAAGACTAGCTGGACCTGAAGAGTTTGATATTTATGTTGCTTTCGCAGATCAAAAAGACAAAATTTATTATTTACTCCAAGAGGTCTATATAAAAAATGCAAGATTAATTGGCAAAAAAAATGTTGAAGCCACAAGAGAATCTTTACAAAGAACTCTTGATAGCTGGTGGAGGAGAAATTTGTTATTTAGGGATTCAATGCTGATGAGGTATTTTGAGCTGGCTAAATGTTACTATCTGCAGCAAAATTATGATAAAGCGGTTGAAACAGCGGAAAACATCAGAGAGTTCCAATATATTATCAACACAAGAAAACCATTATATTACCATGAAGCAACTTTTTTAATTGCAAATTCTTATTACAAAAAAGGATTGGAAATATACAACAGAGCAAAAAATGAACAAGACATACAAATTGGAAAAGAATATTTAAGAAAGGGCATTGGAATCCTTCATCAAGAGTATTCTGGATCAGCCAAACTAAACCCTTATCGAAGAGCATACACATCTGAATTACTCGAAATGTGCAGCAATTATTTTGAGCTGACAGGAGAAGAGCCCAGTTACGATTATACAATTCTTAATGAAACCAAGCATGTTTCTCTTGACATGAATGAAATTGCAAAAATTTATGAGGACTCTGTTAATGCAAACGCTTCACATAGAAAAGATGATCCTATAGGAATGCTTTATTACAAAACCGACCACTTTGGCAAAAGATTTATGAGATATTTTGATTATTTTATAGCAGCAAAAACAAGGATTAATTACGCCAGATACTGCTCAACATATGAAAAGGTTTTTAATCAATCTATTCCAAAAGAAATTCCAGATCCAAATACTGCTATTAAAGAAACCTTTGATTTAGTAGATGAAGTCAAATCTGCTTCAAAACTAAATTTGGATAAAATGATATTTTTTCATAAAGGCTTTATAGATACTGTTATTGATATTTGGAATGGTAAGCAAAATGAATTTGTGAACGCTTTTGGTTTATATTCTGCTAAGGCACATAGAATAAAAGCTTTGAGATATTCCATGGCTGATAACAGTCAAAAAGCGCTTGAAGAAATAGAAAAAGCTTTTAATGAAATATGTACTAAAAAGAATGAATGCGGAAGCAGTTTTTATCTTGGAGAGTGGGAAATTAAACAGACATTTTTTGATATTCTTTCGGATTATTTAGAAATCCTTATGTCAACTAAAAATAAAGATGAACAAATGATAAAAGATAATCTCATAAAAGCCGCTGAAATAAGCAAAAAACTATTGGCTGATAAAACTCTTGTAAAAACTATTTTAGAAGAAAATCCTCGATTGTATACAAAATTGCTGACAGTAGCTGAAAATTTTGATTCTTCAAAAACTGATGCTACTTCAGTGGCTGAAAAAGTCCAAATAGAAAGATTAAGCCCATGGGATTTCCATGATGTGGCATTAAGCGATAAATTTGGGCTGATTAATATTTGGATGAGAAATAAATCACCAAAAGTTTGGGCAAAAACCGCAGAAAACTTATTAAATGTTATAAAAAATCCAAACGATATTTTTGTCGCCGAAAACGACATGAATATACTCTCAGCACGTTCTTTCGAATGGTTAGGAAATTTACTAAAATGGTCAAAAGAAAATCAAACAGACAAACTTGTGAAACAGAAGATTATAGATTTTGCAGCAAATTATGAAAGCCAATCATTCAAAACAATATTCGAATCAATATCCAAAACGAAAGAAGTCGCAATTGCTTTCTTATATTTAAAAGCACTTGAAAAGTTTGGAAAGATACCTAACAAGCCCTTATACCTTGAAGCAGAAGAGGCAATAACAAAGTTTCAACTAGCTGATTTGGTCAAAAGAATTCTAGATGGCACCTCAGATAAAAATATGAAACTTTTTGCATCCTCACTTTACGAAAACTACAACGCTAAAATGGAAATAGCAGAGAAAATAATTGCAGAAGTTATTAATAAAGCCTCTGCTCAAGGAAATGAAGCAATAAAAAATAACGTTATCATCTCATACGCATCTTGGATAGCCCAAGAAGATATCGCGCCTGCTCTATCAAAAGGGGATTTAAAAAATGCTTCTAGAATAGCAAAAGAAAAATTCACTATTAATGATGATGGAAGTATAACAATAAGAACTTTAAAAACAAAAGACAGCAAAGGACAAGAAATAGAAGTTAAATTGCCAAATGATATTGAGACAATTCCACTTAAATTGCTCTTGGCAAATGCTATAATTTCCGACGAAAGCCAGGAAGACGAGATTATTCGTAAAAACTTAAAACAGCTAATTGACAATGCACAAAAATTACTTGAGAATAAATATCAAGATCTTACCAAAGCACCTGATGAAATTATCTCTCAAATTGCTGATATAACAGCTTTGAGAATTTATATTGAAATGAGCAAGGGAATTGATTTCAGCTTGGATGAGGTTAACAAACTTATAGATTATGATAATAACGAAGTGTACATCAAAACTAAAGAAAACAAAAAATTAGTTATCACTGATTTACTAATGCAACAAAAGCTACAATTGGCTTTGATAGACTCTTGGATAAAGACAAATAGTTTAGATGAAGATAAGAAAAAAATATCTTTGAATTGGATAGAAAAAATATTGCGAAACCCGAAAAGCGATGCACTTAAACAAACAGCTAATAATATAAATAGCTTTCTAAAATAAAACTTAGTGAAAATTTTAATAAAAATTTGCGATATATATAGAGAGAGGAATAAATATGGATATAGATGAAACAAGTTTATCTGCTGCAAATTTGGAAACCTCTTTTTCTCAAATAGATGGAAGAAGTAATAGAACAACTAAAAATTCTTCAAAAAGACCTGTTGATTATTTAAAAATTGATCCTGAGGAAAGGTTAAAGCTATGGGCTTTAGAATTTAGTCTTGACCATAAAAATGAATTAGATAACTATTATTTAGTTGATAGAGCTGCCGATTTAATTCTTTATCAAACCGAAAAATTGCGTAAATCTAAAAACTTGACCGAAGAAGAAAGAGCAGAGATTTCTGAATCAATAAAAATATTAGCGGCCCGTGTTTTCAACAGCAAAGATCCTGATTTTCTTAAGCCTAAGGTCAAAGCAGCGTTATATCTGGCACAGTATTTTGAAGAATTTGATTCAAAAAATAAAGATGCTGCCAGAGAAATATATGCGTACATATCTAGGAAATTAGATGAAATCAAATCAGTCCAGATCGTAGATAATAGAGATCCAAAAAATCCCATCCCATGCGATATAAACTATGCACTTAGAGCATCATATCTTGTACCCGGTTATTCAACCATTGCAAAAGCGAAATATTATGAAAAGCTTGAAGAAACCCCTTCAAATAAAGATGCCATTATCAATGCAATAGAAGATTTAAAAGATGAAATATTGAGCGTAGAAAAAAAGAAGCGTGAAGAGCATCGTGATGAAGGGTTTGTTACAGAAATGAACATCTGTCTTGAACAAGTCTACTATATTATTGCCAAACTTTACTTAGCTATAGGTGAAAAGCAAAAAGCTGCTGATATTGTAAATATGTTGCTTGGCAGATCTCAATCTAATCCTTTTATTGGTGAATCTGGTGATATTGTTAAAGCACAAATTCCATATTTCATAAATAGCTGCAAATTTCTACTTTTAAAAATGGGTATGGGCGGAAATCCAAAGAACTTTTTGGGAGATGTCTCAGACCCATATCAAAAGATAACAGCAAAATATCTATTAGCCAATGATTTAATATCTGCCACAGCTGTTAACCCGCAAGAAAAGAAAAATCAAAATGAACAAGCCAAAAAACTTTATGAAGAAGTAATACATTCCAAAGCCGCTGACGATATAACAAAAAGATATTCCGAAATCAATTACGCAAATCTTCTTTTGTCTGATAACAACCCTTCTGCTGCAAAAGAACAAGCAATGCAAACACTTTTTGCAAAATCCGGAACAAATGCTGACATTAAAGCCAATGCAAGTATCATTATAAAAAAAGCTGATATAGAAATTGCAAAACAATCTATAAAGGATGCAAAAAATAAAGATGAATCAACCGTAGCAAGAGAAAACTTAAAAAATCAAATCTTGACATCAATCAACACTTTTGAGGAAATTGCCAACAACCAAAATCTTTCAAAATATATTGTTGAAAGCGCAAAAATTGAACTTGCTGACGCATACATTGAACTCCAAAAATTACTTGAAAAAAATGATCCAAAAACAAATGAGCTTGAACAAAAAGCTTTGGCAATCTACGATTTCTTTATTTCTGGCAAAAACAACAGAAGTGATATTATTTTTCGGGCAAAAACTGGGAAAGCTCAAGTTATATGGGAAGACAAACCAGATGAAGCAAAAAAATTGCTCATAGAAACATTAAAAGAAAACAAGACAGATATAGCATTACAAGCAAAAGCGGCCATGATTTTGGCAAACATAGAAATGGAAGATGGAAAACCTCAAAGCAAAGAATTGGCAAAAAAACTCATTTCAGCTTTAAGAAATAAATTTAACACTGCTTCGATTGTCAAAATTAATGAGAATGAATCTGTAACAATTTTCGGTACGGAAGGTGACAAAAAGCTATCCTTCTTCACAAACCAAGCAACTATCAATTATCATCAGATAAATTTGGCATCAAAAAATTGCACAAATGAAGATATCAAAGATGCTATACAAGAATTGGAATATATTTCAAGCAGTGAAACGGATGAATTTATTAAAAGTAACGCTAAAATAACTCTTGCTGAAATCTATTCAAGAGAAAAAAGAACACATGATAAGGCGTCGCAGTTATTTAATGAACTTAAAGACTCAAAATTCGATTTTATAAATGAAAAAGCGCTATTAGGCATTGCAATTTTGAACTTATCAAAAGAACATTCCTCAAAAGAATTTTTGGATAATCTTGAGACATCCTTAAATACAGTGCTACAAGCAATAAACAGCAATGTAATCGAAACGTCCGAAAAAGCATCTCTGGCACTTATTAATTTGTTGTCCCCAATAGAAGAATTTTATGATGTTTCAAAAGCAATAGCCGACAGAGCACTTGGCAATAATCTGGAATCCAAAGTTTCAACAAAACAACTTGAGGAATCATTGGAAAATTTTAGAAATAATCCTTATTACCCAAATGAATTTAGAGAAAAACTTGCAAACATTTTATCCAACAATTTAAATGCAATTTTAAAGGTAGCAAACGAACTCAAACCTTCTACTCAACCTTACATCATAGCCGCTATGCATAACCAAAAGGGACAGGTATTATCCTTCAAAAACGGTACTAATACAGAAGAAGCAGCGCAGAACTTCGCACAGGCGCAAAATATGTATGAAACAGCAGTAAACGATAAACTTTCTGAACTTCAAGCAAAAGCAGGACAAATTACTTCTAAATTTAACAGTTTCTTAAAAAAAGAAGAAATAGAAGCGGCAATTGCTGGCTTGTTGTCTGTCAGTAAAGAGTATCAAAATGCTTTACAGGAAGGCATAATTTCTGATCCGGCTCCATATCTTGAATCACAAATAACTCTGGGGATTTTAAACTTAAAGCTAAAATTATATTCTCTCATAAAAAAGACTGACAGAAACAAAGCAAGCATATTAAGCGGAGAAATAATAGAAGGGTACAAAAATTTTATTGATGGTTCCTATCCTCCGGAAATAAGAACAATGGCTTTAACAAATTATTCTTCTGCGCTAAACGCTTTCGGGCTGGAGAAAGAGTCAAAACAAATACTAAAAGTGTTAGAGGAATCTCCTGATTATGCAAACAACAGATTCACAAGCGCTGAAACAATTAAAAATATGGGGATTCTTTCAATCGGAGATAGCAATCCTAAACTTGCAGTATTCTACTTTGATGAAGCCGATAAAAGAAATCCTTCTGATCCGACAACCAAAATATATTTAGCAAGAGCAATGTATTTGACAGAAAGATTTTCTGCAAAAGAATTTTCTCAAAAATACGACGAAGCTCTTGAATTGATGTGGACTAAAGAAAAAAAAGTAAATAAAAATCTCGGAAAATTAAAAATAAGCCAACAGGATATTGTCTCTCAAGCACTTTTAGAAAATGGAGATCTGTTTAACGCTTTGAAAGAGACAAATAATGGGAGAGCAATAATTTTGACTGCGCTTGAAGCCGACGCAAAAAAATGGCAGGCAAAAGGAGATGATTATAAAGCTGCTGTAAGATACGAAAAAGCAATTGCTCTTTCTCAAGCTTGGCAGGCAAACAACCAACCAATAGAAAATGACTATTTATTTGAGTCACAACTTAGATATGACTTGGCAAGCGCTTATCTGTGTCTTAACAGGATGTATGACGCATACCAACAATATCTAAAAATTGATTCGCTTGGAGTCGCTCCAAACTGGTGGATAGAAGACCAATTAAGATTATTAAATCCAGAAACGCTCTCGATAACTAGAAATGACAACGAGGATTTAAATATTGCTTACAGAAGAGCTTTTGAAAAAGGATCTTTGCAGCTAAACTTTAATAAAGACGGCGGAACCGCAGAAGGATTCTTTTTTGTAAATCCGCAAAAAACTTTTGGAGTAAGAGTGAGGCTTGGCGCATACAATCATGGGACTTATGATGCGGGAATCGGAGCTGAATACAATAAAGGCAAGATAAAAGCAAATATTGGTGTAGATTATTCCAGAACAAAAGTAAACGAAGATCAAGAAAATCAAATTATTGGCATAAAGGCTGGTGTTGAAACAAAATTAAACAGGCATTTAACAATAGGCCTTAAAGGTAAAGTTGATCTGCATTATGAAGATTTTGATTATACTACTTGGGAACTTACAGCTTATGCAAGATATGCAAAAAAAATTGACTGGCTAGGCAAAAACGCCGTTTTCTTTGCCAATTTAGAAGCAACTTATGGCAAAAAAAGAGTTGAAGCTGGAAGAACAAAATGGATCGATGATTACAAAGCTCCACAAAGCTTTGAATCTCCCTGGATGTGGAGTCAAGAGCCATCTCAAGATGGAACCTCAGAAGTTGAGTACAGCTACACCAAAGATATCGCCAGCGGAGAAATTATAAGAAAGAGATATTGGTATCAGGATTATGTTTATGACCAGGCAGGATTGCCATTAACCGGCTGGCATGTAGATACAGCAATAGAACCCGGAAAAAGCGAAACAAAATATATAATAAATCCTTTTGATCCAGCAAATCAAATAAAAGTTGACCTAGCTAGGATATATAAACATAAATGCATAAAAACTGATATTACTGGAACTTCTTGGCTGGATGGGAGAAACTCAATAGTTACACCAAGAGGTGCAAAGCCATCTTCTAGCCAGATAAACTCAATTGATGTGAACAACATTACTCATGCCGAGCCACCAAAAATTATATATAAAGAGGAAGTTGGACAAGTTAAACAATTAGGGACTGCTTCCAATTACACTATTATTGTTGACATCATGGGAAGGAGTTTAAACGAAGAAACAAACACTTGGGAAGATCCAAAATTAGCATATCAACTAATAATTACTAAGACACCTGTTGGCACCAGTATAATGATGAAAAACAAAAATGGGACAAAAACTCTTTATCAAGGCCATTCCGAAAATGAAGCTATTCTTAAATTAGCAGAGTTTTACAGATTGAGAGGCGAGATTGGAGTTAATAAAAAGTTTCATCTTGACAAACAAAACATCACTTTTGACACAACTTTATCTGTGTTTGGCGAATATGAAAATATCAAAGATCTTAATCTTAAACAAAATGAATGGGCTAATACAAAAGACACATACAGATATGGTTTGGGTCTGGGAATTAGAGCAAGCCAAGGGCCCGTCTCAGTTGGTGTTGACGCCGGCATTGCAAACACAAATGGCGATTGGGATACTTATTGGTCTGTGAACCAAACAGTAGCTTTATCTCCAGAATCCTCTTTGCAATCAAGTTATGGGCCAAATGGCATGCAGGGCAGCGTGAAAGTAAAAAATGTTGGGGTTGGAATGGATGTTAATGGAAATCCAAATATATCAATTTCAACAAAAGGCATTAAATCAAGTGATACACAAATTTTGGGTGAAACTACTGTTGGAGTTGGCAAATCTGGTCTTTCTATAAATGGTCTTCCAGTTACCTCGTTCAATCCAACTAGTGCAGCAATTGGCTCTCTTGTCATGGCCTACAATTCAGAAAAAGATATAACCAAGAAGAGAGAAATAATTAAAGAGTTGACCATTGAACTTTTTGGATCAGATGATCCTCGACTTTCCGCTCTAATTAGAAGAAAAATAGATGACCAGTTTGTTGCACTGGGTCAAAACACCGCAAACTGGTGGCAAGATTCTTCAAGATTGCCAATAATAAATGTTTTGACAATGATTGGTGGAAATAGAAAGGCCAAAAATGAAGGCATAATCGAAAGAGAAACAAAAGAGCTGTTGGCAACATTATCAACCTTAAAAGAAAATGGCGCTTTTGAGTGGCTTGAAAATGACTCCGACGATATGCCACAAAACGATTTATTGATCAAATCATACGCAAACAACAGCGCTGTTATCATAAATAGAGAAAAACTGCTTAAGAAGGTTTCAATTACAGATGATTTATTACAAATGCTGTTTATAAACCCAGAGGACAAAGATCTGATTTTTAATCCAGATTTTGAAAAAATCCTGCCAAATTTGGAAATTCAAGATAAAGAGAAAAAAGCACTTTTAGACATATATAAGGACGCCAAAGAATCTATTGAGGAAAAAGATGGGATTTTCAGAAAAATTGCCGATACTCAAAGCAAAATTGTAAACACAATCTTCTTTCCGCTAAAAGAAATAGGCAAAGGTATTGGCATAATAAATCCTAAAAGTCCTGCTGGAAAAGTTTCACCAAGAGATTTTAATAAAGTAGGCAAAAAAACAAGTAAAGTGTGGCAAGATCTAATAAATTCTGGATATATTGATGAAAAAGGTTTAGTTAAACAAAATGAAAGAATAGGCATTGTAAACTTAGACAGCACAGAATATTCCTTAACAGAAAAATATGCAATCACAGAAGTTTTAAATGAATCAATTGAAAGAAAAATAATCAGCGAAACTGATATAGACCAACTGAAAAATTCTTCAGCCAAACAATTTGAAAATGTTGAAGAATTAAGAAGTGCTTTCTATGACAAGCTTTTTGAAGACACAATGTATCTGATTTATCGTTTAATAGATAAAAATGGCAATACTCCTCAAACAAGAGCGCAAATAGGACAGGTTTTGTCATCGCTTCCGGATTCTTTAAAAGAAAAAATCGAACACTTTATAAATCAATTCCCAGCTGAATATCTTGCAGAATTAAACTCCGGAATAAAAGTTGCACTCCCGAAAGATAAAAAAACAATGAAAGAAAAATCTGTAATAATTGAAGCAGAGGTTTTTGCAAAAGAGGCTTTAGAAAAACAATCTTCTTTTGAAAGATTGGCTCTTGAAGACAAAGTATTACAAAGGATAAAAGAAACTAAAGAAAAAGATTTGATTAATCTTTCCAAAACTTTATATTCAGAATTGAACAACGCAATAAAAGCCGGAGATATTAATGGAGTTTATTCTTCTGCGGTAGGATTGATTTCTATCGCTGGAACGTCTCCTGCAAACGCCGGAATGATATCTGAAATGATTGGAAATGAAGAATCTCAAGATTTTGCGCAAATCTCAAAAACGTTAGCTCAAATAAGAGAAAAACTGACTGATTTTGCAATGAATAGAATGCCAAATTCACACAAATTGTTTGGCAGGAAAAAGGACAAAATTTATGTTGAAGGTAATTGGGGCAAAGATGCAAAACCTATTAAGGCCTCATTTGGAATTGAAGAATTTGTAGCCGCATTAATAAACGGGAAAGTAAAGCAACAGGCAGTTTTAAAAAATAGCCGTTCTGTATCAATTAAAGATTTTAGAGGCATAATGGATGACTCAGAATTAGAATCTCTATGGAATCTCTTGATCAATAAGGGCTACATAAATCAAAATGGTATCATAATGCAAGAAACCAGAACACTAAAAGCTGAAAACTTGGATCTGCCTTATGATATTTCTATTAAGGAAAAGATTCTCGCTGTAATGACAAAAGACAAAACCTCAACAAAACCAGGTTATATTGCAAATTCGTCTATTAATAAGATTAAAGGAGAAATTAGAAAAGACAAAAATAGAGAAAAAGATGTTCACGATATGAATACTGGCCAAGAGGAAGATCCATCTAAATTAATGACACCTATGTTCCCTAAAGAACAGAATAAAGGTAAAACTCAAAGAAAAATTAATGAAAATAAACCACCGGTTGAATTAGTTGACAAAAATAAAGAAGCGGAAAAAGCTGCAAGAAAAGAAAGAATAAGAAAAGCTCAAGAAAAATACGGGGTTGGACCATATAGAAAATAGAATTTCATTTCATCAAACCCAAAAATTAAAAAGACGCCAAAATCTATTTATTGTTGCTCTATAAACTTTGCTATGGAAATGTTTAATTGCTATTTACTTAGCTTGGTTTGAAGCTGTCATTAATAATACACTTATAAAGTAGCGTTTGTGTGTTTATTTATTAAGGCCTGTTTTTTCGCAACTTGTTTTTATTTTGCTCCATGAGCAATGAGCGCTTTTACTATTTCAGCATTGCCATTTGTTTTAGCATACATCAAAGCCGTAGTACCTAAATTGTCTTTAACATCTACCTTTGCTTTTGCATCAAGCAAAAGATTTACTATTTTTGCATTTCCATTTGATGCTGCTATCATTAGCGGTGTAAGACCTTGGTTATCTGTAGTATTGACATCAGCTTTTGCGTTTATCATAGCTTTAACAAGTTCAACATTGTTATTTGTTACAGCATACATAAAAGCATTTTTGCCAAGCTCATCAACTTCATCATTAATATGTGCCTTAGAATTTATCAAAAATTTAGCAACTTCTGTCTTATCAAAAATTGTTGCATACATAAGAGGTGTCAAACCAAAAACATCCTCTGCATTAACATCAGCTTTTGCTGAAATCAAAGCTTTTACCGCTTCCAAATTCCCACCTTTAGCAGCAATCATCAATGGGGTTAAGCCCTCTTCATTTGTTGCGTTGACTTTTGCGCCCTTAGACAAAGCGGTTTTAATAGCGTTTATATCACCATTTTCAAGTGCCTTGAATAAGTCAGAATTGGCCAAGTCAGTCTGATTTGCCGAATTTTGAGAAACAACGTTTTTTCTTTCTGCTGAGCTTGGAGATTTTGTAACAGCAGCCCTCTCAGAAACATTTTGATTTCTTGCAGAAGAAATATTAGAAGAACCAATTTCTCTTATTTCAGTCATTTTTTCTTGTCCTCCTTTTTAAACCCCTCTAATATTGTTATCGACATTTTTCACGTCGTATTTCAAATTTTATATTAGACTATCACTTTAGTCAAATGAAATCTTTGCCGTTTTATTACGATATATATTTGGAAGGGGTTAAATAGTTCTTATAGAGATCTCCAAAACAAGATCCAATAAGGAGAGACAAAAAAAATGGCAAGTGAAATCAATAATGTTAATATGATTAGAAAAGCTGAAATTGAGAAAAATTCTATTAACAACATTCAAAGAATTAATCCAGCAAAGACGGGAAAAGATCTACTTTCAGCAACTAGGGAAATGGTTGCACAGGAATTTTCCGCTTTAAACACGAAAGCAAGCACCGCTCAAATCGATGCTATTGCAAGAGCAATAGTTTTCGGCTTGATCAAGGAAAAAGAAATATAATTATTCCATTTTAGCTAAACAATTTATCAAAGGCCTCTTTAATACTTGCAACTTTAATCAATTCTAAACTATTAAAAGTTTTCCCATTTTCTCTATTTTGTAAAGGAATTACTGCCTTTTTAAAACCTAGTTTTATTGACTCGTTTAATCTCTGATCCAAGTTTGGCACAGCTCTTACTTCACCTGTTAATCCAATTTCGCCTAAAACAATTGTTTTTGAATCAAGCCCTTTGTTTTTAACACAAGATGAAATTGAAATTGCAATCGGCAAATCAATTGCTGGATCTTCAGAATATATTCCAGAAGCGATATTCAAATAAATGTCATTTTCAGAAAGTTTTAATCCTATTTTCTTTTCTAAAACTCCAATAATTACTGAAACGCGGTTAAAATCTAAACCTGTAAAAACTCTTTTTGGATAAGGTAGTTTTGAATAACTTACAAGAGATTGTATCTCAACTAATATTGGTCTTGAACCTTCAATAAGACAAGTAATAACAGATCCGGGCAAGCCAATGGAAGTTTCATCAATTAGCAACTGCGATGGGTTCTTAACCTCTTTTAAGCCATCTATCTTCATCTCAAATATTCCAACTTCATTTGTTGAACCAAACCTATTCTTTACAGATCTAATGATCCTAAAAGGCCTATTTTTATCCCCTTCAAAATACAAAACAGCATCAACCATATGTTCCAGCATCTTTGGTCCGGCAACTGATCCGTCTTTAGTAATCTGCCCAACAATTATAAGAGGGATATTATTGGTTTTTGCAACCTGCGTTAAATACAAACAACTTTCTCTAACCTGAGAAATTGATCCAGCAGAAGAACTTGCACTTTCAATTTCAAGAGTTTGAATTGAATCAATTATCACCAACGCAGGATTTGTGCTTTTAATGTAATTTTCTATGTCAAAAACATCTGTTGCTGTTAAAATTAGCAAGTTTTCTGAATTGATATTAAGCCTTTTAGCTCTAATTTTGATTTGAGAAAGAGATTCCTCTCCGCTCACATACAAAATTTTTTCTTTTTTAGATAAAATATCGGCAATTTGAAGCAAAAGGGTGGATTTGCCTATTCCGGGCTCCCCCGTAAAAAGCACAACAGCACCTTTTACAATTCCTCCACCCAATACTCTATCAAACTCCTCAATTTTTGATGATATTCTCTCCTCACTTTGGAGGGGAATTTCAGATAAAGAAAGCGGTTTGTTTTCGGTTTTTGAGCCTGTCGTTTTAGGAAAAGATTTTTTTCTTTGGGCAATATCCAGTGCATCTTCCACAACGCAATTCCAATTACCGCATTCCGAACATCTGCCTACCCAAGAAGGAAATTTAGCGCCGCAAATTTGACAAATAAAATTTTTCATTTTGTTTGGGAAAATTCAGCTGTTTTTTCCTTAGACTTTTGTCCTTTTTCTTTTTTTGGCAAGAAAGTTAATTCCTGACCGCTTACTCCTATCTTTATGTAGCTTGATTGAGAAAATTTGCCCGATAACAACCCCTCAGATAACGGTTCTTCAATTAAGTTTTCAATAACTCTTCTTAGAGGTCTTGCTCCAAATTTTGGATCATACCCTTTATCAGCTATAAACTCTTTTGCTTTCATAGATAATTCAATTGAGATATCTTTATCTCTTAATCTCTCATTTAACTCGTTGATCATAATATCAACTATTTTGACAAGATCTTCTTTTGACAAAGGATGAAATACTATTGTTTCATCAATTCTATTTAAAAACTCTGGCTTGAAAGTCCGTTTTAGTTCTTCCAAAACCTTCTCTTTCATTCTGTCGTAGCTTGCTTCAGCATCATCTCGAGTAATAAAACCATAAGTTGTTTCTTTCCTTATATGTTCAGCACCAACATTTGAAGTCATAATTACTACTGTATTTCTAAAATCTACTGTCCTCCCCTGAGTATCAGTTAAACGTCCATCTTCCAATATCTGCAATAAAAGGTTTATCACTTCATGATGAGCTTTCTCTATTTCATCGAGCAAGACAACAGAATGAGGTTTTCGCCTAACTGGTTCTGTTAACTGCCCCCCTTCACCAAAGCCAACATATCCGGGTGGGGAACCAACCAAACGAGAAACCGTGTGAGATTCAAGATATTCGCTCATATCTACTCTTATCATCGCTTCCTGATCCCCAAATAAAAATTCCGCCAGCCTTTTCGCAAGTTCAGTTTTCCCCACTCCTGACGGCCCTAAAAACAAAAATGAACCAGTTGGTCTTTTTGGATCTTTTAATCCGGCACGTGCTCTCCTTATAGATTTTGCAAGTGCAGTTATTGCATCTTTTTGACCGACTACATGCTTTGCAATTTCTTCCTCCATACGAAGCAAACGCTTTGTTTCTTCCTCAGTTAGGGTAGTAATTGGAACTCCTGTCCAAGAAGAAACAACTTCAGCAATTGCTTCTTCATCAACAAGCGGACGATTCTTTTCGTTGTCTGATTCTCTTAGTGCATTTATTTCTTCAGCACGCTTCAATAGGAATTCTTCTCTTTGTTTTAAAAAGTCAGCTTTTTCTTTGTCATTGTTTCTTATGGCAGAGTCAATTTCATCCTTTATTGTTTCCAATTCTTTATTGATCTCTATCAACTCTGGAGAAGCTGAAGCTTTTAACATAACTTTTGCAGAAGCTTCATCAATTAAATCGATTGCTTTGTCTGGAAGGTGCCTGTCTGAAATATATTGTGCGGAGAGTTTTGCAGCAGATTCTATTGCTGAATCAGTTATTTCGACATTATGAAAATCTTCATATCTTGCACGCAGTCCTTTTAGTATAGCTATAGTGTCTTCAATGCTTGGCTCTTCAACTTTTACGGATTGAAATCTTCTTTCAAGTGCTGGATCGCTTTCTATTTTTTTTCGGTATTCATCAAATGTGGTTGCACCAATACATTGCATCTCTCCTCTTGCAAGCGGAGGTTTAAGCATGTTGGCAGCATCCATAGCGCCCTCAGCAGCGCCTGCACCAATTATTGTGTGAAGTTCATCAATAAACAATATAACATTTTCGGCCTTTCTGACTTCGTCTATTATTCTCTTCAGCCTTTCTTCAAATTCACCTCTATATTTTGTGCCTGCAATTAATAAACCTAGATCAAGGGTAACCAGACGTTTTCCAATTAAAGATGGAGGGACATCTCCAGCAACAATTTCCTGCGCTAAACCTTCAACAATAGCAGTTTTACCAACTCCCGCTTCCCCAGTTAAAACAGGATTATTCTTTTTTCTTCTTGATAATATGTGAATCACTCTTTGTATTTCTTTGCTTCTGCCAATAACTGGATCAAGTTTTTTTTCTTTTGCCAAAGCTGTTAAATCTCTGCTGAAATTGTCCAAAACAGGCGTGCTGGTTGAAGATCTTGTTTTTTTTGTGTAATGAACTTCTTCACCAAGAGAAGAAATTATGCGATTTTTTGCAGAATTATAAGAGATCCCCATCTCATTCATTGTTCGGCCTGCGATTCCGCTTCCCTCTCTTAGAACTCCTAAAAAGAGATGTTCTACTCCAATATAACTATGCCCTAATTGACGCGCTTCATCCCAAGCAAGTTCTATTGAGTGTTTCAATTGCGCGCTAAATTGAGGTTCTTGAGGAAGTGGCAACTTTTCCTCAAAAATATATTGTTCCAATCTTTGCTTTACATCATTTGGGTTTATCTTAAAAGACTCAAAAGTTTTTATAACAATAGGTTCTCTTTCTTTTATCATGGAAAGCAAAAGGTGTTCAGGCCCAACTGCACGAGACATAAGCCGTTTTGCCTCTTCTTGGGCAATTTTTATTACTTTAATTGCTCTTTCCGAAAATCTCTCAAACACTGGCAACTACTCCTTTTAAGAAATTATATCACGCAATCAAAACAAATAACCAAAATCAGTTTGAGGAATTTGTTTTTGGTAGCGTTATTGTGAATATTGAACCGAAATTTTTCTTCGTTTCAAAATCTATTAAACCATGCATATCCTTTACCAAACGCAGTACTATTGAAAGCCCCAAACCTATTCCATCTTCTTTTGTGCTGAAAAAAGGCTCAAAAATTCTATCTTTAATTTTATCATCAATGCCTTCGCCATCATCTTTTACCTGAATTATTATATTATTGCCTTGTTCGAAAACATTTATTTCAATTTTGCCAAAATCCTTTTTGAAAGATTCTATAGCATTTTTTATAATATTGAAAAAAACTTGTTTAAGTGCGTTTTGATCTCCCAAAACGTTTAAATAATCAGGACAGTTTATTGCCAAAGATATCTTTTGATTATCTTTTTCGTCATACCCACCAAACAACATGAAAATTACTTCATCTAAAACTTTTTTTACATTAAGAGAAACAATTTTTAATGGCGATGGGCGTGAAAAATTCAAAATGCCAAGCATGAACAATTTAAACTTCTCAGTTTCTATTTCAAGTTTTTTCCCTTCTTTCAATAAAAATTCCCTATCTTCTTTTTTGTTTGGAAACTCATTTGCAAACCACTCAATATATGCAAAAGCTTTCTCAGATT
Organism: uncultured bacterium; assembly: GCA_964597815.1. Lineage (GTDB taxonomy): Bacteria > Margulisbacteria > WOR-1 > JAKLHX01 > JAKLHX01 > CAZQZN01. The sequence continues at coordinate 203,267 of CAZQZN010000001.1, read as the reverse complement.
GTTTAGCAAGTTCTGAAGTTGCCCTGCCAAGTTCAGCAAGTTTTTCCAATTTCATCGATTTAGTCAAAATATCCATTTGCTCTTCAAATAACTCTGCATTTTCCAGTGCTATTGATACCAAATTAGATATATTTTCGAGCAGAGAAATATCAGTTTCTGAAAAAAGGTCTTCTGATTTTTTGCCAGATGACAATAGAAAAGCAATTAAAGAATAATCTTTTTTATATGAAATGCTTGGAACTGCTATTACAGCTTTAAGATTATCTAATTCACAAATCAGATCATTGGCCATTTTGAAATGTTCATCATCTGTTGTTTTTTCTCTCATCAGTATTTTTAGATTTTCAGTTGTTAATACTTTTTTTGTTCGCTTTAATTCTTTTGCTAATAAGGAATCAGGATTTATTGTTTTATTCACAAATTCTTTCATATCCCCCCGAGCATCTTGGCAAAAATATTCATTACTCTTCTCATTAAAAACAAATACGCAAACTCCTTTTAATTTAAATGTTCTCATTGCAGCTCTATCTACATATTCACTAAGCTCTTTTACTTTCATTAAACGTTTAATATTTTCAGAAAACTTATGAGCGATTTTATCTGCTTCATATCTTGTCTTAAAAAATGTTTTATCCACATAATTTATCATCCTCTCGCGGATTGGGTTGAGCAATATAGAAGCAATTATAACCGCTGGTAAAATAAACCAGATCTGCTGTTCAACAGAAAAAATATGTGATAAATATCTGGCAGAATATATTGAAAAAAGGTAAAGAAAAGATATTAGAAACAAAGTTATCGAATATAAGACACCTTTGCGAATAACTATTTCGGTATCCATCAAACGGACAGAAAATGTGGCATAGGCAATAACAACAACCCATGTAAATGACAATAAAAAGGCAAATGGAGGAAACCAATAAATAAAATTTGGTATCCAATCAACAAAACCAAAAAAACCCAGCCCAAAAGCAAACAAAAGGTGAAAAATCCTTTTTTTATAAATGCCACTAGCTCTAATATAAGCAGAAAAAAGCTGATAATTTATCTTTGTAAAAATAACCACATAAAACAAAATGTTCAAAAAATCTAAATTTCCAGCAACTGGATAATTCCAAAATCCACGATTAGTTACGCCTGAATAAAACCCAAATTTTAGCAACAAAAACAAAAGGAACAATGCAATTATTGTGAGGATCGCATTTAATTTTCTCTCTTCAAGACCTAGAAATTTTTGTACAAAAAGATTCGCAAAAAATGGAATAAAAATAATTCCTATTGTTCCAATATTTGCCATCAATAGTGCGGTACTAAGATCCGGATGACTGTACATAAAAGCATAGCCTTCATTCCAAACAGCAATTGACAAAGTGAACAAAAAGAAGTAAATATTTATAATTTTATTTTTATTCAGATTGAGCAAAAAGAAACCTATGGAAAGATTTATAAAACCGTTTATAAAACAAAAGATTGATAACAGATTCATAAATCAACAAGAATTTTTTTTAGCGCAAACATAATTTTATCCGGCAGCATGATTGGCTTCCCAAAACTGTCCACAAAAGCAATCCGATCATAACCCTCAGCAACCAAAAGATTTTCGGAGTTTAATAATTGATAATTCAATTTAACCTTAATCCTTTTTATTTCTGAACAGACAAGGTTTACTTTAACTACTTCATGCAAATTGAGTTCCCTATAAATCTTTAAGTAATTTTCAAGGACTATCAACTTTATTCCCTCATTTGAAAACATTTGCGTAAATTGAGGAACATTCTTTATAAAAAATTTTTCTTTTGTGGATGCAATCCATTTGTGATAGGAAAGATAAAAAGCCATCCCATAACAAGAAGTGTCAGACAGATGAACAATAAATTCCTCCGTAAAAGATTTTTGAAAAATATTTTCTTTCAAATCTTTACTCCAAAATTATTTTCTTTAGCAAAATTTAACAACTTTTTGAAATTGTCCTCTGTCATAGGCGGACATTCGATTTTATATTTTTTTCTTATACTCTCAAGATTGTCTATATTGTAAACTATTTTATCAGTCATTACATAAGGAGTAAAGATATCACCAACACTCTTATAATAAAACCGCTCAATTTTATTTTTCTCTTTTGGAATATCATCGACAATTTGCCAACCAGTTATATTTAATGCTTCCAACATTAACTCCACACATCTTTGATTTGGAATATCAATATCATTTACGATATGATAACTCTCATTGGAATTGCCAAAAATTGAAGTTAAGTACATTATTTTTGCCGCATAATCGGCAGGAGCAACATTCATCCCACCTTTTTTATTAAGCGCAATTCTAACATTTATTTCTAGCGGTTCATTGTAATTAGAAAATTTCTCTCCTAGAGAAGACAATCGCTGCTTAAAGAAAAACATCATCCATCCATAAAATATATCGTATTTGCTAACATGCCCAATAGGCTGTTCAATTAAGCGGCCTCCAATTCCGGTTAAGCGAAAAATCTGATAATTGATTTTACTCTCCTTAGAAAATTCTTTGATCGCATCCTCAGCAATCAATTTTGTTTGCTCATAATAATTTCTGAATTTTCCCATTGGATTTGCGCAATCCGGCATAACAATACCGCTTGTCATTCCAGCAGAATATGCAGACCCACTAAAAATTAAGTGTTTGACTCCAATCTCTCCGATTAAATTTATTACTTTCTTTGTTCCTTCAACATTTACCTCATCTAATTTTTTTTTAATAAGGGGGGTTACACGAAAATCTGTCAGCGCCGCGAGATGGAAAAATTTCTCTATTTTTTGTTTTTTTAATTCCTCAAAATCTTGATTTGAAATTCCCAAATCAGTTTTTGCCAGATCAAAATGAACTGGCCTTATCACTTCTTCAAAATGTTCAAAAAAATTCTTTAATTTTTGTTCGGTCGTTATACCAAGATACATTCTGCCATCATTTTTTATCTCATCTATCAATCTTTGTTTTAAAGACTTGCTCCCTTGATTTCTGCCAAAAACAAATATTTTTATATTCGTATTGTTTAAGTTTTGCTTTAAAATTTCATAAAATAAATTCCTTCCAAGTAATCCTGTAACACCAGTAATGGCTATTTTCATAAACTATTCCTTTTTGTTTATTCTATTATAGCCGTTTTTGTTTGATAAAGCAAAAAAATGGATCAATCCAATTGTAATTAGTATCAGCTTTTCTATTTACTTCCTTAACCCGCAAGAAACAACTAGCTGAATAAGCCTTTTAGTTCTACAATTGACAAAATATCCAAAATATTGGATATTTATTAATAATTGATAAAACTGCTTTTATTTTGGAAAATTAGAAATATGTTTGGAAAAAGATTTTCTATAAAAAGTTTTTTTAGAAATTTCAGCAAGAAATTCCTTGGAAAAAATTTTTGGAAGAATTATTTCAAAGTCTATGACGTGCTCAACGAATCTTATTCTTATCAAACATTACTGAAAAAAGTTGTTCAAGAGGCACAACTAGATGCTGATCAGCAGGTTTTGGACGCTGGTTGCGGGACTGGAAATCTTATACCACTTTTGCAAAAAAATAGAATTGAATATATTGGGATAGATATTATACCGGAGGCATTAGAAATAGCACAAAAAAAAATCTTTTCAGAAAACATAAAAATAGAATTTGGAGATATTAGCAAAAAAAGCAAATTTCAATCAAATACATTTGATAGAATTATTTCCATAAATGTTTTCTATATTTTAAGCGACAAAGGAAGAGAATCCGCTCTTAAAGAATCCCACCGAATTTTAAAACCCGGAGGCAAACTTATTATTGCAACTTTAAAAAAAGGATTTGATCCAAAAAAAATATACATTGAAACATTAAGAATAGGCAGAAAAAAATTAGGACTTCTAAAATCTCTTATTAAGGCATTTGGGCTTATATTGCCAACAATCAAAATGTTATTTTATAACCAAATAATTAACAATAAGCAAAAGAAAGGGGCATATAAATACTTTTCTAGAGAAGAGATAAAGGATCTTTTATCAAAAAACGGCTTTAAAGAAGTAAAATCTAAATTAGTATATGCTGGACAAGGTATATTAGTAAGCGGTATAGTAGATAAATAATGGATTATACATTTGAACAAATAAAAGGCGACAAAAATTTATCAGATATTATCGCCATTAGAGAGAAGGTCTTCATTAATGAAGATCATTATCCAAAAGAAGCAATAACAAGCTCTTTTGACAAAACCTCAACCCACTTTATAGCAAAAAAAGAAAATAGAATTATTGGCGTCATAACAGTTGTAACCGGCACAGAAAATCTTCCGATAGAAAAATTCGTTGACCTTAAAAAGTTCAAAGACAAACCAATGGCAGAAATACAAAAATTGGCGGTATTGCCTGAAGAAAGAAAAGGGTTCGTTTCTCTTGGCCTTATGGTTTTGGCTTATGAATACGCTAAGGAACATGGGGCAAAAAGAATCGTGATATTTTCGTTGGAGAGAAAATCAGAAAATATAGAACTATACAAAAAATTTGGATTTAATACTTTGCTAAAGTTTGACTTTTATGATGTCGGCAAAGCATGCGCAATGGCGCTGGATATCGATAACAATTCTTCTTACGAAAAAGATCAAAAAAATGTGAGAAGAGCAAATTTAATAAAAAAACTTGTTAAAATTTTGAAAATATGATGTTCAAAACATTAATACTATTTTCAGCATTTTTGCTAAATTTATTTTTGGCTTTTGTTGTTTTAAAAAACGGGCCAAAAAGACATTTAAATTTGTCCTTATTTACAATTATTATTGGAGTCGCAATTTGGAATTTTGCTACATTTATGTTTTGGCAGACAAACTATCCTTTGTTTTGGGCAAGATTAATGTTCCTCGGACCAATCTTAATCCCATCCTCTTTTTTATATTTTTCATTTTTATTTTCTGAAAAAGAAAAACCATTTGGAATATGGCATATATTAGCGATATTTTCACCATGGCTTTTGTTTTTACCGATGATTCCAACCGATATCATTGTAAAATCTGTGAACAGCTTTGACAGAGAAGTTGCCTATGGGATTGGCAACAGCATTTTTGCAATATATTTCGTTTCATTTGTGATCGTGGGATTCTTTATCCTATACAAAAAATATAAAATTTCAACACCATTAATTAAAGCAAAATTATCATATATGTTCTTTGGCATGGTTATTTCAACATTAATTGGCATAATAACCAATTTGATTCTTCCTCTATTAGGCACTTCAAAACTGAATTTTATTGGTCCTTCTGCAACAGTAATATTTGTCTCATTCACAACATATGCCATAACAAGATACAGGCTTATGAACATTGAAATGCTCATCAGGAAAAGTGTTTTATATTCTGTTTCAACAGTTTTGTTTACTGTCATATTTTTCTCAATAATGTTTATTACAAGCAATATATCTTTGCCGTTTATAAATCTAAATTCTTTTTGGGGCACTCTTCCATTTCTGATTATCGCTTCAATAGCATATTACCCGCTTATGAACTTTTCTATTTCATTTATTGATAAAACATTTTTCAAAACAAAGCTCTTGGCAGAAAAAATTGCAGTAAAATTTTCGCACAAAATCAAAAAACTCAGAACAATTGAAGAATTTTCAAAATTTATTACCAATACATCGTCAATAACTCTGAAATTGAACGGTGTTGCAACCTTTATCATAGATGAGGAATGCTCAGCATATATTTGCACAAGTGCAAAAGGTTCTTTGACAAAGCTTAAAGGCACATTTATTTCTCAAGAAAACAGTACTATTAAAGAATTAATAAAAACAAAATCATCAATCGTCAAAGAGGAAATAGATATTTTTGACAAGGACATAACTTTGCTTGTTCCTTGTTTTGGTGGTGAAGAACAAAAACTCTTGGGATTTCTCGCTTCTGACTGCAAAAAAGATATGACACCATTTTCAGATGAAGAAATTCAGCTTTTTGAAACCTTGGCAAATCAAACCGCTGCCGGAATTGATAACGCCATTAGATATAAACAAAAAATTAAATCTCTTGAAAAATCATTAAAACTTGAAAAATTGGCAAGTTTGGGTGTTGTTATAGCTGGCATTGCGCATGAAGTAAAAAATGCCTTGACTTTTGTCTCAATTTTTTCGCAACTTCTCCCACATCAAATTGATAATAAAGAATTTTTGGACAATTATTCAGTATTGCTCCAAAATGAAATAAGAAGAATAAAACTCATTTTACAAGGTATTCAAGACTATTCAAAACAATCCACTCCTGTAATAGAGAAAATCAACCCAAAAGAACTTTCAGAAGAAACAATAATTCTTGTGCGCGATTTGGCAAAAGGAAAAAATATTATCATAACAAATCAAACAAGCGAGGATCATATTGTATTGGCTGACAAAAACAGAATGAAGCAGGTTCTATTAAACTTGTTTATAAACGCTATTGACGCAATGCCAAATGGAGGAATATTGTCATTACACTCTGAAAAAAAAGATGAAGAAGTTATAATTAAAATTTCTGACACCGGAAAAGGAATATCAAAAGAAATGCTGGGGAAAATATTTGATCCGTTTTTTACAACAAAAGAACATGGCACAGGATTAGGACTCGCTATAGCTTTTAGATTTGCCAATGAACACAACGCAGCAATATCTGTTGAAAGCGAAATTGAAAAAGGGACTACTTTTAGTTTGGTTTTTAAAAATAATGCTCAGAATTAGGCGTTGAATTTTTTGCAAATTATGACAGCATTATGTCCGCCAAATCCAAAAGAATTGCTCATAGCATAATTGATTTTTTGATCTCTTCCGACATTTGGCACATAATCCAAATCGCACTCTGGATCGGGATATTCATAATTTATTGTAGGGTGAATAAAATCATTTTTTACTGAAAGAACCATCGCGACAAATTCAACACCACCAGCAGCACCCAAGAGATGACCAATCATTGATTTTGTTGAGTTGATTGCAATTTTTTTTGAATATTCTCCAAATACTTTTTTTATAGCAAGAGTTTCCAGCTTGTCGTTTAATTGAGTCGATGTGCCATGAGCGTTAATATAATCAATTTTTTCGGGAGAAATGCCAGCATTTTTAATCGCGGCTTTCATAGCCCTTATTGCCCCGTCTCCAGTTTCGTGAGGCGCAGTCATGTGAAATGCATCACCGCTCATCCCATATCCTACAACTTCAGCATAAATTTGTGCCCCGCGTTTTTTTGCATGTTCTAACTCTTCTAAAATTACAATCCCTGCTCCCTCTCCCATCACAAAGCCATCTCTTTGAGCATCAAATGGACGCGACGCTTTCTCAGGCGAATCATTTCTTCTTGAAAGTGCTTGTGCGGCACAAAATCCAGCAATGCCAAGAGGTGTAATAGCAGCTTCTGTGCCACCGGTTATCATAACATCGGCTGCTCCCCTCTTTATTATTTCATAAGCATCTCCAATTGAATTAGTGCCGGAAGCACATGCGGTTGTCGTGCAGCTATTTGGGCCCTTTGCCCCTGTTTTTATTGACACCATTCCAGCTGCCATATCATTTATCATAAGAGGCACCATAAATGGGGAACACCTTGAAGGGCCTTTTTCACACAAAATTTTTGACTGTTCTTCAAGAAATTTTAGGCCTCCTATCCCAGAACCAATTAAAACACCGACATTCGGCGCATTGCTTTCATTTATTTCTAAACCAGAATCATCTAACGCCATCTTCGAAGCGGCAATTGCAAAAACAATAAAATTAACGAGTCTTCTTGCCTCTTTTTTGTCCAAATATATTGAAGGATCAAAATCTTTTACTTCAGCAGCAATTTGGGTATCAAAAGGCGAAGGATCAAAATAAGAAATTTTGCCAACTCCATTTTTCCCTGATTTTAATGCATTCCAAAAGTTTTCTTTTCCTATACCAATAGGAGTTACAGCGCCAACTCCTGTAACAACTACTCTACGTTCCAACATAAGCTAATTCTGCCTCCTTGACCAGTTGTCTGATAATTTCAGCAACAGGTTTTATAACCTTATCTTTAATTTTTGAAATGCTCTCTCCCGTAAAAATCAATCCATTTTCGATATCACCCTTTTGGGCTTTTTTCAAAACATCGAAAATGCAATATTGTTTTGAGCAAAATTTAAGGCAGTTGTCACAGTATGGTATTGGAGGATAAATACCTTTTAACATATCATTTGTCAACTTGTTTCTTATGGCTCTACCGGGCATACCAACAGGGCTCTTTATTATTATCACATCATTTGGATTAGTTGTGTTTGCATGAACCATTTTATAAGGAAGTGCTGCATTGCACTCTTCAGAGATAATAAACCTTGTGGCAAGCTGAACTCCATCAGCACCCAAATTTAACATTTTCGCTATATCATAACCATCAGCCATCCCACCAGCTGCAATAACAGGTATATTTTTTACAGAGGACTTTACTTCTTTTAAGAGTTGTTCGGTTGTCTTTTCCAGAGTTCCAAGATGACCGCCGGCTTCTTTGCTTTCAGCAACTATAGCAGCCGCTCCAAGTTGCTCAGCAAGAGTTGCGAGTTTGCCTGAAGACACAATAGGAATTATTGGAACATTGGCTTCTTTTCCAATTTTGAAAAGATCTCGGGAAAATCCAGCACCGGAAGTTATAAAATCTATTTTTTCTTTTATTGCAGTTTTTACAATCCCCAAAAAATCGGTGGCGGCATAGAGTATGTTTATCCCGATTATGCCGCCATTTGCTATTTCTCTGGCCGTTTTTATTTCGTTGGCCAATTCTTCATGTTCAAGGCCGGATGCTCCTATCACGCCAATTGCACCAGTAGCTGCAACAGCGCCAGCCAATTTCCCGCCAGAAATTCTTATGGACATACCACCTTGAATTATTGGAATTTTGGCTAAAAGATTTCCAATTTTTAATGTTGGCAATTTCATCAGTTTTTCGCGTGGGACATTATATACTTTACAGTATCGCCCACTGTTTTTATTTTTTCAGCTTCTTCATCTGGGATTTCAAGCCCAAATGCTTCCTCTAAAGCCATAACTAACTCAACCGTGTCTAGAGAATCTGCCCCCAAATCATCTACGAAAGATGATTTTTCCGTTACTTCAGAATCGCTGACACCAAGTTGTTCAACCACCACTTTTTTTACTTTTTCAAATATTTCCTTTTCATCCATTTTACCCATTCACCTGCCTTTCTTACAATTTATTATATTATAACTTCTAAAAGTTATGGAAGAAACCGTCAAGACAATTAATTTACATATACATTCCACCATTTACAGCAATAACCTGCCCTGTGATATAAGGAGCATCAGAGCTAAGAAATAAAACTGCTTTAGCAATATCTTGGGGGGTCCCAAGAATCCCCATCGGAATTTGTTCTTTCAATTTACCTTTTACTTCTTCCGGCAAAACCTTGGTCATGTCTGTATCGATAAATCCAGGAGCTATGGCATTAACAGTAATTCCTCTTGAAGCAAGTTCTCTTGCAGCAGTTTTTGTAAGAGCTATCACTCCACCTTTTGAAGCAGAATAATTTGCCTGTCCCACATTTCCCATTTGCCCAACAATTGAAGCGATATTTATTATTCTGCCATATTTTTGTTTCATCATGATTGGAGCAACAGCTTTTATGCCATTAAAAACCCCTTTTAAATTAACGTTAATAACCGCATCCCAATCTTCATCTTTCATTCTCATAATTAAAGAATCTCTTGTTATTCCAGCATTATTGACTAAAATATCTATTCTCCCAAACTGCTCAATGGTTTTCTTAAATGCTTCTGAAACTTCTGCTGATATGGCAACATTGCATTTTATTGCAATTGCTTCAACTAAAAAATTGGATTTAATTTCTTGAGCAGTAGCTGATGCTGATTCCAAATTAACGTCTGAGACAACAATATTTGCCCCTTCTTGCGCAAGCAACTGGCTGATTGCCTTCCCTATTCCTTGTGCTGACCCGGTAATAAATGCCGTTTGCCCTTTTAGCTTCATTATTTGTACTCCTTCAAAGATTCTGAATCTTCGATATTGTATATTTTAACATTTCCATTTATTTTTTTAATCAGGCCGGTCAAAACCTTACCACATCCAATTTCAACAAATGAATCAACTCCTAAATTTACCATCTTATTGATAGAATCTTCCCACAATACCGAACTAACAACTTGTTCTATTAGAAGTTGTTTGATCTCTTGTCCATTTGTTGTTGGGTTTGCATTTACATTTGAAACAACAGGAATTTGTGCGTTTGAAAAATTGATCTTTTCCAATTCAACAGCCAATTTTTCTGCAGCAGGTTGCATAAGGGAACAATGAAAAGGAGCGCTAACTTGTAATGGTATTATTCTTTTTGCCCCGTTTTCTTTACAAAGTTTGCTTGCATATTCAACTGCTTTTAAGGTGCCAGAAAGGACTATTTGTCCGGGTGAATTAAAATTTGCCGCTTCAACAACTCCATATTGGGAAGCCATTTGACAGCATTTTAGAATCGTTTCTCTATCCAAGCCAATTACCGCTGCCATAGTACCTTCTCCAACAGGTACTGCTTCCTGCATAAATTTTCCACGCTTATGGACTATCCTGACTGCATCTGAAAAATTTAAAACTTTCGCACAAACCAAAGCACTGTATTCGCCTAAACTATGGCCTGCAACAAAAGATGGATTGCTTTCGACACAACTTAAAATTGCTATGCTTGTTGTTAAAATTGCCGGTTGTGATATTTCAGTTAGTTTTAACTGATCTTCGGGCCCATCAAAACAAATTTTTTTAAGATCAAATCCCAATGCTTCGTTTGCTTCGTCAAAAATTTTTCTTGCCTTGGCAAAATTATCATAAATATCTTTTCCCATTCCGACCTTTTGAGAACCTTGTCCGGGAAAAACAAAAGCAACTGTCAAGAGAGTAGCTCCTTAAACTTTTTCGTCAAAGCTGGAACTATTTCAAGAACATCTCCAACTATCCCATAAGTAGCAACATTAAATATTGGAGCATAAGGATCTTTGTTTATAGCTATGATTATGTCAGAGGAAGACATGCCGGCTAAGTGCTGAATTGCTCCAGAAATTCCACAAGCAAAATATATTTTTGGGCTGACTGTTTTACCCGTCTGCCCTACCTGATGGTATTGCGATATCCAACCAGCATCAACAGTTGCCCTGCTTGCCCCAACTGCTCCACCAAGAACTTCGGCAAGTTCTTGAATCATCTTGAAATTTTCTGCACAGCCAATTCCTCTTCCTCCGGAAACAATTATTTCGGCTTCAGCCAAATTAACTTTTTTTTCAGTTGATTTCACTATTTCAAGAATTTTTGCCCTCAAAGATTTTTCGGTTATTTTTGCTTGTTCTTCTATTATTTGTCCTTTTCTGGAATCATCTTTTGGAAGTTTTTTGAAAACTTTTGGTCTGACTGTCGCCATCTGAGGTCTAAAATTTGGAGAAATAATAGTTGCCATAATATTTCCGCCGAAAGCAGGCCTTGTTTGCAATAATATCTTTTTTTCTGGATCAATATCCAAACCAGTGCAATCAGCAGTAAGTCCAACCCTTATTCTTGCCGCTATTCTTGAAGCCAGATCTCTGCCGGTTGTAGTAGCACCAAGCAAAAAAATCTCCGGTTTATATTTTTCAATCAGGAAAGAGATTGTATCAGCAAATGGTTCCGTAAGGTAATTTTTCAAATTGTTGTCAGAAACAAGTATTACTTTGTCTGCACCGTGTTTAATAAGTTCCTGCGCCATATCTTTTAGATTACCAGCACCTAAAAGTATTGCTGTTACATCACAATTTATGTCCTTTGCAAGTTTTTTCCCTTCAGCAATAAGTTCCATTGAAACTGTTTGAAGCTCGCCATTGTGCTGTTCAGCAAAAACCCATATCCCTTTATAACCTGACAAATCTTTTTTTGGTGATTCTTCTTTCTTTTCTATTATGATTGCATTGAATTTGCATGCTCCAACACAAGCGCCACATAAAACACATTTATCTGTTATTACAGCGACCTTATTAATAATTTCTATGGCACCAAATGGACACGCTGGAATACAAAGTTTGCATCCTTTGCATTTTTCAGGTATTACTCTAATTCCTTCAACCATTAAAGTACCTTTTGCTCCTTTAACTTTTGGAATAATTTTTCTGCAATCTCTTCAGGCGTTCCTTCAAGAATTTGACTATTGCCTCTCGGAGGAGGAGTAAAAATTTTTACAACTTGAGTTGGTGATCCCTTTAATCCAATATTGTCCGGTTCTGCAAGTATATCATCAGCTGTCCAAACAGGTATTTCGGTTTTTTTTGCCCTGATTTGTCCCTTTAACGACGGCATGCGCGGCTCATTTATTTGTTTTACTACAGTAACTGCCGCAGGAAGATTTGTTTCTATCGTTTCTGAGGAATCTTCTAACTGTCTTTTTGCCTTGATTTTTCTGTTTTCTTTGTCAATTTCTATATTTACGGCAAAGGTTATTTGTGGTATATCTAAAAACTCTGCAACACCCGGCCCAACTTGCGCTGTATCACCGTCGATTGCCTGTTTGCCAAACAAAACCAAATCAAAAGTACCGATTTTTTTTATTGCTTGAGATAAAGTATATGATGTTGCCCAAGTATCCGCCCCAGCGAAAGCTCTGTCGCTTATCAACACTGCTTCATCAGCGCCCATAGCAATTGCGGTCTTTAAGGCATCTGCAGCTTGTGAAGGCCCCATTGTTATAACAATTACTTTTCCACCAAATTTTTCTTTTATGCGCAAAGCTTCTTCTATCGCATTTTCATCAAATGGATTAATAATGCTTTTTACCCCTTCTCTTATCAAGGTGTTGGTTTTTGGATCTATTTTTACATCGGTGGTATCAGGCACCTGTTTTATACAAACTATTATGTTCATGGTTATTTCTTCGCTGCCAACTCTTTGATCAATGAAAGAGCAATTACATTTCGTTGAATTTGATTGGTGCCTTCATATATTTGAGTGATTTTTGCATCACGCATCATTTTTTCTACTGGATACTCCTTCATATAGCCATATCCTCCAAAAATCTGAACAGCATCTGTTGTCACTTTCATTGCAACATCACTTGCAAAAAGTTTGCACATGGCACTATCTTTTGAAATATCTTGAACGCCGGCATCAACAGTCCTCGCCGTTGCATAAACAAGAGCTCGGGCTGCTTCAATCTGTGTTGCCATATCTGCAAGCATATGTTGAACAGCTTGAAATGAAGAAATTGGTTTCTCAAATTGAATTCTCGTTTTTGAATATGCAAGCGCCTCATCTAACGCTCCTTGCGCAATTCCAACCGCCTGAGCGCCTATCCCGGGCCTTGTTCTGTCAAGGGTTTTCATTGCAACAATAAATCCCATTCCTTCTTTGCCAAGTATTTGAGATTTGTGAACCTTGCAATCCTGAAAGATCAATTCCCTTGTCGCCGAAGCCCTTATCCCCATTTTGTTTTCCTTTTTCCCAAAGTCAAAACCTTTCATGCCTTTTTCAAGTATAAATGCCGTCGCACCACGGCTGCCTTTTGATTTGTCAGTCATCGCAATGACAGTGTATGTTTCTGCTTCTCCTCCATTTGTTATCCATTGTTTTGTGCCATTTAAAATGTAATAATCACCATCTTTTTTTGCAGTTGTCTGAATTCCAGCAGCATCCGAACCAGCGTTTGCTTCTGTTAAGCCAAATGCGGCAAGTTTTTTGCCAGAAGCTATGTCAGGAAGATATTTCTCTTTTTGTTCTTCAGTGCCAAACATTAAAATAGGAAATGCCCCGAGTGCAGAAGCAGCAAAAGTTACTCCAACCCCACCACAAATTCTGCTTATTTCCTCAGTTGCGAGGCAAAATTCCAAACAACCTCCGCCAAAACCGCCATATTTTTCAGGAATATAAAGTCCGCACAAGTCAGCTTTTGCAAATTCATTCATTAAATCCCATGGGAATTTGCCCGTTTCATCAAGTTCGGCTCTGACTGGCTTGACTTTTTCAACAGAAATCTTTCTTGCAAGGTCTCTTATCATTATTTGTTCTTCAGTTAATCCATATTCCATAACTTATTGTCTATACCTCCCATTTAACTAAATTTGCTCCGCTGGTCAAACCAGCGCCAAACCCAACCAAAGCAATTATATCATCATTTTTCACAATTCCGCTACGGTATGCCTCATCTAAGGCAATTGGAACTGATGCAGCAGAAGTATTTCCATATTTTTGCAAATTTGTAAAGAATTTCTCTTTTGAAATTCCTATTTTTTTAGCAACATGATCGATTATTCTGACATTTGCCTGATGTGGAATTACCAAATCAATATCACTTAAATCAATATCTGCCATCTCAGCAACTTTAATAATGCCTTCTTCCATAGCCCTTACAGCAAATTTAAAAACCTCTTTGCCATCCATTTTTATGCAACGTTCTTCCTCTGATTTTGGATTAGGATTACGGCTTCCTCCGCCCGGCATAATAAGATACTTGCCGCCACTGCCCTCTGCATGAAGATAATTAGCCAAAATTCCGCTGTTTTTTTCGCATTGTGTCAAAACAACCGCTCCAGCACCATCGCCAAACAAAACACATGTATTTCTATCAGACCAGTTTAGATATTTTGTTAGAGTGTCTGCTCCAATAACAAGTGCGTTGCCATAAACATTTGACGAAATGAAATTGTGTGCTATTGATAAAGCAAAATTAAAGCCGGAACAAGCCGCAGACACATCAAATGCAACAGCTTTTTTGGCGTCCAAAAGATTTTGGATAATGCAAGCTGTGGAAGGAAACAAAGTATCTGGAGAAGTGGTGCCAACAATTATTAAATCCAAATCACTGCTTTTTATCCCAGACATATCAATGGCACTTTTTGCCGCTTTTATGGCCAAATCAGAAGTCGCAACAGCATCATCAGTAATTCTTCTCTCAGAAATTCCAGTTCTTGTCTTTATCCATTCATCAGAGGTTTCAACAATTTTTTCTAAATCGAGGTTTGTCAAAATTTTTTCCGGCAAACAGGATCCAGTTCCAACAATTTTTGAGCTTTTCATTTTATTCCTTCTCTTATACTTTTTACAATATCATTTTTTATCGCCTCAGAACAAACCCTGATTGCGTTTTTTATCGCTTTTGCTTTTGCTCTGCCATGTGCCTTAAACACAATGCCGTTTACTCCAAGCAACGGAGCAGCACCATGTTCATCATAATCTATTTTCTTCTTAAAGTTATTGAAAGAATTTTTTAAAAAGAACACTCCAAGTTTTGAGATCAAATCTTTTTTAATTTCTTCTTTCAACATCAAAAACAACTGTGTTGACAAACTTTCGGAAATTTTTAGAACAACATTTCCAACAAAACCATCGCACACCACAACATCAACTTTGTTTGTAAAAAGGTCTCCTCCTTCGACATTTCCAATAAAATTGAGTGATTTTTGCTTTATTAATTCATATGATTGCTGTGTCAATTCATTCCCCTTTTCTTTTTCAGTCCCAATGCTAAGGAGACCTACTCTTGGGTTTTTTATATGCATAACTTTTTCGGCATAAAGATAACCCATCATAGCAAATTGCTCCAAGTGCTTTGGCTTGCAGTCAACATTTGCACCCATATCCAGAAGCAAAAACTCTCCTCCATGAACATTTGGAAAAATTGTTGCAATCGCAGGCCGTTCAACTCCTTCAATTCTGCCAATTTTAAAGAGTGCAGATGCCATTATCGCACCAGTATTACCAGCCGAAATGACAGCATCGGCTTTCCCCTCCTTAACCAATTCCATTGCAACATTTATTGATGCGTTTTTTTTCTGTTTGACAGCCTGCACAGGAGGTTCATTCATAGAAATAACTTCGCTACAATGAACAATTTCGGTGCGCAGATCTTTTCTTAAATGACTAATTTTTTCTCTATCACCGACGAGTATCAGAGAAACATTTTCTTCTTTGAGAAACGACTCAGCACCTTTGATTATTTCCTCGGGGGCATGATCTCCGCCCATCGCATCAATTGCAATCCGTATCAAGGATTATTCTCCCTTGTTTTTGCTTTTTTTCTCTTTTATTGTGATAGCAACTCTTCCCTGATATGAACCGCAATTTGGGCACGCTCTGTGAGGTAGTATTGGAGATCCACAAGACGGACATAAACCATAATTGATTTTCTCGACTTTCCAATTTGCTCTTCTTCTATTTGTCCTTGTGTTGCTGTGTCTTTTCTTTGGTACTGGCATCAGTATTCCTCCTATAATTTTATTTGTTTTAACTTCTCTAATCTTGGATCAATTAACTTCTTTACTTCTTCAATTTCTATACCGTCGCAACTTTCTGAACAAAGGGTTTTGATTGGAATATTCATAATCAGGCTCTGCCTTATAACCTCTGTCAGATCCAAATTCCCATGTTCATCAATCTCATAAACTATATCATCTTCCTCTACATCCGATTGTTTTTTTAATCTCTCTTCAACAACAGCAACAATTTGGCCAACATAGTTTTCAAGACATCTCGAACAGTTTAAGTGAACATTCGCAACAATTTTCCCCTGCATCCAAAGCCCATCACCTGTATTTGTGAACTCCAAATTGACATTAACTGGGTTTACAATGTCTATTTCTTCCTTTGGAACCTCCACATAAACATTTTCACTGTAAAGGATTCTAACGCCTTTTTCTTTTAATAACCCGTTTAGATCTAAAAGCACTATATTTAAATTATACAAGTGGCAACAAAAGTCTGCAACATAACCATTGCCAATCGAATTTATGTCGACCTTGGATGAGAATTATCGTATACGCTTTTTAACCTTTCCTTTGTTAAATGGGTATAGATCTGAGTTGTTGACAAAGATGAATGCCCCAAAAGCTCTTGAACAATTCTTAGATCCGCACCTCTTTCAAGCAAATGAGTGGCAAAACTATGCCTTAAAGAATGTGGAGTAATTTTCTTTTGGATGCTGCATTTTTTTAAACGATTTTGAATGATTCTTTCAACTGACCTAGATGTAAGACGACCTCCCATTTTATTTACAAAAAGAGCTCTGCTTGAAGAGTTCTTGATTAATTTTGGACGACCAAATTTAATATAATCTTTCAATGCTAAATTCGCTTTTGAACCAATCAAAACAATTCTTTCTTTTGAACCTTTGCCTGTTACAAGTATTTCTCCTTCATCAAAATCAACATCTGATAAATTCAGCTTTACAAGTTCACTTACTCTCATTCCGGAGGCATATAGTGTTTCAAGAATAGCTTTGTCCCTTGAACTTATAGGATCTCTTACATCAAAATTTTCCAAAAGAAGGTCAACTTCTTCAGGATATAAAAACTCTGGCAGTCTTTTTGAAATTTTAGGCAAAGAAACTGCCTTCCAAGGATTTGAATTTGACAAGTGCTTTTTTACCAAAAAAGAGAAAAATGATCGGAAACATGAAACTTTTCTTGCAATAGTTCTCATTGACAAACCTTTTTCCTCAATTTGCGACAGAAATTTGCGAGCATCATGCCTCGTAAATGAATTCGGATAGTTTATGCCGCAAGTTTTGCAAAAGTTGATTAAATCCTTTAAATCCAAAAGGTAAGAATTAATTGTATGGTCTGAAAAATTTCTTTCTTGTTTTAAGTATTCAGCAAAAGATTTTGCCAGATTGTCAAACATAAAAATTATCTAAGGTTGTATTTGGATTTTAAATCAGGAGTTAACGGCAGTATTTTCCCGTTTTCTTTTACCCAGATATCTTTTTGCTGATCTTTTTCTGATTGCCTTGTGTCAATATGAAGGATTCCCTCTTCTTGATAATAACCAATGCCTCTAATTTCCGGAAGTGTTTTTACAAATTCAAAAAGCTGATTTAATGGTACGCCATCTATGTAAATATGCACAGCCCTTCCCTGCCTATGCGAATCTTTCTTGATTGGCACCAGTGTGTTTGACGAATCTTCACACCTATAAGCGTCAACTATTCTAGGAACTCTTCTAAAATTAGCTGATATTGCTTCAAGAGCACCAACTAATCCAAGATGTATCTTTACTTCTGATTTGCATTTTTTACATTTGCACGCAAAATCTCTATAACTAAAATGTTCGCTCAAATTTCCCACGATAAGTTTATTCTAACACCTGTTGCGAAACACTTCAAACGCATCTATAATAAAAACTAGAGGAGACAAACAATGAGCAAAAGATACTTGTTTACTTGCGAATCTGTTACCGAAGGCCATCCGGACAAGATGTGTGACCAAATATCTGACGCTATTCTGGATGAGATTATTAAGAAAGATCCTCCTGCCAGAGTTGCCTGCGAAGCTTTGACAACAAACGGACTCGTTATTGTTGCCGGAGAAATAACCACAGGCACTTATGTTGATATCCCTTCGATTGTTAGAAATACCATAAAAGAAATTGGTTATGTTAGCAGAGAAATAGGCTTTGATTATGAAACTTGTGGAGTTTTGGTCTCAATAAAAGAACAATCAAAAGATATAGAACGAGGTGTAGATACGGCTTTAGAGGTAAGAGGAGGAGAAGTTGTAAAAGAAGATTTGGATAATCTTGGAGCTGGAGATCAAGGATTGATGTTTGGGTATGCCTGCAATGAAACTCCTGAACTAATGCCTCTGCCAATATCTTTGGCACAAAAACTTGCCAAAAAACTCGCTGATGTCAGAAAAAGCGGCGAACTAAAATATTTAAGACCTGATGGCAAAACGCAAGTAACTATCGAATACGAAAACGACAAACCAATTCGCGTTGATAGTGTATTAATTGCCGCTCAACACAATCCAGATGTTGATCAAGACAGAATCAAAAACGATATAACAGAACGAGTTATCAATAGGATAATACCTGCTGAACTAATGGATAAGAACACAAAGATATATGTAAACACAACCGGAAGATTTGTGATCGGGGGCCCTCAAGGCGATACTGGACTTACTGGAAGAAAAATAATCATCGATACTTATGGAGGAGTTGGCAGGCATGGAGGCGGAGCTTTCTCAGGAAAAGATCCAACAAAAGTAGACAGATCAGGAAGTTACGCAGCCAGATATGTTGCAAAGAATATTGTTGCAGCTGGGCTTGCAGATAAATGTGAAGTGCAATTTGCCTATGCTATTGGTGTTGCCAGACCTCTTTCCATTATGGTTGATACATTTGGTACAGGTAAAATAACAGATAACAAAATAGCAGAGCTTGTCAATAAACATTTTGATCTTAGACCAGGAAGAATTATTAAGAATCTCGATTTAAGAAGGCCAATTTACAAACAAGTTGCCGCTTATGGACATTTTGGTAGACCTGATTTGGATTTGCCCTGGGAAAAAACAGATAAAGCCAAAATATTAAAAAAAGAAGCGGGATTATAATTGGTCAAAACAATTACTGCTAAAATTTGCAATAAATTTTTATAAGATTGCATTCTTTATTATTTCAAAAAATTGAAATATTGAAGTTTTTTAAGCCCTTGCTATACCCTGCAAAAAATCCGGCATGTCAATATTTGGAGTTTTCTGCTGAGGAACTTTTTGGTTTTTCAAATTTTCTGACTTTAGCGCGGGCATTACATTAGATCTAAATGGTTGATCTTGAGTTGCTCTCTTAAATCCTGTTGCTATAACAGTTATCATTATATCACCCTGCATTTTTTCATCAATTACAGAACCAAAAATTATGTTTGCACCTGGATCAGCTGCATTGTAAATCACAGAAGCGGCTTCGTTTATTTCAAATAAGGTCAAATCGGATCCCCCAGTAACATTAAAGATTACACCTGTTGCACCAGTTATTGTTTCTTCCAATAACGGCGAAGATATGGCCTGTTCAGCAGCTTCAACAGCTCTATTTTCTCCTGATGCAATTCCTATTCCCATCATTGCAGATCCAGCATCAGCCATAATAGTTCTTACATCGGCAAAATCAAGGTTTATCAATCCGGGAACAGTTATCAAATCAGAAATGCCTTTTACTCCTTGTCTTAAAACATCATCAGCAACTTTAAAAGCATCCGTTATTGGAGTCTTTTTGTCAATAACTTGGAGCAGTTTGTCATTCGGAATTATTATGAGCGCATCAACCTTTTCCCTTAAAATCGATATGCCATTTTCAGCTTGAGCGTTTCTAACAGGACCCTCAAACTTAAAAGGCTTTGTCACAACGCCAATTGTCAAAATCCCCATATCTTTGGCAACTTCAGCAATGATTGGAGTAGCACCTGTACCAGTGCCTCCACCAAAACCGGCAGTCAAAAATATCATATCCGCGCCTTCAACAGCTTTTGCAATCTCATCTCTCGATTCTTCAGCAGCTTTCATTCCTATTTCAGGATTTGCACCAGCACCAAGTCCTTTGGTGAGTTTTGATCCTAAATGTATCCTTTTATCAGCAAGTGAAACACTTATCGCCTGAAGGTCGGTGTTTGCAACCCAAAACTCAACGCCTTTTAATCCGGCACCTATCATCCTGTTTACGGCATTTGTGCCAGCTCCACCAACTCCAAAAACTTTTATGCTTGCAAAATTTTTAATTTCGTTCATTTCTTTCTCCTTAAAATTGCTTATTTATTTTAACACATTTTTGAGCTTTTATTGTTTATTATCCAACATACTCTTAAATTTTACAACAGGGAAATTATCTACTCTTACATCTATATATTCTATGGTTCTTTTATCTTTAATGGCATCTAAAATTTTAGACAAAACGTTTGATTTTTCTTCAATATCTTCGGGAACTCCTAGTTTTATTTTGAAAGCACCATCAATTATAAGGTCTATTTGGCCGTCTTTTAATTCAAATTCAAACTTGCTGTCTTTTAAAAAATTTTTCAACTTTAAAAAAGAAAATTCAATCACTTTCATCGCTTTTGGATCAATTTTATTTCCATCTATGATTGCTTCTTTTGGCAAATTCAAAACTGTTGGCAGATCAATGGCTTTTTGCACAAAAAACTTTTCTAAAGAACCAATGGCTTCAATGGACTCAATGATATAACCTTCGTTGTCAATAATCAAATATTTGTTAGAAGCGGTAACAACAGCAAATGGATTTCTTTCTTTAATTTTGATGATGATAGAATTTGGCAATCTCAATGAGACAGAAGCACTTTTTATTTGAGGAAGTTCAAAAAGTTTTCGCAAAACATAAGATCGGTCAAAGAAAAAAATATTTTCGTTAAAAGGAATGTTGACTTTGCTTTTAATAAAATCTGCTGAAAGAATCTTGTTCCCTTCAACATATATGTTTTTTACTTGCCAAAATGGTAGAGATAAAAAAGCAAAAATAAAACTTATAACTATTGTTAGAAGCACTAAAACTCTTAAAAAAACAAGAGCCGTTTTTTTCATAAGATTTTCTTAATGATAAAAAGCACTTTCTAAAATATGCAAAACCAACTGATCATAAGTAATTCCATCAGCCGACGCCTGTGCAGGCAAATCAGAAAGCTCTGTCATTCCGGGAATAGTGTTTGCATCGTGAACAAAAGGCACTCCATCTCTATCTACTATTATGTCTATTCTGGCAAATCCTCTGCAACCAAGCGCTCTAAATGATTTAACAGCTATTTCCTGTGTACTAGCATATACTTGTTTTGGAAGATTTGCAGGAATTATAAATTCTGTCATTCCATTTGTGTATTTGGATTTATAGTCATAGAATTCGCCTTTTGGCCTCAGCTCCAAAATTGGCAGTGCTTTGTATTCGTTTTCCAGTTGTAAAACTCCAACTGTTGTTTGAATTCCATCGATAAATTCTTCAACAAATACATCGTTAAATTCATAAATCGTATTCTTTAAAACCTCTTCAAAAGTCCTTTCATCTTTCAAAATAGACACTCCCAAACTCGAACCTTCGTTAGTCGGTTTAATAACCAACGGAAAAGGGAATACTCTTTTTATCCTCTCACATTGAGCATTAAGATCTCCTTTTGGATCAATTTCAATAAATTTTGGAGTTGGAATACCATTGGATAACCATATTTTTTTGGAAGCGATTTTGTTCATCCCGAGCGCTGAAGCTAAAACTTTGGATCCAGTATACGGTATGCCAAGTATCTCTAGAAATCCCTGAATTGTCCCATCCTCACCAAATCTGCCATGTAGCATTATACAAGCCAAATCAACTTTTTCAGTTTTCAAAACTGTTAAAAAATCTTCTTCTTTTGTATCAAGCAAAATAGCGTTTAGCCCTTGCGAAATTAAACTCTCATAAACTTTTTTGCCGGATCTTAAAGACACTTCCCTTTCTCCGGATACTCCACCGCACAAAACAGCAATTTTTTTATTTTTAAACTTTTCTATGTTCCCCACAATTCTTATCCTACCAAAATAGATGATATAATTCAATTTGCAATGCTTATCAGAAAAGCTAAAGGCAACGATCTGGAAATAATATTCTCTCTGGCAAAAAAATATAACCTTGAATCAAATGATATGGATGCAAATCAGTTTTTGGTTGCTGAAATTGACGGCAAAATAATTGGCTTTGGAAGATTATTACAACATAAAGATTGCATAGAACTTGGAACAATTGGCGTCATTGAAGAATATAGAAATAAAGGAATAGGTAAAAAAATAGTGTTAGAACTCCTAAAGAAAGCAATTGAAATGGGATACAAATCAATTTATTTGACAACACTAATTCCTGAATATTTCAAGAAATTTGGATTTAAAGTTGTAAAAGAAAATATGAACGAGTGCATAATAAGAGATGAAAAATGGTGTGAAGGATGCCCAAAAATCGGCTGTACTTTTATGAAACTGGAAATTTTGCCTCAACAATAGTTTTTATTCCACCTCTTGGATTAAATTCTCCCAGAACATAAGCTTTTTTGGGCCGGCAGGCTTTTACTATATCTACCAAAATTCTGTTAACAACATTTTCCATGAATATGCCTAAATTTCTATAAGAATTGAAATAATATTTGAGTGATTTTAATTCTAAACAATATTTGTCGGGGACATATTTTATCGTTATAACGCCAAAATCTGGCAGAGAGGTTTTGGGACAAACAGAAGTAAATTCAGGTTCAATTATGGTTATCTCATAGTCGGAGAACTGATTTTCAAAAACAGCAATTTTTGGGAGTTTGTCTCTCAATCCCGCAGTTGCGTGAGTTTTTGTATATTTTGAAGCCATAAATATTTTAAGCTTTTCCGGAACAACCTAAAACATTTGCTATTTTGTGTTTGACAACCTTTTTTATCTCATCTCTTGCAGGACCAAGATATTTTCTTGGATCAAACTCAGCCGGATTTTCAACAAAAATCCTCCTAATAGTGGCTGTCATTGCCAAACGCAAATCTGTATCTATATTTATTTTACAAATTGCGCCTTTTGCTGCCTCTCTCAACATTTCTTCTGGAACACCTTTAGCGCCGGGAAGTTTACCGCCATACTTGTTGCATTCATCAACTAAATATTGCGGAACAGAAGAAGCTCCATGTAAGACCAACGGAAAGTTTGGCAATCTTTTTGCAATTTCTTTTAACCTTTCCATGTCCAATCGTGGTTCGCCTTTAAACTTGTAGGCACCATGGCTTGTGCCTATCGCAATCGCCAAAGAATCACAACCAGTTTCTTTTACAAATCTTTCTGCTTCATCAGGATCAGTGTAGGTAGCATCCTTTGCTGCAACCTTTACGGCATCTTCAACCCCAGCTAATTTCCCAAGTTCTGCTTCAACGCTTACCCCTCTTGGGTGAGCATAGTCAACAACTTGTTTTGTAAGCTTAATATTTTCTTCCAATGGATACTTTGAGCCATCTATCATCACCGAAGTAAAACCACCATCAATGCATGCCTTGCAGATTTCAAAATCTTCACCATGATCCAAGTGCAAAACAATAGGCAGATCAGCAGTTTCCAAGGCAGCTTTGACAAGATGAATCAGATATTCATGACGAGCATACTTTCTTGCCCCTGCTGAGACCTGTAGTATCAAAGGAGCATTTTCCTCTTTTGCTGCATCTACAATCGCCTGAAGTATTTCCATATTGTTAACATTAAACGCCCCAATTGCATATCCTCCAACATAAGCTTTTTTGAACATCTCTTTGCTTGTGACCAGCGGCATTTTAAAATCCCCTTTCTTTTTCTTACAAAAAAATTATAACACAAAACATCAGTAAATTATTACCTTCCTCAAAGTATTGACGGATTTCTCAAACTTACGACTTGCTAAGAAAGGATGATTGTTATATCATATTCATTTGGATATATATAAATGTTAAGATTTAGACCTTCGTTGATTGTAGTTTTAAGCTTCCTTCTGGTTATACTAACAGGAACAGTACTTCTATCTCTGCCATTTTCTTCCGCAAATGGGCAAGAAACAAATTTTGCAAACTCACTCTTTACTGCAACTTCAGCAACTTGTGTGACCGGCCTTGCGTGCTTTGATACAGGAACATATTTCTCTTTGTTTGGCAAATTGGTTATATTAACGCTGATACAAATCGGCGGTTTAGGATATATGACATTTTCCACTTTTTTCATGGTTTTACTAAAAAGAAAATTGTTCATAACAGAAAAACTAATTGCACAAGAAACCTTAAATATGTACTCTGGCAGAGAAGTCGTTAATATAATAAAAAGGATTTTGATCATCGTATTTGGATTTGAAGGCCTTGGGGCTTTAATTCTATCAATAAGATGGTTACCAAGTTTTGGTTTTAAAAGGGCCATCTTTTATGGAGTGTTTCACTCAGTTTCAGCATTTTGCAACGCCGGATTTTCGCTTTTCCCAAATTTCTCAAGTTTTACAGCATATCGAGGAGATATAGTAGTAAATTTGGTTATCACAACACTCATAATTTTTGGAGGATTAGGGTTTTTGGTAATAAGCGATATAAGCCAAAATAAAAGATTTTCACTTCAATCAAAAGTTGTTTTGTCAACAACACTTTTTTTGATTTTGTTAGGCGCAATCAGCATTTTTACAATTGAGTTTAACAACCCAGCTACACTTGGTTTTTTAGGAAATTTTGAAAAAATCCTTTCATCATATTTCCAATCTGTCACAGCAAGAACAGCTGGCTTTAACACTTTGCCAATTGCAAATATGAGAAATGCATCAATTCTTGTCTTAATGGGATTGATGTTTGTTGGCGCAAGCCCCGGAGGAACAGGCGGCGGAATAAAAACAACAACTTTTACCTTGATTGTTGCAACAATTATTTCTTCACTTAAAGAATCAAAAAACACTATTATCTTTGAAAGAAGAATTCCTCCTGAAACTGTCAGAAAATCTTTCACAATATTTTTTCTTGCAATCTCATTTATAGCAATAGCCATTTTCTTTCTAAACGCAAGTGAAAATTTCTCATTAAAAGCAGTGTCGTTTGAAGTTTTCTCAGCTTTTGGCACTGTTGGCCTTAGTTTGGGAATTACTCCATTGCTTTCAGACATTGGGAAAATAATACTTTCCTTTGTGATGTTTATTGGAAGAGTGGGAACAATAACGCTTCTATCGTCAATTTCAACAAAAAGCAGAATAAGCGATTTAAAACATCCCAAAGAGGGAATTTCTGTTGGATAATAAATAAAAGGAGGAGTTTTTATGGAAAAGAAACAATTTGCCGTTCTTGGGCTTGGGAGATTTGGAAGCAAAGTTGCAAGAGAACTTTTTTACAGAGGGCAGGAAGTTATTGTAATTGATCTAAACGAGGTAAAAATCGACAATATCAAAGATGAAGTAACTCACGCATTCGTTGGAGATATAACAAATGAATCAACTTTGAAAGAAGCTGGAGTAAATGATTGCGATGTCGCTATTGTCGCAGAAAGTTCAAATATCGAATCAAATATTATTTGCAGTCAGCTATGCAAGGGATTTGGAATAAAAAAAGTCATAGCAAAAGCACAAAACACTATTCACGGAAAGATATTGACAAAACTTCAAGTTGATCAAATTGTTTATCCAGAACAAGACACTGCTATAAAACTTGTCAACAAACTCACTTCTGACAGCATTTTGGATTATCTAGAGTTAGGGCAACATATAAACATTGTCAGCGTTGAAGCAACAGAAAAACTTGCAAACAAAACCATCAAAGAATTGGCTTTAAGAAGAAGGTTTCATGTAACAATTCTTGGAATCAAAAGAGGTGATGAATTAATCTTCAATCTGACTGATGAAAATATGATTATGGAAGGCGATATTTTAATCGTTTTTGGAGAAACAGAAGCATTGAAAAAACTCAACTTGGACCTCTCCCACAAAACATAAGTTGTGTTATAATATGTTAAAAATACCTCAGAGATAACTAACCAATCAACTTTTAAGAAAAGCTTGAAGGAAAAATATTATGCAATCACAAGTGTATAGCACAAATTTCCCAAATCTAAAACTTCTTGGTAGAGGAAAAGTCAGGGATATTTATGATCTTGGCGAAAGTTTGCTAATTGTGGCAACCGATCGTCTATCTGCTTTTGATGTGGTGCTGCCAAATCCAATCCCAAGAAAAGGCGAAGTTTTAACAAAAATTTCAATCTTCTGGTTTAATCAGTTAAAAGACATCGTCGATAACCATCTTATAACAAACGATGTAGAAAAGTATCCGGATATTTGCAAAAAATACAAAGATGAACTTGACGGCAGATCAATGATTGTAAAGAAAGCAAAGCCGCTTCCAATAGAATGCATAGTAAGAGGCTACTTATCTGGCTCCGGATGGAAGGATTATTTAACCACTGGAAAAATTTCTGGCATCGAGCTTCCCAAAGGGCTCAAAGAATCTCAAAAACTTCCCGAACCAATTTTCACGCCTTCAACAAAAGAAGAAGCGGGTAAACATGACCAAACAATAGATTTTGAAAAGACAAAAGATATCATTGGAAAAGATTTGGCGGAAAAAATAAGATCAATTTCTATACAATTGTACAAAAAAGCATCACAAATTGCAGATTCAAAAGGGATTATTATCGCTGACACAAAATTTGAGTTTGGTATTTATAACAATGATTTAATTTTGATTGATGAAGTTTTGACTCCTGATTCATCGAGATTTTGGCCTAAAAGTGATTATCAAGTTGGGAGAGGACAAAAAAGTTTCGACAAGCAATATGTAAGAGATTACCTTTTATCTATAAACTGGAACCAAAAACCGCCTGCACCTGAGTTACCAAAAGATGTTATAGAAATGACTTCAAAAAAATATTTGGAAGCACTTGAGTATCTCACATCATAGATAAGTCTTATTTTTTCAGTGGCGGCAGATCCAAATTTTCCAATTTTTTAGCCAAAGCTTTCAAAGCCTCGTAAAGACCTTCCCCATATTTGCTTTGCTTAAAATAAGGGATTATTATTTCATCCAACAATTTTTCTGTCTCATCCTCAGTAATGTATTTTTCCAACCCAAATCCAATTTCAGTTTCAACTCGCCTTTCATACATTGCAACCAAGATTAAAATCGCTCTATGGTCTTTTTTACCAAGATTCCATTTATTAAATAGATAAAAAGCATAATTTTCAGGAAGTAGCGGCTTGGTATTGTTTAGTATAGCGACTACAATTTCTATGCCGGTTTTTTTCTCAATATCATTTACCAGATTTATCATTTTGCCAAGCTGTTCACCAATTATCGCCTCGTAATCGTTTATTAAACCTATCTGCCTTGGAGGAGAAGGAACTTTTGAAAAATCCAATTTATATCCGCATTTGCAAGCCTTATTCCACTCTGGTATGCTAGACAAACATTTTGGACACTTCATACTTTGTTTTCCTCCTTAAACTTACTAAATTATAACACGAGGAAATTTTTTGAGTTATAATAAAAATCATGAAGGTTTGTATTATTGGTTCTGGATATGTGGGGCTGGTAACCGGAGCCTGTTTGGCAAATTTGGGCAATCAGGTTTTTTGTATCGATAAAGATTACAAAAAATTAGAAAGCTTAAAAAATGGCATTGTGCCTTTTTTTGAACCGGGGCTTGAAGAACTTGTCAAATTTAATAGCAAAAACAAAAGGCTTTTCTTTAGCACAAATTTAGACGATGCTGTCAAACAATCCGATGTAATTTTTATAGCTGTTGCCACTCCACCAAAAAATGATGGCTCTGCGGATATATCAAATGTAATTAAAGTCGCAAAAAACATAGCAAATTCTCTAAAAAGCATAAAAACCAAAAATTTCTACAAAGTGATTGTAAATAAAAGCACTGTTCCTGTTGGAATGGGAGACATCGTCCATAAAATATTAAGAAAACACAATATCCCACAAAAAAATTTTTCAGTTGTATCAAATCCGGAATTTTTAAGTGAGGGCAATGCAATAAACGATTTTATGAATCCGGATAGAATTGTTATTGGGGCAATAGACACAAAAGCATTTGACACAATTACAGAATTATACAGAAGCCTAAACGCACACATAATTTTTACTGATATTAAAACAGCAGAAATGATAAAATATGTTTCCAACTCTTTTTTAGCAACAAAAATATCTTTCATTAATGAAATCGCAAACATCTGCGAAAGAGTCGGAGTTGATGTCGTAAAGCTCGCAAATGCGGTTGGATTGGATAAAAGAATTGGGCGATATTTTCTAAACGCCGGAATAGGTTATGGTGGTTCTTGTCTGCCAAAAGATGTTTCCGCAATTGTGAGTTTATCAAAAAAGATGGGATACAAACCTTGCCTTTTGGAAACATTAAACAAAATTAACGAACAGCAAGTTGACCTGATTCTAAACAAAATTTTGAAAGTTTTAAAAAGCCCAAAAAATAAAAAAGTTGCCGTGTTTGGCCTTTCATTTAAGCCCGGCACAGATGATATTCGAGAATCGCCCTCAATAAAATTAATATCAAAGTTGACAAAAAAAGGTTTTTCTGTACACGCTTATGACCCTGTTGTAAAAGAAATACCATCAATTAAAAATCTTGTTATTGAAAAAGACATCTATTCAGCGGCAAAAGGATCTGATGCGGCAATTTTTGTAACAGATTGGCCTATATTTAAACAAATTGAAGTGGAACTATTAAAAAAGAGCTTGAAGAAACTTTATGTATTTGACGCTAGAAACATGTTAAATCCAAAATTAATGAAAGAGCAAGGATTTAAATACTTTGGAGTTGGAAGATGAAATTTCTTGTCGCCGGCGGAGCCGGCTTTATTGGATCTCATCTCTGTGATCGTTTATTAAAAAGTGGAAATAGAGTAATTTGTGCTGACAACCTTTTAACTGGCTCTAAGACAAATATCCAAACAGCTTTAAAAAATGATAATTTTGAATTTATTCAAGTTGATATATGCAAAAGCGATTTTGTGGAAAAAATCATGGAAAAAAACTTGGATTTCGTAATAAACTTGGCCTCCCCTGCAAGCCCAGTTGATTACCTAAACTTTCCTGTCGAGACAATGAAAGTAGGTTCAATTGGAACACTAAATACTCTTGAACTTGCAAAAGCCTGCAATGCAAAATATTTTTTCGCTTCTACTTCTGAAGTTTACGGAGATCCAAAAGTAAGCCCCCAAAATGAAGGTTACTGGGGTAATGTAAATCCTATTGGGCCAAGAAGTGTATATGACGAGAGCAAAAGATTTTCAGAAGCTTTGATTTTTTCTTATAAAAGGAAATTCAATTTAGACATAAAAATCGCAAGGATATTTAATACTTATGGTCCAAGGATGCGCAAAAACGACGGGAGAGTCATTCCAAACTTTATCTCTCAGGCGTTGAAAGATATGCCTTTAACAATATATGGAGACGGATCTCAAACAAGAAGTTTTTGTTATATTGATGACCTGATTGACGGTACCATTAAAATGCTGGAGAGCAATGAAACCGGCCCTATTAATCTTGGCAATCCAAACGAATTTACTATCAAAGAATTAGCTGAAATGGTCAACAAAAATTTTAACAAACCACTTTCCAACATAAAATTTAGTCCTTTGCCCGAGGATGATCCAAAACAAAGAAGGCCAGATATTTCGAAAGCAAAAAATTTATTGGGTTGGGAACCAAAAATAGATCTTCAAACAGGACTAGAATTGACTATTAAGTGGTTTTTGTCTCTTTGAACAAAACAAGATTGTAAAAGATAAAATTTACTATAACGACAAAGACTATGTTTATCAAAGTATTTAATTTGTAGTCCATACCCATCACAGACAAAAGATAAAACAACAAAATCCTGAAAATAAGCAATATGCCCGAAAAAACAAAAAAAACAAACATTTTCTTGAAAAAAATCATCAAAGAGCTAAACTTATACCTCCATGAAAAAAAGGAATGCATCAAGAATACATAAACCATACTTATCAATATGCTGAGTATATTCGCCAAGTTTTGCAAAAAAACCGTTTTGAAAGAAAGAAACTCAACTAAAAAAACCATTGAAAAAAATTGCAGAAATGATGCTGAAAGCCCGCTAAAAGCATATCTTAAAAAGGTAATAAAAAATGAATCGTTGTATTTAACAATGCACCATATTGCCCTTATGCCATCTTTAATGCCTATTTTCTTGCCATGTTTGTAAGAGCGGGGCTTATATGATATAGGAACCTCTGCAATTCTTAAATTTTCTTTTCTGATTTTTGAAGCAATCTTTGCAGTAATTTCCGGCTCAAAGCCAAATCTTTTCTCCTCTATGTAAATATCTTTTATTATGCCGGCTTTAAAAACTTTATAGCATGTTTCCATATCAGTAAGTTTAAGACCAGAAAAAAGGTTTGAAAGAAAAGTAAGAAACTTATTTGCCAATGTGTGCGGTGAATATTTTTTTATATTCTCGTTATACTCTAAAAATCGTGAACCATAAACAACATCAAATTTGTCTTCAAGAATAGGCTTTAAAAGGTTCTCATATTCTTTTGGGTCGTACTCTAAATCAGCATCCTGAATAAGGATAATATCACCAGTTGCAATGTCAAAGCCGGTTTTTAGAGCAGCTCCCTTGCCTTGATTCTTTTCATGTCTGACAATTTTTACATCATTTGAAACAAACTTTTTTAATATATCAGGAGTTGAATCACTTGAACAATCATCAATAATGATTATTTCTTTTTCTAATCCAAAAACTGGAGCATCTTGAACTGCTTTCAAAACTTCTAAAATTGTTTTGGCTTCATTATAAACAGGCAATACTATTGACAGCTTCACTTTTGGTTTTCTTTCTTTTCACCAATAAAAAATCCGGAAAAAAAGTCAGCAGAGATTTTTTGCGGCGCTTCTTTAAAATAATTTGCGTCAACAGGCACTGCATCTATCCCGGCACTTTTTAATCTATAAAGAGAAGCAAATGTTCCATAAGGGAAATAAATATATATTTTTTTATAAGAATTTGCAGTTTCTTTTAATTGCCTTTCAAGTGAAGCCGAAGTTGCGTATTGAGATGTGTAATAAACCATTGAGATTAACAGTATATTTGCTATTGCCAAAAATAACAAAAAATTCCTTAAAAATTTTAAAACTTTCGAGTTAAATTTATAAGATACCAAAATTGTGGATATTGGAGCAAAATAAATTTGAGGCACAAATCTTGCCCACCAAGGCTCAGTTATAATAAAACCACTTGCCAGTATCCATAAAAAGAAAAGGGAAATTATCGCTCCTGTTTTCCAATCAATAAAAATGATTGAAAAAATAACTAACAACGAAACAATAAACATTGCGGCAAATAATGGACCAAATCCGGAAGCCCTTGTGTCAGTATTAGCAAAACAGGTTAGCTCATGTGCAGAAACAAAAAGAGGAAATTTGAAAGAATATTCAGTTAAATGACCTACATAAAAATTTTCACACTCAGAAAAAATTGATGCAAATGCTTTTTCTATTTGATTTTTGCCTTTCATGCTTGGAGGCGCATGTTCTATAACTTGCACAGGATTCTTACAAAAAAATGGATAAAAAATATGGCCATGATAAATATGATTTGTAACATATGGATTAAAACCAACTAAAAAAATGGCAATTAGTGCGGCTGAAAGAAACATTAAAGAAGAAGCAAAAAACATCTTAAAATCTTCTCTGAAAAACAGCAAAACAGCCAAAATTGAAGCAACAACAAAAGAATACACAAGACCAGTAAGTTTAAGATTGGAAGCAATAATGATTGATAGAAAAATGAAAAATACATAAAGAAATTTTTTCTCCGTCAGAAGGATTACTGCCAACGAAAATAAGCAAAGCAATATTGACGATAACTGTCCATCAATATAATAACTTGCGCTCTGATAGACTGACACTGGGTTAAAAGCCAACAAAGCGGAAATCAATGTTGCAACTCTAATACTTATCCACGGAAAAACAGTTGCCGCATAAAAAGCAATGAAAAACGAAGAAAAAATCATGAGAAAATTGAAGATTTTGCCAGATTCTATAAGCCCGTCAAACTTTACAAGAGAAGCAGAACAAATTTCAGCCGCTTTAGTTTGAGTATAAGTATGGCTGTTAATAAAATCCTTTGTGTGCAAAGGATTATTTAATGAATATAAATCCCAGCCTTGCGTTAATCTGATTATGATTTCCTGATGATATGCTAAACTATCAAAAGCTGTATCATAAAACAAATTCCCAAATAAAAACGAAATTAAAAACATAAAAACAAAAACAGCCATTGAAACAACAAACATCTTGATATATTCACGATTGAAAAAAAACTTTGAGAGCATAAGCATAGAAACTATTGTTAAACCCAGTGCCAAAGGAAAATGATATCTTGTCATTGTTATGCCAAAAAATTTGAGGCCCATTGAAAATAAAATTAGAATATACCCACAAAGGAATATTGTTGACGCACCAATAATAAAACTTATTTTTCTAATCCCTGCTTTTCCTCCGAAATTAACATAAATTTTTTCCAAAAAAATCTTAATTTTTCCAAAAGGCACAAATCCCTTCAAAATTAAATAAGCCAAAATGAAAGAAATAATCGACAGAAATAATCCTGCCTTTTTGAAAATGTCTGCAATAGCGAAAATTTTGTAATCTATTTGTTCAAGCATGGCTGGAGTTGGACGAAGATCTTTCAAATAAGTTTTAACAAAGTCGAAAAAAAGAGGATCAGATGATAGAGTTAAACCAAACCACAATAAGACAATACCAATAACAAAAAAAGATAGGGACAATAAAAATGGTATTATCCTTATTCTTTCTATTTTTTCTGAAGATTGTAATTGGTTCTTTGGCATCAATAAACATTATATAATAGTTTTAGCAATCATCATATTATTCGCGGCCTAATAAGAAAAACAATCTCGGAATTCCCTTCTTCCAATGTTTGTTGTGAAAACAATGCCCCTAAAATCGGCATATCGCCTGCTATTGGAATTTTTGACATATTTTTTCTGTCTGTTTCATTTATCAGTCCTGCAATCACTATTGTTTGCCCGTTTTTAATTCTTATTTTTGTGCTGGCGTTTCTAGTTGATATGACAGGAAATTCACCGGCCGCAGTTGTCCTCCATTCTGAAATAGAGCTGACTTCTGGATTTACAGAAACTATTATGTAATCATTATCAGCCAATTTTGGAGTTATTTTTAATGAAACCCCAGCGTCAATATATTGTATAGTCCATTGCATTCCTTGGGAAGTTGAATTTACTGGAACGGCAAAAGGAATTTTACTGCCAATGTTTACACTTGCTTCCTGATTATCAATTGTCGCAATGCTTGGATTTGCGATCAACCGCGCCTTCCCGTTGCTTTTTAACGCATTTATTGTTGCATATATCTTGTCTGATTGAATAGCCGAATTTTCTACTGCCATTTTCATCCCATTTCTTGAAATATTCCAACTAAATCCAAAGTTTTCAAAATCGCTTTTCGTCAATTCTAAAATCTGGCTTTCAATAATAACCTGATGAACAGGAACATCAATTGAAGAAAACAATTTTCTTATCCTGACAATATCAACCGGCATAGCTTTCACTATTATTTGATTGCTCCTTGCCCCTTCAGTAAAACTTGCTTCAGGGAAAATTTTTGCAAAAATTTCACAGGCTTTCCTCGCATCTATATTTTTTACAGTAAAATTCTCAAAAATTTGGCGATATTGCTCTTGATTATTGATTTCATCCGTGTTTTGAGGATAGCCAAAAACTTTTATAGCTTCAGAAGTTTGAGATGTTTCAATTTTGGGTGTTGCAACAATGTTTTCCTCTAGCTCATCTTTTTTATTAATCTCTTTTTCATCTTGTTGTCCGAAATTTCCGGCACACGATGAAAGAAAAACAGCAAAACACATTAAAATTATCACTGAAAAAAATATTTTTTTCATGACTTGCTATACCAAACCCACAAACAGCAATTTTCATGCCAGACGGGGAAAATATTGATCAAGATTGGATTAACACACTAAAACTGAATCTTTTACTATAAATTTGCCGCCTACAATTGTGTGAATTACTTTGCCTTTTAGTTTCCAGCCGTCAAAAGGTGTGTTTTTGCCTTTTGAAACAAACTTTGAGGCGTCAACGGTCCATTCTTTGTTTAAATCAACTATTGTCAAATCAGCATCAGCTCCTTGTTTGATCTGTCCTTTGTTTAAGCCAATTATCATTGCAGGATTGATTGTCAATTTTGAAACTGCATCCAATAGAGAAAGTTCTTTTGTTTCAACGAGTTCAGAAATCACAATTCCCAAAGTGGTTTCAAGCCCGGAAATTCCGTTTGCCGCTAATGCAAATTCCACATTTTTATCTTCAAAAGTATGTGGTGCATGATCACTGGCTATAGCATCTATTGTCCCGTCTTTTAATCCTTCAATGATCGCTTTTATGTCGGTTTCGCTTCTTAAAGGAGGATTAACTTTTGCATTTGTGTTATAGTTTTCAACAGCTGCTTCGGTAAGAGTAAAATAATGAGGCGCGGTTTCACATGTAACTTTTATCCCTTTTGCTTTTGCCTGTCTTATCATTTCAACGGATTTTGCGGTTGAAACATGTGCAATGTGAACATGTCCAAATTCCTGTGCAAGCAAAATTTCTCTCTGAACCATGATTTCTTCAGCAAGCGGAGGAATTCCCTTTAATCCCAATATAGTGGATAAATAACTCTCATTCATCAAACCTCCATCAGAAAGATTATGATCTTCACAATGGGAAATAATTGGACAATTAAACTGTCTTGCATATTCAAACGCATATCTCATAACCAAAGAATTCATAACACATCTTCCATCATCCGAGAAAGCAACAGCTCCTGCAAAATACATTTTCCCAATCTCAGCAATCTGTTCGCCTTTTAAGCCTTTTGTGATCGCTCCTATAGGAAATACATTAACAACCCCGCTTTTTTGGGATTTTGCAATAATATATTCAATTACTGACTCATTATCAGCAACAGGATCAGTATTTGCCATGCAAGCAACACTGGTAAATCCGCCAACAG
This sequence comes from uncultured bacterium, assembly GCA_964597815.1. Taxonomy (GTDB): domain Bacteria; phylum Margulisbacteria; class WOR-1; order JAKLHX01; family JAKLHX01; genus CAZQZN01. Next base: position 167,979 of record CAZQZN010000001.1, on the reverse strand, counting down.
CAGCAGCTCTTGTGCCGGTTTCGATTGTCTCTTTGTCTGCCATACCGGGGTCTCTCAAATGAACATGCATATCTATCAACCCAGGGAAAATATACTTGCCAGAAACATCTATTTTTTCACATTGAAGGCTAACGTTTATATTTTTTGAAACTTCTCTTATCTTTTCACCTTCAATGAGAATATCCCTTTGTTCAACCAATCCGCTTGCCGGATTCACCACAACGCCGCCTTTTATCAGAAAAATCATTGTTTGCCTTTCTTTCCTAAAAGCCCGAAAATCACATTCTTGAAAAATGGTTCTTTCAATCCGCTATTTTTCACTTTTGTCAAAGCAGTTTTTGCAGCGCTTTGTTCTGCTTCTTTTTTAGTTCGGCCTCTACCAAAACCATATCCTAGCCCTTTGATTCTCACTTCTACCAAAAAAATTCTGTTGTGCTTTGGCCCTAATTCTTTTAAGACCTTATAAAACGGAAGCCCCCATTTATTTTTTTGGCAAAGTTCCTGCAAAGCGCTTTTATAATCTATTATAAATCCTTCTGAAGCGGCTTTTTCAATGTCATCTTTTAATAAATTTATCACAACTTTTTTCGCTTCTTCCAAACCAGAATCAAGATAAATCGATGCAATAATTGCTTCTAAAGCGTTTGCCAAATTAGATTTTTTTTTGTCGCCGCCAGATAGTTTTTCATTTTCACCAAGCAATAAATACTGCCCAATATTTAAGTTTTTTGCTTTTTCAGAAAGCGAAAGATCTGATACTACTGCAGCCCTAATTTTTGTGAGATCTCCCTCGTTTTTTTCAGGATAGTGTAAATATAAGTAATCGGAAACAGCAAGCTTTAGTACTGCATCGCCCAAAAATTCTATTCTTTCATTGTCGGACAAATCTTTTCTTTTATTTTCGTTGACAAAACTGCTGTGAGTTAAAGCCCTGTCTATCAAATCAAAGGAAATAAATTTTGTGCCAAGTTTTTTTTCAATCTCCTGCAGTTGTTGCTTCCTGCTCTGTGTTATCATTTGACAATATATTTTACAGTAGGTAGAATTAATTATCAAGAGAATAAATTGAGAGGCACTTTATCACCAATACTATCTCATCTTGTCCAAACGACCATAGCAGCCGTTGGGGAAAAGGAACGTTTAAACAGGCTTATTAATAAGTATAGAAAAATGTTAAGGTTCGTCTCCGGCGGACTTAACACTTCAGAAATAAGATTTGGACTTGCCGATTTGTTGATTACAAGGGATGACCCCGGCGATTGGCGTGAAGCCAAAACACATTATGACTTTGTAATAGAACATGCAACCTATGGTTATTTAAGAGCGGCAGCAATGGTTGGCAAAGCTGAGCTTGCTATAAGATCAGAAAAACCCAGCGAAATCGATGAAGCTATCGAACTTGCAAGAAAAGCGTATAAAAATCTTTCAGAACTTGTCGGCAAAAGCGACTATTATTCTTCAAAATGTTTGGTTGTTGAAGCGGAACTTTTGATGAAGAAAGGTAAAACAGAAGACAAAAAAAGGGCCTTAAAGCTTCTCGAAGAGCTTAAAGAAGACGATTTAGCAGATCCCTATTTTAGGGCAAGAGCAATAGTTGATCACGCAGAACTTTTGTTATATGAAAAAAATACAGATATAAATGCGGAATTAAAATCTTGCCTTAATGCAATTGAGTTAATTAAAGACAAACCAAATGACTACATATCTGTAAAAGCAAAGCTTCTCCAAGGAGAATACATAACAAGAAGAATGGCCAGATATGATAAATCACGAGCAACAGGAATATTTATGGGAATAATAGGAAATAAAAATGCCGATATTGACCTTGTTGCAAGAGCAAAAATCGATCTCGCCGAAATTTCTGATAACAAAAAAGCAATACCACTTCTAAAAGAAGTCATCTCCACGCCAAATCTTGAAAAATACTTGATAGAAAAAGCAAAAAAACTGCTAAAAATTAAGACCAAAAAGAATATATAATATATTTAGTATGGGCAAAACAATCTCAGAAAAAATTTTGTCATCACACAGCCGCAAAGATGCAATCGCTGGAGAAATTGTTATTGCAGATTTGGATTTTATGATCGGACAAGATGGCACAAGCGGAGTTGCAATTGATGTTTTTAACAAAATGGAAGGCAAAAAAGTTTTTAATCCAGAAAAAATAGCAATTATTATTGACCACAGCGCCCCACCTCCTAATGAGGGAGTTTCGGCAATACACAAAAAAATCAGAGATTTTGCAAAGTTTCAAGGTATTCATCTTTTTGATATTGGCTGCGGAGTTTGTCACCAAATAACACCTGAGATGGGCTTTGTTGTTCCGGGCAATTTAGTAATTGGAGCTGATTCACACACATGTACATACGGAGCAATAAATGTCTTCTCAACAGGAATTGGGTCAACCGATCTCGCCGCTGGAATGATCAGCGGAAAATTATGGTTTAAAGTTCCTGAAACAATAAAATTTTTTGTTTCCGGCAAATGGCCAAAAGGTGTGTATTCAAAAGATCTTATTTTAAAAATTATCGGTGATATAGGAGCAGACGGAGCAACATATTTGGCGGCAGAGTTTGATGGTCCTGCAATAGAAGATTTGTCAGTTGACGCAAGATTTACGATCTCAAATATGGCAATTGAGATGGGCGCAAAAGCGGGAATTATGAAAGCCGATAAAAAAGTTGAAAATTGGGTGAGATCTCATTCAAAAAAATCTTTTATTCCTGTTGAGCCAGATAAAGACGCTGTATACAAAGACATTGTCTCAATTGATGTTTCTAAAATTTCACCCCAGATAGCAAAACCTCATACTGTTGATAATGTTTCTCCTATTGAAGCAGTTGAAGGATTAGAAATACAACAAGCGTTTATTGGCACTTGTACCAACGGCAGATTGGAAGATCTTGAAATAGCGGCAAGAATTTTAAAAGGCAAAAAAATCCACAAAGATTGCAGATTGATTGTTGCTCCTGCATCAAAAAGCATATTTGTTGAAGCAATCAAAAAAGGAATAGTCCAATGCATATTAGAATCTGGAGGAGTTTTTGTAACTCCCGGCTGCGGTCCATGTGTTGGAACACACAATGGTGTGCCATCGGACGGAGAAAAAGTTTTATCAACAGCAAATAGAAATTTTAAAGGCAGAATGGGGAATAATAAAGCTGAAATATATCTTGGTTCTCCTGCAACTGTTGCGGCATCAGCAATCGAAGGGAAAATAACTGACCCGAGAAAATATTTGTAAAGTATGATAGATGCAAAATGGCTTATTATTGCAGCAATAATCTGTCTAATTTTAGCGTTGTTCATGCCGTATCCAAAAATATCAGCGGAAAACACAAGTTTTTCGCTAAATGCTGTTAAAACTAATGAATTTGAACAAATAAAAAAAGTTTGGGAAGAACAAAAGGCAAGATATCTGAATGTTGAATTGCCAAAAATAGAGTTTGAAAAATTAGCAATTGCTTCTTTGTTTGGAGTTGGAATAATTTGGGGAACAGATTTTTTTGTGAGGAGGTTTTCAGATAGTGTTATTAAAAGGATTTTCAAGAAGAACAAAAATAGTTGACGATATCAACACGGATTATATAATTTCAGGCCGATATAAATTTAATATTCAAGATCCTTTTGAACTTGCAAAACATGTTATGGAAGATTTAGATCCAGATTTTTTCTCAAAGATAAAAAAAGGCGATTTCATAGTCGCTGGGAAAAATTTTGGGTGTGGATCATCAAGAGAACAAGCACCTATGGCCATTAAATACGCTGGTATATCTGCCGTAATAGCAAAATCATTCGCAAGAATATTTTATAGAAATTGTTTTAATCTGGGACTACCTTTAATTGAGTGTGATACTGATGAAATTGAAGATGGAGATGAAATAGAAATCGATCTGGACAAAGGAATCTTAATCGATAAAACCAAAAACTTTGAAATAAAAATTAAGCCTTTTCCAAAAACCATGCAAACTTTGCTAAATGATGGCGGATTGGTTGAACATTTTAAAAAACACGGTGGATTTAAACTTGAATAGAATTGGGAGAATTTTATGGATGAAAAGGCAATAATTGGTCAGCTTTTGTTATCCGCTTTTCTTGGTGGGGCAATTGGATTCGTTAGAGAAAAAGACAAAAAAGCCGCTGGGCTAAGAACCCATATGTTGGTATGCGTTGGTTCAACGCTATTTATGTTAATTTCGATATTTTTAAGTACAAGTTTCCCAAACACAGATGTAAGCAGGATTGCTTCCCAAGTTATAACCGCAACAGGGTTTATAGGTGCTGGCGCTATAATTCACGCAGAAGGAGCTATCAAGGGACTTACAACAGCAACATCAGTTTGGATTTGCGCTGCAATCGGATTAGCGGTTGGATGTGGTTTTTATCTTGGTGCGGCAGTAGTTACTCTAATTACACTTATAGTAATCGAAGTTGTTAGAAAACTAGAAATAGCAGTTTTTTACGATAACAAAACAGAAAACTAAAAATTTGTAAAGGAGCTTTGTTTATGTATTACGACATAACTTATTTGATGCTTCTGCCAGCTTTATTGTTTGCATTTTACGCTCAGTTTAAGGTTTCTTATAATTTTGAAAAATACTCAAAAATTGACAGCTCTTCCGGGATCGACGGACAAACGCTCGCGAGAAATCTTCTTGATAGAAACGGGCTTCAAGAGATAAAAATTAAGCCGGCACCCGGGAAACTAACAGACAATTATAACCCAATTGATAAATCCATAAATTTGTCTGATGAAATATATTATGGCAGATCAATTGCAGCAGCTGGAATTGTAGCTCATGAGGTTTCGCACGCAGTTCAGGAAAAAGAGTCATATTTGCCCCTCAAAATCAAGGCAAGCATTGTTCCCATTTCAAACTTTGGATCAACACTTGCAATTCCCTTATTCTTTTTGGGGATGATTTTTAACTTTCCACAACTAATGGATTTGGGAATAATCTTTTTTTCATTAGCTGTTGCTTTTACTGTGCTTACTCTACCTGTTGAATTTAACGCAAGCAAACGAGCACTTTTTATGCTTTCCGAAAGCAAATATTTAACACAGGAAGAAATCCAGATGAGCAAAAAAGTATTGGATGCAGCAGCCCTTACATATGTAGCAGCAACAACAATGGCTCTTTTGCAGCTTTTACGTCTTATTTTTCTTCGACAAAGAAGATGACCAATAAGATATTCCTCTTGTTCGGGCCCACTGCTTCTGGCAAAACAGATATCGCAGTGGAATTAGGAACAAAACTTCCGCTTGAAATAATCTCCGCTGATTCAATGCAAGTTTACAAATATATGGATATTGGCACTGCAAAGCCAAATGTGGAACAAAGAGAAAAAGTGAAACACTATCTAATTGATATTGTATGCCCTGATGAAGAATGGAACGCTTCCTATTTTGTGAAAGAGGCTAATAAGCTAGCAAAAGATATAATAAATAAAGACTCTATCCCTCTTATTGTCGGGGGAACTGGTTTATATCTAAACGCATTCATAAACGATTTTTCTTTCCCAATTGCTCCACCAAGTTTAGAAATAAGAAGTATGCTGTCCAAAAAAAATACTTTTGATCTTTACTATGAACTAAAAAACATTGATCCGCTTTCAGCAGAAAAAATTTCAAAAAATGACAAAAAAAGAATTATGAGAGCGCTTGAAGTTTATTATCAAACTGGAAAAAGAATTTCTGTTTTGCAAAAAAACAATAAACGCAATGATTTAATTTTGATTTGTTTGGATGATGAGAGAGAAAAAATCTATTCAAGAATAAATGAAAGAGTTGATTGCATGTTCAAAAAAGGGCTAATAGATGAAGTAAAATCTCTTCTTGAAATGGGTTTTGATAAAAAATTGCCTTCGATGCAGGCGCTTGGATATAAAGAAACTATTGATTATTTAAACGGCTTTTTAACAAAAGAAGAAACAATAGAACTGGTAAAAAAGAAGACAAGAAATTTTGCTAAAAGGCAAATTAGCTGGTTTAAAAGATTTGATATTAAGTACACCATTGCACTCGAATCCGGGATAAATTCAGCAACAGAAAAGATTTTAGAAATCATAAAAAGTGAAATTTTCTAAAGTTCTGTTCGATAAATAAGTGTTATGTATATAAACTCAATCAGCTCGTCAAGAATTTATTTGAGCAAAAATAACACCAGAGATAAAAAGCCTCCTTTACCAATTTTAAGGGAAAATGTTGAGCCTCAAGACACTGCTCCAAAGATAAAAACTATCGACGAATTTTTGGAAAAATTTGAAGAGATTGCAAATACTCTAAACGTGCAAAAAGCTTTTGATTTTATCGATGAAAATAAAGATCTTCTTGAGAAATCAGGATTTAATATTGAAGAGTTAAAATTAAAAGTCAAAGATGCTATCAACCAAAATAAAGTTTTAAGGGAGATTGATAAATTTATTGAGGAAGGTAAATTTGATAAAGCGATTGAATTAGTCGAAGAGAATAAGGATTTAATAATAAGAGTTGGAAATGATCCTGAAGAAATAAAAAAAAGCATATTAAATTTTGAAAAATTCAGTAAATTGATTGATGATGTAAAGGCATTAACAAGAAAAGAAAAATATAAAGAAGCAGTAGAACTTTTGAAAAAAAACAAACCACTTTTTGATTCCATTGGATTTTCTGAAGACGATGTAAAATTATGGTTTCCTGAAATAAAACAATACAAACTCTTTGATTAGTTTTTTTTGTCTAATAATGCCACACATTCAATATGTCCTGTTTGTGGAAACATGTCAAAAGGCTGAACTTCTTTTAAGTCATATTTAATAGATAAGATTTTAATATCTCTTGCTAAAGTTGCGGGATCACAAGAAACATAAACAATTCTATCCGGCAAAAAATCAAATACTTTTGTGATGACTTCTCTTGAACAACCGCTTCTTGGAGGATCTAATACCACTATGCTTGGATTGTTTTTCGTTAAGATAATTTTTTGCAGCTGTTTCTCAACTGTTCCAACTCTAAAATAAACATTTCTCTTGTTGTTTAATTTTGCGTTTTTCTTTGCGTCAGAAATTGCGCTTTCAATCTCTTCGATTCCAAACACCCGCTCAGCAAAATCACTTACCCAAAGCGATATTGTGCCAACACCACAGTAAAGATCAAAAATTGTCGCTCTTCCAAAATTTTTGCAGTGCTCACAAACCTTATCAAAAACGTTTTTTGCCTGAAAAGGATTTATTTGAAAAAACGATGCTGGTGAAATAGCAAATTTTAATTTGCCTAAAAATTCATAAATGTACTCATTGCCAACAATGACCTTTGTGACGTTTCCAAGAATGACATTTGTTTTTCTTAAGTTGATATTGTATGAAATGTTTTTTATTTTTATGGAACTATCAAGATTAGAAAAAAAAGTGTCAATCAGCCTATTTGAACCATGAAAAATTTTATCATTGATGACAAACGTAATAGCACTTTCACCAGTGGCAAACGCATATCTGCCAAGCAAGTGTCTTAACAATCCCTTTTGGGTATCTTCGTCATAAATCGAAAAATTTAGTTCGTTTAATGCCTTCCTCAAAGAGCTGGCTATCAGATTTAGAGTTTCAGGAAGAACACAACAATTCAATATGTCAATTATTTGATGAGATTTCTTTCTGTAATAACCAAGACAAATTTTGCCTTTTATTTTTTTTAGAGGATATTGCATCTTGTTTCGATAACCAAATTGCTTTGGTGATTTGACAATATCCTTTACAAGATCCTGTCCAAAACCGGAAATTTTTTTAAGCGCATCTTTAACAATTTTTGTCTTTATTTTAAGTTGAGCATCATAGTTTATATGCAGAAATTGACAAGCCCCACATTTTTCAAAATGGCTGCAAACAGGGTCAACTCTGAAAGGGGACTTTTCAATTATTTCATTGATTTCAGCAATAATATAGTTTTTTTTGATGGATAGTATTTTTGCTTTAATTCTTTCTCCCGGCAATGCATTATCAACAAAAATTTTTAAACCATTAAAATTGCCTACCCCTTGTGAAGAAGCTGTTATATCTTCAACATTTAAAATAATTTCATCGCCAATTTCCATGATTACAATACTAAATTATATGATATTATTCTCTTATAATGGAAGCTAAAAGGATAGATCTACATACACATTCATTGCATAGTGATGGGATGTTGCTCCCATCAGAACTTTTAAGGTACGCAGAAACGCTTTCTTTTGAAGCAATTGCAATAACTGATCATGTTGATTATTCAAACTTAAAATTCGTTTTATCCGCCTTAAAAGATTTCAATAAAAAACAGGCAAGACACTTTAAATTAAAATTTGTTCTTGGAGTTGAAATAACACACGTTCAACCTCATCTCATAAAAAAAATAGCACAAGATGCAAAAAATTTTGGAGCAAAACTTATCATATGCCATGGAGAAACTCCTTCTGAGCCAGTTGCAAAGGGCACCAACTTTGCTGCTGTGTCAAACAAAGGATTAATAAACATTTTGGCTCATCCCGGATACATAACTGAAGAAGAAGCGTTGTTAGCAAAAAAAAATGATGTATATCTAGAACTTTCTGCAAAACCGGCACATAAAGAAACCAATCTTCATGTAGCAAAAATTGCTTTAAAAACTGGAGCAAATCTTATTGTAAACACAGATGCTCATGGGCCAAATGATTTAATTACACAAGAAGAGGCCTTAAAATTGGCTTTGTTATGCGGTTTGCCGGAAGAAGAGGCAATAAAAGCTGTTGTTGAAAATCCAAGGAAATTGCTTAAAAAAATCGGGATCAAACTGATCTAAATCTTTCTTCGACTGATTTTGCATGAAAATTAAAACCTTCAGTTTTAGCAAGAGTAATAATATCTTTGCCATATTTTTGAAGAGAGGCCTTTGTGTAACCAACAACGCTTTGCATTTTTACAAAATCATATACGCTTAAAGGAGAAGAAAATTTTGCCGTTCCATCAGTTGGTAAAACATGATTAGGTCCTGCAATATAATCACCAACTGTAACTGGTGAATAGGGGCCTAAAAACACAGCACCAGCATTTTTAACTTTTTCAAGCAGTTTTTGCGGCACAGCTACCATAAGTTCTAAATGTTCGGGTGCAATTTCATTAGATACTTCAACTGCCTGATCTAAATCTCTGACTAAAATGGTTTTACAGTTTTTTGAAAAGCCAATCTTTTTAATCTGATTCTTAACATCACGTTCAATATCTTTTGAATTAGTAATTAAAATTGCCTTTGAACTTGGATCGTGCTCTGCTTGGGAAGCCATATCATAAGCAACAAACCTTACATCCGCAAACTCATCTGCAATAATTACAACATCGCTTGGTCCAGCTAACTTATCAATACCCACAATGCCATACAATAACTTTTTGGCAACAGTGACAAATATGTTGCCCGGTCCAACAATTTTGTTGACTTTTGGTATTGTTCTTGTGCCAAAAGCAAGGGCTGCAATAGCTTGGCTACCACCAACTTTAAAAACTTTTTCTATGCCCAATTCTTTTATAGCAGCCAATACATATTTATTTACAACTCCGTTTCTGTCAGGAGGAGTAACAACAACAATTTGTTTTACTTTGGCAATCTGGGCAGGAATAATATTCATCAAAACAGAAGATGGATAAGCCGCTCTTCCACCGGGGACATAAACACCAACACTATCTAATGGAACGCTTCTCAAACCAATAATCGATTCATCATCAAAAGTTTCAAACCAATTTTCAGGTTTTTGCTTTTCATGATAAAATCTTATATTTTCTATCGACTTTCTTAAAGCACGCAAAAAATCTTCTTCAACATTTTTGTGTGCTTTATCAATTTCTTCCTGACTTACAATCAGGTCTTTTGGAGATTTGAAATTAACTTTGTCAAATTTATTGCAATATTTTATCAGTGCCTTATCTTTGTTCTTTTTGACATCATCAATTATTTTTTTTACAGTTTTCTCAATTTCAGATGTTTTCATATAAGCCTTGAACCTTTTTTTACAATTGAATAATCAGCTAAAACAATTCCATATAACATCCCAACAAAATCTTCAATTATGCAATTTTCGCCTATTATACAGTTTTTTAACTTAACATCCTTTCCAATTTTTGAGTTTCGTAAAATAACTGTATCTTCAATTATCACTCCGTCATCAATAGAAACTTTTTCTCCAATTACAGAAAAATTTTTTATGCTGGCTTTTTCAACTTTTGCGTTTTTGCCAATTACTAACGGCCCTTTTAACTTTGCGCTCTCGTTTATCTGAGCTGATGGGTGGATCCAAATTTGGTCGCCTTTGTTTTCCCCTTCGATATTTACTTTAATCTCCTGATTTAAAATATCTTTGTGCGCTTGCAAATATTTTTTGGGACTGCCAATATCAAGCCAATAAGAGCTTGAAACTTTGGCATACATATTTTCATTTTTTTCTAAAAGCAATGGGAAAAGATCTCTTTCAAAAGAAAAAAAAGCGTTTTTAGGGACATAACTAAATATGCGCGGTTCCAAAATATAAACCCCAGCGTTTATTTTGTTTGTGGTTACTTCCTGCCAACTTGGCTTTTCTAAAAACTTTTTAACTTTTCCATCTTTATCAGTAATAACAAGTCCATAATGCGTTGGGTCATCAACCTCTGTTAAAGCGATAGTTGCTACAGATTTTGACTTTTTATGGAATTCAATCAAATCTTTAATATCAATATTTGTCAAAATATCTCCGTTAAAAACTACTAACGGCTCTTCATCAAAATATTTTTCAGCGTTTTTGACCGCCCCAGCTGTGCCAAGCGGTTCTTTTTCTATTGAATAATAGAGTTTAACACCCCATTCCTTGCCGTCTCCAAGAACAAGCTCCATACTTTTCGGCAAATAATGAACATTTAGAATGATTTCATAGATTCCATATTTCTTTAGCAGTTCTATCTGATGCAAAACAAATGGCCTATTCACAACTGGGACTATTGGTTTTGGCCTGTTATATGTCAAAGGCCTTAATCTAGTACCAAAACCACCAGCGATTAATACAGCTTTCATTTTCTTTTCTCTAACTCTTCTTTGAGCTCATCGATTGGTTTAACTGGCATCGGATCAATGCCAGATAAAATCGACAAATACAAACTAACATAATCACCAAAATAACAAAGTGATAAAATTTTTGAAAGCAAAGATTGCCCTGCTGAATAAATTTCAGCAATTTCTATCTTGCTTTTCGAAAGTATTTTTTTCGTCGCTTCAATCCTATTTTGCATTTGTTTGCTTTCATTAGAATCTCTTAAAAGAATTGCTGTTATATTTTGTTGATTGTAAAAAGAAAGATTTACAATTTCATTGTGATTTAGCTCTGGGAAAGAATTGTTGAAAGAATTTTTTTTGCTGTTTTCACTTAATTGGCATTTAAATCTATATGCCGCCACATCGCTTCCGCCTTCAGAGCCAAAAATATAGATAATCTTATCCGCAATTTTTGAGGAAATTTGTTTTGCAAGGTTGTCTTTTAAAGGAATATTAACTCCTATTTTCTCTTTCAACTCCACAAGCGTTTTATATGCCTCATTTACTTGATCAAGTAATTTTGCTTCAATGAAGAACTTGTTAATAACAAAAATTATTGGTATCAATAAATAAGGCATTGACGCTCTTGGAGGCAATCCTTTTGGAATTTTAAATAAAACATTTTTGTTTGCAATCGCCAGATCTAAAACCTTGCCGCCAGAAGAAATAACAACAATATTTTTTGTTCTATTTAATGCTTGATAATAGCATGAAAGAGTTTCTTCAGTGTTTCCAGAATAACTAAGTATTATTACCAAAGAATCAGTATTTACAAAATGTGGTAAGTTATAACCCCTTACAACAGAAGAAGGAATATCTCCAAATTTTGACAAAATAACAGAGGCAATATCAGCGCTTATAGCTGATCCACCCATTCCACAAAAAACTATGTTTTTTGGTTTGTCCAAAAAATCAAATAAAACATCACTGGAAATTTTTGAAGCATCAACCATCATTTCCGGAAATTTGGAAATTAAATCAGCCATTCCGTTTGGATCAATCTCTTTGTATGAATTGATATTATCTAATCTGTCAAACATTATATCTTTGTCTTTATATATTCTTTTGCTTTCTCAAGCTGAATATCTTTTGCATCCTCATCAGGAAAAACAATCTCATCCTCTTTATCATTGATTGAGGCCCCTTTGTTATCTTTTTCTTTTCCAGTTTTTACTTCAATATCTGGATTAATACCTGTTTTAGAAATATCTCTTCCATCAGGCGTCAAATATTTTGCAACAGTCAACAACAAAGCAGAGCCATCATATAATTGCCTTACGCTTTGAACTGAAGCTTTACCAAAAGTATGATATCCCACAAGAGTGGCATAATTGTTGTCCCTGAGAGCACCAGCCAAAATTTCCGAAGCACTTGCACTGCCTTCATTTATCAGCATAACTATTGGTCCCTGCCAGATATTTTCTCCGCTTGACTCAATAACTTCTTTTCTGCCTTCTCTATCAACAGTATATACTATTGGCTCTCCGCTTTTAAGAAACATACTGGCTATTTCAGTGGCATTTGACAAAAGTCCTCCTCCATTGTTCCTGACATCAATAATTAAAGCTTTACACCCTAAATTTTTTAAAGCTTTGATAGCCTTCCTCATTTCATTTGCAGAATTTAAGTTTTCAAAAGTAATTAATTTAATATAACCAATGTTTTTGTCAATAGTCTTGTATTCAACACTTTTTACAACAATTGTATCCCTTATAATTGAAAAATCTCTCTTTTCGTTTTCTCCGCGTTTAATTATCCCTAACTTTACAACTGTTCCTTTTTTGCCTCTTATCATACTAACCGCTTCTTCCAATCCCATATCCTTTGTCGGTTTGTCATCAATAGTTATAATTTTATCTCCGGATTTTAATCCCGCTTTTGCCGCCGGAGTATCTGGAATTGGAGCTATTACTGTTAATACTTTGTTTTTCATTCCAATATAAATGCCGATTCCAGAATAAGAACCCTTCATCCTCATCTGCATTTCTTTAAACGGTTTTGGCTCCATAAACCTTGTGTATGGATCGTCAAGCGAATCTAGCATTCCTTTTATCGCGCCATAAACCAATTTTTGGTCATCAACATTTTTTTCTACATAGTCATTTTTTACATATTCCAAAACCTGCATAAATACCTGCAATTTTTCTTTTAACCCAGTTATTGCAGAAACAGATTGATATCCAACCACACAAATAAATAAAAGCAAAAAGACCCAAGCAAGATTTGGAATATATTTTTTCATTTTTCCCCTCATTTCAATATATTTTATTTTACATCAACCATTTCAAAGGATCCTGAGTTTCTCCATTTTTTCTAACTTCAAAGTGCAAATGTGGCCCTGTGGAATAACCAGTACTTCCAACAAGACCAATCACTTGGCCTTGACTTACTTGTTCATCCTGTTGAACATAAATTCTTGACATGTGGCCATACACAGTTGAAAATCCCTTCCCGTGGTCAATAATTACCGCTTTACCATACCCACCCCACCAACCGGCAAAAATAACTTGTCCCCCATCAGCAGCTTTAATTGGTGACCCGTAAGAATTAGCGATATCAACTCCAGTATGAAACTGCCTTCTGGCCGAAAAAGGGCTTCTCCTATATCCATATCTTGATGTTATTCTCCCTTGTAGAGGCCAAATAAATTTACCTGTACCACCTTTGATAACTATGCCTTTTGCAGCTCTTTCAGCGGCAAGTTTTTGTATGTGTTTTTCAATTTCTTTCGATATTCTTTCAAGCTCCTCAACCTTTCTTTCATAATCAATCCTTTTTGCTTCCAAAAGTTCATTTATTTTCTTCTTTTCCTGTGCCTGCTGTTCAATAGTTTTCTTTTTGTATTGAATATATGAAGAAAGTTTTATGATTTCATTGGTTGTGTTTTCCACCTGATTCTTTTTTTGCGCAATCTTCTCATGCTCTTTGGAAATTTCATCCGCCAAACGAATGTCTCTTCCAAGAATTTTTTCAAAAAAATATGTCTTATTTATGAAATTTCCGATAGAATCAGAAGATAAAAATAATTGAAGATAGTTCACTCCACCAGATTTATAAGCTTCTTTTACTCTGGATTTTAAAAGATCGCTTCGCATTAGAAATTTCTTTTTCGTTTCATCAAGGGAGGATTTTAGAAGATTTAACTTTCGTTCGTTTTCTTGTCTTTTTTGCTCAGCCAAACTTAGCTGAAGTTCAGTCTTTTTCAAATTTTTTGTAATTATGTATAATTGTTGTATTACATTTTTTTGCTCTCTTTTTGTCTTTTCAAGCCTGTTTTTGTTCCGTTCCAATTCTTCATAAATTTTGTTTAGTTCTTCTTTTTTTTTCATTAATTCATCTTGTGCTTCCTGAGCCAACACAGAATTGGAAAATAAAAAAGAGTAAGATATGATGAATAAGAAAAATAATGCTAAAACCTTGCTTTTCACTATAACATAATTATATAATAACAAGGCAAAAAAAAGCCAAGTAAATTGCAAGGGAATTAAACAATCAAAAGTTTTGCGCCGATGTTAGAAAGTATAGCAATAACCAATTGTAGCATTTATCCCTTTTAACGCAGGTGTATCAAGAGAATATTTTAAGCCACTATATCCTGTTTCAATATATAATTTGCCAGGAACATTCCCATTAAACTTTGCACCAATTATTGCTTCAATTCCCCAGCCACCACTTCTTGAATTATTAACAGCCACTGGCAACAAGTAAGAAGCTCCAAAATACCAGTTTAATGGCAAAGAAAAAATTCTATTACCAACCAAGTTATAGATTGCGCCAAACTTTATAACCCCAGCTTTCATGGGGTTGTCAATTGAAGCGCTTGAGTTTGGATTATTGCCACTTAAATATCCAGCGCTTATTCTTGCAGCAAATCCACGCGATAAATTTGGCATTGGATAATCAAAATCCACGCCAACAGCAAAAACTCCTGCATTTAATCCTGTCTTTAACCCAAGATCAGCAAAGGCAGGTTTTTGTTTGACAGGTACAACTACTGGTTTTGGAGGTGGAGCAACTCTAACAGGTGCTGGCATAGGGACAAAAGTTTTTGGCAAAAATGGGAAATTTCTTTGCGGTTCCAATTTTTTCGGTGCCGGTTTTACAATCTTCCTATTTTTTGTTTTTTTTGGGGCAGCATATAAATCCCCAAAAGAACAAAATGCAAGAGCAGAAATAAGAATAAACACGAAAACTTTTCTCATAAATTTCTCCTTTATAAGTAATTTTATCAAAAAGCTGATTTATGTCAATAAATGTCAAATTTTTTCTATAACCATTTGCCCAGAAATTGCCATAACATCATCTTTGATTATCAAAATACCTTTGATAAAATCTCGCTTAGAAAACTTTTTTATAACCGGTTCAATATCATTTTTGCTTTTTATTTCATTGCAAACAGCAGTTGCAGCGGCATCAGCCAATGAAGCAGTAGCAGCCTTAATTACAACCGCATCGGCATTTCCAAAACTTAAAGAATGACCTACTGTTCCTGAAGAAGTGCATAAGCCAAGAGGGGTTTCATCTGGTTCGATTATTAATGCTACTTTTTCTGAAAATGGAGAATTCCCTGCGAAAACACCGGCTTTTCTTTGAATTCTGGTTTTAATAAAAATATCTCCCCCATTTTCAACAATTACTTGATCGCTATATTTTAACAACTCTTTACCAACAAAGTCAGCTATTGCCCCTGCAACTGATGCCATAGGTCCAACTTTTAAGAGTGAAGAATCTTTGATCATAACTTTCGCTATCTTAGGAGCAAAAAGATCATAAGAAATTGGAACTAATGAAGTTTCAAAATTTGGATTTTTGCTGATATATTTGTTTAACTCTATTCTGTTTTCCTTTAGTGCTTTTTCTGCAATATCTTTGAGATTCTTTTCACAGCTTATAAATAAATCTGTTTCACCATAAATTACCCTGAAACTGACAAGATCCTCGCTTATAGAGTAAAACCTATAATGCCTTTCTTCATACATCTTTTAATACCGATACAAAACTATCAATTTGTTCTTTGCTATTTAACTCTGTAAAAGCGATTAACAAATGATTTTTATATTCAGGATATAAATGGTCAAGACTTGGACCAACTAAAAAATTTTTGTCCTGTAAAAAACTAATTATGCTTTCTGAATTTTTTGGAAGTTTAACAACAAATTCCTTAAAAAATCCGTTCCCAAATGGAATAAAAAAATCGTTTAATTTTGAAATAAGTTCAAAAGCATAGCGAGCCATTGTATGAGAAATTTTTGCGATTTTTTCAAGGCCTTTTGGACCAATATAAGTCAAATATGCCATCGCTGTCAAAGCTAAAAAGGATTGATTGCTGCAAATATTTGATGAAGCTTTTTCTCTTCTTATGTGTTGTTCTCTTGCCTGAAGAGTCAAAACAAATCCCCTTCTGCCATTGTGATCGTTTGTCATCCCGACAATTCTTCCCGGCATAAATCTGATCAAAGATTTTTTGACAGCAAATATCCCAAGATATGGACCGCCAAAATTTAATTCATTTCCCAGAGATTGACCTTCTGAAACAACAACATCAGCACCATATTCAGATGGTTTTAGCAAAAGCCCTAAAGAAATTGGATCTATACTAACTACAAACAATGCTCCATTTTGATGAACAATTTTTTCAATCTCAAAAACTTCTTCCAGATAACCAAAAAAGTTTGGCATCTGCAAAATAAAGCAAGCAGTATTTGTAGAAATTTTAGTTTTTAAATCATCAATATCCAGCCTGCCATTGTCAGATCCTATTTCTTTTACTGTAAATTTTCCCCCCAAAGAATATGTCTTCAAAACTTTTCTGTAGTTTGGATTAACAGTGCTTGAGACAAGTACTTCTTTTCTATTTGTAAAATTGCTGCTTAAAACCGCAGATTCAGATAGTGCTGTTGCGCAATCATAGTGAGAAGCATTTGCAGCATCCATACCAGTTAATTTACAGATAAGAGTTTGGTATTCATAAATAAGCTGAAGCAAGCCTTGGCTCATTTCTGCTTGATATGGAGTGTATGCAGTCAAAAACTCTGATCTAGAAACCGCATATTTTACAGCAGATGGAATAAAATGATTGTAAGCGCCTCCTCCCATAAAGGAGATGCTTTTCCCAACAAACAAATCGTTTTGGCTGATTCTTTCTATTTCCTTAAATAATTCAATCTCATCACAACTGTTTGGTATATTATAGACTTTATCTTTTTTTAAAACTTCTGGAATATCTTTAAAAAGATCATCAACAGAATTTACTCCGATAAAAGAAAGCATTTTGGATCTGTCAGAATCAGAATTAGGTATGTAGTTCATAAAAAATTATTTTTTTATGTAACTTTGATATTCTTCGAAAGACATCAGATCATTTAACTGATTTTTGTCTTTTATTTCTATTTTTGCAATCCATCCTTCATCAAAAGGTTTTTGATTTATGAGTTCTGGTTTTTGAGAAAGCACTTCATTTATTTCTGTTATTACACCATCAACGGGAGAATAAACATTTGAAACTGCTTTTACAGATTCTAAAACGGCAATTTCCTTGCCTTTTTCAACTTTTGTTCCTTTTTTTGGAAGTTCAACAAAAACAACATCGCCAAGCTCATTTTGTGCGTGATCAGATATCCCGACTATTCCATCATCGCTAATCCACTCATGATCCTTTGTATATTTTATCTTTTCAGGAGTGGGCATATTTTTTTTCTCCTAACTTTGAAAATAATTACAAGTATTTTATCATATTTTTTGTCTTCTATAAAACGGCAGTTTTACAAATAAAGTATCTACAAAAGCATCTCTTATTTTTATTTTTGGTGCCAAATCATCTTTTAAGTGTTTTGTATAAATATACCCCATTGCAATTGGCGCCTTTTTAACTGGTGAAAAAGTGCCGCTCGTAATGAATCCAATTTCATTACCATTATCATACAAAATATTATTTTGCCTTGGGATTCCTCTGCCCATAATTTCAAATCCAAACAATTTCTTTTGCGTGCCATTTTCATTTTGATTTTTTAAGGCGTTTTCCCCAACAAAATTGGTTTTGTTCAGCTTTACTGCAAAATCAAATCCAGCTTCAATGGGAGTTATTTTTTCATCAATTTCATGGCCATAAAGTGGTAATCCTGCCTCAATTCTTAAAATATCTCTGCTACCAAGTCCACATGGTTTTGCGCCAAACTTAATGAATCTATCCCACATATTTTCAGCAACATCTTTTGTAAAAAAAATTTCCACACCATCTTCACCTGTATAACCTGAACGGGATAAAAGGCCAGAATAATCTCCAAAAAAAACCAATTTAACCTGCCTTTTTTTAAGATTTGATATTTCTTCATCATTAAAAACTTTTTGTGAGATTTCGATCGCTTTCGGTCCCTGAACAGCAATAGCAAAATTTTCCTCATATAATAACTTTGCTTTTTGATCCAAATTCTTTATTTTTTCAAAAACTTTTAAAGCATTTACAGCGTTTGAAATTACTAAAAACTTTTCAGGGAGTTTATATATTATGACATCGTCAATTACTCCCCCATTTTCATTGCAAAAGAAAGAATATTGACCAAAATAATTTTGCAATTCAAAAATATCATTGGTTGTTAGAAATTGCAGAGCATTTACATCATAAACTTCTATTTGCCCCATGTGGCTTATATCAAAAATCCCAGCGCTGCTACGCACAAAAAAGTGTTCATCTATTATTCCAGTATATTGAAGAGGCATAAGCCAAGAAGCAAAATCAACCATTTTGGCAGATAGTTTCAAATGAGCGTCATACAAATGTGTTTTGTTCATTTCTTATACAGCTTCCAATTAAAAACAATCTTTAAGTGAAGATATAAACTTTTCGTTTTGTTCTTTTTTTCCGATTGACACTCTTATTGCTTTTGGAAAGCCAAAAGTTTTTAATGGTCTGATAATGACTCCTCGCCTAATCAGCTCAATAAAAACCTCATCACAATCTCTTTGAACATCAATAAATATAAAATTTGCCTGAGTTTTCAAAAATTGTAATTTTAGTTTTTGTAACTCTCTATAAAGGTATTCTTTCCCTTCAATATTATTTTTTAGCACTTTTTCAAGAAAATCGATATCCTTTAATGCTTCCACAGCACCAAAAATAGCCAATCTGTTAACATTAAAAGGCATCTTGACAAGATTGAGCGTTTTTATTATTTTCGGAGTTGAGATCGCATATCCTATCCTCAAACCAGCAAGCCCATAAGCCTTAGAGAACGTTTTTAGCACGATAACGTTTCTGCCTCTTTTTACATAATCGATTGTGTTTGCAAAATCACTGCTATCAACAAATTCGCTATATGCTTCATCAACAATAACTAGAACATCCTCAGGAACATTTCTCATAAATTTTTCAAACTGATCAGAAGTAAATATTGTTCCGGTTGGATTGTTGGGATTGCACAAAAAAATAAGTTTTGTTTTTTTGCTTATTTTGCTTTGCATCGCTTCAAGATCATAAGAAAAGTTTTTTAGATCCGCTACAATGGCAACTCCATCCATAAGTTTTGTTACAAATTCATACATGCTAAAAGTGTGTGATGAGATGATGACTTCATCACCAAAGCTTAAAAATGTTTGTGCTATCATGAGCATGATCTCATCGGAACCATTCCCAATAATAAAGTTTTCCTTTGTTAAGGAGTATTTTTGAGATAATGCTTCCCTTAATATGTGATGATGTTGATCAGGATAAATATTTAAAGAGGTAAGATTTTTTTTAATCGCCTCAAGAGCCTTTGGAGAAGGACCAAAAGGATTTTCGTTAGATGCAAGTTTTATTACATTTTCGATTTTATATTCTTTAACAACTTCATCAACTTGTTTGCCGGGGATATATTCAGGAAGTGATTGTAAGGATTTTCTCGGCAAATTTTCCATGTTTAGATTATATCACAATGACTTATCTCTTTTTCTCTCTCTTTTTTACTTCAACTTTATCACCATGCATTCTGTAAAAGCTTCTTATTACCTCTTTATCAACGAGCTTACCATCTTTTAAAACAGCTCTTACAACTTCTGTTCTAAATGCATTAGTGGGCAAAACTGTTTTTTTGATCTGGCCAGTTTCCGAATCTTTTGTTGCAATAGCTGTGTTTATGTATTTAATCGTTGGATAAGAAAATTTTACTTTTTTCCCGGTATCTCTGCCAATTATTCTGATAGTTAGACCTTTTGCATGATTTATAGATTGAATTAGTATCGGAGCTCCGGTGTTATTCTTAAATTTTAAGTCAAGCTGCGGAGGATATATAACAGCATCTCTTCCCATCGGGTATATTGAAAAATAAATTCCATGGTTTCTCCTAAAAAGAACTTCTAAATCAGCCAACAATACAGCGTTGTATAATGTTGTAGCAACTTGACACGCTCCTCCCCCAAGTTCTGGAACAAGTTCATCGCCAATAATTACATATGCGTCTTTATATCCCTTTTCCTCGCTAAAATCCCCCATTACACTAACAAGAGAGAAAGTTTCATCAGTCCCCAAATAATAATTATCAATGAATGAAGAAGCAATTCGTATATTATGCACTCTTGGCCTTGAATCATATTTCCCAAAATAAGTTGTGAAGCTGCCAATAATTTTAGGATTTGGAATTGCCAATAACATCTCGGATGTTATCTTTGGCACAGAACTTTCAACTGACAAAGTAAATGTCTGCTTGCCTTCCATAATTCCCTTTTCAAGAATATCGTAAGAATCATTTATCAAAAGTTTTCTGCCAATTTTCTCCTTTTTTATGATTATTTTTGGCTCTTGATTTTGATCTAAACCATCTTTTTCAACTACAAATGTTGCATCAGAAGGTTTTCTATTGATGTATTCTTTGATTTTTCCCAATAAAATAATTGCTTCTTCGGGAGAATCTATTTTAAACTTTGGATAGAATACAACCTTCTTTTCTTTTATAGAGAAAATTGTCAAAAACCTTTTCAAAAAACCCCTCGGAGAATTTGCCAGAACATCTTCAATGGTTCTTTTTGCATCAATTTTCGCTCCTATTTGCGAAGGCAAAAATTCAAATCTAATAATTTCACCATCGTCTTTGTATAAAAATACAAAAGGTTTATCATAAACTGAATTTGCCTCAAAAGTATCAAGGATTTTTATAGCTTCTTCTGGTTTCAATTCTCCTACATGAACTTTTCCAACATAATACCCCTTTGGTATTACTTTATTTTTGTCCAAAACCAAAAAGGAATAAAATAGCCCGCTAAAAGCAGCGAATATAACCAAAATAACAGTAAGAATTACTACATTTTTTTTCATTTTCAAAATAAAAAGCCCTCTCCAAACCATGAGAGGGCTACATATTCAACAAACATCCATCAATTTTTACTCTATAATTTTTGCAACAACACCGGCTCCAACAGTTCTGCCACCTTCTCTTATAGCAAATCTCTGACCTTCTTCAATAGCAACGTCTGTTATTAATTCTACAGACATTGTAACGTTGTCACCTGGCATAACCATTTCTACTCCCTGTGGTAAAGTAATTTGGCCAGTAACATCGGTTGTGCCAATATAAAATTGCGGCCTGTAGCCAGAGAAAAATGGAGTGTGTCTTCCACCTTCTTCCTTTGTCAAAACAAGAACTTGAGCATCAAACTTTTTGTGAGGATGAATTGATCCCGGTTTGGCAATCACCTGACCACGTTGCAAATCTTTCTTTTCAATGCCTCTTAGCAATAAACCAACGTTGTCTCCCGCTATACCTTCATCAAGAGTTTTTCTGAACATCTCAACACCTGTTACAACCGTTTTCTTGTGACTGCCAAGACCTACAATTTCAACTTCTTCACCAACTTTTATTTTCCCTCTGCTGATTCTGCCTGTTCCAACTGTCCCTCTTCCAGTTATTGTAAATACGTCTTCAACTGGCATTAAGAAAGGTTTGTCAAGCTCTCTCTGAGGTTCAGGAATATAGCTGTCAAGTGCATCCATCAATTCAAATATGCATTTGGTATCAGGGCTGTTTGGATCACCTGATTCCATTGCTTTTAGAGCAGAACCTCTGATAATTGGAACTTCATCGCCCGGGAATTCGTATTTTTTGAGCAATTCCCTAATCTCAACTTCAACCAAATCTATTAGCTCTTTATCATCAACCATATCTATTTTGTTTAAGAAAACAACTATTCGAGGAACATTAACTTGCCTTGCAAGAAGTATGTGTTCTCTTGTTTGAGGCATCGGCCCGTCAGCCGCGCTTACAACCAAAATTGCTCCATCCATCTGAGCAGCACCTATAACCATGTTTTTGACATAATCGGCGTGCCCCGGACAATCGATATGTGCATAATGTCTTTTTTCTGTTTCATACTCAACGTGAGCAATAGCAATTGTAATACCTCTTGCCTTTTCTTCTGGGGCGCTGTCAATTTCATCAAAAGCTTTTGCTTTTGCCATTCCTTTTGCCGCTAAAACCTTTGTTATCGCAGAAGTTAGCGTTGTTTTACCATGATCGACGTGTCCAATTGTTCCAACATTGACGTGACTTTTCTTCCTCTCAAATTTTTCTCGAGCCATGCTTTCTCCTCCTTGGTTATGTATTCAATACGACAATTATAGTATAACTAATCTTACGCGTCAAGCCCGCGACCGGGATTGAACCGGTGACCTCGTCCTTACCAAGGACGTGCTCTACCAACTGAGCTACACGGGCAATAAAAATTTTTCTAAAATTTTTTTGCAGCTAACTGACCACA
Source organism: uncultured bacterium (assembly GCA_964597815.1). Lineage (GTDB taxonomy): Bacteria > Margulisbacteria > WOR-1 > JAKLHX01 > JAKLHX01 > CAZQZN01. The sequence continues at coordinate 145,217 of CAZQZN010000001.1, read as the reverse complement.
CGCAGCAGAAATGTCCGTGCCCTTACTCTTTCTTATTGTAGCATTTACTCCACCGTGAGCCAATATTTCAACAAAAAGTTTTGCTCTTTCTATTGAAGTAGGGTAAAATTTAGAATTACTTATTTTGTTTAAAAGAATCAAATTGACATGACAGAGTCTGCCATTTAAAATTTCAACCAATTTTTTTGCATCTTTTATAGAATCGTTTATCCCCCTTATTAAAACATATTCAAAAGAAACTCTTCTGTTTGTCTTCTTAGTGTAATAATCCACAGCGGATAATAATTCACGTATTGGATAAACCCTGTTAATCGGCATTAAAAAAGAGCGTGTTTTATCGTCAGTTGCGTTTAATGAGACGGCTAAATTTATTCCAAGCTCTTCATTTGACAGATTTCTGATAAATTTTGGAATTCCGCAAGTAGAAATTGTTATTCTTCGGGCCCCTATTTTTAAACCTTGCGGATCATTCATCAATTTTATTGATTTAATGACATTCTTATAGTTGAGCAATGGCTCTCCCATACCCATAAAAACAACATTGTCCGGTTTTCTGCCTTTTGACGCTCCCGCG
>CAZQZN010000001.1:0-144633 GCA_964597815.1 uncultured bacterium | reverse complement strand
CAACATTGCCAATCATTTCTCTTTCGAGTTGTATCAAATAAATTAATTGTGAGATAATCTCTTCAGCTGTTAAGTTCCTGACAAATTTTATGCCCCCGGTTGCACAAAATTTACACTTTATCGCGCAACCAATCTGAGAAGATATGCATATTGTAGGAGCGGCATAATGATTTGAAATTTTTACGGATTCAATAAAGTTATTGTCCCTTGTTTTAAACAAATACTTTTTGGAAGAAGAACTTTTTGAATCAGAAGTTTTTTCAAGTGTGATTGTTGTTAGACAGTAATCCTTTTTCAAAAATTCCCTTTCTTTAATAGGTATATTCGTCATTAAATCAATATCCATTACTGGAGTTTTGTACAACCATGAAAAGATTTGAGAAGCTCTATATTTTTCCAAACCTTTAGATTTTACTATGTCTTCTATCTCGGTTTTATTAAGGCCTAAAAGAGGTGTTTTGTATCCTTGTTCAATGCTCACTTAATGATTATAGCAAAGTTATTGTTCAAATATCTAAATCTTTTGATAGACACTTGAAAATGTTTGCCTTTGTGCTATAATTGATCTGTTCAAAGGTCGAGGTTTAATGATCGGATGTTTGAAACAGCGGTCATGTGGGGACTGTGACACAAACCGCAATTTGGACCTGCAAATAGAGGCTTGTTCAAGTTTAACGACATTAAACTACAGAATTCATTTCTGGAGATTCCCCTAAAATGAAGACTATTTTCGTAGGCAATCTTCCATGGTCTAGCACAGAAGCTGAGCTCCAAACAATTTTCTCCCAATTTGGAGAAGTTGTTTCTGCCAGAATTGTCACTGACAAATTCTCTGGCAGATCAAAGGGGTTTGGTTTTGTTGATATGGAAGACGATGCTGCAGAAAAAGCAATTCAGGGAATGGCTGGCTACAAACTGAAAGACAGAGAGCTTACAGTTAATGAAGCCAAACCAAAATCCTCTGATGGCGGAAGAAGAGATTCTAGACACCACAGAAATTTCAACAGAATGTAGTTTATTGCTCGTTTTGTGAAAATTTACCCCCCTTTTAACAAGGGGGGTTTTTTATTACTTAGATTTTATCCTTAATAACTATGTACAATTTTCCACGAAAATAAATGTTATAATCTCTATGGAGAATAATAGCGGGCGCGTAGTTCAGGGGTTAGAATGCCTCGTTTACACCGAGGAGGTCATAGGTTCGAATCCTATCGCGCCCACCACCAGAAGCATAACAGAATGTTCAAATTAAACATTTTTCAATGAAATCTTATAGTTTCTCTATCCTTGAAATATTTAGTATAATGAATTAAGACACAAACACGACTATCTTGAAATATTGATGGGTATAAGTCATTTTTGGGCGTGTAGTTTAGTGGTAGAATGCTTCCTTCACACGGAAGAGGTCGCAGGTTCAATTCCTGCCACGCCCACCAGAATTTAGCACAACTTTTATGATTAATCTAATGATTGCTGATAAAAAGGGAGTTTGTATCTAATAGAAAATTATTTTATCAGTCCTTTTTATAGTATTGATTGAAGTCTTCAGGCCGTAAGTTTTCTATAAAATCCTTAAATTTTTGGGTTTCTTCTGCATCTTTCTCGGAGTTTACAAGTTTTGATTGCATCATTACAAATTCAGACACAAACAAAGGAGCACCAAATCTAACAGCAAGAGCAATTGCATCAGAAGGTCTTGACTCAACTACAATTTTTTTATTTTCTTTATCGATCAGCTCGATTGTCGCATAAAATGTGCCTTCTTTTACATCATTTATTACAACTTTTGAAACTTTTGCTCCAATCTTCTCTAAAATATCTTTTATTAAGTCGTGTGTGAGAGGGCGCGGAGGAGTTATCCCCTGCATTTCCATTGCGATGGCAGTTGCTTCAAAAATACCAATCCAAATCGGCAAAAAATTCAATTCTTCTTTGTCTTTTAACAAAACAAGAGGAGAAAAATTTTTGGGATCAAATCCTATACCTGCAACTTCCATAGGTATCATTTTTTGTTTTTCCCCTTCACAAACTCTACTATTTTTGCAAAAGTTTCTTTGTCGTTGATTGCAATATCAGAAAGCATTTTTCTGTTAAGTAAAACATTATTTTTCTTTAGCAGGTTGATAAAAGAACTATAAGAAAGCCCCATTTTCCTTACTGCAGCATTTATTCTGGTATTCCAAAGAGCTCTAAAATCTCCCTTTTTCGCCCTCCTGTCTCTTGTTGCATATTTTAACGCATGATAAACAGCTTGTTTGGAAGCCCTGTATAATCTTCTTAATGAGCCGCGAAAACCTTTTGCCCTTTTTAAAACTTTTTTCCTTTTCTTCCTTGCAACATTGCCCCTTTTTACTCTAACCATTTGTTTCCCTTTCTGCCTTTTTTTGTGCTACGAATATGGCAGCATCTGCTTTATTTTTTCGACATCCGTTTTATTTGCCAATGTAAATTTGCTCAATCTTCGCTTTTGTGTTGAAGATTTGCTCTCCAACAAATGCCTTTTATACGCTTTGCCCCTTTTTACTTTGCCTGTAGCAGTAATTTTAAACCTTTTTGTTGCTGATCTTCGAGATTTTATCTTTGGCATAATTTACTTGCCCTTTCTAGTTATAAAAACTACTTCGCTTTTGGCGAAACCATCAAAACCATATTTCGGCCATCCATGCTAAATTGGCCATCTGGTTTGCCAACATCCGACAAAGCTTCAATCATTTTTTCCATTTGTTTTTTCCCTACTTCAGGATGAGCCATTTCTCGGCCTTTAAACATCAAAGAAACCTTAACTTTGTAACCTTTTTGCAAAAATTCTTTTGCATGATTAGCCTTCACAGAAAAGTCGTGATCGCTTATTTTCGCAGAAATTTTTATTTCTTTTACCAACCCGGCTTTTGAAGATTTTCGGGCTTTTTTTTCTTTTTTGTCCTGTTCATATATCAGCTTTCCGGGTTCTGAAATTTTGCAAACAGGAGGATTCGCATTGGGAACAACCAAAATCAAGTCCAAACCCTTTTCATAAGCTTTTGCAATGGCTTCTTTTGTTGGCATAACCCCCAGTTGTGTGCCATCGCTGTCGATGACCCTCACTTCATTGTGACGAATCATCTCATTCAGGACAAAGTTTTTAAAAACTATGTTATCACCTCCAAACAGGTTGGTATTACATTGAAATTATAACAAACTCTAGTCGGATTGACAAGCAGTCTCCTATCTGTTATATTTTAAGTATGACATACGCAATTGTTGAATGTGGCAATAAACAGTATAAAATCGAAAAAGGCTCTGTAATAGACGTAGAGCTTTTAGACAAAAACAAAAATGATTTGTTGGAAATCAATACAATTCTTTTGGCTTCTGACGGGAAAGATGTAAAGATTGGAACTCCTTATGTAAAATCTGCGTTGATAAAATGTCGGGTTTTGGACAATATCAAAGACAAAAAAGTAGTAGTTTTCAAATACAAAAGCAAAAGCAACTATCACAAAAAGACAGGGCACAGACAAAAATATACCCGTCTTGTTGTTGAAGATATCGCTTTGTAAGCATCTTATACCATTATTTTTAGGGGGATATAGTTTATGGCTCATAAAAAAGGTTCAGGAACTTCATCTAACGGCAGAGATTCTGCCGGCCAAAGGTTAGGCGTAAAAAGATTTGGAGGACAGATTGTAAAAGCTGGCTCGATAATTATAAGACAAAGAGGCACCAAATTCTTGCCCGGAACAGGAGCAGATCTCGGCAAAGACGATACTATTTTTGCACTGAGGGACGGGATAGTTGAATTTGTTGGCAAAAAAGTACATATAAGGCCTTTCACCAGCAATTAACATAAAAGCAAATATTGATATATTTTGCAAAATAAACTATAATTTCTTCTAAATGGAAAACTTTTCTCGGTCTTCTCTTTCAACAGCAAATACCATTGTTATAAAAGTTGGTTCTAGCTCTCTTTTAGATAAAGAAGGATGCCTTTCCCAAAAAGAATTTGATAAAATCGCATCAGAAATATCCAACCTTAAAAAATTAAATAAAAACGCTATTTTAGTTTCAAGCGGAGCCATTGCCGCAGGGAAAGAGTATCTTCCAAAACTATCAATAGAAGCAACTATTCAGGAAAAGCAAGCAGCTGCTGCAATTGGGCAGGGCAGATTGATGCAATTTTACGAAAGATCCTTTGCAAAATTTGGGCTTCTTCCAGCTCAAGTTTTATTGACAAGAGATGTTATAAGCAACAGGACAAGATACATAAACGCAAGGAACACAATAAATCAAATAATAAATTTCAACGCAATTCCAATAATAAACGAAAACGATGTTATTTCAGACGAAGAAATAAAATTTGGAGACAATGATACTTTATCTGCAATCGTTGCAAATCTTTTGGGGGCAGATCTTTTAATAATTTTGAGCGATGTTGAAGGTTTCATGGCAAACGGAAAGGTTGTAAACGAAATTGAAAAAATCAATCCGGATATAGAAAGATACGCAAAAGGAGCCGGTAGTTCAAAAGGCACAGGAGGTATGATAACAAAACTTTCAGCGGCAAAAATTTCAATTTCAGCTGGAATTCCTGTTGTCATAGCCGGATTTTTCAAAGAAGATGTAATCAAAAGAATTCTGCAAGGAGAAAAAATCGGGACGCTTTTTATACCAAAAGAATCAAAAATTCTAGGCAAAAAAAGATGGCTTCTAGGAAACAAGAAAATTGCCGGAAAAATTGTTGTAGATGATGGGGCAAAAAAGGCGCTTGCCGAAAAAGGCAAAAGCCTTTTGCCGATCGGCGTAAAAGATATAAAAGGCCATTTTGAAAGAGGAGATATTGTAGGGCTTTTTGATCAATTTGGAAAAGAATTTGCAAGAGGAATTATAAACTATAACAGTAAAGAATTGGCTATAATAAAAGGCAAAAGCACAAAAGAAGCCAAAACTTTGATTAAGGCCTTGCCTAGTGATGAAATAGTTCATAGAAATAATATGGTGATTTTATGAGGAAGAACGATATAGAAAATAAATGTAAAAAAGCCAAAATTGCTTCCGAGTTTTTGGCAACTGCCTCAACACAACAAAAAAACGATGCATTAGAAGAAATAGCAAATCAAATAGATTTGAACAGAGAAAAAATCCTAAAAGAAAATGAAAAAGATCTTATAAACGGCCAAAAAAAAGGACTATCAAAAGCTTTTTTGGAAAGGCTGGCTCTTTCCAATTCTAAAATTGACTCAATAATTGAAGGGATTAAACAAATAATTTCGCTTGAAGACCCAATCGGCGAAATAATCGATTTAACAACTAGGCCAAACGGCCTTTTAATAAAAAAAGTAAGAGTTCCGCTTGGCACCATAGCAATAATTTATGAATCTCGTCCAAATGTAACAGTTGACGCCGCAACTCTTTGTTTAAAATCTGGAAACGCAGTAGTGCTAAAAGGTGGTTCCGATGCTCTCAACTCAAATAAAATTCTTGTGTCAATAATTCGCAACGCTTTAAGCAAAAAAGACATCCCAAAGGATTGTGTGTCACTTATAGAAACAACTGACAGAAATGCAGTAAAAGAACTTTTGACAAAAAGACAATATATTGATTGTGTCATACCAAGAGGAGGCGCCGGCTTAATAAAGATGGTTGTTGAAAATTCTTTAATCCCTTCTATCGAAACTGGTGTCGGAAACTGTCACGCATTTGTTGAAAAAACTGCTGACTTAAAAATGGCAGAAGAAATAGTATTTAATGCAAAAGTTCAAAGGCCTTCTGTTTGCAATGCAATAGAAACTCTTTTGGTTGACGAGGAAATCTCAAAAGTTTTTCTGCCAAAAATGGCAGAAAGATTTCAAAAAGCCAATGTTGAAATCAGAGGTTGCAGCAAAACAAAAAAAATTCTGCCAAATATCAAGCTTGCTAAAGAAAGCGATTGGTATGAAGAGTATTTAGATCTCATCATTGCAGTCAAAATAGTAAAAGGTGTTGAAGATGCAATTAAACACATACAAAAATATGGTTCACACCATAGTGAAACAATAATAACAAAAAATGAAGAAGCTGCAAAAAAATTTTTAGATTCAATAGATTCAGCCGCACTTTATGTAAATGCGTCAACAAGATTTACAGATGGATTTGAATTTGGGCTTGGAGCAGAAATAGGCATATCAACCCAAAAGATCCACGCCCGCGGGCCAATGGGGCTTAAAGAAATTACTAGTTATAAATACAAGATTATCGGCAATGGACAAATTAGAACATGAAAAAAGCTGGAATTCTTGGAGGAACTTTCGATCCCATACACAAAGGCCACATAGCATTGGCAGAAAATTCACTTAAAAAATTCGGACTCGACTATATAATTTTTGTGCCAACAGGAATGCCCCCACACAAAAACAAAAGACCTTTAGCATCTAAAAAACATAGATTGAAAATGGTTGAAGAAATTGTTAAAACAAATCCAAAATTTAAATTGTATAAAGGCGAAATAAATCGCCCCGGATATTCTTATGCGGTTGATACATTTTCAAGGTTAAAAAAAAGATTTGGCAAAAGCACAAAACTTTACTACATAATGGGACTTGACTCGATAAATAGCATTTTGAACTGGAAAAAACCTCTGGAATTATTCAAACTTTGTGAATTTATTGTTGCAACGAGACCTAATGCAAAAATTAAGACATTTAAGCGGCTTATTAAATTCCCGCCAATAAACGCCAACAAAGAAAAAATTCATCTCTTTGAGATGCATGTTCATATATCATCAACTGAAATAAGAAACAGGATCAAATTAGGCAAAAAAATTTCAAAATTTGTTCCAAAACCCGTTGAAAATTACATTAAAAAATTTTCACTTTACAAAACTGCAAAAGAGAGAAAATAATTCATGGTTGAAAAAATACCAAACAGTAAAACTTTTATTCTTAAAAACGGAACAACAATAGTTGTTGAAGAAATAAAAAATCTTCGAACTGTTTCAATAGGCATTCTTGTTGGAGCCGGCAATATTTATGAAAATAAAAATAATTCTGGCATCTCGCACTTTATAGAACACATGATTTTCAAAGGCACAAAAAATATGTCTGCACTTGATATAGTAAGTAAAATTGATGGGATTGGCGGCAAGATAAATGCTTATACAAGCAAGGAATTCACTTTTTTTTATGTTATTGTCGAAGACAAACATTTTTCAACCGCCGCCCAGATTTTGTCAGATATTTTTCTAAATTCATTGTTCAACGAAAAAGATATAGAATTAGAAAAAAAAGTAATATTGGAGGAAATAAAACTGCATAAAGATTCTCCTGAGACAGAAATTCACGATATATTTGCACAAACAGCCCTTAAAAATCATCCGTTAGGAATGCCGATTTTGGGAACGGAAGAAAGCATAAAAAATATTTCTAGAGAATCAATAAAATCTTACCTGAAATCGGTTTATCTCCCTAAAAACATAATAATATCTGTAGCCGGAAATATAAAAGCAAAAAATGTTTTAAATTTCTTTTCTCCAATTTTCTCCAAAAAGAATGAAAGCAACAAAAAACTGTCCTCCCCGGCTATTGAAATAAAAAGCAATTGCTCACTGAAAACCAAAAATACAGAACAAATACATTTTGTAATTGGAACAAAAGGGCCAATGTTCAATGATGAAAAAAAATATACATACTCAATTTTAGACAACATTTTAGGAAGCACAATGAGTTCGCGTTTATTTCAAGAAATAAGGGAAAAAAGAGGGCTTGCATATTCGATACAATCATACCTTCAAAGTTTTAGGCAGACCGGTTTGTTTTGCATTTATGCAGGAACAAAAAAAGACACATTTGAACAAACGCTTTATTTAATACTGGAAGAAATGAAAAAAATAAAAAAGGACGGCATCACCGATGAAGAATTAAACAGAGCAAAAGAAAGCGACAAAGGTGCTTTGGTGTTGCGGCTTGAATCAAGCAAAAGCAGAATGTCTTATCTTGCAACTTCTCAATTTTACTTTAACAGGATTGTGCCAGTTGACGAACTGACAAGAAAAATTGATAGAATAAAGAAAGAAGACATAGTTGAACTTGCAAATGAGATATTTATCAAAGATTACATCTGCTTATCAGTGATTGGAAATATCAAAAAATTGCCTATGACAGAATTTAAAGTTTAACTTTTGAATAAGGAGATAAAAAATGGAAAAAATAAAAGTTGTTGTAAACGGCGCCTGTGGGAAAATGGGAAAAGAAACCATAAAAGCCATTAATAAAGATCCTGAACTTAAAATAGTTGGAGCAGTTGATATCATCGGTGAGAACAACGACGCAGGAGAAATTTCAGGAATTGGCAAAATTGGAATAACAATCTCCCAAAATCTAAAAGAAACGCTTATAAATACAAAACCAGATGTGCTAGTGGATTTTACAACACCAAAAGTAATTATGTCTTCGATAAAAACCGCTGGGGAAACAAAAACAAACATCGTTGTTGGGACAACCGGGATAACAGAAAATGACTTGACCGAGATAGAAAAAATATGTAAAAAGAATGGTATAAATGTTTTTATCGCTCCAAATTTCGCCATCGGAGCAGTTTTGATGATGAGATTTTCTTCAGAAGCAATTAAATATATGCCAAAAGCTGAGATATTAGAGTTTCATCATGATCAAAAACTTGATGCTCCTTCCGGAACATCAATAAAAACTTCTCAGATGATGAAAAAAATTTCAGGGAAAAATGTGCCTATTCATAGTATTCGGCTTCCCGGATTCGTCGCGCACCAAGAAGTGATATTTGGCGGAATTGGCCAAACACTTTCAATCAGGCATGACTCAATCAGTAGAGAATCTTTTATGCCCGGAGTTATTTTAGCAATTAAAAAAATTAGTCAGTTAAATGGTTTGGTGTACGGTCTTGAAAATATTCTTTAATAAAAATAATTTTTAACCTCTCGACAAAACTCTATAATTGCATTTCTACACTGAAATTTTAAGCCAAATTTGGCGATAATAACAGTGTAGGGTAATATATGGGACCATACAAGCCTTATTTTGATTTAAAAGCGGGGAATTACTTAAGGGCATACCATTCTTATAATAGGATGTTGGATGCACCTATAAAAAATCCTCGCTCAACAGAAGCACTGGCTAAGCTTGCAACAAAATCTGTTCTTGGATTCACAATAGAAAATGTACACAGAGATTTTTTGCAACACCATATTCCAAAAGAAGCAAAATTAGTTGTTAGAGATGTAATTTTTGACGATTTTTGTATGGCAAATTCATATGTTATCAGAAGAAGATCTGATCTCGTTTGGAAATACATTGCAAAAATCCTCAATCCTGAAATTATATCTGACGACTACATTTACAGCAGACTTTCAAAAACCTTATACGAAGGCATATTAAATCTAAAAATGGACGGTCATGGCGGGATGTTTGAAATTTATTCGTCTCCTTCAAAGTTTTCGGCTGTATTGATGGATTTGGGAAATGGGTGGAATGATTTTCACAAGAGTTTAGAATTTAGCAGAGAAAACCAAATCGAAAAGAAAAACAACGAATTATCATCCTCAGGATCTCAGATATTTACCAATCTTGGAACTTATGTTATGGCCTTTTTATCAAACAGAATGATCGTTGCTGCAAATGGCAATCTTTGGATAACAAACAAAAATCAACCAATAACCCCAGATAACTTTTATAAATTTCCAGAAATACCACTTGTTCATTACAAAGACTCATCTTCACCGCAAATTGGAACGAGTATAATAATGGAGTTTAACAAACAATAATAATAAATTTTAAGTGAATCATGCAAATACATTACACTAATTCTGCAAAACTTAATCCTGTTTTTGTAGCTCAAGGGATAAAATCAACTCTTGTCCCTAGAAAAAATATCCCTTTACCGCGCTGTGAACAAGTTAGGTTCGATGCAATAAAAACTATTTTGAAACACTCAACTTTTGAAGAATTAACCAGAATTGGAGAAAAAGTTTTGGAAAAAAGTGAAAATGGCATCGTTGGTTATAATATTCTTTCACAGTTTTACAATATTGAAAAGACAGATATAGGATTTTGGGTTTTGGACACTTTGGATAGAAACTTAAAACATGGCCCTGTATCAAAAGAAGAATTTGGCACTTTTATGACAGAAGGGCAAAAAAGAATCATGAGAGATTTTTGGGCACCTTTAATCAGTCATGATCTAAACAATTCCATATCCCCAATATATTCAGCAATTCAATATATCTCTTCTAAAATTTCTGATGAAGACAAAACTTTAAGGGAAACTGCCGATAATCTTTTCAAAACTACGCAAAAAGCTGTTGATTTGATAAAAGATTTTGGAGAAAACAAGCTTTCTGTTGGACAATTGCTTGAAAATTTTGAAAGGCAAATACAAGATATTCGCTACAATTTTCCTTGTCTATTCTCTTTAATTGATGTTCAACCAAAAATTCATAGCAGTGTCAAAGCCTCATTGAATAGATTAATCAATTTTACCTTTTTGTATAGATTGTATAATCCGGAAAATATTTTAATCTTCGGAGGTAATCAATATCTTTCTAATAGCACAGAAGCTTATGAAAAAGCGCTTGATTTGTTGTTAAACAAAAGAGAGTGCCCTTCTGAGATACTTTCAACTACAACAAATTATTGGTTAAAAAGAAGGCATTTGGACGGAGGAAAAGTTTTTGACAAGAATTGGGCGCACTTTATTAATGAACTAAAAAATAATTCAAAAGGCAATGAGCTGTTTGATTTGCTAATTAAAAAAATTGATTTCTTCGGAGAAAATGAAAGAATTTCTTTTAAAGAATTTTTGTCCGAAAATTTCTAAAATTTATTTCATTAGGGAAGTTTGTTTGTCAAAATAAAAATCCCCAACAAAAAGCTGGGGGCTTGTTTTGCCAAAAGATTTTTATCCTTATCCCATCACAACTTCAACATCACAAGTTTTTCTTGATTTTATATATGGAATCAAATTGCCTTCAATTTCTTTTCCATCCACTTTCATTGAAACAATGCCTTTGTTAACATTATTAGGATTTGAAACCCTTATGTTGTAAACGCAACCTCTAAATGTCCTTTTCGCCTCAAATCCTTTCCAAGATGAAGGAATGCAAGGATCAATCCTTAAACCTTCATAATCTGCCCTAATTCCCAAAATCCACTGAGATATCGCAATAAAATTCCATGCAGCTGATCCAGTTAACCAGGAATTTTTTGCTTCTCCAAAATCTTTATGGTCTTTCCCCGCAATCATTTGACAATAAACATATGGTTCCAGCTTGTGCGTGTCCGGAATTTTGTTCTTCTCTGTTGGAGCAATAGCTTTGTAATACTTGAAGGCTTGATCGCCCCTGCCTACCATACATTCAGCAATAATTATCCAAGGATTTGGATGGCAGAAAATTGCACCATTTTCTTTCAAGCCGGGAGGATAAATTGAAATAGAACCAAGCTCTGGATAGAATTTTGAAAAAGAAGGCTGCAAGATCATTATGCCATGTTCCGTAGCAAGGTATTTATTTACTGAATCAAGACATTTGATCGCTTTTTCTTTATCAGCAACGTTTGCAAGAACAGCCCACCCCTGAGTTTCAAGAAATATTTTGCCTTCTTTATTTTTTTTGCTTCCAACAGGTTTTTTGTTGTCATCAAAAGCACGAATATACCACTCGCCGTCCCAAGCAACTTTGTTTATCTGATCCCTTACTTTTTCATATAATTTGTGATATTTTGTTGCATCAGATTTTTTGCCTGCTAAAGCAGCCATCTTGCTCATCTCAAGACATGCACCTGCAAGCATTTGAGCTACCATCACAGATTCTGCTTGTTTTTTTGGCCCTAACATATTCAAACAATCATTCCAATCGGCAAAACCAGCTTTAGGCAATTTGTGTGGTCCAACATTTTTTATAGAAAAATTAATTGCTTTTACTAAGTGTTCGTATATCGTTCCTTTCTTTTTCCCTGAATCATAAGGAACTTTTGTAGATAAAAATTTTACATCACCTGTTTCTTTGATATAAGAAGATACTGAATACACAAGCCATAAATGATCGTCGCTATAACCTTCGCCATTGCCTTTCTTTGTCAAGGGAGAATATTGATGCCTTGCATCTCCTCTTTCAAATTGTGTGGACGCAAGATCAATAATTCGTTCTTTGACTTTATCAGGTATCTGATAAACAAAACCCATTGTATCCTGATTGCTATCCCTAAAGCCCATCCCTCTTCCAATACCAGATTCATAATACGACGCAGATCTTGACCAGTTAAATGTTGTTCTGCACTGATATTGGTTCCATACATTTACCATCAAGTTTACATCTTCGTCAGGAGTATTAACCCAAAGTTTGCTCAAATTTTCATCCCATTTTTCTTTTAATTCTTCCAAAGCTTTTACAGCAGCGTCTTTTGTCGAGAATTTTTCAATAACTCTCTTCACATCTTTTTTGTCCTCACTATAGCCAAGAACAAAAATTAATGTTTTTGTTTCACCGCTTTTTATTTGAACTTTTACATTGTGAGATCCAACCGGTGCCCAGCCGCAAGCAATTGAATTATTTGATTTCCCTTCTCTAACAGCTCTTGGAGAAGACAAATCTCCATATCTTCCCAAAAAATCCTCCCTTTGTGTGTCAAAACCATCTAATTTCTCATTGACAGAAAAATAAGCGAAATAACTTTTTTCCACTCTGTATCTTGACAAGTGATAAATTATGCTATCTTCAACAGCCGTCTCACCAATATTTAGATTGTATTGATAATCAGTCATATCATTTAAGGCATCCCAAAGGCAAAATTCCACAAAAGAAAAAATACTTAGATCTCTGTCATGCAGGCTGTTATTTTTTATTTCCATCATCCACACTTCACAATTTTCTTTAAGCGGCACAAAGTATGTTGTTATTGTTTGTATACCGTTGTAAATTGCCATTATTTTTGTGTATCCAAGTCCGTGTCTGCATTCATATATGTAATCATCTTTTTTGCCTTCAGGAATTGAAAATAAAGAATTACCATTATCAGCCCATTTTGCTGTCGGTTTTATAACAGGTTGCCATGTTGCAGACCAAAAAGAAGAAGTTTTGTTGTCTCTTATATATAGATATCTTCCGCCTCTGTCATAAGGTATGTTGTTATATCTATATCTTAAAATTCTTCGTTCTTTCGGATCTTTATAGAAACTATACCCGCCAGCAGTGTTTGAAATAAGACCACAATATTCTTCACAACCAAGATAATTTATCCAAGGAAGCGGTGTGTCGGGCCTTGTTATAACATATTCTTTCCTGTCTTTATCAAAATATCCGTACTTCATTTCTTCCTCCTTCAAAAATTATTTTGAGACAATATCAGTGCCATTGATTCCCTACCAGCAAGTTTCAATGTTAGTTTCCCTTTTTCAATATCAAAAGTTTTTTCACTCAAAATATCTTTTGCCAAAACAAACTTTTCTGGGCTAATTACTTCAAATTTATCTTTGGATGGAGAATGGTTTATTATATATAACAACGGCGAATCATCGTCTTGCCAAAGGACCATCTCAATATGATCTCTATCTTTAATGAAAAACTCCGGTTTTGGCAAGAAGTTCCTTACATATTCAGCCAGTCTTTCATTTCCTGATTTGCCTATGCTCATAAAAATGCTAAAAGTAGAATAAATGATTTTGCCCCCTCCTATTTTCTTTTCAATAATTGCCGGGAATCCATCTTTGTAATGCAAAAGGACATCGTTATCATCAAAAACTAAATCTCTAAAACCATAAGCCCAGCATCTTATTTTTGGCAGATAAATTCTATCGTCTATTGTTTCTATATGCTCGCTTTTTATTCCTAAAAACTCCTGCAAAATGGGTTTTTCATGTAATTGAGCGTTCTCATTTTTTGCACCAAATCGTGATTCTGTTATCAAAACTCCTCCACTTTTCACAAATTCAATCAAGTTTTCTGCTTGATTTCTGGTTAATACATAAGGGTTTGGCAAAAGAATTACGGAAAATCTGTTTATGTCATTTTTGTCTAAATTGCTTTCAAAAATAAAAGATGCTGGATTGTAATAATTCCATAAAACCTGATAAGCGCCTTGGCATGAATCAAGTCCATGTGTGTGCCCAAGCTCAGCTCTAACTTGTTCCCATTGACCAGCAATATTTCTTGGTGGCCCTTGTTCTTGATATGTTTGGACATCAGATGACCTAAGATACGCAACAGCCGCTTTTGGATAAATTTTCCTTTTTTCAAGTTCAGGTAAAATCTTTTTTATTTCAATTCCCGCTTCTTCTATTGCATCTAATCTTTTTGTTCTACTGCCATCAGAGTTGAGTATCCCAAAACCACCAGTTTCTCCACCAAATTTTGCAGTTCTCCATTGATGATACAAAATAGCCTTTGCACCATGAGCAACAACTTGGTGTGTCCAAACTTTGATTTCAGGCCCTTCAATAAATCCCGGATATCCCCAACGCACATTAGGACCTCCTTGAAGCTCCGTAACATGAAACTCTGCTCCCCGGTTTACCGCAATACTTCTCCACCAATCGGCCATTTCAGCAATTTGTTGAGGAGTATTTCTCCCACCCATTGGATAAATATCCCAACCATACCAATCCAACCCTTCAGCCATAATGTCATGTTCAGGAACTCTAGGACAAATCCCAAGAAAACCATTTGTTCCAACTTTTCTTGTTTTATCAAGAGTTCTTAATAGTTCCTTTTCCCAAATAATAAAATTGTGCAAAGATTCGGTTTTGAATCTAAACCAATCAAGAAAAATATGGGGGTTGCCAGCATCCCAAACTCCAGCTTTAGGGGTTGTTATGTCTTCTAAATCCCCAAATTCATTTGTCCAAAATTTTGTCCCCCATGCTCTATTTATCTCTTTCAGCGATCCATACTTCTTTAGTGCCCACTCAACAAAATCTCTTTTTGTTTCGTTGCAATGGCAATAATCAAGATTTGTGGTCGAATCAAGCGGAGGATAGACCGGCTCGTTATCCAGCTGCCAATATAAAACAGCAGAATTGTCTTTGTATCTTTCAACAATTTTGAGTAATAATCTCTCAACAAATTTGCGATATAGCTTGTTATCCCTGCAAACATTTGGTCTGGGACCATATTCGGGATACAATGTTCCTTCGTTCGAAACGGGTCTTACTTCGGGATATTTCCTTATAAGCCATGTTGGAGCCATTGATGTTGGAATTCCCAATAGGATTTTTAATCCGTATTTATCAGCAAGAGAGATGGCTTCGTCCAATTCTTCAAAATGGAATTCTCCTTCTCTAGGTTCTATCCAATTCCAAGCCATCTCACCAAATCTTACAATATTAAAACCACTCTTAGAAATTTTGGAAAATGCCTCGTCCCAATATTCTTTCGGCCACTGGTCAGGATAAAAAGTAACACCAAAGGGAAACATCAATTAAATTTTATCTCCTTAAACTTGCTCATTGTTTTTCGAAAATAACCCTTTTTAATTATAGCAAAAATTTATAAGATTATACTTATCAAGGAAAGTTAAAAGGAATAATTTATATCAAAAACCCATTGCGACAGCACATATTTGCTTTGATATCCACCGGATAATTTAGAGCCGGGTATAGACAAATATCTAAGCCCCATATAAAGCCCTTCAGAATTTTCAGCACCCGCTAAAACCTGCCAGCCAAAACCTCCAGATATTTCTTGATTCCATAATGAATACAAAGCACCAAATCCAAAATGGCCAGCAATATCAAAACTTAAATTATTTTTGAAAATGATGTTTGCAAAAGAATATGATATAGAAAGATTATCAACAGGAAAATTGTAGTTAAAGCCTGCTTGCGAAATTATTGTAAAAGGCGAATATTTTGGAACAACAGGCAAAGGAATTGAAGCAAATAAGTTTACTCCAATAGTTGGTTGAGATGCGGTTGTTCTGCCATTTACAGAATCTATCGCGGAAGTGTGAGTGTAATCTATTTGGTAAATACCTGAATCTATCCCGATATTTATTGATCCTTGAAAACTATCTTCTTCGCAGAAAGCTTTTCTAGAAAGTGCAAAAAGAATTAGCATGCAAAACAAAATTAAAAATTTACCTGTTTGTCGCATATTTTAACCTTTTGTTTTGCTCATCATAATAACAGACATGTATCTTTTTGCTTGAATCTAATGCAAGTGAACAATAAGATCCGGTTTTCACATTATTATCAAGGCAAAATTCTTCCCAATCACCTTGAGAATTTGTAAAATATTTTAGATTTGTTATAGCACTGTCATATGAGCACAAATGGAGTATATCAGTTGCAGAACTATTATCAATTGCAAGAGATAGATGTTGATATAAAGATGAAGAGGAAATTGTTATTGGAGAACTTAGCCAAGAAGATGCAGAATTATCAGATTGTGAATAGCAAAGCTGAGGAGATGAAAAGACCGCATATACTTTTTTCTCTGATCCTGTTCCAGAACCAAGTCCAATGTCAAGATAATACTCATTGTCTGAGTATGAAAAAACTTCCTTAGTGATATAACTTCCAAGTGGTGAATTTGTTTTTGATTTTATTTTCCCATCATCAATAAAGAGAACATAAATATACCCTGCTGGATCAACTGCAATTGAACTGCGACCGGTATTGTCATCATTAACGGCATTTTCAGATATATCAATAAAACTCCAAGTATTCCATGGAGACGCAGTAGAATATGCGTATTTCACCTTTTTATCTGCAGAATCGTAATAAGTTACATGTGGATTGCCGTTAGTATCTAAAACAATTTTTGGAAACGCTTTGCTAACTCCTGAATCTATTACATTAATGTTCCAACTAATCCAGGGAGATGAAGAATATGCATGTTTTAACTGTCCATTATTGCCATCATAATATACAACATGGATTACATTACTGCTGGAATTTATTGCCATATCCGTATATCCACCATTTGCTCCAACACCGGCATTAATAACAACTGGAGTATTCCAAGAACCAGAATTTTTGTAAGAATGTTTGATTTTGCCAGTTTCATCAAAATAACAAACATGTGGATTCCCATTGGAATCAATTGCTATTGAACAAAATTGTCCAACCCCGCTACTGTCAACAACACCGCTTTCTGTTGTAATAGACAATGTATAAGATTCAGTTGTAATATCGCTTTGAGCTTTGTTATTGATTCTTGAAAAAGCTTTTATCTGCCAAGTTTTTACCGGTGAAGTACTATCCAATGCTAATGTTATTGTTGCTGGAGATGGCTGAGATGAGGAATAAATTGTTGGCGTAGAACCATCTGTTGTGTAATAAATAGTACTTCCTGATTCGCCATTTATAATTACATCTTTTTTTGTGATTCCGCTGTAAGATCCTGATGGTGTTGAAAAAACAGGAGTTTGAGTTTGCCCAATATAATAAGTTGCTGAAGAAACTTGGCTTGACTCATAATCTTCCAAAAATGCTTTTGCTTTTATTGTAGTCGTTGAAGATATTGTTATTGGATTTTCATAAACAGTAGAAGTTTCTGTGGGAGTGCTGCCATCAAGAGTATAAGTAATATTTGCACCAGAGGTTAAACATGATATAGACACGCTCTGAGCACTCGCATACGTACCAGCTTCAGGACTAAAAGTCGGCGTTGCTACAGTTCCGGTAATAATGTATGTAGCACTGGTAGTTATGCTTGGTATTTTTGGGCTGGCAAATGCTTTAGCTTTTATTTTTACAGAAGTGGTTATTGTAATTGGTCCAGAATACTTTGTTGATGTTTCTTTAGGTTCAGAATCATCAGTTGTGTAATAGATTTGAGCTCCGGGAGTTGGACTAGATATAGTCACAGTTTGACTTTCTGTATATGTACCGGAAGATGGGCTAAAAACTGGCGGTTCAACAACCGAATAAACATCTAAAGATCCTCCATTTTGGCCACACCCGCAAAAAAACCAAAATGAAAAAATTGCCAAAACGGTCAAAATCAGCAAAATATTCTTCTTGCTAAAACACAGCGCTTTCATTAGAAAAATTATAGCACTGCTGTCAAAATCTATTTATCCCATTATAACTTTGACTTTATGGATTTTCCCGTCACTGTGAGGTTTTATTAAATTGCCTTTAATTTTCTCTCCATCAACCTCAACAGATTTTACTCCATGTTGGACATTATTTGGATTTTCCACCTCGATTTCGTAGATTGCTCCTCTAAATGGTCTGGTTATTTTGCATTTTTTCCATTTTGAGGGAATACACGGATCAATTCTTAATCCGTCAAACTCTCTTCTTGCTCCAAGTATCCATTCTGTTGCAACCATAAATGTCCAGCCAGCGGTACCGGTTAACCAAGTATAAGCTCCCTCGCCATAAGCATAAGGATGATCCGGTCCAATAAGATATTCAGCATATACATACGGTTCCGCCTTATAAAGTTCCATATTTTTTTGTTTGTTAGGCATTATTTTGCACATTTCCCGGTATGCAATATCTGCCATTCCAAGCTTTGCATAAGCTGCCACCATAAAAGTTTGTGCATGACAAAAAACAGCCGCATTTTCTTTTGTGCCTTGGGAAAACATAGCAATTCTTCCAAGCCCCGGATCAAAAACTGTATATGCCGGCGCTAGCAAAGCCATCCCATGAGGGCCAGTTAAATATTTCTCAACGGAATCTAACATCGTTTGCAATCTTTCTTTTGGAACAATATCTGCCAACACCGCCCAAGATTGAGAGTTTAGAAAAATTTTCCCTTCTTTGTTTTTTGAAGAACCAAAAGGAATTAAATCATCGTTATAACCCGCTAGATACCATCTCCCATCCCATCCGCTTTCGTTTATTCTGTCAGACATTATTTGTGCTTTTTTTAATAGATCTTCTTTTATATCGTTTTTGCCAATAATTTCAGCTAATTCTGCAAGATTTTTTAGAGACCTGACCAGTGCAATTGCAAGCCAAACGCTTTCTCCAATCTGTCTGCGTCCAGCCATATCAAGAGCATCATTCCAATCCGCTTCCCCAACTCTTGGTAATCCATGAACGCTGACATCGTTAAATGTGAAATTTAACTGGGCT
The DNA here is from genome assembly GCA_964597815.1 of uncultured bacterium. GTDB lineage: Bacteria > Margulisbacteria > WOR-1 > JAKLHX01 > JAKLHX01 > CAZQZN01. The sequence continues at coordinate 125,622 of CAZQZN010000001.1, read as the reverse complement.
AACAGATGATCAAACAAAGTCCCTTTCCCATCTTCAACTGCTCCACCAACCCAATTGATGTCAATTTTTGTTCCACCTTCGATCCACCTGTCTTTCAGCCAAGGAACTTCTTCAAAAAGAATATCTTTGTCTCCAGTTTCTCTGACATAAGCAGCTATCGATGGTGTAAGCCATGTAGGATGATCTTTAAACGGTCTATTTGGATACGGGCCATAAGTATCTGACCATCCCGGAGCCATTGTCCCATCTCTTCTTGTAAGAGAAGCAACTTTTAGCATTTTTGCTCTTGCAAGATTGGGATTTACTGATAAAATAGATTCGCTGTCTTGACAAGAATCCCTAAGGCCTCTTCCTCCCTGCCCTTCATGATAAAAAGAAGGAGATCTGCTCCACATATTGCAAATGTAGAGCTGATACTTTACCCAATTGTTTATGATATTATCAAAGTCTCTGTCTGGAGTTTCTATCTTTATTGGGGATAATGCTTCTGCCCAATAAGCTTTTGTCTGCTCTAGGGCATTCTTCGCTGCTTTTATGTCCCTAAATTTTTTGATAATCCTTTCAGCATTTTTTTTGCCCTCTGTCTGACCAAGTATAAATACAAATTCTTTTTCCTGTCCCGGCTTTAATGTGAATTTTGTCTGTAAAACTCCAACACCTTCTTCACCATCGCAAATACTTTGTGTGCATTTGCCTTCAAAAACTCCTTTAGGGTTTTGGCAGGTGTTCCCTCTGCCAAGAAAGTTTGCTTTGTGGCAATCCCATCCATAAACCTTTTCATTTGTTGAAAAGAACAAAATGTAAGGATTGTTCTTAATGTTGAACTCTTCGTAAAAGGCGGTTTTTCTGGCAAAAATTGATTGTAAATCTTTGTCAAAATGGACTCTGTTCCACAAAATTGCAATATTATAAAAAGTAATGTAATCAGCACTGCCAATAAACCACTCTAAATAACCAAAAACATTAATCTTTTTTGTCTTTTTGGATGTGTTTTTTACTTTCACAAGCCAGATTTCACAGGACTCATCCATCGGCACAAAGTATGTGGTTTGTCCTTCAAGTCCATTTGCTTTTGTCCTTATGGTTTGATAACCAAAACCTACTCTGCACTCAAAGCTGTCATATTTTGCTCTTATCGGTTCCCAAGAAATGCTAAATGTTTTTTTTGTGTCCTCTTCTTGCACAAAAACATATCTGCCGGGACGTCCCTGATGCAAATTTTGCCCAATCCAATATAACATCCGTTCGGTTTTTGAATCTTTATAAAAGCTATATCCACCAGCAGTTTGAGAAATTACAGCACAGTATTTCTCATTCGTTAAAAAATTTCCCCAAGGTCTTGGAGTATTTGGATTTGTGATGATATATTCCTTGCCATTTTCAGAAAAATAACCATATTTCATTAGAAGTTTTTCCCTTTCTAATTTTCGAAGTTTTCTATTTTGATTTTATCATAAAACAGGAGAGCTTTAATTACTATTCAACTGTAACACTTTTTGCCAAATTTCTTGGCTGGTCAACATGACAGCCTCTTTTTACAGCGATGTAATAAGCCAAAAGCTGAAGAGGCACAACGGCTAAAATTGTGGTTAGCGTTTCTCTTGTTTTTGGGATATAAATTACATCCTGCGCTTTTTTCAAAATCTCTTTATCTCCTTCAGTTGCAAGAGCAATCACTTTGCCCCCACGGGCATTAACTTCTTCAATGTTTCCCAAAATTTTCTCATATCTTCTTCCGGCAAGAGCCAATACCACAACGGGCATATTTTCATCTATTAAAGCTATCGGCCCATGTTTCATCTCAGCTGCTGGATAACCTTCAGCGTGAATATATGAAATCTCTTTTAGTTTTAGCGCTCCTTCAAGAGCGGTTGGGAATCCTTCTCCCCTCCCAAGGTAAAGAGCATTTGTTGTGTTGCAGTATTTTTCTGCTATCTTTTCTATTTTTTCTTCCATTTGTAAAACTTGTTCAACCTTGTTTGGAATTTCAAATAAGCTGTTAAGTCTTTTTCGCATATCCATTAAGCTCAACATTTTTCTTTTAATGCCAAAATAAAGCGACAATAAAAACAAGACAACAACCTGTGTTGTAAAAGCTTTTGTTGAAGCAACTCCAATTTCAGGGCCAGCGCAGGTATAGATAACACCATCAGATTCTCTTGGTATTGATGATGCATGCACATTGCAGATTGATATAACTTTTGCGCCATACTTTTTTGCTTCCAAAATCGCTCCAAGCGTATCGGCGGTCTCTCCTGATTGGCTAATCGCAATAACTAATGTATTCCTATCTATAATTGGCATTCTGTATCTAAATTCAGCAGCATATTCAACCTCACAAGGAATTTTTGCATAATATTCCAAGTAATATTCCCCTATTAGTGCGGCATGCCAAGAAGTGCCACAAGCAGTTAAAACAATTCTATTTATCGAGCGGATTTCTTTATCACTTAAGTTCAAATTTTTAAACTTTATTGATTTTTTGTCAGCACTTACAATGTCTTGAATGGTGTCAATAATTGCTTTTGGCTGTTCGTGAATTTCTTTCAACATAAAGTGCGCATACCCAGATTTTTCAGCAGATACAGGATCCCACGAGATCAATGTTTCTTTTCTTTTGACTTTTCCCTTTGATAATGAGAAAATATTTATGCTATTTTTTCTAATCGTTGCAATATCACCATCTTGAAGTGTAATGATTTTTGATGAGTATTTTACTATTGCAGGAATATCGCTTGAAATAAAGTTTTCTTTTTCGCCAATTCCTATTATTAAAGGGCTACCTTTTTTAGCAACAATTACTCTATCTGGGAATTTTTTAAAGATTACTGCTAATGCATAAGTTCCTTTCAATTTTTTCAATGCAACTTTAACGGCTTTTTCAGGCCCGTTTTTTATATTCTCCTCAATGAGGTGAGCAATTACCTCTGTATCGGTTTGGGAGATAAACTTGTGGCCTTTTTTCAAAAGCTCTTTTCTTAATATTTCATAGTTTTCAATTATGCCGTTGTGGACAACAGCAATATTCTTTTTACAATCAGTATGAGGATGTGCATTTTCTACGGATGGCTGTCCATGAGTTGCCCATCTTGTGTGGCCAATGCCAATATGTGAGATGTTTTTTTTATTAGAAACAGTATTTTCTAAATCTGAAATTTTGCCAACGGATTTGTAAATATTGAACGATTTTTTACTAACAACAGCAATTCCCGAAGAGTCGTATCCTCTATATTCTAACTTTCTTAAGCCCTCAATTAGAATTGGAATAGCATTTTTATTCCCAATGTATCCAAAAATTCCACACATTTTGTTTGTTAATTTATTTCTTGGACTGCTTCAATACGGAATTGATCTCTTTTGCCGCCGCGTCAAGGCCCTCTTTGATCACTGCCCTTAAGTTTTCATCTTCAGCAACAAGCACATGATCCCAAATTATTCCAAGCCTTCTTGTCAAAATCGGCTCTATCAATCCCCAAGCTGGAATACAGGGATATGTTCTGCCATATTTAACTGATTCTTTGAATTTGCTTCTGTAAGGATCTGATGAAAAGAAAGGATCATCAAAAGCAGATTTAACTGCTGGGAGAAATCCTGTTGCTTTAGCATAGTCAACTTGTGCTTTTTGGGAGACAAGATATTTTATCACTTTCCAAGCAGCATCAGGATTTTTGCTGTTTTTGAAAATTGCCAAATTGCTACCACCAACAAAAGTGAATCTCCCTTTTGGTCCTGCGGGATATGGAACAACCGAAAAATTTCTTGAAGCAATTGAACCATAAGAACCCCCTTGTTCAGGAGGCAATGTTAAGGATTTTATTTCATACGGACCATCAAAATACATCGCATAGGAACCATTGTTGAAATTGCTGCTAACTTGTGCAGTATTTAATTCAAGTGCTTCAACTGGAATGTATCCCTTTTTGACAAGTTTTACATAAAACAACATTCCATCAACAGCAGCATCACTGTTTATAGCAGCGGACTTTCTATCTTTTGATAAAAAGTCACCACCAGCTGCCCAAATCCATGGAGCAATATTATGTATAACATTCCAATCGTTTTTACCTGCTATTCCAAGAGGATAAACTCTTACTCCCTCTATTTCTAATTCTGCTTCTTTTATCTTTTGCAATGAACTTGCAAAAGAATTCCAATCTTTAACATCTTCCGGCTTAATCCCAATTTGACGGAAAACATCTGTTCTGTAAAACAAAGCTCTTGTATCAACAAACCACGGAATTGCTGTCACAGTATTGCTTCCTTCAATTCCGCTTGAAACCCAAGCTGGTTCAACAAATGTGCTGGCACCACCTACTTCATCAATCTTGTCTTTTAAATCTGTCAAAGCCCCCATCGCAGAAATTGCACCAACCCAAGTGCTTCCAAGTTGAACAATATCAGGAGTATCGCCTGACGTGGCTGCAGTTGTTATCTTTGTCCAAGCTGAGCCCCAATCAACAGAAGTTATTACAACTTCAATATCAGGATTTGCTTTTTTAAAAGGCGCCAAAACAGCTTCTATATCTTTTACGGGCTCCATGCTGTTTGGCATAACCCACATCTGAACAACTTTTTTATCAGTTGAAGGCATAGATGAGGCTTGTTCTTTTGTCTGCCTGCTGCCACATCCAACCAAAGACGCTACAAGAACCAAAACACACAAAAACGAGATCAGTTTCTTCATTGGATCAAACCTCCTAAGAAATTTTTCGAAAAGGTTGCATTATAGATTAACTTTATCATAAAAGAGAAACTCTTGCAAATACAGTTAAAGTGAATGTTCATATAATATGTTAAGAAGAAACATGGCCCCTATTTTCGAAATAATTACTAACACTTTTTACTTGCAAGCAAATATCTTTTTGTGCTGTTGAAAAATTTGACGAAACCCTTTAATTTTTTTGACTGACTATCGATTTGCATTGCAATCGCTTGACTCAAAAGAAATTTTTTGCTAAATTGTTTTTACAAGGCGTTGATGCGGTGCAAAACCGCGTAGCCGAGCAATAAGATTTGTAGATCTTTTGTTTTTTTTGCTAACACAACTTCAAACTATGCCATCCAAAACGGCTTTGCCAAGAATGGAATGGCTATCCTAGAGTTTGGGTTGTTTTATGTCAAGAAAAACAATTGTATTCTAAAACTTATTGCTACGTGATCCCGCGTTAGCGGATAAAATGCCTCTTACTTTCGGGATGACGACAACATTTGCGTGCATGTCGTCCGCGCAAGTGGATCCAGGAAGTATCGGGGCGTTTTTTTTTACATTAATTCAAGAGCTTTTTTGGCATTCATTCCGACAATGACACCTTTTTTGCTGGCTGTTTCGTTAGCTTCTTTTACAGTTCCGGACAGCAAATCATTTATTGTGGAAATTGCGCCAGTTTGCCCTTTTATAATCGCAGCTGGAATTGAAAAATTATCAAAGGCCTTTGGGTTAAAAAGCCCGCAACCTATAAACGCATCAGAAGTTTTTGCAAATACCATATTTACATTTTGGAATTCAAACACATAGCCCTCAGCGGTTTTATTTGAAAATTCTATCTTTTCAAATCTCATTTTTTATATTGCCATTATTTTTGCCAAAATTTGGTCATCCAAGTTAATTTCTTTTTTAGATTTAAGAACATCATCAATTGGAGTGGAAACAATCTCGCCCTTTTGAATCCCAACCATTCTATTAAATTTACCATTTCTCAGCAGTTGAACAGCATGCAACCCAAATCTTTCCGCAAGCCCCCTGCTAAAAGCAGAAGGAGATCCCCCTCTTTGCAAATGGCCTAAAATCGTCACGCGAACTTCTTTGCCTGTTTCTTTTGCAACCTCAAGCGCTAACTTCGAAGAATCCCCTGCTCCTTCAGCCATAACAATAATGCTGCTACATTTACCTCTTTCAATTCCGTTTTTGATCTGAGAAATTACATCGGAAATTTTATATTTCAACTCAGGGATTAGTACTATTTCTGCTCCTGATACAATCCCAACTTCAAGAGCAAGATACCCATGTTCTCTTCCCATAACTTCAACAATAAAAATTCTCTCGTGAGAAGTAGCTGTGTCTCTGATTTTGTCTATTGCTTCAACAGCAGTATTAACCGCTGTGTCAAAACCAATTGTATAATCCGTCTTTGGCAAATCGTTGTCGATTGTCGCAGGGATAACAATGCAAGGGATGCCACTTTCTTTATAAATAGATCTTGCTCCATGTAAAGAACCATCTCCGCCAATAATAGCCAAGGCATCAATTTTATGTTCAAACAAATGGTCATATGCTTTTTTGCGATAAATTCTTTGTTTAAATTCAGGACATCTGACCGTATGCAAAATAGTTCCACCTTTGTTAATAATTCCACTTACGCTTCTAACATCTAAAATTGTCATATCTCCTTCAATTAAACCTGCATATCCTCTTTTGATTCCAACAGATTCAATACCAAAATATCTGGCAGATCTTATTACAGCCCTTATTGCAGGATTCATCCCGGGAGCGTCTCCACCTGATGTTAGCACGCCAATTCTTTTTACTTTCATATTTTTTGCCCTATTTACAAGCCTTTGAGTTGAAAATGCTATAAAAGAATTATACAATACTATCATGCTTAAAAACAAAAAATATTTGGCAAAAATAGGAATTTGCCAAATCAATTTAAATACCGGCGATATAGAAGGAAATTCAAGGAAAATAACTGAATATATAAAAAGATGCCAAGAAGAAAATTGTGACATAGTTGTTTTCCCTGAGCTTTCAATAACAGGGCCATTGGCAAAAGATTTGTTCCTAAACGGGGATTTTCTAAGAGATAATATTTCCGCCCTAAAAAATATCGCTCAACATTGTTCAAATATTGTCGCAATAGTTGGTTTTGCCAACAAAGTTGGTGACAAAACATTTAATAGCGCCGCAGTTATAAGCAACAAAAAAATTGTCCATGTAAGCAATAAGATTTGTTTACAAGATTACATTTTTGGAGAAAAAAAATATTTTTCAAACGGAGATAAGTTGAAAAAAATTCGTTTAGGCAGGTTTTCTGTGGTTGTTACATTTGCAAATGACTTAATAAATCTGCCAAATGCAACTTTTGGCCATGCCGATTATGTGTTAGCCCTTGGAGCTTTGCCATTTATAAGCGGAAATCAAAAGAACAGAGAAAAGTTTTTTTCATTGCTGTCAAAAACACAAAAAACCAACATTGTCTTAACAAATCTTGTTGGAGGATTTGATGGAATAATTTTTGACGGCGCTTCTATCGCTTGTGACGAAACCGGGAAAATAGTTTCACGAGCAAAACAATTCGAGGAGAATCTTTTGCTTGTTGATTTTTCTTCGCAAAATAAAATTCAACACAAATATGAAAAATACGAAGAGATCTACAAAGCCCTGTGTTTGGGATTAAAAGACTACGTTACAAAAAACAATTTCTCAAAAGTTGCCCTTGGTCTTTCCGGTGGTATTGATTCGGCATTAGTTGCAGCAATTGCTGTTGATTCCCTTGGAAAAGATAATGTTAAATGTTTTTTCCTTCCATCAAAATATACCTCTAAAATCAGCAAGATAGGAGCTGAAAAGCTTGCAAAAAATTTAGGGATTGACCTAATTGAAATTAAAATCAATCCGATATTTGAATCATATCTTAAAGTTCTGAAATTTTTGTTTAAAGGATTAAGACAAAATATCGCAGAGGAAAATTTGCAGGCAAGAATTAGGGGAACACTCCTTATGACAATATCAAACAAATTTGGTTATCTTTTGCTTGCTACAGGCAACAAAAGCGAATCCAGCGCAGGATATGCAACTCTTTACGGAGATACAGCGGGAGGGTTGGCTTTAATCGGCGATATTCCTAAAACTATTGTTTACAAACTTGCTGAATATAGAAACGCCATTTCAGATGTTATCCCAAAGTTGATAATAAAAAGGGCCCCAACCGCAGAGCTGAAAAAAAACCAAAAAGATCAGGATACTTTGCCAAAATACGAGATTCTTGACAAAATAATCTCTAATTATTTTCAATATAAAAAATCCCCATCAGAAATTATAAAATCCGGAATTCCAAAATCGATTGTAAATTCTTCGATAAAAATGTTTCACTCAAGCCAATTCAAAAGGGCTCAATGTCCACCTGTTATCAAAATTTTTAACTACACATTTGGTTTAGACTTACAATTACCTATAACAAATAAATATATTCCTTCATGAAATATAGCCCCTTTTTTTACGATAAAATTCTGGAGTTTGTTAAATGGGGCTACAAATACAAAATAAAAGTTTATCCAGCGGAATTTTTTCCTCAATCGCAAGATACCCAATAAAAAGAGATATCCCTTTCCGCTATAACACTTCCATTTCGCTAAAACCTTCCGATTATACAGTTTCAAAAGAAATTATTTTCAACATGCACAAAATGTCAATGCATCCAGGAAATTATGATTGGAAAGGGATAGTATCATACGGGGGGGCAATATACTCAGCATTAGAAAAAGTTGACAGGCCTTTGGTCAATAGATCTTTCCCGAAAGCACCAGAAAACTTGAATATATCTATTGAAATGCCAATCAGCTGGGGCGGAACAATCTTTAAAACAGCGGCAAGTCTTTATCTAATGACAAAAGGATTGCCAGTCAGCGATGTTTTTATGCTGAGAGAAGCAAGTGATTTTTGGAAAACAACCATATATTTGGGACTAAACGCAATAAGAAATGCTATAAGTGATCTGTCTTCAAAACATGGATTTGATATAAGAGAATGGAAAAACAATTTGCATCATATAAAACTTGATAAATTAACAGATTCGATGCTTGTAACTGCTTTTTGTTTCCCAATTCTCTTTGCAATAAAAGAAGCTTTACACGAAAAGTTTGGAGGAACTAACATTGAACCGCTAATCACTTCTGCAACAATAAGTTTGGTTGATGCTTCATTGCAATATGTTACAAGAAGACTGCGCGGCTTTGACAAATCTGTTGCAATAAAAGACACTTTAAGGCCAATAGTTGGCGACTTTAGCACTCTATTACTATCAATGGCATCAAAAACAATTATGAGCAACAGTTTCTTATATCTATTGTCAAGAAAAGTATTTGCAGAATTATATTCCGGATATATTGAGGCAAAAGCAAAAAGAAGAGAAAAAGAAAGAGAAAGAGAAGACGCTATAGAAAGAACATTGAACATAGAAAATTATAAACTTCCTGATAAAATGAGATACGCAATGGCAGCCATAAATCTTGTTTACTTGACAAGTGTTAAATCAGTTACAAAATGGTTGTATTCGGATATCTTAAAAAGGAAAAGATTTCAGGACAAAAGATTATTTTTGGAGCTTATAAAAGTCCATAAAGCAATGAAAAGCGATGATCTTATCAAAGAAACCGCTTTGTTTTTGTTCCCTTTTGATGACTGGGCGCCATACAGAGAGCAGTTGATAAGTGATTTTAAGAAAAACAGAGAAATTTACAACGCAAAATATCTAAATCGGCTGCCAACAGCGTATTACGGAAAAAGAGAACATTTACAAAACGACATTTCTTGATATAATACAAAAAAAATGAGTAGCGAAAAAATTTTAACTGTTCCAAAAATGCTCCGCACGATCAGGGAAAAATATGGGGCAAATACTGCTCTTCAAATGCGCGATGAAGAAGGCAAATATAGAAAATATTCTTACAATCAATTTGTGGATTTAGCCAAAGAAGTTAGCTGCTTTTTATTGTCAAAGGGAATTAGAAAAGATGACAAAATAGCGCTGCTTTCTGAAAATCGCCCCGAATGGCCAATTGTTTATTTCGGCATTGCGAACATCGGAGCGGTTGTCGTTCCTCTTGATCCAAAACTTGAACCAAACGAAATAGAAAATCTTCTGGAAAACAGTGATTCAACAATACTGTTTTGCTCTTCCTCACTAATGGAAAAAGTCAAAGACATAAAAGGGCTGCCAAAATTAAAAAGGCCTATAATCGAAATTGGCGAAAATTTTGAAAATTTTTTGAAAACCTGCGAAAATGACCGATATATCAAAGATGTTGAAAAAAATTCTAATGAGGTTCAGCCAAACGATTTAATCTCAATAATATACACATCAGGAACAACAGGCAAACCAAAAGGAGTTATGCTTAGCCACAAAAACATTTTGTCAAATGTTGGAATGGTTGATCCTATATTTTGGATGATCGGACCGGGAGATAATTTTTTGTCAGTTTTGCCAAACTATCATACTTTTGAAACTACTGCGGGGATGTTTTGCCCATTATACAAAGGCGCAACTATAACTTACGCCGAGAGTTTAAAATCATATAACCTCATTAGAAATATGCAGGAAACAAAAACAACTGTTATTTGTGCTGTTCCGCTTTTATATAAACTATTTGCTGAAGGCATAGACAGGCAAATTGAAGAAAAAGGTTTTATTGCTAAAGCTTTTTTTGCTATTTTAAAAATTGCCGCAAAAATAACAAGAGCTGTCTTTAGAAGGAATTTTGGCAGACTATTCTTCAAAATGGTCCATAAAAAATTTGGAGGAAAAATTAGATTTTTTGTGAGCGGGGGCGCAGCTTTAGATCCTCATTTAATAAAGAAATTTGATGAAATGGGCTTTACAATTTTACAAGGCTACGGTATCACAGAAACATCTCCAATACTATCTGCTTGTACTCTTGACAACAATGTTTTTGGATCTGTGGGAAAACCTTTGCCAGGAGTTGAAATAAAAATTGTTGATGCTTCAAAAGATGGAATTGGAGAAATCATTGCAAAAGGGCCAAATGTAATGCTCGGATATTACAAAAACGAGGAGGCAACAAAGGAAGTATTTAAAGATGGATGGTTTTTTACAGGAGATTTAGGCAAATTTGACAATAATGGCAATCTCTACATAACCGGCAGATGCAAAGACGTGATAGTTCTTGGTTCTGGCGTAAATGTTTATCCTGACGAAGTTGAATTTGCGCTTTCAAAAAGCCCCTTCATTGGTGAAGTCTGTGTCTTCGGCCACACAATTAAATCAGGAGTTAGAAAAGGGATGGAAGAGGTCCGATGCGTAGTAGTGCCAAATATGGAATACTTCGCAAATTGGGCATTGAAAAATGAGAAAACTCTTACAAACGAACTTATTTATGAAATGATCGGAAAAGAGATTGACAGAATCAGTGAACAAATAGCCCAATATAAGCGACCATCAAAATGTTTTGTCTCCTTTGAGCCATTGCCAAAAACTACAACAAGGAAGATTAAAAGAAATGTAATTAAAACAACTTATTCCATAGATGATGAATAAGGAGGAACACATGCAAAACATAGAAAACGAAATAAAAGAGATTGTAGCAAAAGTGATAAAGATCCCTGTTGAGAAAATAGATCCAAATGCAGATTTATTTAAAGACCTTGGAGTTGACTCTTTGCTTGGAGTAGAAATTTTCGCAACCTTGGATAAAAAATACAACATTGATCTGCCTGAAAACAAACTTGAAAAAATCAAAACACTAAACGACATAATCGAAATAGCTAAAGAAAAGATACATGCAAGGCAATGAAGTTTTAGACACATCAGCCTATTGGCGAAAACTATTAAAAATCGATGCCGACTCAAACAAAAATGCAATTAAAAAGTTTGACAGCAACTTAAAAATTTTCCGATCGTTTTTTCATAAAATTATTTCTTCTTTCTTGAATTATTGCTGCCAACCAAAAAATTTCGGAATTCAAAATCTACCAGATCCCCCTTTTATTTTGGCTTCCAATCATCTAAGCGTTTTGGATTTTCCTTTAATTTTCTTTGGTCTGCCTAATCATTTAAGAAAAAAGATTGTTGCAATTTACAAGTTCAAATATCACAAAAACTTATTCACAAGATTTTTTATAAAAATTTTCTGTCCATCAATACCGGTAAATATGAAAGAAAAACCTTGGGAAGCTTTATCTATGGCAGTTGATGTTTTAAAATCAGGCGGGATAGTTTATATTGCTCCTGAAGGCACAAGAAATAAAAACAAAGAAATTCTCCCTTACAAACCCGGGGTAGGTGCAATTGCCGTTGAAACAAAAATACCCGTAATTCCCATACACATCAAAAACAGCGAAAAAATTTTGCCAAGAGGTTCGATTTTACCCAAAAAACACAATGTAGAAATATTTTGGGGCATTCCAATTAAATTTGAAGATCTTTTTGAAAAAAAGAAAGTATCTCCCGCATATGAAGTCTATAAAGAGGCTGCTGAATCAATAAAAAATAGCATTAAAAATCTGGAAGGCATTTACAAATAAAATTTTCTAATGTATAATTGAAACAAATTAAAACAAAAGGAGAGATATTATGAACAAAAAAGCTTTTTGGGGTGCCTTTGTCGTTGCGCTTGGTGCAATTATGTTGTTAGAAGCTGCTGGAATAGTAAGTGGAAATATTTGGAAATACATTTGGGCAATAATTCTTATCCTCATTGGAATAGGCATAATGCTACCAGACAAAAATTCCTAATTTATTGCATCAATTAGCAATTTTTTGATAGCATTAATAGCGTCAATCCTTTGAAAAGGCTTGGATATTAAAAACCGCCAGTAAGAAATCAAATAAATTGGTTTGTCACAATTATCAATAAATTATGGCGCTTGAAATTTAATACTTGCTATTTTCTCAAAAAGACAAAAATCAAAGCCACCCAAACAATTAATGCCCCTAAAAAAAGAGTCAACGGTGCCCCAAAATACTGAGCTAAAATGCCCGAAACAAAAGCGCCCACTGGCATCAATCCCATAAAAGAGATTACATAATAACTCATTATTCTTCCGCGCAAATGATGCGGAACTTCTTTTTGAATAAATGTGTTTATTGAAGCAGCTTGGGAGACAACTCCCCAGCCAACAATCATAAGAGCTATCATTGACAAATAAAAATTGTGTGAGATTGAAAAGACCGCAAGAGAAATTGCCAAAAGAAATGTGCTTAAAAAAATATATCTTTTGAGTTTTAATTTTCCGCTTAAATTTGCCAACATGAACGCTCCAAGCAAAGCGCCAAATCCCGAAGAAGCCATTAGTGTTCCCAAAGCCTGAGGGCCTCCCCGAAATACATCTTTTGCAAATACTGGCATCAAAACAGTATAAGGCATGACAAAAATAGATGTAAAAGACAGCAAAACTAAAAATGAATAAACGTTTTTATTCTGATAGATATATTGAGCTCCTTTTTTTAGTTCCAGCAAAGTGTCTTTAATACCTGTTTTGATTTTTGGAGAAAAATCGCCGTTCATCAAAATAAGCGCAATGATTACGCCAAAAAATGTTACTGCGTTGGCAAAGTAGCAAAATCCTATCCCAAATCCCGCAATAACATAACCAGCTATTGCTGGGCCAATCATTCTTGCGGTGTTAAAAGCAAGAGAATTAAGAGCAATTGCATTATCTAAAGCGGATGGGCCAACCAATTCCACAACAAAAGCCTGTCTTGTTGGGGAATCAAGTGCGTTTGCAATTCCCATCAAAAATCCTGTTATCAAAAGGATGATAAAATCTATTTTATTTACAAATATCAAGTACCCAACAAAAAAAGCAAGTATAGTAAAAATCGTTTGAGTAAGTATTAAGATTTTCCTTTTGTCAAAATTATCGGCCACCAAACCGCCAAAGGGTGATAAAAACAATATCGGCAATCCTGATATTGTATTTATCACACCTAACAAAAATATCGACCCGGTTAAGTTATAAACCAACCAACCATGAGCTATAATTTGCATCCACATTCCGATTAATGAAAAAAATTCGTTAAACCAAAAATTTCTATAGTTTGTAAATCTTAGTGAGTAAAAAGTTTTTGGAAATTTTTCCCAAAAAGAGCGTCTCTTTGCGGGGTGTTTATCCATAATTTGATAATAGCACAATCAAAAGCTAAAAAAATTAGGCGCTTTATTCTCCCTTTCAAGGATTGTTTCTTTTTCACTTAAAGCAGGCCTTGTCAATATTTGTTTGCTGCTAATATTATTCCTTTTAAATTCCTCAATCACCTTTTTGGATGGGGTAAAAATCATATCATTGTCTCTTACCTTCCCAGAAACTTTTATCCCGATTCCATCACCTTTTTTGGCTTTCAGAACTGTTTTGTGGTTTATTTGAATTGAATCAACTTCCTGTAAAAAGTCCGTTGTGGCTCCTTTTATCCTTATTACATCACCAACTTTTAAAGGGGTTTTTAATGTAGTTGTGATCACATTAATTTTGTCAAAAGTGTGTTCAACTTTCCCAACAATTTTTTCTTTTGAGGAGTTTTTGGTTTTGGTTTTAGATTTTGGCTTGGTTTTTTGGGTCTTTCTTTTCACCATAATTTTTCTCCTTTTTGAATTTGCAAGATTATAACATATCTGATCAAAAAACCAAATATACAAAGATCACTTTGTCGATATTTTGTGAGCGTGTACTTTTACAAAATGTTATACTGGAAATATGCTAAAAATCATCTTAATGAGACACGGCCAAACATTGTCAAACATCCAAAAAATCTATCAAGGTCAGGGTGACAGTCCGCTATCAAAAAATGGAACTGCTCAGGCAAAATTGGCGGCAAAATTTTTGAAAAATGTGAATTTAGACGCAATATATTGTTCTGATTTGAAAAGGTCCGAAGCAACCGCTAAAATAATTGCAAAATATCACCCTAAGACGCCTATTTTAAAGTTGAGAACCTTAAGAGAAAGATATTACGGTGATTGGGAGGGCCTCACTTTTGAAGCAATCGCAGAAAAATACAAAAAATTATATGCTACTTGGGAAAAAAATCCTATAAAAGCATCCATCCCTCATGCTGAAAAATTAAAAGATTTGCAAGATAGAGTTGTCAAAACTGTCAAAAAATTAGTAAAAAAACATAAGTCAGGCACAATACTAATTGTTGGACATGGCGGAGTAAATAGAGCTTTGCTCTTTCATTACCTTGGGATGCCATTAAACAACTTTTGGAAAATAAAACAGGACAACTGTTGCATCAATATAATTTTGACCGACGGGGAAAAATCAAAAGTGACACTTCTAAACAGCGTCTGTTTTCTGAAAGAACCGAATCTAAAAAATGGTGATGATGCTTTATCATAATTTTTCAAAATCTTACTGTATCACAAACTTTTATCTGCTAAAATGTATCTGAAAACAAACGAAGGGAGCAATATATCATGTTTGAGCAAATATCAAAAAAATACTGCAAAAAGAATTCTTCTGCAAACGGCATGAAAATTTCAAAAGTAAAAGGCAGAGAAGTACTGGATTCAAGAGGCAATCCTACTGTTGAAGTAGATGTTATTACCAACAATGGAGTACTTGGGAGAGCAATTGTCCCATCAGGCGCGTCAACTGGTACGAATGAGGCAATTGAACTCAGGGATGGAGACAAAAACAGATACCTTGGTAAAGGCGTCCAAAAAGCTGTTGAAAATGTCTCAATCATAGAAAAAGAAATTGTTGGCAAACCAGTAACAAGCCAATTTGAAATAGATGAATTAATGATAAAGCTAGACGGAACGGAAAATAAAAGCCGACTTGGAGCAAATACTATACTTGCTGTTTCGCTTGCTGTGGCAAGAGCTGCCGCTAATGGATTAAAAATGCCCTTGTTTGAATACATCGGCGGGAAAAAAGCCTTAGTTTTGCCGGTGCCAATGATGAATGTTCTTAACGGAGGAGCACATGCTGGCTGGAATACAGAATTTCAGGAATATATGATCGCTCCAACAGGAGCTCCAAACTTTAAAGAAGCGCTTAGATGGTGCGCTGAGGTCTATCACACTTTAAAAGGATTAGTAAAAGCAAAAGGTGCTCCCACAACAGTTGGAGATGAGGGAGGGTTTGCACCTGCACTTGGCAATAATGAAGCAGCATTACAGTTAATAGTCGAAGCAATCGAAAAAGCTGGCTATAAACCGGGAGAGCAAATAAATATTTGTCTCGACCCTGCCTCATCAGAATTTTATGAAAACGGGAAATATAACCTAAAAAGTGAAAACAAATCTCTTTCGTCAGAAGAAATGGTTGATCTTTATTCAAATCTAGTTGGGAAATATCCCATAATTTCAATTGAAGATGGCCTTGCAGAAAACGATTGGGAAGGATGGAAATTACTCACACAAAAACTCGGCAAAAGAATACAGCTTGTTGGCGATGATTTGTTTGTGACAAATATAAAGCTTTTATCAAAAGGTATTGAAAATAAAGTTGCAAATTCAATACTTATAAAACTCAATCAAATTGGATCCTTGAGTGAAACACTTTTAGCAATAGAGATGGCAAGAAAAGCAAGATATACTTCTGTTGTTTCCCACAGAAGCGGTGAAACAGAAGACACAACAATATCTGATTTAGTCGTGGCAACAAATTCAGGGATGATAAAAACAGGCGCACCAGCAAGAACCGATAGAGTTTGTAAATACAATCAATTATTGAGAATTGAAGAAATTATTGGCAGCGAAGCCAAATATTTTGGAATATCGGCTTTTGCTAACAAATAACTAAAACCATTCTCCAGCAAATAGTATTGGGTAAAGTGGATGGGTTCTAGGTAAATTAGTTGCCCCAATGGCTGTTGAAGGAAGAGCGGGATTATCATTATCATCTAAAAGATCGCTGTATTGATTGGTTCCCGTTGTCCAAATTGCATAATGATATCTCACAGTGCCGTCTTCATAACCAATATCAGTCATAGCGTATTGGTATGTGCTCCCCTCGCCTTTCCAAGGGTCATTTGGAAGTTTCCTTATTATAACACCATGACTTTCTAAAGAAGCCAGTTGAGTAGGATAATGCCCATAAAATGCATTATGTGCCTCAACTGCTGTTTGAATAAGTTTAATATCGTTTTTTGCTTTTGCTCTCTTTGCCATATCTTGCATATTGTTAAAGCTAGGAATAGACACAGCTATAAGTATTCCCATAACAGCCATTGCTATCAAAAGCTCAATAAGAGTAAATCCTTTCCTCATTATAAATACACTTCCTTTTCTTTCTTCACTGTCGACTATCTACAACCTTTCGTAAAAAACTGTTGAAATCTTGCAAATATTAATGATAAAATATTTAATGGAGGAGAAATAATGACACATAAGATAAATGATACCTGTATCGCATGCGGAACTTGTGAAAGCGAATGCCCTGTGCAGGCAATCAGCGCAGGGGATCCAATATATAAGATTGACCCTGAAAAATGCACTGATTGTGGAAATTGTGTAGAGGTTTGTCCGGTAAAGGCTATCGAAAAAGCGTAAAATTCAACATTGAACGTAAAAATTTATACAACACCATTATGCCCTTTTTGCCATATGGCAAAAGAGTATTTTTTGTCACACAATATCCCTTTTGAAGAAATAGACGTGTCTTATGATAAAGCCACAATAAAGGAATTTATCGCCAAAACTGGTCAAACTGCTGTCCCGGTTATAGAGGTTGACGGAAAATTTATTTTTGGATTTGACAAAAAAGAAATAAACGATATATTTAATATAACAACCTAAAAAAGGCGGTGAGAAAATTATGAAGCTCACCAAAAGCGGTCATAACCTACTGAACACTCAATTTTCTTCTGGGGAAAAATCATTCACAAATAAAAATTTAAAATCCGCAAATCTCTTGCACAAAATTGCTTCTGTTGTGTCCTCTGTGGAAGAAAAATATAGTAAAGACAAAAAAAAATCGGCAAAATTTAACAAAATATTTTTTGAAATGTTATCTAATGGATATTTTTTGCCAAATAACAATATCCTAGAAAGCTTTTGCCAAAACAAACCTTTGTTCTTTGACTTCTTAGCTTTAGAATCTATTGATGGATTAAAAAACACTTTTGAAAATTTGAAAAATGTTGTTGTGCTTCAAGAAAACGGAATTACAACATCACTAGATATTAGAAACATTGGTTTAACAGATCTGGAAGAGGTTTTAAAAATTTATAATGCATCGTTAAACCTTGTAAAAAATACTGACACTAAATGCGGAATTTGTTTACCAGTGGAAGGTGTGCAAATACTGCCCTTTGTGGAAATTTCTTCTGGTGAAACAATCAACAAACTCAATCCGTTTGTAATTATTTCAAAAAATTTTTTGGAAGCGGCAAAGAGTGGCAAAAAATTCAGTTTTATTGATTTTCAAAATAAGAAAAAAATTGAAAAAATTGATGCCGACAAAATTTTTGACAAAATTTGCCATATAATTTGGGAATTTGGGCCTCCGGCAATAATTTTTTCTGATAACATAACTGGATTTGCAAAGGGAGATAAAAATTTGTGTTTGTCTCCCGACGGAAGTCAAATAACTGAACCTTTTGAGTTTTGTCCTACTGGGGCGATTAATATGAACATGTTTGTCGATAAAAACACAATAAATTTTGAAAAACTTAAAGAGATAATTCATGATTCAGTAAGATTCTTGGACAATTTAATAGATTGTACTCAAACAAATGCATTAGAACCGCTAAAAATTCATAATCAACATAGAAAAATCGGTCTTGGTGTTATGGGATTTGCCGATATGCTAATAAAGCTTGGTATTCCTTACAACAGCCCAAAAGCAATACAAATAGCAGAAAAACTAATGAAATTCATTAATGAGGAGGCGCATAAAGCCTCAATAAATCTATCTTTTGAAAAAAGTCCCCTTTTAGATAATAAAAACGCAACTGCATTAAAAAAGAAACAAAAGACAGCAAGAAACATTTCAATAACCTCAATAACGCAAACCGGTTCTTCCAGCGCCTTGCTTGGAGTTTCGTCCGGCATAACTCCTATTTTTGCTGTCGCTTACATTAGGAAAGACCAAAAGGGCAAAGAAATTTTTGAATGGAACAAAAATCTTGAAAATATTCTAAAAAAAGAAAAACTGTTTGATCAAGATTTATTGAAAGAAATTTTGAACGAAGGAACAATTCTATCTTCGCAAAAAGTGCCCGAAAGCATAAAAACACTTTTCCTCAGCGCTAGAGAAATTTCTTATGAATGGCAGATAAAAGTTGCTGCTGCTTGCCAAAAATTTACTGACGCAGGAGTTTCAACAACAATAACCTTGCCACAATCCGCGACTAAAGAAGATATTAAAAACGCTATTTTTCTCTCTCAAAAGTTGAAATGTAAAAGCGTATCGTTTTTCAGGATCGGCTGTAAGAGAGAAAAAATATTGCCTATTGCCCCCGAAGATACCGGCAGAATTGCAGTTACGAGTGGTTTTTCGGGAGGAAATCCTCTTATCTAAAAAAATTTGCAAAAAGCATCAAATCCACTTGACAAACCTCATATATGGTGTGATACACTTTAATTCCACGCTACATAAACAGATTTTTGATATTGGAGATTTTATAGATGAAATGCCCGGCTTGTGGAAATGATGATGACAAAGTTATTGAATCTAGAGCTATTGATGACGGCTCTGCTGTAAGACGAAGAAGAGAATGCTTAAAATGTGGTTCAAGATTTACTTCGTATGAAAGAGTTGAAGAAAAGCCCTTGATGGTTATAAAAAAGGACGGAAGCCGTCAAAATTATGACAGAAAAAAACTATTGCTTGGTATTAGAAAAGCTTGTGAAAAGAGGCCTGTCAGCATTTCTGCTATTGAACAGATTGCCGATGACGTAGAAAAATATCTATATGCTGAATACGGCAGAGAAGTAAAAACAGAAATAATTGGTGAAATAGTTATGGAAAAACTTCATAAACTTGACCAAGTTGCCTATGTAAGATTTGCATCTGTTTACAGGCAATTTGAAAGTGTATCTGATTTTGTTGATGAGATTAAATCAATCGCATAATAAGCACAAGAAAATAAATGGTAAAATATAGTTCTGTTGCTTAAAAGTTGGGAGTTTGAAAGTGGTGGATTAAATCCTCCAATCTCCAGCTTCCACAAACTTACAAACAGAACTAATCTTTACCTAAAAAAGAAAGGGGAATTCTTATGCAAAAAGAAGATGTTCTATTGTCCGAAAATGCACTCAAAGTTCTAGAAAAGAGATATTTAAAACGCGATGAAAAAGGAAATGTGATAGAAAGGCCTGTAGATCTTTTCAAGCGAGTTGCCCAAAATATTGCTTCTGCAGAGTTGAAATTTTCTTCAACAATCGAGGCAAAAAAATGCGAAGAAGATTTTTTCAGAATGATGTCTCAGCTTGAGTTTCTGCCTAATTCTCCGACGCTTATGAATGCCGGCAGAGATCTTCAACAACTCTCAGCTTGTTTTGTTTTGCCCGTAAACGACTCCTTGGAGAGCATTTTCGAAACTGTCAAAGAAACCGCATTAATTCACAAAAGCGGAGGGGGGACAGGTTTTTCTTTTTCTCATCTAAGGCCAAAAGATGACATAGTGCTTACAACAAAGGGGGTATCATCTGGGCCAGTTTCATTCATGACGGTTTTTGATGCTGCAACAGAAGCAGTCAAACAAGGTGGAACAAGGCGCGGAGCAAATATGGGGATATTGAGAGTTGACCATCCTGACATACTGGATTTTATTACATGCAAGAGGGACAACAACAAGATAAACAATTTTAATATCTCAGTAGCTGTAACAGATGAATTTATGGAAGCGGTTGAAGAAGGTGGAATGTACAATCTTGTAAACCCAAGAACAAAAGAAAAAGTTAAACAATACAACGCAAAAGAAATTTTTGATCTAATGTGTGAAATGGCTTGGAAAAATGGAGACCCCGGAATAATATTTATCGACAGAATAAACGCTTTCAATCCCACGCCGCTTATCGGCGACATTGAAGCTACAAACCCTTGTGGAGAACAACCCCTCTTGCCTTATGAATCCTGCAATTTAGGATCAATTAATCTGTCAAAAATGGTAAAACTTTCAACAAACGGGCAATTTGAAATAAACTGGGAAAAGCTAAAAAGGACTGTTCATTTAGCTGTCAGATTTTTAGACGATGTTATAGAGATGAATAAATATCCCCTTAAAAAAATCGAAGAGATGACCAAAGCGAACAGAAAAATAGGGCTTGGTGTTATGGGATTCGCCGATATGCTTATTCGTTTAAATATCCCTTACAACACTAAAAAGGCACTGGCTTTAGCCGAAAAAGTCATGAAATTTATTCAGGAAGAAAGCAAAAAGGCCTCTGAAAACCTCGCTCTTGAGAGAGGAGAATTCCCAAACTTTAAAGGTAGTATCTACGATGTTCCAAATGGGCCAAAATACAGAAACGCAACAACAACAACTCTGGCACCAACCGGGACTATCAGCATCATTGCAAGCTGTTCTTCCGGCATTGAACCACTTTTTGCAATATCTTATGTAAGGAGAGTTATGGATAATACCGAATTGGTTGAAGTCCATCCAATTTTTAAGAGATTAGCAAAAGAAAGAGGCTTTTATAGTGATGAGTTGATGAGAAAAATAGCAGAAACAGGATCAGTTCATGATATTGACGAAATCCCAGAAGATATTAAAAGAGTTTTTGTTACTGCTCATGACATAAGCGCTGAGTGGCATATAAGAATGCAGGCATCATTTCAAAAATATACCGACAACGCTGTATCAAAAACAATAAATTTCCCAAATTCAGCATCAGTTGAAGATGTTAAAAACGCATATATGTTCGCTTATAAAGAAGGCTGTAAAGGGATAACTATTTACAGAGATAAAAGCAGAGAGACACAAGTCCTAAACATCGAAAGCAAGAACAAACAAGAAAAGAAACATACAGGCATTGTCCCAAGAGAAAGACCGGTAGAAACGCTTGGTAAAACTCTCAGGATGAATACCGGTTGTGGAAATTTATACATAACAATAAATGAGGACAAGTTTGGGCTTTGTGAGGTCTTTGCAAAAATGGGCAAATCCGGGGGATGTGCTTCCTCGCAGTCAGAGGCGATAAGCAGATTAATTTCTCTTTGTTTAAGAAGCGGCATTGATAAAGAAGCAATAATTAAACAAGTAAAGGGTATTAGATGCCCTTCTCCAATTTGGATAAATGGCGGGATGATTTTATCATGCCCTGATGCGATCGCAAAAGCTATTGAAAAATATATTGAAGGCAGCAATGGAAATGGCAAATTTTCAGAAAATACAGAGGTTGAACAGGAAATTGCTCTTGTTGATCCAGTTGTTGCAAAAGCTATGACAGAACCAAAAACACAAGTCGCAGTTAACAGTGATGACATGGAAATAAGAACCGACATGTATCCTCAATGCCCCGACTGTGGCAGTATGGTGGAATACTCAGAGGGTTGTATTGTGTGTAAATCCTGTGGATTTTCTAAATGTTGGTAAAAAAACTTTAATGATAAAAAAACCAAATAAGGTTTTAGCATTTATTGGAGATGGCGAAGGTAAAACATCAGCCGCAATTGGACATGCAATAAGAGCTGCAGGTCACAACAAAAAGGTCGCAATAATCCAATTCCTTAAAGGAATTGATAAATGTGGGGAATATCTTTATCTAACTGAAAAAAACTCAAAAATAGAGATACACCTATCTGGTGAAAGATTTTTCTTAAGGAGCGAGGCTGAAAAATACAAACATTTAGAGAAAGCCAAAGAAGGATTAGCACTTGCAGAAAACCTGTTGCTTAGCGGGCGTTACTTCCTGATAGTATTGGATGAAATCTTTGACATAATATCATACGATCTGATTTCGACAAATGATGTTGAAAAATTGCTTGATGTCACTTTAAATGAAAAATGCCAAACAAATCTTATACTAACCGGCAGAAAATTGCCTTCTGAACTTTCAAAAAAGATAGATTTAATCACTCAGATGAGAAAAGTGAAACACTACTACGATCTGGGAGAAAAAGGCATCGAAGGACTTGATTGGTGATGAGGTCGTTAGTAATTTATTACTCTTTTGAGGGGAACACAAAACATATCGCAAAAGCAATCGCTGATGAAATTTCCGCGGATTTACTAGAACTAAAAGTAAAAAATGAAATAGGAACAAAGGGTTTTATGAAATATCTGTGGGGAGGAAAACAGGTTTTTCAAAAGAGCAAACCTGAGCTTATGCCACTTGAAAAAAATCCCAATGACTACCAGTTAATTTTTATTGGAACTCCAGTTTGGGCGTTTTCTTTTACACCAGCAATCAGAACATTTTTGGAAACTACTAACTTAAAAGATAAAAAGATTGCTTTGTTTTGCACTCATCAAGGCATGCCAGGTAAAACTTTACAAGAAATGAAAGAGAAATTGGCAAACAATGATATTTTAAGTGAAAATGATTTTGCCGAGGTTTTAAAAAATCCACAAAAAAATGCACTCATCGCAAAAGCTTGGGCAGGAAATATCATTAGCCTTTTGAAAAAAAGTAAAGTTGATTAAATAAATCTACGCAACCCACAATGGTAATCCTGTTTCAATATCCATTTGCCTTTTGAGTTGCGCTCCTTTTAACTCCTGAATATAAAATTCTGCGGCAAAGATTTCTGTGCCATTCATTAAATGCCCACCGTAAACGTTACCCTCTAAATCGGCCCATGTGATATGAGCATGAGGGAAAATTTCACCATCTTTCATTGAAATGTTGCCAATACAAGAAGTTATTTCAAGTTTTTTCTCAATGTTTACGCAAACAACATATTTTTTTGAATCCTGATCATAATAACCGCATTTTGCTTTTTTAACAGCACCAATAATGGAGAAAACACCAAGAGAAATGTTTTTTTGTTTACAAAATTCTTTTATGGAATCAAATAAGTCTTTTCCAAACTCAAATCTACCAATAAAAACTCGTCCAAAATTCACTTCTTTATACATAATAAAATTTTAACAGAAAATAACGCCCAATTCCTTCATTCTTTGCCTTACAACCGCTACTCCTGATATAAAACTTGAACACGAGATTTCCTGCCCATTTTTTGCCAAAAGTTTTATGTCTCCTTTAAAATAATGATCAAAAACCGCACCCATTAAAATTGCATTGCTTAGGATTGTTTTATTGAGAGAAGCTCCTCTAAAATCCGCATCTCTCAAAACTGCCCAACTTAAATTGGCATGTGAAAAAATTGCATTCCTAAATATAATGCCAAGGAAATAAGAATCTTCTAAATTCGCTTTTTCAAAAACTGAACCGGTTAGATCTATTCTCGCCCCTGTAAAGCCCCTAAAAAATCTGTTCCACTTTTTAAGCTCTCCTGAAAATAAATATGTCAAATTTTTTTCTATTTCAGCTTGCAAGTGTCCATATTTTGGAGTAAAAATATCAAGATCAAATTCAGCTAAACGACCAGCTAATGCATATCGTATAGAATTCAAAGTCCTTTGATGGAAAGATCTTAAAGGAATTTCACTGCTTATGTTAGCTGCTGTTTTTTCATCTAATTTGCTTGGATAAACTATCCAATCGTTTTTATCAATAATACCTTTGTGAATCAAAGTATCAGCAACAACAGGCCCTAATTTGGCTTCAAGCAATGTTTGATCCCTCAATGTTTCTCGTATCTTTATCGATGCCATTGATTTAAGAACATTTTCGTTCAAACAATATGCTCTTAATCGCCTAAAGCTGCTGTTTTGTACTCGGTTATTTTTGAAAACAATGTTAACTCTTGAGAACTCTGTTTGGAACATAATATTACCGCCTTATGGACTATTACTGTTATTTTATCGTCAAATTTTTTAAAATATTTCATTATTGCCCTATAACTTTTGGTATATAATCTATCTGTATGAATAGGCTCATTGCAAAAAAAATAATAGAAATATTGTCAAAATCTTATCCAAATGCAAAAATTGCCCTAAAATACAAAAATGAATTCGAACTTTTGGTCGCAACGATTTTATCTGCACAATCCACTGATAAGCAGGTAAACAAAATTACCCCTGAGCTGTTTTCGAAATATAAAACAATTAAAGATTTCGCAGATGCAAAGTTGGAAGAACTTGAAAAACTGGTATATTCCACGGGCTTTTTTAGAAATAAAGCCAGAAACATCAAAGCATCAGCACAAAAAATAATCAGTGATTTTGGTGGAAAAGTTCCCAATAAAATGGATGATCTTGTATCTTTGCCGGGTGTTGCTAGGAAAACTGCCAATATAATTTTATACAACGCTTTTGGCAAAAATGAAGGAATTGCTGTTGATACCCATGTAAAAAGACTGTCAAGTAGAATAGGCTTCTCTCAGAGTGATGATCCCAACAAAATTGAACAGGATTTGATGCTCTTATTCCCAAAGGAAAAGTGGGGGAAAATAACATATTATCTTATTGAACATGGAAGAAATATTTGCGATGCAAAAAAACCAAAATGTAATGAATGTGTCATAAAAAGGTATTGCAATTATTATAAAAACGTTTTTCTTAAAAAATGATTGTCATTACTCAAAAAGACTGGACGCTGTCATTTCTTTTGGAGGCTCTAAACCAATCAATTTTAGGACTGTGACTCCAATATCTGGGATGATGCCAAATTCTTTCAGTTTTACATCTTGCCCAATAATCCAAAAAGGAACTTTATTCAAAGAATGTTGAGTGCTTACAACATCTTTGCCATTTTTATAAAAAGTCATCTCATCAGCATTACCATGATCAGCTGTAATTACAAATATTCCTCCTTTTTGAATAAATGCAGGCACAAGTTTTGACAAACAATTAGAAATGTGCGATATTGCTTCCGTTGCTGCTTCAATATTTCCCGTGTGGCCAACCATATCGCCATTTTGAAAATTATGAACTATTAAATGATATTTTTGGCTTTCTATGGCTTTTAGCGCATAATCTGTCTCCAAATATGCTGTCATTTCCGGAACCCAATCATAATGCTTGCCTTCTTCAGTTTTCTCTTTAAGTTTAAGATCTTGAGCCAAGTATCTATCCTCTCCCGGAAATGGATTGGCTCTCCTTCCGGAAAACCAAGCGGTAACATGAGCAAACTTTTCCGGGCCAGCCAATCTCAATTGTTTTAGGCCGTTTTCTGAAACAACTTGACCTACAGTATTTTGAATTTCTTTTTCAGGGAAAGCTGTTTTTGCATGCAAACCAGGATAGTACTCTGTCATTGCAACAAATACAATTCCTTCAACCCTTTTTTGAATTTCTAATATCTGGTTATAGATTGTATCATCAATTGGTTTTGTCCCTTTTTTATAATTGAAAAACCTGATATCTTTTTCACAAAAAGCCGTTGTAAGCTGAATTGTTCTATCCTGCCTAAAATTAAAAAATATAACGGAATCATTTTTATCCATTCCCTTGTATCCGCCAATTATTGTTGGCCTTATAAATTCATCTGTATCACCTCTAGTGTAGGAATTTTCTATTGCACTTCTTGCATCTTTTTCATAAAACTCCCCTACCCCCAAAACTATTGCTCTAAAAGCAATTAAAGTTTTGTCCCAAGCAGTGTCCCTATCCATTGCAATTTCTCTGCCCATAACTGTTGCAATTTTTACATAATCAGAAAGTTCGATTTCTTTAATTTTGTCTTCTAACATTTTCAAATAAATCTGCCCGGCAGCATTTGGATTTGTATCTCTCCCATCCGTGAAAATATGCAAATAAATCTTCTTTATGTTGTGTATCTTTGCCAACTCCAAAAGAGCAAATAAATGATTTATGCTAGCATGCACAGTACCGCCGTGGCCTTGCAAAAGGCCCATTATGTGAAGTGTGGATTCATTTTTTTTGCAATTTTCAATCGCAGATAAAAGAGCTTCATTCGTAAAAAAACTACCATCTTTTATTGCAACATTTATGCGTTCAATAGACTGATATACAACTCTTCCTGCGCCCATATTCAAATGGTTTACCTCAGAATTACCCATTGTGCCTTCAGGGAGCCCAACAGCAAGACCTGAACACTCCAATTTTGAAAATCTGTGATTTTCAAAAAGATCTTTTATAAAAGGGGCTCTGCCTTCCGAAATCGCTTTATAAATGGCATTGCTATTATCTTGTTTCCCAATTGCAAAACCATCTAAAATGCAAAGATAAACTGGTGTAAAAGACATATCAGTTTCATTATACAATGCTTGAGCGGATTTTTCCCGGCAATAAGAGGAAGAAAATTATCTTAAAGTATCTATCCTGCTGTGAGACAAACCAATTGAAGCGTTTGTTGAATCAAATACTTTGCCACTCTCAAGGTCTATGGAAATTGAAGAGACATCGCCGATCAAGCGTGAAAGTTGATTAACCAAATTATCCAAGGCCTCGGAAGAACTTAAATTCCCAACTCCTTGCCCTTTCAGCTCTCCAATACCATCTGCCATTTGATATCAACCCTTTCTGTTTTCTGATTTTTTATCGTAATGAGGAGGCAAAATCTTGCAGTTTCTTAACGCATTTTAACTATATTCAAATAGTAAAAAAGTTGGGGGGGTAATACTTGATAATTTTTGTCAGGAATAGTAATATAATTATATGAAGTTGTCGAAAAACTGCAAATACGCGGTTAGAATTATTGCATATCTGGCAAAAAACACCAAAACAAGAATTGTTCAAACAAGAGAAATTGCTGAAAAAGAAGATATTTCTAAATATGTAGTTGATCAGATCGCAAATAGATTAAAAAGAAAAGGGATTATAAAAAGTTTTAGAGGGTGTTCGGGCGGATATATTTTGGCAAAACCAGCAAAGACAATCAGCATTGGTGATATTGTCAGAGCAATAGACGGTCAAATCAGATTTGTTGAATGTTGCAAGAACAACGAAAGATGCAGGAGAGCAGATTTTTGCAAACCACATAAAATGTGGATAAGAATAAATTCTGATTTTGAAAAATTTTTAGACAAAGTAAAAATTGGAGCAATTTTATGAATAAAAGAATATATTTGGACTACGCGGCAACAACACCAGCGCATCCAAAAGTTGTGGAATCTATGACACCGTATTTTTCCGAAATTTTTGGCAACCCATCATCTTTACACTCTTTTGGACAAGAAGCAAAATCCGCTATCGAAAACTCTCGCAGAAAAGTCGCAGCGCTTATAAATGCAAAACCTGAAGAAATTATTTTTACAAGCGGCGGGACAGAATCTGACAATTTTGCGATTAAAGGGGTTGCTTTTGCGAATCAAAAAAAAGGAAATCATATAATTTCTTCACGGATAGAACATCATGCTGTTTTGGAACCATTAGAATTCCTGAAAAATCTCGGATTTGAAATTACTTTGCTTCCTGTTGATAAATATGGAATGGTTGATCCAGCACAAGTTGAAAAAGCAATTACAGAAAAAACTATTTTGGTCTCAATAATGCATGCGAATAACGAAATAGGCACAATTCAACCGATAGAAGAAATTGGCAAAATTTGTACAAATAAAGGTGTTTATTTTCATACAGATGCTGTACAAACAGCTGGAGCAATACCAATTGATGTTGAAGATATGAATGTGGATTTGTTATCAATATCAGCTCACAAACTTTATGGACCAAAAGGAGTTGGTTGCCTATATGTTAAAAAAGGAGTGAGGATTATCCCTTTTATGCATGGTGGCGGACAAGAAAAAAATAAAAGGGGATCAACTGAAAATGTCCCCGGGATTGTTGGTTTTGGCGTTGCTTGCGAAATAGCTCAAACAGAAATGGATGACAGGATAAAACACTTAACAACTTTGCGGGACAAATTGATTAATGAACTTCAAAACAGAATCGATAATGCTTTGCTAAACGGCCACCCAACAAAAAGACTTCCAAATAATGTTAGCATGTGCTTTGAATTTGTTGAAGGCGAATCGATGTTATTAAATCTTGATATGGAGGGAATTGCAGCTTCAACAGGTTCTGCTTGCTCTTCCGCAAATTTAGAGCCATCGCATGTTCTTTTATCAATTGGAAGGCCTCACGAAATTGCTCACGGGTCAATCAGATTTACACTTGGCAGATTAACCACCGAAGAAGATATTGATAAAGTCATTGATGTTTTTCCAAAAATCGTGGAAAAACTTAGAAAAATGTCCCCATTGTATAAAAGATAAAAGGAGAAAAAAATGCCAGTTTATAGTGAAAAAGTTATGGATCATTTCAAAAATCCCAGAAATGTTGGCGAAATCCCCGATGCAGATGGAGTTGGCCATATAGGAAATCCTGTTTGCGGAGATATTATGGAGCTTTATATTAAAGTGAAAGATAATGTAATTACTGATGTAAAATTCAAAACTTTCGGATGCGGCGCAGCAATTGCCACAAGTTCAATGGTCACCGAACTTGTCAAAGGGAAAACTATCGATGAAGCCATAAAAATATCAAACAGAGCTGTTGTTGAAGCGCTTGATGGCCTTCCCCCAGCCAAACTTCATTGTTCTGTCTTGGCAGAGGATGCATTAAAGAGCGCAATCGATGATTATCTAAAAAAAACCACTGGAAAAGGATTGCCAAATTTTAAACCGCATGAAGAAACCCACGCGCAGTAAAAAAGTTTTAATTGCATTAAGCGGCGGCGTTGACAGTTCTGTTGCCGCATCATTGTTAAAAGACCGCGGATATAATGTTTTCGGAATAACTATGAAAATGTTTTCTGAAAATGACTCAACCTCTAAAAGCTCAAATATTTCTGATGCAGAAGTTGTTGCTCAAAAATTGGGAATTCCATTTGAAATTATTGATGTCTCTCAAATATTCAAAAGCTTTATTGTCGCCAATTTTATAAACGAATATTTAAGCGGCAAAACACCCAACCCATGCGTAATATGCAACAATTTGGTCAAATTTTCAATTTTGGCGCAAAAAGCGAAAGAATACGGAGCTGATTTTATCGCAACTGGGCATTATGCCAAAATAGAGAAAATTAAAAACAGATGCATTCTCAAAAAAGCTCTCGACAAAACAAAAGATCAATCATATTTTTTGTATTCTCTGCCTAAAGACATGCTTGAAAAAATAATTTTCCCTTTATCTGATATCAAAAAAATAGACGTAAGAAAGATAGCAAAATCTTTGGGTTTGCATGTCGCAGAAAAAGACGATAGCCAAGAAATTTGTTTTATTAAAGATGAAAGTTATGGTGCCTTTGTTTCAAAAAATGCCACTTCTATTAAACCCGGGCCAATACTGACGCTTGATGGAGAACAAATTGGCATACACAAAGGGATAATTTACTATACTATTGGTCAGAGAAAAGGCATAGGCATACCATTTTCAAAACCTTTTTATGTTGTCAAAATAGACGCTGAAAAAAACGCTTTATATGTCGGTGAAGAAAAAGATGTTTATGGGAAAAAATTGGTTGCGGAAAACTTTAACTGGATATCAATAGATCCCCCAAAAACCGCTATGAAGGCAAAAGCGAAAATTAGATATTCAGGAGATGAAACAAATGCAAAAGTAGTTCTTTTAAAAGACAATAAAGTAGCGTTAACATTTGAAAAACCGGTTAAAGCCATAACTCCCGGCCAGTCTGTTGTCTTATACAAAAATAACACTGTTTTGGGAGGAGGAATAATTTGCAAAACAAACTAATAGAAAAAATTCAGCTTCTAAAAAAACAAAAGGATGCAGTAATACTTGCACATAACTACCAATTATCTGAAATTCAAGATATTGCCGATTTTGTTGGTGATTCCCTTGAACTCAGCATAGAAGCATCAAAGACAAAGGCAAAAATTATCGTATTTTGTGGTGTCAACTTTATGGCAGAAACCGCAAAGATCTTAAACCCAACTAAAAAGGTCTTGATGCCGGATAAAAAAGCTGGCTGTCCAATGGCAAATATGATAAATGAATCTGATCTTTTAGAGCTTAAAAATCAAAACCCCGACGCAGCAGTCGTTTGTTATATTAATTCAACTGCAAAAATTAAAGCGTTGTCTGACTATTGTTGCACTTCCGGGAATGCGCTTCAAATTGTCAAAAGTATTCTTCCAAAAAAAATTATTTTTGTTCCAGATCAATACTTGGGAAATTGGATCGAATCGCAATTAGGCATAAAAATGATTTTATGGAAGGGTTATTGCAATGTTCACAACAAAATTCTGCCTGAATACATCATCAAACAAAAATCCAATCATCCAAAAGCACTTGTTTTAGCTCATCCAGAATGCACACCAGAAGTGTTAAAGCTGGCTGATAAAGTCGCAAGCACTTCTCAAATGATAAAATTCCCCTCAAATAATTCTGCTGAAGAATATATAATTGCGACAGAAAAAGGAATCCTTCACAAGCTTAACAAAATTTATCCTGACAAAAAATTTTATCCCGCTTTTGACGGTGCTTTGTGCCCAAATATGAAGTTGACTAATTTAGAAAAGCTTTTATGGTCATTGGAAGACGAAAAAGAAGAAATCAATCTTGAAAAAAATATAATAGAAAAAGCCTTATCACCTATAAAAAGAATGCTTGAAATAACACAAAAATAGCAATTAACTGAAAATCTGTTGTTTTAAAATCCGTTCTCTTAATCTTTGAATAGATTTTTCAACGCTAACAATATTACTGATTATAAGGTTTATCCTGTCCATCTCTCTTAACAACGAATACCTTTTTGCAGTTGATAAATTCGGATTTGTAGCTTCTGTAAGAATTTGGGTTGTTCTTCTTTCAAAAAGATTTATCGCATTTATAGCAGCGTCATTTGGCAAGGAAGATATGACAACATCGTTTTTTGCCGAAACTTGATTTTTTGCACTATTTATTACTTCTCTTTCTCTGTTTGTGACAGAAATTACATCTCTTTTTGTGCCAGAGCCTAGGGTTGAAACCACTGAAGCTTCTGTTTTCTTAATTTCGGTTGCTTTTGTCAAACTTGCATCAATATTCATTACCTATCCCCTACATTTAATTATCGTTAATGTTCTTGAAAAATTTCAATTTTTTTACACGTTTCTCTTTTTAACAAAAAGAATGAAAGATTGAAAAATTACACAACCAATAAAATTTGCAAAAATATCAACCAATCTGCCGCTTCTTCCTGGGACAAAAATCTGGTGGAGCTCGTCGGTGAGCCCATACAATATCGTGATCTCAACAGAAAAAATCATTTTCCAAAACAAACTTAAACTTGTTGTATTATCAAGCGCATAATAAACAAGAAAACTCAAAAAACCATATTCAACAATGTGCACGATTTTTATGTCAAAAAATATCGGCACTGCTTTAACCGGCTCAGGTGCTGGGAAAGATGACATATAAAAAATTAGTGCCATATAAGATATTGCTGGAATCCAATAAAGAAAAGATTTAATAAAGTGGTTCAATCTATAAATCACGGGCTTCTACATCATCTTTTGTGAGCGGTTTATCAATCAAGAAACCTTCACCGCCCAAAATTGTTTCTGTTTTGCCTCCAACTAAAATTTGAACTTTTTTTGCTTTTGATTGTTCCAAAAAAGTATAAACTATTTGCGCAAGAAGCGATTGAACTTTTGCAGTTCCACCTCCATAATTACCCAGTTCATTTGAAAAATCAGCAATTATGGTATCTCCTTTTTTATAGACACTAATTATTTTTGTGCCCTTTGGGATTTCACTATAATATCCTTTTGCTGACTCTGCTTCATTTGGCCCAAGTAACAATTGTTCAGCAGCAAAATATAACGGCATTGCATTTTTGGGAAGAGTTCTTTCAACATAGGAAAGAGTATTATCTTTGAAGAAATATATTTTAACGGTTTTAGGCTTAAATAGCAAAACATTTTGAAGATTAACAAAGAAAACAAATCCTGCTGTAATAGCGGCTAATATAAAAATCAGCCCGATAAAACTTAAAAGTTTGCTTTTCCTCTTTTTTGCAAGCATAAAACGCCTAAAAAATTTTAATCTCTATCTTCTTCGCCTTCTTTTACAACTCTTGCAACATCTACAACTTCATCTCCATCATCAAGCCTTTGCACTCTGACACCGCTTGCAGCACGGCCTTGACAAGAAATGGCATCCGCTTTTTGTCTGCTGACAATTCCGCTTTTTGCAATCAGCATTATTTCATCGCCCGGGCTTACAACTTGTAATCTCGCAACAAAATCGCCCTTTCTTAATTTTATGAGCTTTATTCCTTTACCGCCACGTCTTTGAGTTCTAAAATGTTTTTCAAGAGTTCTTTTGCCAAAACCATTTT
The DNA here is from genome assembly GCA_964597815.1 of uncultured bacterium. Taxonomy (GTDB): domain Bacteria; phylum Margulisbacteria; class WOR-1; order JAKLHX01; family JAKLHX01; genus CAZQZN01. Next base: position 92,682 of record CAZQZN010000001.1, on the reverse strand, counting down.
TTGTAATCGCAAGAAGGCTACCATCTTTTTCTACGATGCCCATAGAAACAACATGATCGCCTTTTGATAGATTTATACCCCTGACGCCCGCAGCTGTTCTTCCCATGTCTCTGACATCTTTTTCCTTAAATCTTATTGCTTTACCAAGATATGTTGCAAGAACAACGTCTTTTGTCCCATCTGTTTCCCTAACCCATAAAAGCTCATCATTGTCTTTCAGGCCTATGGCAATTATTCCACTCGACCTTATATTTGCAAAATCTTTCAAAGGGGTCTTTTTTACCATCCCGTTTTTTGTTGCCATTATAAGAGAGTTGTTTGAATCAAATGATTTAATGTTTATTGAGGCGGTAACTGTCTCGCCTTCTTCAAGTTTTAAGAAGTTGACTATAGATTGTCCCTTGCCTACTCTGCTTGCTTCTGGAATTTCATAAGCTTTTATTTTGAAAACCTTGCCTTTATTTGTAAAAAACAAAATAAAATTTCTGGCTGTTGCTATTATAAGTTTTTTTATCTGGTCCTCTTCTCTTGTTTCCATTCCTGTAACGCCTCTGCCGCCACGATTTTGGCTTCTAAAAGTCGAAAGAGGCATCCTCTTAATAAAACCATCTCGCGTGATTGGGATCACAACTTCTGTGTCAGCAATCAGGCTTTCAATATCAATTTCTCCCGCAGCTTCACCAAAACTTGTTCTCCTCTCATCGCCATACTTTTCAGAAATTTCTTTGAGTTCAGATTTTATTATCCCAAGAATTTTCTTTCTGCTTGCCAAAATCTCTTTTAATTCAGCTATTAGTTTTAACAGTTGTTTATAATCATTTTGTATTTTTGTGCGCTCCAATTGAGTAAGTTTTTGCAGTTTCATATCGAGAATAGCTTGAGCTTGTATCTGAGTTAGTTTAAAGTTTTTTATGAGCCCTTCTCTTGCTTCTTCAACAGTTGCGGAAGATCTGATCAGTTTTATTACTTTGTCTAAATTGTCCAAACATATTATCAACCCTTCTAAAATGTGTGCTTCTGCTTCTGCTTTTTTAAGCTCAAATTGTGTCCTTCTTGTTACAACAATTTCTCTGTGTTTTATGTATTCGGACAGCATTTCCTTTAAATTGAGCGTTCTGGGTTCTCCATCAACCAAAGCAACAGAGTTTATCCCAAATGAAACCTGCATATTTGTGTGTTTATACAGTTGATTCAAAACTATATCGCGGCTTGCATCCCTCTTTAGTTCAATATAGATCCTTATGCCGCTTCTATCAGATTCATCTCTTAGGTCTGATATGCCAACAAGTTTTTTTTCTTTTACCAAATTTGCAATTTGCTCTACCAAAGCTGCTTTGTTGATTTGGTATGGTATCTCATTGACGATTATGGCTTCTTTGCCATTTTTTAGCTCCTCAAAAGACACTTTCGCTCTGATTACTATACTGCCACGGCCTGTTTGATAAGCTTCTTTGATGCCATCTACTCCGCAAATAATTGCCCCTGTTGGAAAATCTGGCCCTTTTATATCTTTCATCAATTCATCGATGGTAATATCCGGATTGTCAATAAGATTTATTGCACCATTTACAACTTCAACAAGATTATGAGGCGGAATATTTGTGGCCATCCCAACAGCAATTCCAGATGAGCCGTTAACCAACAAATTTGGAAATTTAGCTGGCAAAACTTTCGGTTCTTTTAAAGATTCATCAAAGTTCGGCATGAAATCAACAGTGTCTTTGTCGATATCAGCCAGCATCTCTTGTGCGATACTTGACAAACGGGCTTCTGTATATCGCATTGCTGCAGCAGAATCACCATCTATTGAACCAAAATTTCCTTGACCATCTATTAGAAGATAGCGCAATGAAAAATCCTGCGCCATTCTGACCATTGAATCATAAACAGCAGCATCTCCATGGGGATGATATTTGCCTAAAACTTCTCCAACAACTCTTGCGGATTTTTTGTGAGGTTTGTTATGGGCAAGTCCCAGCTCATCCATAGCATATAAAATTCTTCTATGGACAGGCTTAAGCCCATCTCTTACATCAGGCAAAGCCCTCCCAACAATTACGCTCATTGCGTAATCTATGTAAGAGGACTTCATCTCGTGTTCAACAGTTATAGAATTTTGCTTGACGCTGATATTATCTGAATCTAAAATTGATTCTTCCTTATTTGCTTCTTTTTGAGGCTCCTGATTTTCTTTTTCCTCAACTGTTCTTGATGATTTTTTTTCTTTCTTTTTTTTCATAGATTTATCTTTCTTGGTTGTCTCTGTCTTTTCTACAACTTTTTTGGGTTCTTCTTTATCTTCTTCCAAACTTTTTCTGTCATCATCATTTGAATTTTTATCAAAATTTATTTCTTGCAGATACTCTTCTTCCAAACAAACCTCTCCTCTCTAATTTCAAAAGATTATATATCAAGCCACCTTACGCTCTTAGCGTATTTTTGGATAAATTCTTTTCTCGGTCCTACATCTGATCCCATAAGAGTTTTAAAAATTTCATCGGCTTCTTCAGCGTCTTCAACTTCCACTTTTAACAAAGTTCTTCGTTCAGGATCCATTGTCGTTTCCCAAAGCTGTTCTGGATTCATTTCTCCCAATCCTTTATAGCGCTGGATATTAATCCCCTCTTTCCCTATTTTTTTTAATGTTTCTTCAAGCTCTTTCTCGGAATAAATCCACTTTGAAGTCTTGCCTTTTTTTATTAAGTAGAGAGGCGGCTGGGCAATATACAAATTTCCGTTTTCTATTACTGCTCTTGCATATCTGAAAAAAAACGTCAAAAGCAGAGTTCTTATATGTGCACCATCAACATCTGCATCAGTCATTATTATTATTTTGTGGTATTGGAGCCTTTTTAGTACCTCTTCGGATGAAAGTTCAGTTTCTTTTTCATCATCACTTGAGGAATTTTCTTTTAAACCAGAAATTACTCCGCTGCCAATTGCTGTTATCATTGCCCGAATTTCATCGTTGTTCAAAATTTTATCAAGCCGTGATTTTTCAACATTTAAAATTTTCCCTTTTAGAGGAAGGATTGCCTGAAACATTCTGTCTCTGCCCTGTTTTGCTGAACCACCGGCGGAATCTCCCTCAACAATAAATAATTCACACTTTGCAGGATCTCTTTCTGTGCAGTCGGCAAGTTTGCCAGGAAGTGTTGCAGTGTCTAAAGCGCTCTTTTTTCTCTCAAGCTCTTGTGCCTTCCTTGCAGCCGCCCTAACACGCATTGCAATTAAAGCCTTTTCGACAATTGATCTTCCAACAGATGGGTTTTTTTCAAGATAATTTGTAACACCTTCATCAACTATTGAATCAACAATTCCTTTGACTTCACCGTTGCCAAGTTTTGTTTTTGTCTGACCTTCAAATTGAGGATTCGGAATTCTAACATTGATTACGCACGTAACTCCTTCTCTGACATCTTCACCTGATAGCACCTCGTTTTCAGATTTCAATAATCCGTATCTTTTTGCAAAATTGTTAACACTTCTTGTAAAAGCAGTTTTGAAGCCAGCTACATGCGTTCCGCCCTCTTTTGTTTTAATACAGTTTACAAAAGAGAAAACGTTTTCGTCATAATAATCTTTGCAATGTTGAACTGCAACTTCAGCAAAAACATTGTCTTTTTCGCAAGAAACATAGATTGGAGGTTTATACAATGGCTCTTTTCCCTCGTTTATGTGTTTTACATATTCATTAATTCCTCCATCAAATTTGTAAACCTCTGTCTTTTTTTTGTCTCCTCTATTGTCAGTAAAGGTTATTTTCAGACCTTTGTTCAAATATGCCAGCTCTTTTAGCCTATGTGCTATCGTTTCAAAATCATAATTTGTGTCATCAAAAATCTCTCTGTCTGCAAAAAAAGTGACTGTTGTGCCCGTATTTTCCAGAGCGTTTTTGTCCTTTATCCTTTTTTCTGGAAGTGCTTTCCCTCTTTCAAACTTCTGTCTGTAAATCTCCCCATCCCTTTTAATCTCGACTTCCATCCATTCGGACAATGCATTGACAACAGAGACGCCGACCCCATGCAAGCCACCGGAAACTTTGTATCCACCAGCACCAAACTTCCCGCCAGCATGTAATGTTGTCAAAACTACTTCTGCAGCTGGTTTTTTTGTCTCTTTATGAATATCAATTGGGATTCCTCTTCCGTTGTCTACAACAGTTACAGAGTTGTCTTTATTAATAGAAACATCTATTTGTGTACAAAAACCTGCAAGAGCCTCGTCCACGCTGTTATCTACAACTTCGTATATCAAATGATGCAGTCCGGATTTTGAGGTTGAGCCGATATACATGCTTGGCCTTTTTCTAACAGCTTCAAGGCCTCCTAAGATTTTTATTTTTGATGCATCATAATCACTTTTCTTCGCCATTTTTTCCCCTTCTGTCTATCAAACAATTTAGTTTGCTTTTATTTTGAAGAAATTCTTATTTTAATATTCTTGACGATATCTTCTCCAATTTTATTATTCAATTTTTTCTTGATGTTTTCTCTTTCAAACTTTAATGTTCTTGCATAATGCGGGCTTTCTGTTGCAACATATAAATCTCCATCGTTAAAATCCTCAGCCCAACTAACCTTTTCTTTGTCAATTATTTCAGTCCACAAAATGATTGCTTCGTTTCCTTTAAATCTTTTGCGCAATTGTGGCGTCTTTTGAATAATTTTTTCAAGGATTTCCCTAAGTATTTCCATCAAGCGCCTGTATCAGTAGTCCTAATTGGCATTATTATGTACAAGTAATTGCTGTTATCAGCTGGTTTAATAACACCAGGACTAACTGGCCCCGAAAACTCAAAAAACACTTTTTCTGAATCAAGTGCTCTAAGAACATCTGTTAACAAGCGAACATTAAACGCAATTGTATCCTTGAAAGCGCCAGAAACTTCAACATCCAACTCTTCGTCAACATTTCCAACTTCTGTGCTTGCAATTATATGAAGAGAACGGTCTTCAATTTTTAATTTTACAATGTTTGCGCTTGTTCCAGCAATGACAGCCGCTCTATCAGCGGCTTCAAGAAACTGGTTCTTATCAACAGCTATCTTAATTTCGCTATTTTTTGGGATTACTTGTTTGTAATCAGGAAATTGCCCTTGAACTAATCTGGAAATAAGGTATGAATCACCATATTTAAATGCGACTTGCTCACTAGAAAAGATCATCTTTAATTCCTCGTTGTCTTTCGCATTTTGCGTCATTTTTATAACTTCTGAAAGCGCTTTAGACGGAACTATCAAGCTGGCTTCAAAATTAACTCCATCAATTTTTTCACCTTTTTTAGCGAGGCGGAAACCATCCGTTGCAACTAGCCTGAAATTACTGTCATCTCCCTTTGCACCTTTTCCTATTTCAATTAAAACGCCATTCAAAAAATATTTATCTTCACTTTGTGAAGCAGCAAAAATAGTTTGCTTTATCATGTCTGAAATCACTTTTGGAGAAATTGTTAAAGTTTTTGCATCTTTTATTTTTGGTAGAACTGGAAATTCTTCAGGTGATAATCCATTTATTCTCAAACTAGACCCTTTTTTGTAATTGATTGTAACAGTTCCTTTTTCATTCTTTTTGAAATTTAGATCAATAGAAGGTAATTTGCTTATAAATTCAGAAATTGTCTTTGCGGGCAATAAAACAGATCCTTCTTGCTTAACTGAAGCTGGAATATTAACCTCAAGCCCCATTTCTAAATTATTAGCGGATAATTTTAATCCTTCTTTTGTTGTTTCAAAAAGAATGTTTCCAATAATTGGTAAGGTTGTTCTTGTTGAAACAATCCTGTTTACTGCATGAACACCCAAAAGCAAATCTTCCTGTTTACATTTTAATTCCATATTCTTCTGTGTCTCCTTTCAAAAAAGATGAAAAATAATAATCATAGTAAGCACTGTGGAATTGTGAGTATTTAGAAATTTCTCTGTCATTACACAAAAATTTTAAATACAATTTTTTCAAACTCCTTAATAATCTGTTAATAACTTGTTATCAATATCTCTGGTTCTAAAAATGTTTTTATAATCAACAGGTTATTAACAACAAAACTTCAACTTTTTTACAAACACCTCACATCTTTTTTATCTTTTCTGAGATTGCATTAACTATTTCTGATGTTTCTTTGTCTTCTTCTATTGCTGACTTTATTTTATCACAAGCATGCATAACTGTTGTGTGATCTCTTCCTCCAAAAGAATCCCCCACTTTTGGCAATGATGAGTTAGTTAATTCTCGCGAAAGGTACATCGCAATTTGTCGTGCAAGAGCAATATCTTTTGTTCTTGTTTTTGAATTCAACTCTTCAACCTTTATTCCGAAATATTCTGCAACTGCTTTTTTTACTTTTTCAATTGATATTGGTGCACTCTTTTTGGGAGCAGGCAAAACATCTTTGAGAAGATTTTCTGCAAACTCTTCAGTTATCTTTGTTTTTTCTAGAGAAGCTCTTGCGATTATCCTGTTTAGCGCTCCTTCCAAATCTCTAATGTTTGATGAGATTTTAGACGCAATAATATTTAGAACCTCATCAGAAACCTCTACTTTTTCTCCATCAACCCTTTTTTTAAGTATTGCCAAACGCGTTTCAAAATCAGGAGGTTGTATATCAGCTACCAAACCCCATTCAAATCTGGATCTTAATCTGTCTTCAATATCGGGTATTTCTTTTGGTGGTCTATCGTTGCTGAGTATTATCTGTTTTGAGTTTTCATATAACGTGTTAAATGTGTGGAAGAATTCTTCCATTGTTCTTTCCTTACCAGCCAAAAATTGCACATCATCTACCATAAGCACATCCACATTCCTATATTTGTTTCTGAATATGCCCATAGTGTTATGTTGGATTGAATCGATCAGTTCGTTTGTGAATTTTTCCGAAGACACATAAACAACTTTCGCTTTATGATTCTTCTTTAGAACCTCATAACCAATAGCTTGCATAAGATGTGTTTTGCCAAGCCCTACACCACCATAGATAAATAATGGATTATATGCTTTCCCGGGTGATTCAGAAACAGCGACTGCTGCAGCGTGAGCAAATCTATTGCCATGACCAACAACAAAATTATCAAATGTATACCTTGGATTTAAGAAAGGCACAGAAAGAAATGTTGATTGTATAATTGTTGGTTTTTTTTCTTCGGGAAATTGATCATCTTTTGGAACTATTACAAATTTAATATCTTTCAGTTCATTATTGGTTAATGACTTTAATGCCATCAATATTGCCTCATCGCACTTTTTGTCTTTAAGCCAGTCATGAGAAAATGTACTTGGTACGGCAAGAACTAATGTCTCATCTTCAATAGAAATTGGTCTTGCGGATGATAAAACAGTTTCATAAATTGGTTTAGACAATTTGCTTGACAAAATTTTAAGTATTTCTTCCCAAATTTTTTCAACTTCTGTTATATACATTTTTTCACATAATATCCACAGGTAAAATACAGGCAAACTTGGTAAAATTTGCGCTTATTCACAACTTAATCATAGCATTTTTACCTTGAAATATCAATAAAAAAGCAAGTTTTTAGACAATCAAATCTTCTAATAAAGAATGGTTTAGACAATTTGCTTGACAAAATTTTAAGTATTTCTTCCCAAATTTCAACTTCTGTTATATACATTTTTTCACACAATATCCACAGGCAAAATACAGGCAAACTTGGTAAAATTTGCGCTTATTCACTATTTAACCATAGCATTTTTGTCTGAAAATATCCATAAAAAAATGAGTTATCAACAATTTTATACACAACGCACAAAATATGTGGATAACTTCCATTTGTTAATATTAGGGCGCTTATCATTATTACGCTGAGATAACACAATTTTCAAATTTTCAGATAATTAGATAACTGCTGCAGTTTTATAAATGTTGTCTGAATAATTCAGCAATTTGACAATGGTAGAAATGTATAATATAATTGTCTTGAGTAAATACTATGGTAAAAAGAACATTTCAGCCAAGAAAAATCCATAGAAAAAGAGTACATGGGTTTAGAAGGAAAAATTCAACTAAGGCAGGGAGAAAAGTTCTTGCCAGAAGAAGAAGAAAAGGAAGGCACAAACTCATCACTTAAAGAAACCTTTGTTTTGAGTTTTATTGCAAGGATAAATTGAATAAAAGTGTTTTCCGAATAAATACTTCAATTGGTCGGGTTTTACTTGAATATACAGGTTTAAAAACCCAAAAAATTAAAGTAGTTTTAGGCAAGAAACAAGGGCTCAATTCCGTAAATAGAAACAGAATACGACGAATAGTTAAAGAAGCAGCACGTTTGTTATTAAAAAACCTGCCAGAAAATGTTGAAATTATTGTTTTTCCGAAGCCAAATATTTTTGGCTTAAAATCTTCAAAAATATACGAGATTTTGGCTGATGCTCTTTTAAGGGAAGAGATATAAGGTGTTAAAAGACTTTTTCATATTTATGATCGAATTATATCAGAAATATTCTTTTTCAATCTTTGGTAATTATAGAAAATGCAGGTATTATCCAACTTGTTCACAATATATGAAAGAGGCAATATTGAAATATGGAACATTATATGGTGTTTTTTTAGGGATAATGAGAATATTAAGGTGTAACCAATTTTTCAAAGGGGGATTTGATCCAGTTCCATGAAAATTTAGGAGATAGTTATGCAAACACTAGTAAATCTTATGCTCGGAGTTCTAAATTTTTTCTATGATCTTGGCTTTAAAAACTATGGGATAGCCATTGTTCTTTTAACAGTTGCAGTCAAAACGGCTCTTTATCCTTTAACGCTTCAATCTATAACACAAATGAGTGCTATTCAGAAGATACAACCGGAATTCGATAAAATAAAAGAAAAGCATAAAGATAACCCAGAGAAAATGCAAAAAGAAATTTTAGAATTATATCAAAGATATGGTGTTAATCCACTTGGCGGATGTTTGCCAATTCTATTGCAACTGCCTATATTCATCGCATTATTTATGGCTTTAACAAGCCAAATATTTAAGGACACACTTGCAATAAATCCACAAGCGGCTTCATTTTTATGGATTCCAAACATTTCTTTTAAGGATCCATACTACATAATGCCAATTCTTATAGGGATTTCAACTTATTATTCACAGAAAACAATGCCCGGCTCGGCTAATAATGACCAAACCAAAATGATGATGACAATTATGCCGATTTTTATTACTTTCATAAGTTTGGAATTTGCTGCTGGTGTTCAAATATATTGGCTTACTCAAAATATACTTTCCATACTTCAGCAGCTATATATATCGTCTAAAAAAGGAAATGTCTAAATTAGAAAAGGAGGTCTATATTGATATGTCTGATGTTGTCAGAATGAAAGGGAAATCTGTTGAAGAAGCTATCAATAGTGCGCTTGAAGTTTTAAAGGCATCAAGAGATGATGTTGAAATTAAAGTTATTTCTGAAGGGGAGCAGGGCGTTTTGGGCGTTTTTGGAGGCAAAGATGCTGAGGTTGAAGTACGGCTTAAATTGTCAGTTGCAGAAGAGGCAAAAAACGTTTTACAGGATTTGTTGGATAAAGCAGGACATATAGCTCAGGTTTATCTTATAGAAGACACTGATAGCAGAGTTCTTTTGGAGATAAAAGCCGATAACCCTGCAACAGTGATTGGTAAGGACGGAACTACACTTGCTGCCTTTCAATATTTGACAAGCATAATCGCGAACAAAAACAAACAGAACCGTAAAAGGATTGAAATTGATTGTGGCGGCTACAAACAAAAGCAGACAAAAAGAATAGAAAAGATTGCTTTAGAAACTGCTGATGAAGTTGAAGTTTCAGGAAAAGAAATAGAACTTCCGCCAATGACTGCAAAAGAACGTAGGATAGTTCATACTGCCATATCAAACAGAAAAACTGTAACTTCTCACAGCGTTGGCGAGGGTAATAATAGGCGAGTAGTAATTGCTCCAAAAAAATAGTTGATTTTGTTTCTGTAAATGATATATGAACACAGATGAAGATACTATATTTGCTCTTTCTACACCTCTAGGAACATCTGCTATTGCTGTCATAAGAATTTCAGGGAGCAAGTCAATAGAGTTAATCTCCAAGATTTTTGGCATAAATAAGGAAAAAATTAAAAACAATTTAGCTTCTGTTGGATGGATTTATGACCCTGAAACCGGTCAAAGGATTGATAATGCTATTTACATTTATTTTCAATCGCCAAGGACCTTTACTGGCGAAGATATGGCAGAAATCCATTGTCATGGCGGATTGATAATTATAAGAAAAGTGATGTCAATTTTAGTCTTGCTTGGAGCAAGACCAGCTGAAAACGGAGAGTTTTCAAAAAGGGCTTTTCTAAATGGCAAAATGGATCTTGTTCAAGCAGAAGCTATAATGGAAGCCATATCTTCAAAATCTTTACATGGTGTTCTTTCCGCTGCAAGCCGGCTTGACGGTAGCACATCAAGCAAAATCAAATCTATTAGTGATTCACTTAAAGAACTTTTGACAATTATAGAAGCCTCGATTGATTTTCCTGAGGATATAGATGAACCACACAATTCTAATATCATTAAATCTCTTAATGACATATGTGAATCTTTGAAAAAAATAATCATAAACTCAAAGAAAAGTATTAAGGAAAGCAATGGCTACAAAATAGTGATTATAGGAAAGCCAAATGTCGGCAAGTCAAGCTTATTAAATGCTTTATTGAAGCACGAAAGAGCAATAGTAACAAATATCCCAGGGACAACAACAGACATAATTGAATCAACTATTTATATTAAAGGAGTTCCTTTCACATTCGTTGATACTGCTGGGATAAGGGAGCCAAGCAATATTATTGAGGAAATGGGGATTTCAAAAGCTGTTTCTGAAATAGATAAATCAGATATAATTCTCGCTGTTTTTGATATTTCACGCCAATTTGAAAACGATGACAAAATAGTCATAGATGCGATTGCTGATAAGAAGGTAAAAAAAATAGCTATTCTTAACAAGATTGATCTTGATTCAAAACTAGACTTTGACAATTATTCTCATTTTTTTGAAAATATAATTAAAATTTCTGTTAAAGATGGAATTGGGATTGAATATATTGAGGATTTGTTGTTGGAGTTGGTCTCTTTTGGTGGGAATGAATTACCAAACTACGAAGATATTTTACTTGGAAACGACAGACAAATTGCTCTTTGTGAAAATTGTTTAGGTAGGCTTTATAATGCTATCGCATCTGCGAAAGACGATTTGCCAATAGATGTTTTGTCCATTGATATTAGAGAAGCAATATGCATTTTGGACAATATAAGCGGGATTAGTCTTTCAGATGAGATCGTTGAAGGGATCTTTTCTAAGTTTTGTGTGGGCAAATAATGTTTCACGTGAAACATTGCGTTTTCCAAGGATGGTGTATAATGTAAATGTTTCACGTGAAACAATTTAACTAAATGGAGGGTTCATTATATGGCAATTTTAATAAACGGCAAAGAAATTGCAAATAAGATCTGTGAAGATGTAAAATTAGCAATTTCAACTTCAGGGATCATGCCATGCTTATCTGTTATTTTGGTAGGAGATGATCCAGCTTCTAACGTTTATGTCAATTCTAAAGAGAAAAAAGCCAAAGAACTTGGTATGAGGTCTTTAATCAATAGATTGCCAGAAAACACTAAGGAAGATGATTTGATTGATTTAATTAAATCATTGAACGATGATCCTTCAGTTGATGGAATTTTAGTTCAGCTCCCCCTCCCGAAGCACATCAATCAAAACAAAGTTTTTAGCATAATTTCGCCGAAAAAAGACGTTGATGGTTTAACAGAAGTTAATATGGGAAAGTTGATTTCTGGAATTGAACCATATCATTACCCTTGTACTCCTGCAGGTATAATACAATTGTTAAGTAGCATAGAGTTCCAATTTTCTGGGAAAAATGCAGTTGTAATTGGTAGAAGCAACATTGTTGGGAAGCCAATTGCTCAAATGTTGATGAAGCTTGATATGACTGTGACTGTGTGCCATTCTAAAACGAAAAACATCGAGAATTTTACTAAATTAGCTGATCTTGTAGTCGTAGCCATTGGTAAGGGAAAATATCTTAAGTCGGATATGTTGAAAAATGGCTCTGTTGTCATTGACGTCGGAATAAACAGAACTGAAAAAGGTCTTGTTGGAGATGTTGATTTTGACGATGTGAAAAATGTTGCAGGGTTTATAACTCCAGTACCGGGTGGCGTAGGGCCAATGACAATAGCAATGCTGATGAGAAATTGTTTAAATGCAGCTCTAAGGTATAGAACATAACTTTATTAAAAAAATGCGTTACTAATTCTTTCTGTTTGTATTTGTAAGGTTTCATTAACTCGTAAAAACTTTTTTAGAGAATTTGCCGACTTTTCGTTTTGGTTATTACAAATTCGAATTGATTTATTCAACAATATTATTTTATATAAAAGTTACTTTTATTTATTCATCTTTGTAGAGAATAAACAAAACAGTGAAATTTTATGAATAAACCATCGATAAAGGGTTGTAGAAAGAAGGGCTTTTAATATGCCTATCTATAATGTTACAAAGATAAATTTGCAACCTTCTTTTAATATGGCGCCCAATAATTTCAATGGGATTGGAAGAAACTTTACCCAAATTAATGTCAATATTTTCAAGCTTAAAACTTCCCGCCCAATACTTTCAGTAAATTCGAATTTTGGCAATCTCAGTTCAGATGCTTGCTTAAAATCACTTTCTCCTGACCTTGTTAGTGAAAAGGACCGTAAAAATATCTTTGATGAGGGCACTTCTGCATTAGTTAACGTTAATTTATTAAGTCAACTTTTTATTGATCGAATAGATAATTCTTTTGTCAAACCCATCATTTCTGAACGTAAATCTTTAAATTTCATCAATAGTGGTGAAAGCACATTTTTTTTTTTTTTTCTGGGGAATATCTCCAATGGAAGTGTGAAAAAAGCATATAATTTTGATGAATTTATAAGATCTCTTAACGAAATCGCAAATATAACAAATTCACTTAAAGATATTAGTATTAGGCTAGAAACTCACTTGAATGTTTTGGATAAACTCTCCCAGATTAAACAATTTATTGAAAGCGAAATTTTGCCAGAAATTAAAAATGCTAACCGCGTAGGCAGACAATTTTTTAGATCAAATAGTCTTGCTTATAAAACTGCTGCAAGAATAATTTTTGATTTAAGGAATTTGCAACTGCAAATTTTAACAAAAGTAAGAAGTTGTTTAGAAGACTTGTCGCAAAAACAAGTAGCTTTAAATGATTTAAAAGATGAATTATATTGTGCAAGCAGAATAGTTTCCGAGATGTGCGACCAAATTTATACCACAAATAAAAACGAGGACTCAATTCCTTTGGAATATTGGTTGGTGATGTGGGAAAATGATCCACAACTGGTTGAAATTGGCAGTAATTTGGTAAAAAGGCAAATATCAGAAGAGTTAGAGAGAATTCAAAATATTTTTAGTAAGCTTGAAAAAAAGATTGTTCATTTCCCGGACAAAGGGCCAAAGGATATCGATTGTGTAATATCAAGTAACAGTTTGAAAAGAATTGAAAATTATGAATCAACATCCCCTGCGCAGGATAAATTACTAACAAAAAATAATTTATTTTTTTCACAGATGTTGTTTTGGAAATTTATATGGAATTTTTATGAGCAACAGGAAAGAAAAAATGAATTAGAAGCAAAAAAAGCAGCGGAAGAGAAAGAACAAGAAGAAAAAATGGAAAAAAAGAGAATTGGAAAGAAACTTCAAGAAAAAAAACTTCTAGAAAAGAGGGCAGAACAAAAGCTTCTTAATCAAATTGTATCTCTAAAAATCGCTGAAATAATAAATCTAATTAAATCGATTGAAAGACGCATCAACCAAGAAATCTTAATTGATGAATACGAACATTATTTAAATGAATTGGCTTTCTTGGAGGATAAGAAATCTAAACATTTAATGGCTAGAAATATTATCTAATTATTTTTTGGGGAATACTTCTCATAATATCGTTAATAGATACTATGCCAATAAAAACCAGCAAAATTACAAGGCCCCATTGATGTATTTTATTTTCAAGTTCAATTTCTATCGGTTTTTTAAAAATCCATTCGCTTAAAACAAATACTAATCGTCCGCCATCAAGTGCTGGAATTGGGAGAAGGTTAAAAATAGCCAGATTTACGCTAATTAATGCGATCAAATTCATAAATGATGCCAACCCTTGTGATGCAGCTTGCCCGCTTATTTTTGCAATTCCAATTGGGCCTGCTATTTGTGAAAGAGAAATTTCTCCTGTAAAGAGATTATATAGTGTTCCTATAATTAAAATTGAAATTGATATCGTTTCTTTTGCTCCAGCAATTATGCCATCTACAAAACCATATTTTTTTATTTCAGTTTTGACAGAAAATCCTAGGAGAGCCACATTTAACTTTTTGTTTAATTTTGGTACAGCTTTGATTTCCATCTCTTGTCCATTTCTGTTTATTGTAAGTGTTATTTCTTTGTTTGGGCTTTTGTGTATTTTTTCAATTGCAAGCTCAGTTTTTATTATTTTCTCGCCATTTATCTTTACTATTTTGTCGTTTGGCATCAAGCCGGCTTTTTCTGCTGGTGAATTTTTTTCAACGCGGTTTATTATGTTGCTTGTATATGGAAGCCCAAAAGTCATTGCCAATATCGAATAGACTGCAAATCCCAAAATCAAATTCATAAATGGGCCAGCGAAAATGGATAAAAATTTTTGAGAAGGGGATTTTGATGTGTAAAGTAAATCCTTTGGTAAATTTTTTGATTCCTCGTTTTCATCATCAATTCCCGCTAATCTTACATAAGCCAAAACAGGAATCAAGTTAATAGAGTATATTGTTCCATCATATTCTTTTTTGAAAATATTTGGGCCAAATCCAATGCCAAACTCTAACACTTTTATTCCGTTTTTTTTAGCGAAATAGAAATGTCCTAGTTCATGGGCAAGTGCAACAATCAGAAATACAACCGAAAAAGCAGCGATTGAATAAATAATGCTAATCATATTTTCCCTCTCAACTCATAAAAAATTTCTTCTGCGGCTCTTCTTACTGCGTTTGATGGCCCAAGCTTATTTCTAACTAAAATGTAATCGTTTTTTATTTTTTTTGTCAGCTCCGGGCTTGTCAAAAATTTTATTGCTTCTCTTGCAAGATTTTCGGGATTTGCTTTGTCTTGAATAAATTCCGGGATAACCATCCTGTTTAGAAGGATATTAGGCATAGTGAAATAGGGGAGATTAATTTTCAAAATGTTTTTTGCTAAAAACTCTGTAAATTTTGAAAGTTTGTAGGCCATAATTATAGGTGTGTTTAATATTGCAGCTTCCATCGTTATTGTTCCAGATGCAGCAATTGCAATATTTGAAACATTTAACAAGTCATGGCTTTTCCCTAAAACTATAGGGATCTTTGAATTATGTTTTTTGGATATTTGCTCAATCTTTTCTTTGAAAACCGTGCTGGATGCTGCTATCATAAATTGGGCATTTGGTATGGAATCTTTTATGATCTTTGAAGATTCAATAAAGATTGGCATGAGTGATTCTATCTCTTGGGACCTGCTGCCCGGGAAAATGCCAATTATTGGAAATTTTGGGTTTAGACCAAACATTTTGCAAAAATCTTCTTTTGACATGGAAGGTCTGGCTGTATCAAAATTCGGATTGCCCACATAAATAGCGTTTGCTCCATATTTTTTGTAGATTTTTGCCTCAGGTTCAAAGATGCAAAGCAGCTTATCAATAGTGTTTACAACATTTTTTATGCCTTTTTCAGTCCCCCACAACCATTCTTGGGGCGGGATATAATAAACTGTTTTTATTCCCATTTTTTTTGCCCGTTTTGCTAGCATCATGTTGAATCCTTGAAAGTCGATTAACACGAGTAAATCGGGCTTTTCTCTTTTTAAAAGTTTTACCATTTTGAAAAACGCAAACAAAACTTGTGGCAAATGTTTAAAAATTTCTAAAATTCCGATAGTCCCTTTTGAAGTGACATCCACCTCTGTTTTGACTTTGGCAGCGCGCATGTTTTCTCCACCCATTCCAAATAAATAGAGAGATGGATTATTTTTGAGCAACTCTTTGGCAAGCATTGCTCCATGAATATCGCCGGAAACTTCTCCGGCACTCATCATTATTTTGATCATTTATTTAGATGCCAATCTCGGGGATGTCTTCGAATAATAATTTTTCGTAAGATTCAGCTTTTTTAAGTATTCCTCTTTTGCTGGATTGTTCAATAAAATCCAATAAAACTTTTATTTCATCAAGCATTTTACAATGTGTTTTTATCATATCAATCGCTTTTGAAAGATTGTTGCCTGATTTGTATAACAAACGGAAAGCTTTTTTAAGCTCAACTTGTGATTCAATAGGGACTCCTCTTCTTTGAAGCCCGACAAGGTTCAATGCTCTTATTTGAGCTGGGTTTCCCTCAGCTATCATAAAAGGAGGCACATCTTGAACTATTCTGGAATGGCCCCCAATCATAGCCATCTTTCCAATTTTTACAAACTGGTGAATACCTGTCATGCCTCCAATAATAACGTAATCGTCTACTTGTGCATGACCAGCAAGGGCAGCAAAACTGCTGATTATCACATTATTGCCAATTTTGGCGTTGTGAGGGATATGCACATTTGTCATCAGCAGACAATCGTTTCCTATAGAGGTCTTTTCTCCTTCACCAGTTGGCAAGTGTATTGTTACAAATTCCCTTATTGTGCACCTGTCACCAATTTCAACCCAACTTTTTTCTCCTTTATATTTTAGATCTTGAGGAGGAGTGCCGATTGTTGTTGAGTTATGAATTTTGCAGTCGTTGCCAACTTTTGTCCATTTCGCTAACAGAACATTTGAGCCAATTTCACAATTGTCTCCGATGATTACTTCAGGTCCAATAACAGTGTACGGGCCGATTTTAACGTTTTGGCCGATTTTTGCTGTTTGGTGTATTACTGCTGTTTTGTCTATTTCATTATTTTTGCTGGAATCTGGTGATGAGATGGAACACATAAACTCGCCCTCGCAAACTATTTGATCCTTTACCTTTGCAACACCTTTCATTTTTGCGATCGCACCTTTTGATTTTGTATATTGGACTTCAATGACAATTTGATCCCCCGGGAAAACTGGTTTTCTAAATCTTATTCCGTCTACTCCGGCAAAAAGGACTATTTTCCCTTGGTTTTCAGGCATTGATAAAATTCCATAAGCTCCTGTTTGAGCAATTGCTTCGACAATTAAAACCCCAGGCATAATTGGATAATTTGGGAAATGCCCTTGGAAAAAATCTTCATTCATTGTTACATTTTTTATGGCAACAATTCTTTTGTTGACATCAAATTCAACTATTTTGTCAATCAAAAGAAAAGGATATCTATGCGGCAAAACCTTCATTATTTGTTTAATGTCTATATCAACTGGTGGCATATAGTATTCTCCTTGCTAATTCTATATTTAATTTATGTCCTGCTTTATATGATGTTATCTTGCCTTTTAACTGGCAACCAATAAGCGATATATCTCCAATTATATCTAGAATTTTGTGTCTTGCCAACTCGTTTTCGAACCTTAAAGGAGATGAATAACCGTCTTTTGTGATAGCTATTGCATTATCAAAAGAAGCCCCTTTTGCAAGGCCATTTTTTTTCAGATCTTCTACTTCTTCCAACAATCCAAATGTTCTTGCCGGGGCGATATCTAATGCGTAATCATTTTCTTTTTCATCAAACGATGCTCTCACAATTCCAGCTATTGTGTGGCTGTAATCTATAACAACATCAATTGCAAGATGATTAAAAGGGATAATTTCTATATATGAATCTTTGCTTTCAATTTTTATGTGAGTTTTTATTTCAATGTCTTTTTGTTCTTCATCGTAAAATTTTTCTCCTGCTGTTATTAACGCTTCAACAAAAGGTTTTGCGCTTCCATCCATAGCTGGCGGTTCATCTCCATCCAAAAATATTTCTAAATCACTTATTTTTAGCCCATAAACAGCCGATAAAACATGCTCAACGGTGCTTATAGTCAGCAAATTAGTTCCTCTTATGGTAGATGAAACATTTTTTGGATGTGCTTCAATTTTTTTGCCTTCATGGATAAAATATATGCCGCTACCTTTATCAGCAGGCCTAAACTCAATTGTAGATGTTTTGCCAGTGTGAAGCCCCAAACCGCTAAGCGAGATCTCGTCCGCGATAGTTTTCCTTTTCATTGAACAAATTATCAGATAAAGTTTGCGATCGAAAAACCAACCGAAAATGACTTGGCGTCTCTTGCAATATCATTATTGGTTATATTTATGCCTCTTGCCAAAAGAGAAATGTTCTTATTTATGTCCAAATTTATTCCAGCGTCTAACTGGAACAAAGTTTCTCCTGCAAAGATTTCTGACATAAGCATAAAATTTCTGTCGCCCAAAGGCATATTTATGCCAAACATGCCAAGCGGTCTGAATCTTTCATTGTTTGGGAAATCAAACATTGCACCAAAATGTATTCCTGCTCCTCCAGACCAGTACTTTGAAGCTACCATGTAAGCGCCGGTTTCGTTCAATGATGTCAGATTTTCAATGCCTATAGCGAGTTTTAGGGCGTTTATATCATCGGAACTTGCCAAGCTATATTTTAGATTGATAAATACTCCTTCTTTAAACCTGTTTGTAACCCTTTCAGTTCTGCCTACAAAACCAAGTTCCAATCCTTTTGTGCTTCCTGAGAATGAACCAATATTTGCTTTGTATACCCAGATCCCTTGAACATCGCTGCCTGTGCCAACGGTTGAGCCGTCAACCAGATAATCAATACCAATATCAAAGTCTTTTTGCCCCAAGACAACAGCGGTAGGCATTTTTACTAGACCTGTAGGCCCGTTTAATGTTGGAGTTTTTGAGGAAGCATAAAAAACATTATCAAGCAGAAATGTCAGACAAAATATCGCAGTAAAAAGCTTAACATAGTTTTTCATTTTTTTATTCCTTTCACCAATGAATTATAAACCCACTCAAATTTTTTTGCAATATTTTTGCTTGAAAATCTTTTCATTGCGTCTTCTTCAGCATTTTTACCCATAATTGCTCTTTTTTTGTCATCATTGCACAAAGACAAAACTTTTTCAGAAAAAAGTGCTATGTCTTCGTCGGTTAAAAATCCGTCAACCCCATCAATAACACTTTCTTTTACACCTTTTGCATTAATTGCCACAACCGGCAAGCCGCAGGCTTTGGCTTCTGCTATCACAATCCCTTGTGTTTCTGTTTTTGAAGAAAACACAAAAATATCCGCCATTTTGTAATAATTCAAAATATCCGGATAGAGGATTTGGCCCAAGAACAAAACATTGTTTTTAAGGTTTAAATTTTCTACAACAGATTTTAAAGAAGATTCCTCAGGCCCTTTTGCTGCAAGACACAAAAAAGTATTTGGGGCTTTTCCCTTAACTATTTTGAACATATTTAGCAAAAAACGGATATTTTTTTCTTTTGATAATCTGCCAACAAAGAGCAAGATTTTTGCGTTTTCAGGCAAGTTTAATTTTGCACGGATTTTATCTCCATTTGCATTATTTACAGCGTCAAAATCAACTCCTGTTGGAATTATTTCAAATTCAGAGATAATTTTATTTTCCACAGCATAATCAAGCGTTGTTTGATTTGGGACAATCACTTTGTTGCAATTTTTGGCGAACTTTTGCATATATCTAATCAAAATAGGTTGGCTTAAAAATTTAGGTATTGGTGCGTAATGCAGATATTCTGTGAAAAGCGTATGTAATGAATAAACAAGAGGGATTTTTTGTTTTGTGGCAAAATGTTTTGCCAAAAGCCCCATTCCAAAAGGTGAATGGGTATGCACAATGTCAAATTCTATTTTCGGCAAAAATAACGGCAATGGCATAGCAATTCTATAACCCGGATATTTTGTTGGTATTGAAGGCAATGAAATAATATTTTCCTCTTTTTTAATAGCAGTCTTATATTTTGGGCAGATAATATATGGTTTGTGCCCTAAAAGTTTTAATTCTTTTTCCAAAAGCTCAACAGATCTACTTACTCCGCTTATATATGGGGTATAGGATTCGGTAAAGATAGCTATCTTCATTATTTTTTGGGTTTTCTTCTTGATTCTAACGACAAAACTTTTTCAAATAATTCTGGGAGCTTTCTTATCAAGGCATTTAATTTATGTTCTTTTGTATAATCTTGTGCAGGATATCCAAGCAATACCGAACCGTCTTTAATGTTTTTGGTAACTCCTGTGCGAGCCATCAAAATGCAATCGTTGCCGACAGAAATATGAGGCGCAATAGCACACTGCCCGGACATTTGAACTCTGTCACCAATAGAAGAGCTTCCGCCAAAAGCATTTAGAGTAGTTATTGCGCAGTTTTTCCCGATTTTCACATTATGGGCGATATGATTTAAATTATCTATTTTTGTTCCACTTTTAATCACTGTATTCCCAATTGCTCCTCTTGCTATACAGTTGTTTGCATAGATTTCAACATCGTCTTCTATTATTACTCTGCCAATTTGTGGGATTTTTTTAAATTCAACGCCTTCTCTGTAAAAACCAAAACCATCTACTCCTATTACACAACCGGAGTGTATGATGCAACGTTTGCCAATTTTTGTGCGGGGATAAATGGTTACATTTGGATGAATTATTGTGTCATCTCCTATTTCACAATTTTCACCGATATAGACAAATGGATATATTAAAACTCTCTGACCAAATTTTACATTTTTTGAGATGTGAGCTTTTGGATCTATTCCCGGCGAGATTTCGTCTATTGGCGAAAACAAGGCTAAAACTTTTGCAAGAGCTTTTCTTGGATTTTCTACTTGGATATAAGGCCTGTCTTTTATTGATGCATCATAAGGCACAATGAACGCTTTTGCACCAGAACTCTCAGCGGCTAGAAGATTTTTTGCTTCAAGAACAAAGGTTAAATCATCTTCTTTAGAATCTTCCAGAGCTGATACTCTTTTTATCTCAATCGAAGGGTTGCCAAATAATTTCCCATCAACAAGTTTTGTTATTTCACCTAAGGAAACCACTTTATTTTTTTTCGTTTAGCTTGCTTATAACCATGTCGCTGATATCAATACCGCCGGCTATAACAACTTGTTTGTCAAGAACAGTATCAATCCCAAGGTTTTTTGCGACAGATTTTGTGGCGTTGATGATGTCATTTTGGATTGAAGCGGTGAGAGATTCATTCAACTTTATGAGATTTTGCCTTTTTGGTGCAAGAGCTTCTTCAAGTTTTTTTGTTAGGGCTTCGATTTCTTTTTCGGATTTTCCAGACGCTTTTGCTTTTTCGATCTGTTTTTGAGAATCCTCAAAATCTTTCTTAAAGGCAGCTTCTTCTTTTGAAAGTTTGTCTTGAGCTTTTGCTGTCTCTTTATAGCTTTTAAAAACTTTTTGGACATCTAATATTCCAACGTTTGTATTTGACTGAGCAAAAGATGAAACTTGCATTCCAACAAACATTAAAACTGCAACAAGAGATATAAGTGACACAAAATTTCTTTTCATTTACCCGAACCCTCCTTTGTTTTGTTTAGGAAATTATAGCACATTATTCAAAATCAATAAAGAGTTGGCACTTCCGTAAGAATGAGTATAAAATATTTAGGCTTGTATTGGGATTTCTGGCTTTTGTTGGCCAAAAGCTTTTAAAGAAGATCTCCTTTTCATAGACTCGAGATAAATCAAAATAATGGATATGTCAGCAGGAGAAACCCCATCAATTCTTGATGCATGTCCAATCGAAATTGGCCGAATTCGTTGTAGTTTTTGCATAGCTTCGGATGAAAGCCCTTTAATTTTATGAAATTGTATATTCTCAGGTATAGGCAAATTTTCTAAACTCCTAAATCTTTTGACCTGTTTTATCTGTCTTTCAATGTAACCGTTGTATTTTTCTTGAATTTCTATTTGTTTTGCGACTTCTTCTGAAAAACTTATGTTTTTATCTTCAATCGCTTGTTTTTTTATGAGAAAAGATTTGAATCTTTTTTCATCTATAAGCCCTATTTGATAACCTTTCTCAGTTAATCTAAGATCAGCATTGTCCTGTCTTAAAAGAAGACGATATTCAGAACGAGAAGTGAGCATTCTGTATGGCTCTGTTATTTCTTTTGTCACCAAATCATCAATCAATGTGCCGATGTATGCTTCATCTCTTTTAAGAATAAACGGTTGAAGCCCTTTGACTTTTCTTGCAGCGTTTATTCCAGCAATAATTCCCTGAGCTGCAGCTTCCTCATACCCAGAGGTTCCATTGATCTGCCCAGCTAGGAAAAGATTTTTAATTAAACGGCATTCCAAAGAATGAGTTATTTGTTCTGGAGGAACAAAATCATATTCAACTGCATATCCGGGCCTTCTTATTTCCACTTTTTCTAGTCCCGGCATCGTTCTGAGAAATGCTAACTGAACATCTTCAGGCAAGCTTGTTGCCATTCCTTGAGTGTAAATCTCGTTTGTGGTTCTTCCTTCAGGTTCTATAAAAGCTTGATGCCTTGCTTTGTCAGGGAATCTTACCACTTTGTCCTCAATCGAAGGGCAATATCTTGGACCAATTCCTTTTATTTTCCCACTGTAAAGAGGGGATCTGTCAAGATTCGCTTTTATTATCTTATGAGTTTCATCATTTGTGTAAGTCAGATGGCAAGGCAATTGCTTTAATTCAATCTGTGGATTTTTCCCAAAATCTAATCCGTATTTGTTATATTCCCATAAGAAAGAAAACATTTGAGGCGGCTCGTCACCCGGTTGAATTTCCATTTTTGAAAAATCTATTGTTCTTGCATCAAGTCGGGGCGTTGTCCCCGTTTTTAGACGGCCCAAGCGAAGCCCAATCTTTTTTAGATTTTCAGAAAGGCCTTTTGCCGGAAATTCTCCTGCTCTCCCAGCTTCCATGTGTTCTAACCCGATGTGTATTATTCCATTTAGAAAGGTTCCAGTGGCAAGCACAACGGTTTTACCAAGATATATTACATTTAATTTCGTTCTAACTCCTTCGGCGCTGTTATGGCTTACAAGTATTTCATCAACAATTGCCTGTTTTATATCCAGATTTGGTTGGGTTTCAAGAGTTTTTTTCATTTCTATGTGATAAAGTTTTTTGTCTGATTGAGCGCGAAGAGATTGAACAGCAGGACCCTTTGCAGTGTTTAACATTTTCATTTGAAGAAAAGTTTTATCAGTGTTTATGCCTATTTGTCCCCCTAGGGCGTCAATTTCTCTAACCAATTGGCTTTTTGCGGGCCCTCCAACTGCTGGATTGCAAGGCATATTTGCGATAGTGTCCAAGTTCATCGTCAGCAAGAGAGTGTTGCACCCAAGACGTGCAGATGCGAGTGCTGCTTCACATCCAGAATGACCGGCACCAACGATAATTACATCATATTTTTTCTCATAAATTTTGGGTGAGTTCACAATTAAATTTTAACACGTGCATTGTCAAAAATGTTTATATTTTTTTAGCGTTGCTATCAAAAAATCTAAATTTGGAAAGTGAAATTTTGGCAAAGAAATATCGATAAGGTTTTAGAATTACATTTGCATAAAGAAGGAGATATCATGCAATTGATAAGTTTTTCAAAAGTAAATCTAGCAAGGGCTACATCACAAATCCCTCCCAGATTTTTTAGAGCATTTCAAGTGAAAGAGATTCTTCAAAACGCACCTATAAGGGAAACAGTGAGGAGCAAAACAAATCTTATTGAAGCGCTTGGAGAAAAATCATTTAATGTTTTGTTGGATGAAGGAGTCATAAGCAAAGATTTAGACGTTTTTGATCTAAAAAAAGTTGATGAGAAGAACTTTCCTTTGATAAAGGAAAGTTTTGACTGGAGAAAAAACGAATATCAGTCAGTTAATACTTTAAAGGAAGCCATATTTGGCAGATTAGCGGAAAAAACCGATAACAATTTTATGGAAAGGTATGGCACAGATCAAAATTTAGTGGAGTTTTTTGTCAATCAATTAGTTTCCGGGGAAGTTGCAATTTGGAGTAAGTTCGCTCATGAATGGAATGGGAAAAGAATCAATCTCAGCGGGTTATTTCTTCGCGGAGCCGATCTTAAAAAGGCAAACTTTAGAAAAATAGATCTGATTGGGGCAGATTTGAGCGCTGCAAATCTTGAAGATGCCAAATTTAATAAAACAAATCTTTCTATGGCTAATTTACACGAGGCAAATCTTAAACGGGCATATTTTAATGAGGCGTTATTAACTGACACCGATTTAAGCGGATCAGATTTATCTAGTGCTTATTTTTTCTGGACAACGCTGCATCGTGCGAATCTTTCTTTTGCGCGTCTTGAAGGTACAAAATTAGATTCAACAAAATTCATTGAAGTTGATCTTACTGGAGCAATTTTGACTAATTTGAGATTATTTAAGAGAGATTTTATTGGCACCGATATTTCAAAGGCATATTTGCAAAGAGTGCGTTATTATGATTGAGCGCATTTTTTGCAGAGAGATTTATTAAAGCCAAAAAGCTATCTAATAGAAGTGAGGAGGAGAATTAATATGAGGATACAAAATCGAATTACATTTCGATCCTGTGAAAACCCAAATATTATGATGAATAGGGTTGCGAGGGTCATCAATTTCAATGATGTTTCAATGGTTAGGCGAACAGATAAAAAGTGTTTTAATGCAATTATAAAGCAAAGGAGCACAAACCAGTTCAAATTGCCTAATTTTGTTGATATTCCCGGAACAAAAGGCGTTAGAATAATGCAAAAAGAAGTATCTGTTGGATTGTTTAGTGCGGTTATGCTTTCAATTGTGAAATATAAAATTGAAGGGCATAATGCTGACAAATTAATTCAATTGATTAAAGATCCTATATTTGAAAATAAGCCAATTACAAATGTTAGTTTCAAAGACGCCAAAGAATTTGCATTTAGAATGTCTGTCTTAACAGGCAGAGATTTTAGGCTCCCGACTAATCTGGAGCTTATATTAGCAAAAAGCCTTTTTAAAACAAAAAACTTTTTACTTTCATTGAAAAACAAAACAGACAACTCAAATATGATTTTTGTTTTATCTCCGAAATTAGACGCGAGAGGCTTTTTTGTAGAAAGTTATAGAGAACCGAATGTTTCTTTCGTTTTAGTTGAGGTTTTGCCAAAAAAACTTTCTTAAATGGGTTAATTTTAACCCTTATTACAGGTTTGACACTATTATCATGCCTCTGTTATAATCCATAAAACAAATATGCTTAAATACAGACGCGTTCTACTTAAATTAAGCGGAGAATTTATTGGAGGAAAAGCCGGTATAGGTATTGATGGAAATGTTTTGCAAAAACTTGCTCTTGAAATAAAGAGGCTTAAAAAGCATAAAGTAGAACTTGGTATTGTTGTTGGAGGCGGAAATATTTTCAGAGGCGCGCGTTCAAGCGAGATTGACAGAGCGACGGGCGATTATATGGGAATGCTTGCCACGGTAATAAATGCTTTGGCTATACAGGATGCTCTTGAAAAGATCGGTGTTTTTTGCAGAGTTCAGACAGCAATAGAGATGTTCGCAATTGCTGAACCGTATATCAGAAGGCGTGCTATAAGGCACATGGAAAAGGGCAGAGTAGTTGTTTTTGCTGGCGGAACTGGAAATCCTTATTTTACAACTGATACAACAGCGGCTTTAAGGGCAGCTGAAATAAATGCCGATGTTATATTGAAGGCGACAAATGTCGATGGAATTTACTCTGAAGATCCAAAAGAAAATCCAAAGGCCAAGCGCTATAAGAGAATTTCTTATATGCAAATACTTAAAAAGCGCTTGAAAGTGATGGATGCTACAGCTGTTTCTCTGTGTATGGAAAACAAGATACCAATCATTGTTCTTGATCTGACAAAAAGGGGCAATATAGAAGCTGCCTTGCTTGGCAAATCAGTTGGCACAATTGTTGCAAACTAAAATCCCGCCTAAAAGGAGAGAGTATTATGGTTATGGAAGAGATAATCAAAAAGACACAGGATAGGATGAACAAAGCCATAGAAGCATTTAGGAAAGAATTGAGTTCTATAAGAACAGGCAGGGCAAGCACTGCTCTTGTTGACAATATTCATGTTGAGTATTACGGATCAATGGTTCCTTTGAAACAATTGGCAAATCTTTCAACACCGGAGCCAAAACAAATAATGATACAGCCATTTGATAAAAACGCTGTTTCCGCAATTGACAAAGCACTGCAAAAAGCCGATCTTGGCGTGATGCCCAAAATTGATGGGACGGTAATAAGAATAATTTTGCCGCCAATGACTGAGGAGAGAAGAAAAGAGTTGGTTAAAAACATCAAGAAACATGCTGAAGATGCTAAGGTTGCCATCAGAAATATCCGCCGAGATGCAATTGATGAAGCAAAAAAAGAAAAAGACGCAAAAAAGTTAACAGAGGATCAACTTAAACATCTAGATAGTGAAATACAAAAACTGACAGACAAAGAAACTGCTGAAATAGAAAGACTTGTTTCCCTAAAAGAAAAAGAAGTCATGGAAGTGTAAAAAAAATGGGATTCCTCTCTTTTTTTTTGAATAAACCGGTTGCAAAAAAGATTAATTTATCCAAAGATGAAATCCCAGTTCATGTTGCTGTAATTATGGATGGCAACAGGCGTTGGGCGCAGAAACGAAATCTTCCAAAAGTAGCTGGATACAAGATTGGGCTAGAAGCCTTAAGGGACATATATAATGCCTGCATCGAGTTTGGGATAAAATATCTTACAGTTTATGCGTTTTCCACTGAAAACAAATTCAGGCCAAAAGACGAAGTTAAATACTTGGAATGGTTGATTGTTGAAGCGATAAACACTGAGATGAACATCTTACACAGTAAAAATGTAAAAATAAAGTTTTTTGGAAGAATTGAAGAGGTAAATGAGAGTATTCAGAATAAGATTAGAGAAATTGAAGATTTGACAAAGAACAACGAGGGTTTGAATTTGCAGGTAATGTACAATTATGGCGGCAGGGCGGAAATAGCCGACGCAGTCAAGAAAATTCTGGACTTAAACAAAAGGTTTGGGGATATCAAAGTTGATGAAAAAATTATTTCAGAAAACCTTTATCTTTCAAATATTCCGTATCCAGATCTTTTGATAAGGACAGGTGGAGACAAAAGAATAAGCAACTTTTTGTTGTGGCAAATCGCCTACTCAGAACTTTTGTTTGTTGACAAATTATTCCCGGATTTTAGAAGGCAGGAATTTTTACTTGCCTTAAAAGATTATTCAAACAGAAAGAGGAGGTTTGGCAAATAAAAACAATGATTGAAAGAATTTTAACTGCATTGATTGCGGTGCCGGCAATTTTAGCTTTAACATACTTCGGCGGTTTTTGGTTTTTGTTTTTGGTTTTGGCTATTTCTTTAGTTGCGCTAAACGAATTCTATAATTTGGTGAAACAAAAAGGATTTAATCCGTATTACACTGTAGGGAATTTGTTCTCAGCTTTGTTATTGATTTCAACATTTTTTAGTGGAAATTCTTATTTGTGGGAGAGAAATATCATTTTCATTTTGACATCTGCTGTTATTGTCTCGTTTTGTACAGCTGTTTTTATAAGAAGAAGATCCCAAGCTACAGCAAATGTATCATTAACTCTATTGGGGGTTGTCTTTGTTGGCTTGCTTTTCAGCTATCTTATCTTAATCAGATCATTGACTTTACATGGAAAATATCTTTTTATGCTGATGGTTGTTTTGTGGGTTTCTGATACACTTGCTTATTTTATTGGTAAGACAATTGGCAGACACCAGCTTAGCCAATATATCAGCCCTAAAAAAACTATTGAAGGTGCAGTTGCGGGACTTTTTGGTGCGATTTTGTCAACAGTAGCATTCTATTATTTAATTGAACCAAATTCGGGTTTTGAAATGTTGAAACATTACCTTATATTAGGATTTTTTGCAGGTGTATTAGGGCAAATGAGCGACTTGTCAGAATCTCTGATAAAGAGAGATGTTGGAGCAAAAGATTCAAGCAATATCGTACCCGGCCATGGTGGCGTTTTAGACAGGATGGATAGTTTTATTTTTTCTGCTCCATTTTTTTATTACTATCTTAAGTTTTTCGTCATGAGGTAAAGATTTGTGTTTGATTTGATAAAAGCTGCGTTAAAGGAAGATATTGGCTCAGGAGATATTACTACTGATCTCATTGTTCCAAAAGACGCTTTTGTTGAAGCAGAGATAATTGCAAAAGAAAATGGTATTGTTTGCGGCTTGGAAGTTGCAAAAGAGGCTTTTCTAAAATTAGACAAAAGCATAAAGTTTATATGCATAAAGAAAGACGGCAATAATGTAAAAATCGGTGAAAGAGTTGCAGTTATCAGGGGAAATGCAAGAAAAGTTTTATCAGCTGAACGGACAGCCCTTAATTTTCTTCAACATTTATCTGGTATAGCTACTGAAACAAAAAAATACACAGATCTTGTAAAAGGAACCAAAACAATAATTTTAGATACTAGGAAAACAACCCCTCTTTTAAGGAGTTTGGAGAAAAAAGCTGTTAAATGTGGCGGCGGCAAAAATCATAGGTTTGGTCTTTTTGACGCAGTGTTAATAAAAGACAATCATCTTTGTATTGAGAAAGACATCTCAAATGCGATAAGAAAAGCAAAAAGAGCAGGTAAAGTTGAAATAGAGGTCAAAAATATAGAAGAACTAAAAACAGCGGTTAAATCTGGTGCTGATATTATTCTGCTTGACAATATGAGTTTAAAAGAGCTGAAAACAGCCGTTAAAATTGTTAGGAAAATTTCAAAAAAGAAAATTTATTTGGAGGCTTCGGGCGGAATAACAAAAGAAAATGTCAAAAAAGTGGCAAAAACCGGAGTTGATTTTATTTCCATTGGTTCGTTGACACACTCTGTAAAATCTTTGGATTTTTCTTTGGAAGTGGTCAAATGCCGCTTAGAATCGGAATAATTGGACTGCCAAACGTTGGCAAATCTACGCTTTTTAACGCAATAACCAAGCTTTCTGCTTCTGTATCTAATTATCCTTTTACGACTATTGAGCCAAATGTTGGGATAGTTGAAGTGCCGGATTTTAGGACAAAAAAAATTGCTCAAATAATGCACTCAAAAAAAGTTGTAGAAGCAACAATAGAATTTGTTGATATTGCAGGGCTTGTTAAAGGTGCAAGCAAAGGGGAAGGGCTTGGAAACCAGTTTCTCTCTAACATCAGGCAGGTTGATGCAATTGGTCATGTTGTCAGATGTTTTGAGGATAGCACGATCTCACATGTCAACGCGCAGTTAAATCCAAAAAGCGATATAGAGGTAATAAACACAGAACTGATTTTGGCTGATTTGGAGAGTGTTATAAAAAAACTTCAAGACCTTGAAAAACGGGTTAAAAGCTTGGATAAGCAGGCAAAAGAAGAATATATTATTGCTGAAAAAATTAAGCAGGAGCTTGAAAAAGGGAATTTGCTTGCAAACGCACCTCTTACAGAAGAGGAAAAAATTTTTGCAAAAGAGTTATTTCTGCTGACAATCAAGCCTCAAATAATAATTGCAAATGTTGGCGAAGAATTTTTTAGTGTTGGTAAAAGTGTTTTAGCGGAAAGTGCAACAGAAAAAGCAAAAGAACTAGGATTTGGATATATTCTGATTTCTTCCAAGATTGAAAACGAATTAAATTTTTTAAGCCAAGAGGAAGAAAACCAATTTAGGCAAAGCATTGGGATAAAAACCGAACCGCTAAAAGAACTGATCACAGCATCGTACAAAATACTTGGGCTGTCAACATTTTTTACTGCAAATTCAAATGAAGCGCACGCTTGGGCTTTTGAAAAGGGGATAAAATTGCCAAAAGCAGCCGGCAAAATCCATAGTGATATGGAAAAAGGTTTTATTAGTGCAGAAGTAGTTTCTTTTGATGTTTTGGAAAGAGAAAATGATTTTCACAAGGTTAAAGAAAAAGGGCTGCTCAGGATAGAAGGTAAAAATTATGAACCACGTGATGGCGATATAATAAATGTCCGATTCAATGTTTGAGCCTCATTAAACTGCCAAAAAAACAACATGCTTGCCATGATATAATTTTATTAAAAGAAGATGCAACAAAACTTGATTGATTTGATATTGGAATCTGAACAAGAAGCACTTGAAGTTATTTACAAAGCGCAGGAGCAGAAAAAAAATATAATTGCTCAAGCAAAAATTCAAGCCGCAAAAACTATTCAAGATGCGAAAAAAGAAGCCAATGAACTAATAAAATCTGCTATTTCGCAGGCAAGGCAGGAAGCTTTTGAAGAAAAGAAACTTATAGAATCCCAATGTGCTAAAGAAAAAGAACAAATTAGATTGATAACGCAAAAAAAGATTGATGAGGCGAAAAAGCTATGCCGTTAGCGCCGATGGAAAAAGTTTTAATCGCTGTTCATTTGAGCGAAAAAAACAAGGCTCTTGCGTATTTGCAAAAAGCTTCTTGTTTTCAATTTTCTGAGAAAAAAGAGAAAGATTTTTCTGATGCTTCTTTTGAAAATCATGCAGATCTTCAAGATGTTGAGAAAGCAATACAAGTTTTAGCAAGGATTTCCGGTGAAAAAAAGAATTTTATAGAAAATTTTGCTCCCTACAAAGAAAGCATAAAATTATCGGAATTGGTTGAGTTGTTTTCCAAATACAAGTTTGATGATATTGTGGAAAAAGTTTTATCCACTGATGAAAAGGCAAAAGATTTTGATAAAAAAATAAGCGATTTAAAAAAAGAAATACAAAAACTTTTACCATGGCTTCCACTTGATAAAAGATTGTCTGATTTATATCAAAGCCGCAGAACCAAGTTGTTGGCTGGTTCTGTCCCTTTGAAAAAGGAAAATCTTATTTTAGAGGAGATAAAAAAAGTAAGCAGTTTTGTTGCAGTACAAAAGATAAATGAATTTTCTGGCAGAAGCTACCTTTTGATTTTTCTTCTAAATGAAGTTGATTTGCAGGAAGAATTTTTGTCAAAATATTCCTTTTCGAAAGTTATTCTGCCAAAAATTGATAAAACTCCAAAGCAGGAAATCGAAATTTTGCGAAGTCAAATAGAGCAAATCAAAGAGCAAAAAGAACTTCTAGATGATCAGTTATTATTGCTTTCAAAGGAACTTCCAAACCTTAGGAAAGTTTATGATTTTTTGCTCCAACAATCTTTATTAAAAGCCGCAGAACAAAAAGGCAACCACACAAATAAGACAATTTATTGGAGCGGTTGGATGCCAAAAGAAAAAATTTTTCTTATTGAGAAAGGCTTACAGGAAACAGCGTCTGCAAGCGCAGTTTTTGTAGTCAAGCCTGAAGATGGGGAGAATCCACCAACGCTTTTGAAAAATCCAAAAGTTTTTTATCCTTTTGAGCTGATAACGGGTATATTTGGCTATCCCGGGAAAGATGAAATTGACCCTACAATTTTGCTCTCATTTTTTTATATCCTTTTCTTTGCGATGTGTCTATCAGATGTTGGATATGGAGTAGTTTTGACAATAGCATCACTTTTTTTCCTAAAAACATTAACCCTTTCAGAAGGCGGGAAAAAACTGTTGACTTTGCTTTTTATGGGAGGCATTGCTACTGTAATTTTTGGCGTAATAACTGGCGCGTATTTTGGTGCTGATCCGTCTATTTTTCCCCTGCCTCTTCAGCTGACGTTTTCAAAACTAAGATTGATAGACCCAATAAAAAATCCGTTGTCAGTGTTGATGATATCTATTGCTTTAGGGTTTATTCAAAATATTTTTGGTGTCTTTGTTTCAATGGTAGTTAAAATACTAAGAGGCAGGTGGCTGGAAGGCATTTTGGATGATGGTTTGTGGATCTTTTTTCTTATTTCGCTGGCACTTTTTGCAGTGGCAACATTTTTTTCCCCGGCAAAATCATTCATTTTTTCTAGATTAGCAATAATTGGAGCAGTTTTGCTTGTTCTTACACAGGGAAGAAGCGAAAGTTCTATCATCAAGAAATTAATCAACGGGTTGTTAAGTTTATACAGGACAACAAGTTATTTAGGAGATACCCTTTCATATTCAAGATTGTTAGCTCTAATGATGACAACTTCAATCATTGGAATGGTGATAAATCTGATTGCTCAGTTGACTCAGGGAATCCCGATTGTTGGATATCTTTTAATGGTTGTAATTTTGTTTTTTGGCCATATTTTCAACTTGTTGATATCAGTTCTTGGGGCATTCATTCACTCTGCACGCTTACAGCTTGTTGAATTTTTTGGCAAGTTTTATTCTGGTTCTGGGAAGGAGTTCAGGCCTTTCTCTTACAATACAAAATATGTCTCAATAAAATAAAAGGAGGTAATTTTTATGGATTGGGGAATAGGTTTGGCAATAGCGGGCGCGGCTGTTTCTGCCTTTCTGTCTGCAACAGGATCATCTATGGGTATTGCTATTGCTGCTGAGGCAGCAGGAGGGGTTATGACAGAGGATCCGGAAAAATTCGGACGGCTCCTTGTTATGGTTGCTTTACCCGGCACACAAGGGTTTTATGGGTTTCTGGGAGCTTTCTATATAATGATGAAAATAAATTTATTGGGTGGGGGGGGGCCTGTTTCATTTTCTGCAGGCCTTCAGTTGTTTTTTGCCGCTTTGCCGCTTGCAGTAGCCTGCCTTTTTTCCGGTTATTATCAAGGCAGAGCTGCTGTAGCAGGTATTCATTTAATAGCAAAAAGACCTGAAGAAACAGGAAAAGCTATAATCCTTCCCGCAATGGTTGAAACATATGCTGTTTTGGGGCTTTTGGCAACAATACTTTTAGTTTCTGGGATAAAGCTTTAATTTATGGGAATAGAAGAAATAAGAAAAAAGATATTTTCAGAAGCTCAGGAAAAAGCAAATCAGATTATTGATGAAGCAAATGTTGCTGCAAGAGAGATTCTTATTGCTGCAAAAAAAGAAGCAGAAAATATCCTGAAAAAAGCAAAAGAAGAAGCAGCAGTAAAAGCTGAAGAGGAAAGACGTTTGATTGTAATTCCAGCAAAGATTGAAGCAAAAAAACAAATACTTGAGGAAAAACGTAAAATTTTTGACGAGATTTTGATGGGTATTTCTGAAAAAGAAAGACTGGATAAAGAACTTGAAATCGCAAAGGTGTTATATGGGTAGCTTGAACTATTCAATTGGCAGAATACGCGCAATGGAATCTTTTTTGTTAAGCCAAGATTTTTTGCAAAAAGTTTTGTTTGCTAAGGATTTTAATTCTGCGATTTCTCTTTTGGCTGAAAACAAAAGGTGGGGACAAGTAATAAAATCTTTTGAAAACTCAGATGATTATTTGGCAATGTTAGAAATTGAACAGCGCAATGTAATTGCTTTATTGTTAGATCTCTCAGAGAGAGCGATAGAAATAGAAGCTTTGTCAAAAAAACACTTTATGGCATTTTTGCAAGATGATTATTTGCAAGATTTGAAATTAGCAGCTCAAAAGTCAAACAGTGCGCTGTTTAGAAAAATTGTTTATGCAAGCGAAGTTTTTTGGAAAATAATATATTCTCTTTTGCAAGGGGGTTCTCCTGATACAACTTTGCAAAAATACGCTTTTGTGGATTTTTCTAAAGAGATTCAATCTGGTATTGAAGAATTCAAAAAAGGAAGAGATTTTTCAGCCTTAGATAAAGAATATGACAATATACTGCTTAAAACAGCAAAAATTGCTAAATATGAATCTTTTGGAATAAATCCATTGATAGGATTTTTTATCTCTCAAGAAATGGAAATAAAAAATTTGCAATTGATTTTATCATCGAAGAAAAACGGAGTTAATCCTGAAAAAACAAAAAATTATTTGAGAGCAAGCTATGTATAAGATTGCAATGTTTTTTGATAAAAATTTGAGTGCGCCTTTTGAATTAAGCGGGGTTGAAGTCTTTTCATCAAAAGATAAAGAGGCGATCCGTACTTCTTTGGAAAAGATCAATTCTGAAGGAAATTATGAAATAATTTTTGTCCCGGAAAATATTGCAAAAGAAAACGAAGATGAAATTAACAAATACCCTCAATTAAACATCGTATTGATCCCGGATATTAGCGTTGAGAGCGGATTTTTTATGGATTTTTTGGGAAAAATTACAATCAAAGCAACAGGAGAATAAAAGGAAATGATAAAAAAAATTTCTGGTCCGCTTGTTGTGGCGGAAGTAGAAGGGGCCAAAAAGGGAGATCTTGTCAGGCTGGGGAAAAAGAGATTAGTAGGCGAAGTGGTTGAATTAAGAGGTAAAGACGCTTCTGTTCAGGTATATGAAGAAACCTCAGGATTGAAAGTTGGTGATGAGGCAATTAATACTGGCTATCCGCTTTCAGTTGAGCTTGGACCGGGATTGATAGGGCAAATTTTTGATGGTATTCAAAGACCGCTTGAAGACATTGAAAAAATTTCGGGATTTTATATAGAAAGAGGGATTGATGCACCAGCTGTTTCAAGGAATAAAAAATGGAATTTTACCGCAACTGTAAAACAGGGAGATTTTGTTGAATATGGAGATATTATTGGAGAAGTTCAAGAGACGCCTCTAATCAAACACAAAATTATGGTGCCTTATGGAATAAAAGGCAGAATAGAAGAAATAAAATCTGGAAATTTTACGGTTGAAGATATAATTGCTGTTGTTGGTGGGGCAAA
Organism: uncultured bacterium; assembly: GCA_964597815.1. Taxonomy (GTDB): domain Bacteria; phylum Margulisbacteria; class WOR-1; order JAKLHX01; family JAKLHX01; genus CAZQZN01. The sequence goes on along the minus strand of CAZQZN010000001.1, from coordinate 58,015 downwards.
AATAAAAATGCTTCAAAAATGGCCAGTTAGAAAAAGAAGGGCTTTAAAAACAAAACAGCCTTCAAATGTTCCTCTTATCACTGGGCAAAGAATAATTGACACGTTTTTCCCAATTGCCAAAGGCGGGGCGGCGTGCGCTCCTGGGCCTTTCGGGGCTGGTAAAACAGTCATTCAGCATCAGATGGCAAAATGGTCTGATGCAGATGTGATTGTGTTTGTTGGATGCGGTGAAAGAGGGAACGAAATGACAGATGTTTTGAAAGAATTTCCAAAATTAAAAGATCCAAGAACCGGCAGGCCGCTTTTGGAAAAGACAATTTTAATAGCAAACACTTCAAACATGCCCATTGCAGCGAGAGAGGCGTCTGTTTATACCGGTGCGGCCATAGCAGAGTATTTCAGAGATATGGGATATGATGTGGCAATGATGGCTGATTCAACTTCAAGATGGGCTGAAGCGCTTAGAGAAATGTCAGGCAGATTAGAAGAGATGCCGGGCGAAGAAGGGTATCCTGCGTATCTTGGCTCAAGACTTGCGGATTTTTATGAACGTTCTGGAGTGGGGAGTTGTTTTGGGAATCCAGAAAGAAAAGGATCTCTTACATTGATTGGTTCTGTTTCTCCTCCCGGAGGGGATATGTCTGAGCCGGTTGTTCAAAATACTCTCCGAGTAACAAAAGTTTTTTGGGCTTTGGATGAAAACCTTGCACACAAAAGACATTTTCCAGCAATAAATTGGCTTTTGTCCTATTCTTTGTATTTGTCAAATCTTCAGGAATATTTTTCAAAAGAAATTGCTGAGGATTTTACATCTATCCGAAGCGAAGCGATGAAGCTGTTGTCAAAAGAGGCGGAACTGGAAGAAATTGTCAGGTTGGTTGGTTTGGAATCGCTTTCAAAACAAGAACAGCTTATCTTATTTGTTTCAAAAATGATAAGAGAGGATTTTTTGTACCAAAGCGCTTTTGATCATGTCGACCAATACTCCTCATTAAAAAAACAGTATTATATGCTCAAATCTATTGTTGACTTTTATGAGTTTTCACGACATGCGATAAGTGAAGGTGCTAATTTAGATGAAATAAAAAGTTTTGGTGTAATTCAAAAAATAGCAAAATCAAGATTTTTAAATGATGAGGAAATAAAAGAACTCCCTGCCTTTGTTGCCAAAGATTTTGAAAAGCTAGGGATTGGAGGAACCATCTCAGATGACTAAAATAACAGAAATAACAGGTCCGCTCATGTTGATTGAAGGTGTCAGCGATGTTTCATATGATGAGTTGGTTGAAATAAGAACAAAATTGGATGAAAAAAGAATAGGAAAGATATTAGAACTTGAAGGAGATAAAGTTCTTATTCAAGTTTTTGAGGGGACAGAAGGGCTGGATGTAAAAAATGTTTCTCTAAAATTTCTCGGCAGGCCTCTTGAACTTGATGTTTCAAAGGAGATGACCGGCAGAATTTTTTCAGGGCTTGGAGTGCCTATTGATGGCGCACCGCGAATAATTCCTGAAAAGCGGCTTGATGTCAATGGATTACCTATTAATCCATATTCAAGAGATTATCCTGATGATTTCATTCAAACAGGTATTTCAACGATTGACGGGCTAAATACTTTATCCAGAGGGCAAAAACTTCCTATTTTTTCGGCTTCAGGATTGCCTCATTCAAAACTGGCTGCACAAATAGCACATCAGTCAAAAGTTCTTGGCAAAGAAAGCGATTTTGCTGTGGTTTTTGGAGCAATGGGGATTACTTTTGAGGAGGCGGAGTTTTTTATCTCAGGATTTAGAAAAACAGGTGCGATAGAAAATTCTGTTTTGTTCATAAATCTTGCTTCTGATCCCGCGATTGAAAGGATTGCAACTCCAAGATTGGCTTTAACCGCTGCTGAATATTTGGCTTTTGATCTTGGAATGCATGTTCTTGTAATCTTGACCGATATGACAAATTATTGCGAGAGTTTGCGCGAAGTATCTGCTGCAAGGAAAGAAATCCCGGGCAGGAGAGGATATCCGGGGTATCTTTATACTGATCTTGCAACTCTTTACGAAAGAGCAGGCAGAATAAAAGGGAAACAGGGCTCTATAACTCTTATACCAATTTTAACAATGCCCGATGATGACAAAACCCATCCAATACCCGATTTGACTGGCTATATTACCGAGGGGCAGATTATTTTGAGTCGAGATTTGTCACGAAAAGGAATATATCCCCCGATAGATCCTCTTCCATCTCTGTCGAGATTAAGAGATAAAGCGATAGGTGATGGCAAGACAAGAGAAGATCATGCTTCTGTTGCAAACCAACTTTTTGCCTCTTACGCAAGAGGAAGGGATGTAAGGGAATTGGTTGTTATTTTGGGCGAGTCTGCACTTTCAGAAACTGATAAAAAATATCTGGAATTCGCAAATAAGTTTGAAGAAGTTTTTATCAGACAAGGCGAGAACGAGTCTCGATCAATAGAAAAAACTCTTCAGATTTCTTGGGAACTGCTGGATATTTTGCCAAGAGAAGAATGGAAAAGGATAAAACAGGATATAGCTGACAAATATGCGAATAAGAGTTAATCCGACAAGAATGCAGTTGCTTTTGCTCAAGAAAAGGCTTGAGCTTGCAAAACGTGGCCACAAATTGCTAAAAGACAAACTAGACGGACTAGTTGTTGAATTCCTGTCAGCAAAAAAGAATTTTATAAATGACTATGAAGCGCTGACAGTTCCTCTCAGAGAAGTTTTCAGAAAAGCGATAGTGGGAAGTGCTTTGACAACACCCCAAAATCGAAAATCTTTTGATTTTGAGAAATCAGATCTTGAGATTGCTGTGATAAACAAAAACATAATGGGAACAAATATAAAGGAATATTCTTTGTCTTTTACTGATAGGCCGATAGCTTTTTTGAGCGGTAGAAGTGCGCTGTTTTATCAATCCGCCATAGAGTTTAAAAACATTCTTCCAAAACTTGTTGAGCTTGCCTCAAGATTTAACGCTCTTAAAATTTTATCAAAACAAATTTATGAAACAAGAAGAAGAGTAAATGCTCTTGAATATGTTCTGATTCCTGAACTAACAAAAACAGCCAAATCAATAAGATTCAAACTAGAAGAAAACGAGCGAAGCTCAAGAACAGTTCTTATAAAAATGGAAGAGATTAACAAAAAATAAGTACTTTTTTATGACTTAACTTCGTTTTTAAGTTTAATCTCTATGACGTTATCAATTTGCAATTTTTATTTTTTGCTTTTCTTTAGTTTACGCAAAGCTTAATATTAAGAGTTTGTTCTTTACTAGCTTTTTTGTTAAGCTAATTGTCAATGTGGGAAATTTTAAAATTTTGGTTTTTATGCGGCTTCATAAGGCATTTAGCAAGTTGAATTTTGCCTTTTTGTTTGTTATAATTCTTACATAATGAATAGATACGTTTTTGTTTTTGCACTAAACCCATCGTTGCCAAATGAGCAGGTGGAAGCGGTTGTTTCAAAAATTGAGAAAAAAATCACCTCTTCCGGTGGGAAGATTATCAAAAAAACAAAGCCAACAACAAAGAAATTTTCTACAAGATTGAGGAAGCATCCTTCAATAAAAGAAGGGCTTTTTGTTGAGATTGAGTTTGAAGGCCCATCAAATCTTCCAGAGTTGCTAAACCAGATTGCAAGAGTTACAGAAGAAATAATCAGGTATATTATTGCGAAAATGCCAGAAGAAAAAATTTTTGATGAAGAAAATAGAGAAGAAATAGTTGAAGTAAATCCGGAGATGTTAATTGGCAAGTCTGAATAAGATAATTTTGGTTGGCCGCCTCACAGAAAATCCTGAAATCAGAACAACTGTTGATGGAATACCTATTGTTCGTTTTCAGCTGTCAGTTGAAAGGCGAAGAATTGGTGCTGCTCCAAATGGGATTGATGTAATAGATGTAGTTGCCTGGAGGGCTTTAGCTGAATATATTTCAGCAAATTTGTCAAAAGGGCAGATTGCTTTGGTTGAAGGCAGAATCCAAAATAGATCGTATGAAAAAAATTCAGGCGGACGCTACTACGTTACAGAAGTTGTTGCCAATAATTGTGTTCCGCTTGATATAAAAAAGGATGGCAAACCAAAACAAAATGAAAAAACTCAAGAAAAAGGGAAAACAACTGAGGAAGAAATTGATTATTTAGGTGAGGATTTGCCATTTTAAGGGAGAATAATGTATAACAAAGTTTTTTTGATAGGCAATTTGACAAAGGATCCTGAAGTCAGATATACGACTGCGGGAATATCTGTTGCAAAATTCACGCTTGCAATAAACAGGTACCAAAAATCTTCTTCAGAAAATGGAGCAGATGTTGATTTTATAAATATTACTGCTTGGCGTAAACTTGCAGATATATGCAAAAATTATCTCAAAAAGGGCCAATCAGTAGCGATTGAGGGATCTTTGCAGATAAGAAAGTACGAAAAAAACGGGGAGCAAAAAGTTTTTACAGAAGTTGTTGCTGAAAACATGCAGATGCTTGGCAGGAAGTCGGAGCAATCACCAAAAGCGATTGAAGAAATTGATTTAGATCAAAAAATCGAGCCTTCTGAAATAGAACAATCAGGGCAGGAAGAAACAAATGAGGAGGTGCCTTTTTAATGTCCGAAGAAGCCAAAAAAAATACTGGTTCATTTGACAAAAAGCCAAAAAGAGCTGCACATCCGGATGCGAGAAAGAAGCGCAAAAAACCTTGCTATTTTTGTGCCAACAAAACAATGCCGGATTTTAGAAACGCTGAACTTTTGAGAAAATTTATGACTGAGCGAGGCAAGATTATGACGCAAAGATCCACCGGTTGTTGTGCAAAGCATCAGAGAGCGCTTGCAAAAGCGATAAAACGGGCAAGGCAAATTGGTTTTGTTCCTTATACTGCGGAGTAAAAATTATGAAAGTTATACTTTTAAAAGATATAAAAAATGTTGGAGATGAAAACGAAATTGTGAATGTTTCAGAAGGGTATGCCAGAAATTATCTTTTCCCAAAAAAACTTGCAATTTTGGCAACTGAGGCAAATTTAGCTCAATTGGAAAGAAATGCAAAAAAAGTCCAGCAAAAATTGGAAGAAAAAAAGCGAAAATTGCAAGAACTAGCAAAAATGATTGATGGCAACAAAATTGAGGTAAAGGTTCATGTTGGCGAGAACAAAAAAATTTTTGGTTCTGTCACTGCAAATGATGTTGCGGAAGCAATAAATCAAAAATTTGGAATAAATTTAGATAAAAAGAAAATTCATTTAGACCAGCACATCAAAATTCTTGGCACCTATCCTGTATTGGTAAAACTTCACACTGACATAGAAGCAAAATTAGAAGTAGCAGTTATTCCGGATTCTTAGAAAATTTTTCAAGAGTAATGGTTTCTTCAAAGGAAATAGTATCTGCGCTTCCGGATCTATGTGGCGTGTACCTCATAAAGGATTCCACTGGGAATATTATATATATTGGCAAGTCCAATTCGATAAAAAAACGCATTTCAACACATTTTCGGACAAAACTTGCTGACAAAATTGCCTCAGTTGATTATATTCTTACCGAAAGTGAATTGTCAGCGTTGATATTAGAAGCATCATTGATAAAAAAATACAAGCCAAAATACAATGTTTCAATGCGAGATGATAAACAATATCCATTTGTCATGCTTACCATGAGTGAGGATTTCCCGATGCTGACAATTTCAAGAAAAGTTGATGATGAAAAATCGGTCTATTTCGGGCCTTACAAATCTTTGACTGCAAGAATGCTGATCAAAGTTGTATCAAAAATTTTTGGGCTGAGAAGCTGTGCAAATTTTAAGAAACGAGCACAACCATGTCTGAACTATTACATAAAAAGATGTAGTGCGCCTTGCATTGATAACATTTCTAAAAAAGAATATTGGATTAATGTTAAAAAAGCGATAGATTTTTTAAGCCATGGACCTGAACAGCTTTTAAAAGAGTTAAAATCTGAAATGGACAAAGCCAGCCGAAATATGGATTTTGAAAGAGCAGCAAAATTAAGAGATAATATCCATTCAATAGAAAAAATGATTTCAAGATTTGAGAACCGTTATACAAAACAGAAAAGAAAGGATTTGGAGTCATTAAATGAACTCCAAAAAATATTTTCACTCAAAAAAACGCCAAAGAGAATAGAAGCGATTGATATATCAAATATTGGGAAAGATAATACAGTTGGCTCTTTAGTTGTTTTTCTTGATGGTGCGCCTTACAAAAATAATTACAGAAGATTTAAGATTAGAACCGCCAAACTGCCAAATGATGTTGCAGCGATATATGAAGTTGTCACAAGAAGATATTCAGGAAGTTTGAAAGATAAATTCCCTTTTCCTGATATTTTGTTGATTGATGGAGGGACTGCTCAATTAAACAGCGCAATGCAAGCACTTAACAATTTGGGAGCAAATCTTCCTTTTGTTATTTCTCTTGCTAAAGAAAATGAAGAAATTTATTTACCGGGAACGAAAACCCCTCTTGTTTTACCAAAAGACTCAAATGCTTTAAATTTGTTAAGAGCGATTAGAGATGAAGCACATAGATTCGCAGTGTCTTATCACAGAAAGTTGAGGCACAAAGAGATGTTTTAGCAGAAACTTTTTAAATAAGGCTAATGATGTTAAACTAATATTGATGAAAAAACTTACAATAATAATAGCAATAATATACCTATTTATCTGTTTTGCCCAAGCAAAAGAGACAAAAACAAAAAAATCTATTTCTTTTGGCGGGCAAAGCTCAAAAAAAATACCGCTTGGAAAATCATCATTAAAGCCCCAGCCTTTTGTTTTTTCTTCACAAAATTATGGTGAGGCTATCACTTATGAAAAAAAAGGTTTTGAAATAGGGATAAAAGCTGGTGGTAGTGCAGGACTTAGCGGCGCTTTGGGAGAAGTTTCTTATTCCTTAAATCCCATTATAAGAGGGGGGTATTTAAGAGGCGGGATTGGATATCTTACAGGTATACAGCCGCAGCAAAACCAGCAGTTAAAAATTGCAACTGTTAATCTTGATGCAGTATACTCATTGGGCGAGATAAATACATTCAACTATCCTTTGAATGTTTATATTGGTGGTGGTTTGATCTATCCAATAAAAGTCAATCGCCAAGATTATGGTGGTGCTTGGGGAGCAAGAGCATATTTTGGAAGCAAATATATTCTCCAAAACAATTCTTCAATATATGGAGAAATTGGATATTCAGGTATAAAATATTCTCCAGATGAAAGCGCTGTTAAGGGTGTCGGTGCGATGTTAGGATATAGTTATTCCTTCTAAAATTGCCTTAATTTGGCCAAAAATTTTAAGTTGACAACAAATTCTTTTATTGCTAAAATTTGTATGATTGTTTTTTCAACCCCTGAGCATTTCGTTCCAATAAAATGCCTCAAGTAAAAGAGATTTAATATTGGTGTTGAGATGGAGCATAAAATTAGAAGAAAACTCATTTTTAAGGGCAAAGTTCAAGGAGTTGGATTTAGGCCAACCATATACAGCATAGCAAAAAAACTTGGTTTAACTGGGATGGTTTTAAATTCTCCAGATGGAGTAATAGCCGAAATAGAAGGAATTCCTAGCCAAGTGGAAAAGTTTTTGCCGCTTGTCAATTCTAAACAGATGCAGAATGCCAAAATACTTAGAGTTGAAACAACAGATTTGCCTCCGATTGGATATATGAGCTTTAGAATTTTGCCTTCGGCTAATACGGGGAAAAAAACTGTTCATATTCCACCTGATATAGGAACCTGCAAAGAATGTGAAAAAGAAATGTTCAGCACAAAAGACAGGAGATTTGGATATCCATTTATAAATTGCACTGTTTGCGGTCCAAGATTTTCAATAATTAAGGATGTTCCTTTTGACAGGGCAAAAACAAGCATGAGTGTTTTTCATATGTGCAGTTTGTGTGAATATGAATATTCAGATCCAAATAATAGAAGATTTCACGATGAATCAAATGCCTGCGATGATTGCGGTCCTCATGTTTTTTTATTGGATAATTATGGAAAAAGAGTTGAAACATTGGATCCAATTCTTAGAGCTGTCCAATTTTTAAAAGAGGGCAAAATTTTGGCTGTAAAAGGGTTTACCGGTTATCATATTTTCTGTGATGCCTCAAATCCAAAAGCTATTGAAGAACTCAGGAAGAGAAAAAATATAATTGACAGGCCTCTTTCTTTGATGTGTTACAGCTTAAAGGAAATTAAATCTTTTGTTAAAGTTACTGACAAAGAATCTGAAATGTTGCAATCATCGCCGCGGCCAATAGTTATACTCAAAAAAAGAAAAGGAATTTTGTTGCCGGAAAATATTGCTCCGAAAAGCGAAAATCTTGGGGTTATGTTGCCTTTCTGTCCAATACATTATTTGTTGGTGAAGGACAACTTTTTAGCTTTGGTTGTTACTTCTGGCAATCGGACAGGAGAACCAATAACCAAGGATAATGACAAAGCAATAAAATATCTTGGAGGTATTGCAGACTATTTTCTAGTGGACGACAGAAAAATAATAAACCGCTCTGATGATTCAATTATCAGGGTTTTGAAAAACAAGCCACTAAAGATTAGAAGATCAAGAGGTTTTGTTCCAGACCCAATAAGAATTTTTTCGGAGAGTGTTCCTTCTATTTTTGCAACTGGCGCACAAAAAGGCAATGTTTTTGGCATTTCAAAAGGTAAAAGTGCTATATTGTCGCAGTATATCGGAGATTTGTCTATCCATGATACACAAGCCTTTTATAGAAAATCTATTTTACAGATGCAGTCATTGTTCAAAGTTAAGCCCGAAGTTGTTGTTTTTGAACAAAACGAGAAAAGCTATTCTTATAAGTTTGCTAAATCAATTCATGGTGTAAAACATGTACCTGTTTTACATCATCATGCACACATTGCCTCAGTTATGGCTGAACACAACATTTCTGGCAACGTTATTGGAGTAGCTCTTGACAGCCAAGGCAGTGGAATATATGTTGGTGATCTAACTAATTTTGTAAAAAAGGGCGGTTTTACCCAAATAAATCTTCCTTCAATTTCTTCACCAAAAGATATTTCAAAAATTGCCTTGGCAATTTTATTTCAAACTTTTGGCGAAGAAGCAACCAAAGTCAAAATAGATTTTATAAAGAAGAGAATAAATGATTTGAAAGAAGTAAAAAAATATTTAGCAGATAAGAATTCATTAAAAATTTCTGATAGTTTGGTAAGTTTATTTGACACAATTGCATGCATCACAGGTTTGTGTGAAGAGTCAAGTTACACAGGACAAACAATCATTGAGTTAGAATCTATAGCTTCCGGGAAAGGTTACAAATCTTATGATTTTGATGTTACAAACGATAATGTTATTGACACATTTGCACTAATAAAAGAAATTATCCAAGACATAAAATCTTCTGTGCCGGTTGAAAATATTTCATACAAGTTTCATAACACTTTGGGGAAGGCAATTGCTAAAGCTTGCAAAACGGTTTCAAAAGAGCAAAAAATAAAAAAAGTTTGCTTATCAGGCGGTTTGTTTCAGAACTTTTTACTGCTTGAAGCATGTATCAGAGAACTTAAGAAAGTCAGGTTAGAAGTATATTTCAATGAAAAAGTTCCTTCTAACAATGGCGGGATTGCTCTAGGACAAATAAAAATCGCGAAGGCAGTTTTAGAAAACTTAAGTAGATAAGGGATTATCCTTCGAAAAAATTTTTTGTGTTGAATCCAGAAAATAATTATCCGCGCGCCAACAATTCAGTGAATATTTCATTGCTAATTCTCTAAGGTTGTTCCAACTGCTTTTGCCGATTTTTTCAGCGAGACTTGTATCATCTCCATTAAAATAAGCTGTCAAAAGTTCTGTTAATGTGTTGTTGTCTGCAAAAATTTTTACCAGATCTAGTTCGCTTTTGTATTCTGCCCTCGGGGTTAAAAAATGTTTTATATTTTGATAGTCAATTGTTGGATTGATTGTTTTAAAGTTTATCAAATTTATAATTGATAAAAACTCTGTTACACCTTCATCAAGTGGGCCCCACAATCCAAAGGAAATATTGTGTAAATTTTCATGTAAAATTGCTTGTATGATGTGGAAATTGTCATCGTCATCATCGTAAGTTATCAGAGATTTGTTGATGTAAGGCAAAGCCACTCCATACACTTTTTTGTTAAAATCTTTTTTATTTATGAAAAGCACTTCTGGCATTTCATCAATAGTTATTCCAAATGGTTTGATTGTTGATCTCAGACATTTGTTCGCACCTTCAACAAATTCTTTGTATTGATCAGGCACCTTATGTGAATTTTGTGTATAATCAATTTGGCCCTTTATAACACCATAAAAGAAATCTTCTATTTCATCTGATGATGGGTGAAATTTCTCAAGATTTTTGCTTGTTTCTATCAAATTTCCACCCTTTATTCTTGGTGTCAAATTAAATTCTTTTTTTATCCGCGAAGACGCATTTAAGAATCCATTATATGTTTTTATTTGGAACTCTGTTAAAGGCCGTGGATAATTTCCAATTTTTATCATAGTTTTTACTTCCCTGTGATATATTATCGTCAAAAAATTGGTATAATTTTAATAAACTATCTGGAGGTTTTATTGTGCACAAAATAACACTAATTCCCGGAGATGGCATTGGTCCTGAAATTACAGAAGCGACAAAAATGTGCGTTGAAGCGACAGGTGTAAAAATTGATTGGGAAGTCGTGCATGCCGGCGTTGATATCATGGAAAAAGAAGGAACTCCACTTCCGAAAAATGTTATTGAATCTATAAAAAGAAATAAAGTTGCGTTAAAAGGTCCGATAACAACCCCTATCGGCACAGGATTTAGAAGCGTAAATGTTGCATTGAGAAAAGAGCTGGATTTATATGCTTGTGTAAGGCCTTGCAAATCTTATAAAGGTGTTAGATCTAAATATGAAAATATTGATTTAGTCATAATTAGAGAAAACACAGAAGATCTATATGCTGGGATAGAGTTTGAAAAAGAAAAAGAAGAAACAATCGAATTGATTGATTTTATTGAAAAAAAATCTCAAAAAAAGATAAGAAAGGATTCTGGTATTTCAATTAAGCCAATTTCAGTTTTTGGCACTCAAAGGATTATAAGATATGCTTTCGAATACGCTCTTAAAAACAATAGAAATAAAGTAACAGCTGTTACGAAAGCGAACATCATGAAATATACAGATGGGCTTTTTTTGCATGTTGCAAGAGAAGTTGCCAAGGATTACCAAAGTAAAATTGAGTATCAGGAAGTTTTAGTTGATAATATGTGCATGCAACTTGTTCAAAAGCCAGAGCTGTATGATGTTATAGTTTTGCCAAATCTATATGGGGATATCCTATCTGATCTTTGTGCCGGGCTTGTTGGAGGATTGGGTGTTGCTCCGGGAGCAAACATAGGAGAAGAATGTGCTTTATTTGAGCCGACACATGGCAGTGCGCCAAAGTACAAAGGACAAAACAAAGTAAATCCTTCAGCACAAATTTTATCAGCTGTATTGATGTTAAGGCATATTGGGGAAACTAATGCTGCTGATAGATTAGAAAATGCTCTTGCAAAAGTCATTGCAGAGGGCAAATATGTTACTTATGACATGAAAGAATCTAGAAATGATCCAACCGCTGTTGGCACAAGAGAGATGGCCGCTGCTATAATTAAGAATCTGTAAATTTGCGACAAGGGGAAATATATGGCAAAAGTTTCAGTAATTGGAGCTGGGAATGTGGGTGCTGAGGTAGCTCGAAGAATTGTTGAGAAAGATTTATCAAATGTTGTTTTGCTTGATATCGTTGAAGGGATACCGCAAGGCAAAGCACTTGATATTTTACAATCTGCTCCAATAGAAGGTTTTAAATGTCACATCGAAGGCACAAATGATTATTCAAAAATTTCAAATTCGAACATAATTGTGGTAACAGCTGGTCTTGCTAGAAAGCCGGGAATGACTAGAGAAGATCTTGTCACGAAAAATGGTCAGATAATAACTGAAGTTTCCAAAAATATTAGGAAATATGCTCCAGATTCTATTGTAATTGTTGTTACAAATCCTTTGGATGTTATGGCTCAGCTTTGTTGGCTTAAAACCGGATTTTCACACAATAAAGTAATTGGGATGGCCGGAATTTTAGACACATCAAGATTTATTACATTTATATCGGAAGAAACAAAAATCCCTCATTCAAAAATTGAGGCGATAGCTTTAGGTGGACATGGTGATGCTATGTTGCCTTTGCTTGATTATACTTTTGCTGATGGTAAATCAATAAAAGAGATCTTGCCAAAAGAAAAACTTGAAGAGATAGTAAATCTTACAAGGGATGGTGGAGCTCAAATAGTCAAGCTTCTAAAAACTGGGAGTGCTTATTATGCTCCTTCTTCTTCAGTTGTTCAGATGGTTGATTGCATATTGAATGACCGAAAAAAAGTTTTACCTTGTTCAACATATCTAAAAGGGCAGTACGGGTTATTTGATGTTTTTATCGGGGTGCCTGTAAAGATTGGAGCTGATGGCGCTGAAGAAATAATAGAGTTAAAATTAACCGAAGAAGAGAAACACCAACTTCACAAATCTGCAAGAATTGTTAAAGACACGCTTTTATTATGCGAAAAATAAACGCAAAAAAAATAGAAACAGCTGTTGAACAGTTATTTTCAAAAGCAAACTTTTTTTTGCCAAAAGATGTTTTAAACGCAATTGAAAAAGCTGAAAAAAATGAAAAAAACAAATTGTCAAAATATGTTTTGGATGTAATACTTGAAAACTCAAGAATCGCACAAAAAGAGAAAATTCCTTTATGTCAAGATACAGGAATTGCAGTATTGTTTTTAGAAATTGGCCAAAATGTTTTGATAACCGGGAAGCCGCTTCAAAAAGCGATAGATGATGGCATAAGAAAAGCGGTCAAAAAAAATTTTTTTAGAGCTTCAGTTGTTAAAGATCCATTAGAGAGAATTAATACCAAAAACAATACTCCTGCAATAGTTCACACTGAGATAATTCCCGGAAGCAAAATAAAAATGTATTTGCTTGCAAAAGGTGGTGGGGCTGAAAACATGAGTGCTTTAAAAATGCTTAAACCTTCTGATGGTGAGAAAGGAGTTGTTGATTTTGTTGTTAAAACCGTAAAAGAAGCTGGGCCAAATCCCTGCCCACCGATAATAGTTGGTGTAGGAATAGGAGGCAATTTTGAGAAATGTGCTTATATTGCCAAAAAAGCGCTTTTGAGAAAAATCGGCAAATCAAATCCCAAAAATAACTTGGCCAAGCTGGAAAAAGAAATTTTGCAAAAGATTAATTCGCTTCATATTGGGCCTTCAGGATTTGGCGGGAAAAACACATGTTTGGCTGTTAACATTGAATCATTACCGTGTCATATTGCTTCTTTGCCTGTGGCAGTAAATATCGAGTGTCATTCACATAGACATTATGAGGCAGTTTTATGAAAGAAAAAAGAGTTTCATTTCCAATGAAAGACAAAAAACAGATCTTATCGTTAAAAGCAGGTGATAAAGTTTTGATAAGCGGAAATCTTCTAACCGCAAGAGATGCTGCGCACAAAAGAGGCATAAAATTGGATTTGTACGGCAAAGCAATATATTATGTTGGCCCTACGCCAGCAAAAAAAGGATATGTTATAGGTTCCGCTGGCCCTACAACTTCGTCAAGAATGGATAAATATACTCCTTCTTTATTAAACAGAGGATTATTTGCCATGATAGGCAAAGGGAAAAGAAGCAAAGAAGTTGTTGATGCTATAATAAAAAATAGGGCGATTTATTTTGTCGCAATTGGCGGTGTTGGCGCCTATCTATCAAAAAGAGTTGTCTCTTCCAAGATTTTGCTTTATCCGGATCTCGGCACAGAGGCGGTGAGAGAGATAGAAGTGAAGGATTTTCCTGCGATTGTTGCGATAGATGCAAAAGGAAAAGCCATTGCGTCAATTAAATAAATGATAAAAGGAGATTTTTATGCAAGAAGTAAATATGTCAAATTTTGATTTGGAAGTTTTAAAGTCAAACATCCCGGTTTTAGTTGATTTTTGGGCACCATGGTGTGGCCCATGCAGAATGGTTGCGCCTGTTGTTGAGGCGATTTCAAATGAATTCAAAGGCAAATTGAAAGTTGTAAAATTAAATACGGATGACAATCCGCAAATAGCCGCCAAATATCAAATAATGGGCATACCAACGCTGATGTTTTTCAAAAACGGGAATATGGTTGATAGAATAGTAGGATATCTGGATCAAAAAGCTCTTTCTGCCAAAGTAAAAGAGGTTTTATCAAAGTAGTTATCAGCTGTGAAGATATGTTATAACTTTGACCTTTTCCTGAGTAACTAATCCTTCTTTTATTGCTTCATCAAGAAAAGGCATTATTTTTGCAATATTCTCTTCTGTATCAACTATTTCAACAATTATTGGAAGATCTTCTGAAATGTCTAAAAGCTTTATGGAATGAATTTTGCTGTCAGCTCCGAAACCTAAAATTCCTCTTGAAACGGTAGCCCCAGCAAGGCCAAGTTCCCGTGCTTTCATAACGATTTGTTCATATAACGGTTTGCCTTTATAACTGTCACTTTCACCAAAAAAAATCCTCAATAAAATACATTCTTGTGGTAGTTTCATTATTTTTACCTCCTAAAAACACTAATTAAGTATTTTCCCAGCAAAAACCCAAAAAAGACCAAAACTAATCCTAATATATTGCTGACCAAAATATTCATTCCGGCAGTTTTAGCTTCGTTATCTCTAAAGTAGTTCAAGTTTTCAAGCATGTAAGTTGAAAAAGTTGTGTAGCCTCCCAAAAAACCTATAAAGATAAAAGCTCGTGTGTTTGGAGAAATTTTAATTACATCAAAAAATGACCATAGAAATCCTATAAGAAAAGACCCAGACATATTAACAAAAGTAGTTCCAAATGGGAAAGAAAGAAGAAAAAATCTATTTGTAACTTTTGAAATAAAGTATCTTGTCAAAGTTCCAAGCCCGCCACCTAAAAATAAGACGATCAATCTAATCATTTTTAATATTTTATCACTTTTAACTATTATGTTGAACTCATAAACGAGATACATTCAGAAAGTGTTATAATTATAAAACCATTGTAAAAGGAGATTTTTATGAGCGAAAACCTTATTGAACAGAAAGTGATCAAATCACTAGAAAAAATAAAGCCATATCTTCAAAATGATGGCGGAGATGTGGAATTCGTTTCTGAAAAAGATGGCATTGTAAGAGTTAGATTAACTGGCGCGTGTGGAGGTTGCCCAATGTCGACGATAACTTTAAAAAATGTTGTTGAACAGATGATAAAGCAAGATGTACCAGAAGTTAAAGAAGTAGTTGCTGATTAATTGGACAAATGGCAAAAGTGAAAAAAATTTCAAAAGATAAAATTATTGAACGATATAAAAAAGTAGTATCTCCTGTCCTTGGCCATTATAATGATTTGGTTATAAGGGGAGCAAAAGGCCCATATTTGTTTGGTGCTGACGGGAAAAAATATCTTGATTTTTCATGTGGTATTGCTGTTACCAATCTTGGCCATTGTCAAAAAAAAGTTGTTTCAGCTGTAAAGAAGCAAATAGAAAATCTTGAACATATTTGTATTGGTGTTGCATATTACGAAAAGTATATTGAGCTTGCAGAAAAATTGGTTGATATAACCAAAAATGGTTTGGATATGTGCTTTTTTTGCCAAGATGGTTCCGGCGCTGTGGAATCTGCAATAAAGCTTGCCAAATATGTCTCAAAAAAGAGTGGCATAATTTCATTTACAGGTTCATTTCACGGCAGGACTTATGCCGCAATGAGTGTAACCAATTCTAAAGAGAAATATAAAAAAGGTTACGAGCCATTGATGCCAAATGTTTTTGTAGCACAATATCCATATTGTTTTAAATGTTTTAAAGAAGATGGTAGTAAATGTTCCCCTGAAAACTGCGATAAACATTGCCTGTCATCAGTTGAAAAAATATTTACTCAAGCGGGCAAAGAAAATATTGCTGCTGTTATTATTGAGCCGGTTTTAGGCGAGGGCGGTTATGTTGTACCACCAAAGTTTTTTCTTAAAGAACTAAAAGAAATCTGTGAAAAAAATGAAGCATTTTTGATTTTTGATGAAGTGCAAAGCGGTTTTGGCAGAACAGGAAAGATGTTTGCTCATGAACATTTTGATGTTGTCCCAGACATTATGGTAGTTGCAAAAGCTATCGCAAATGGATTGCCGCTGGGCGGAATAATTGCGAAAAAGGATATCATGGAAAAGTGGTCTGTCAGCAGTCATGGCGGTACTTTTGGCGGGAATCCAATATCTTGTGCGGCATCGCTTGCAACTATTTCCATTATGCAGAGAAAAGGATTCCTAGAAAATGTCAAAAATCTAGGCGACTATTTGATGAAGAGATTAAATGCCTTAAAGAAAAAATTTAGCTTTATTGGTGATGTGCGTGGGTTAGGTCTTATGATAGGCGTTGAATTTGTCAAAGAAAACGGTGATCCAAATAATGAAATTGTTGCAAAAATTTTGAAACAATGTTTAGAAAATGGTTTGTTGTTGATAAGTTGTGGTTCAAATGATCAAGTTATAAGATTTATTCCTCCTCTAAATATCAAAAAGAAAGAAATAGACAAAGCTTTAGAAATTTTTGAAGGCGTTTTATGCAAGATGTAATTTCAGGGAAGAATCCCGTCAAGGAAGCTCTAAAAGCCGGCAGAAAAATTTACAAAATTTTTATTGGAAAGTTCAAAGGGGTTGATAAAGCAATAGACAAAATCATTTCCCTTGCAAAAGAAAGGGATATCCCCTATAGCTGGGTGGATAATTACACTCTCCAAAAATATTCAAAGTTTTCGCAAGGTATTGTTGCACTTGCCGAAGGCAAACAATATTCTGATTATCGCGAATTTCTTTTGGATGCAAAAAACAAAAATGAAATGCCATTTATTGTTATTCTTGATTCTCTTGAAGATCCTCAAAATTTTGGAGCAATCATTAGAACTTGTGATGCCGCTGGTGTACATGGAATAATAATTCCAAAAAACAGATCTGTAAGTGTTACTCCAACTATTGGCAAAACTTCTGCTGGAGCAATAGAATATGTAAAAGTTGCAAGAGTTGCGAACTTGTCCTCAACGATTAACGATTTAAAAGATCAGGGATTATGGGTTGTTGGGATTGATCATCTTGGTTCAAACAAAATGAGTGAAGTAGACTTAAAAATGCCAATAGCAATTGTTGTTGGCGGAGAAAACAAGGGCATAACTCCTCTTGTAAAATCAAGATGTGATTATGTTGTAAGGATCCCAATGAAAGGAAAGATTTCTTCACTAAATGCCTCGGTTGCCGCGGCATTGATGCTGTATGAAGTGTATAGGCAGAGAAATCCCAAAAAATTTTAGTGCTTTAATTTTGTTTGAAGAAAAACTTTAGAAACATCAAGAAAATCACCGAAAAAGCCGTAACTGAATTTGCTGCTATTACAATAATATCTCTTATTACAAATCCATAAACGGTCCACAAACTGCATCCAACGGCTGTAAAAAGTAGAGTTGTAAGAGCAACATCTTTTACTTGTTTTGTTTTCAAAGATTTGATAATTTGAGGAATGAAACCTGTTGAAGTAAATAATGCTGCAGCCAAACCTATGAATCTAAGTTTTTCCATTCTATCACCTTACAAAGTGGTTAAACAAAAAGCCAAAGATAATAATTTGTGGGACTGTAACAATTGGGAGCCAAATTGCGGTTTTTTTCCCAATTGTTGTCCAAATCAAACCGATTTCAGTATAATCTGTTGCAACACCTGCCAATAGAAAAACTAAAGGATTGCCAAATGCACCTGTTTTTCTGAATAACTCAAATGCTATTGGAGCACTGCCTTCACTACAAACTTCAATAATCGTTGCAAAGGCCAAAGTTGCCAAGAGCCCAAGTATTGAGGGACCAAAAAATCTGCTAAAGATATGAGCTGGCACAAAAGCCCCTATAAAAGAAGCAATCAAAAGCCCTATTATCAACCACCAAGCCAGCATATCAGTAATTGACCAGATGCTGTAAATTATTCCTAAAAATGAATCTTTCAAAGACATACTTTTAAAATCTTTCCAGCTGAATTTTTCTTTTAGTTCAACTGATTTTGATTTTTCAATTAAATTCACGCTTTCAAGAAACATAAAAATATATCCTGTTGTGATCGCTATAAAAATGGCAGCTATGATAAATAAAAATGCTCTCCATCCAAATAAATAGAAAAGAAGAATTGTTACAGGAAAATTTGCCCAAGGTGAGGCCAAAAGGAAAGAAATCACAGAAGGAATGCTTGCGCCCTTTTTATAAAGCTGCATTGAAATGGCCAGAATTCCGTGAGAGCATGCAGATAAAAGAAAACCTAAAAATGTTGCCAACAATATTATTCTTTTTTTTCTGCCTCCAAGGAAATAAAATATGAAATCTTCAGGGATAAAAAAATCAATAAGCCCAGAAATAACAAAACCAAGGAGCATTGGCCACCATACCATTTTGATGTAGGATAACAAATTGTGTTTGAGAACACTAAATTGCGGGACTATAAAGGAAGCAGAAAAAATTATGACAAAAAGCGAAATTGTGATTTTTGTGTTTTTACTGATTTGAAATTTTCGTGTTTCATTTTCTAAATTTGTCTGACAACAGCTGTGGCAGTTTCCCATAATATAAAGTATATCATTTTAAATTTTCGAAAAAATTAAGGCTAATTGTCAGAAAACTTTGGAGGGGGGAGGATTCGAACCTCCGAAGACTTTCGTCGACAGATTTACAGTCTGTTGCCATTAACCGCTCGGCCACCCCTCCAAGAAACAGGATACAGATATAATTTTAGCAAAATATTTTTATTCTGTGTGCCGAACCGTGGTTGTTATATTTTGTAAGTTACACCAATTATTTGAGTTTTATTAAACTCGCCGCCCAAATATGCGTAATCAATTACAAAGTTGTATATCCCAATAGAAGCCCCTGCTGTTTTACTGTTGTCACAAAGACCAGCTCTTAAAGCCAAACCTCTTATAGGACGAAATTCAATGCCGTAATGTTTTGTCATGTTTTTATTGTTTTGAGAGAATATATTATGTCCGTCAAAAGAAATAGTGAGTTCATCTATTGGATTTATTGCAGCTCCAAGATTTACCGTCATTTCGTATCTTGTTTGTGCGCCGTTTTGCCAGTTTATATCAGTTGTTAGAATTTCTTTTGCAACAAGCCCAAGCGAAAAATTTTGAAGTGGCTTTGCAATTACACCAACATCTATACCAGCTCCAAATCCTTTTATACCGTTGCTTATTATTTGTAGATCGTATGCGTTGATATTACCTCCAACAGCAATTCTTTCTTCCCAACCGGAAGCCAACGACAATGTGTACCAGTTTCTATTTTCATCCAGATTTGGATTGTTATCGTGCAAGTATGTTAGCCCAAGAGCAAATTGGGCTTTGTTATATGGTTCATAACCATCTTTTGAATATGGGTGATCCCAATAGCTTCTCCTTGAACTGTTAAAATTTATAGTGAGATTTTGTATTGGCCCAAATATACTTTTCCTCGAAGTATTATCATCGACCTTTTTTTCTCTTGTTTTTATTGGATTTATTGATTCTGTTGCGTTATCACCATATTCTTTTACCTGTTCTGCCATTGATTCTTCTCTTGAAGATTTTTGTACATTTCTTCCCCAGTTTTTTTTCAATATCCCTTGTTCTCCAAGATATTGCGCTGTGTCAACAGCAAGCGCAGAAATTGCACCAATTCCAAAAATCCATTCAAATGGAGAACTCATATTTGCTTCATAGCACAATTTTATTGATGCAAAATTGTCTCCCATAACATCATTTCTATTTGTTAGCAGTGTTGAACCGGTTATGTCCACTCCGGGATTTAATGCAAAACCTGCTGGATTCCAATGAGCGGCGTTTGCATCATCTGCTATAGCTGTGAATGCTCCGCCCATACCCATCGGTCTGGCTCCAAAATAAGCAAATGATGTTGAGCAAAGCAATATCATTATAATAAGGAGAAAAATTTTTATGTTTTTACTCTTCATTGCAATTTCTCCTTTTCAACCTTGTTAATAATATACTCTGTATTATAATACAACCCAAAAAGAATTTCGATAAAAATCTATGCAAGAAACAAATCCTTTGTTCCGATATTAAGAATAGATAAAGAGGTTAAAATATGCGAATTCCAGTGCAATATATTAAGTTGCCAAAAGTTGTTATTCCTTCCCAGTCCGGGAAAAAAGAATACAAATCTGGTTTTACGGATACTTCAGGAGGAAGTATGGATTCTGTGAGATTGACTACACAGGCAAATAAAAGTTTTGGTGAGATATTAAAAGCAAGGTGGAAAGATCATGGGCTTGGCGCTCCTTTCAAAGCAGTTTCTGAGTATTTGGTTAAAAATCCAAGCGAGCCAGTTAGCAAAGCGGGAATTATAGGATGGTTAAAGATTTTAATTGCTCTGCCGATGGAAATACTTGGCTCAACTATAGGATTTTTCAGCAATATCGTTACAAATACTGGGCCTGAGCTAAAAAATATTTTTGGTGGCAAAAAAACACCCGAACAACAACCCAAAACTCAAAACACAACAATTAATAAATATGGAAATCAAGAAAAGGAAAAAGACGAAACAGAACCAGCTCAAAAACCCGATAATCAGAAACCCGCTGAGAGTTTTCTAAAAAAAGAATGATATTTACCTGCCAGTTTAATTTAGCATTAATTAATATGAAATTGAAATACCCTCATAAGTTATAATGAAAATATGACGCAGAAAATTATTAATCTGGCAATTATTGCGCATGTTGACCATGGCAAAACAACTTTAACAGATCATCTGTTAAGGCAGGGTGGAGCTTTTAGTGAGAGAGAACAAGTTGAAGATCTTGTTATGGACAGCAACGAAATTGAAAAGGAAAGAGGGATTACGATTTTTTCGAAAAACTGTTCAATAAGATATAGGGATTACAAAATCAACATTGTTGACACGCCGGGCCATGCAGATTTTGGTTCAGAGGTTGAGAGAGTTTTGAAAATGGTTGATAGTGTTATTCTGCTTGTTGACGCAAAAGAAGGACCTATGCCGCAGACAAAATTTGTCCTTTCGAAATCGCTTAAATTAGGATTAAAACCAATTGTGGTTATAAATAAAATTGATAAAACCGGACATAGAGCGCATAAAGTAATGGACATGGTTTTTGATCTATTTGTAAAACTTGATGCGACTGATGAACAATTGGATTTTCCCGTTGTTTATGCAATTTCTAAAGAAGGGATTGCAAAATATAACCTTGAAGATGACTCAAAAGATTTAACCCCTCTTTTTGAGACGATATTAAAACATGTTCCTCCATATCCTGACAAAAGCGTCGAAAAACTTCAAATGCAGGTTGCCAATCTGTCCTATGACGATTATGTTGGAAGAATAGCGATTGGAAGGATATTTTGCGGAAAGTTGGTTAAAAATTCTGAAGTTGTTGTCTGCAAGAGAGATGGATCGATTATTCCGGCAAAAATAAGCAAGCTTATGACATTTGAAGGATTAAAACAAGTTGAAGTTGAAGAAGCAGACTGTGGAGATATTGTTGCTGTTGCGGGAATTTCTGATATTACTATTGGTGAAACAATTTGTAATGCTGATGATCCAGCGCCTATGCCTCTGTTGCATATTGACGAACCAACTTTAACAATGGAGTTTTTAGTTAATGATTCTCCTTTTGCAGGGACGGAAGGGAAATATGTGACGAACAGGCATTTAAAAGAAAGATTGGAGAGAGAGCTTGAAACAAATGTTGGATTGAAAGTTGAATCAATTGGTGGGGCGGATGGTTACAGAGTATCAGGGAGAGGGGAATTACATTTGTCAATATTGATTGAGAGAATGAGGCGCGAAGGCTATGAACTTTCTGTTTCTCAACCTCAAGTTATTTACAAAAACATCAATGGGGAAAAAATGGAGCCAATTGAACAGGTAATTATAACTGTTCCAGATGAATATGCGGGAGTTGTCATTGAGAAACTTGGGAAAAGAAAAGGCGAAATGGTTGATATGTCAACGCAAAAGGGAATAACAACACTAACTTACATGGTGCCGACAAGAGGTCTGTTGGGCTTTAGAGCTGAATTCATTATGGATACCAAAGGCGAAGGAATTTTGCATCATGCTTTTGCAAGATATGAAAGATTTAAAGGCGAAATAAATAAAAGGCAAAATGGAGTTTTGATCTCTGGAGAAAATGGAGTTGCTGTTGCATATGCATTGAACAATTTGCAAGAGAGAGGTCGTTTGTTTATTGGCCCCGGCACAAAGATCTATGAAGGGATGATTTTTGGCGAGTGTTCACGGGCTCAGGATATTGTTGCAAATCCCTGCAAAGAAAAGAAACTAACAAACATAAGGGCTGCCGGTTCGGATGATTTGATAAAATTAACACCGCCTATAAAATTGACTTTGGAACAAGCCCTTGAATTTATTGATGAAGATGAGCTTGTTGAAGTCACACCAAAAAATATAAGGTTGAGAAAAAAGATTCTAAACGAAAACGAACGCAAAAGAAGATCAAAATAATCAGCTGTTTTCTAATCTTCTTTTAAGCAGTTCCCATTCTTTCCAAAGTTCTTTTGGCATGTCTTTACCAAAGGTTTTGAAAAATTCTTTCTGGCTTTCAACCTCTTTTAGCCATTCTTCCTTATCTATATGGAGCAGTTTCTCCAAAGTTTCTTTTGAAATATTTAATCCATTAATATCTAAATCATCTGGATCTGGCAAATAACCAATAGGTGATTCGACGGCCTTAACTTTTTGTTTACACCTTTTTGTTATCCAATCCAACACCCTTAAATTCTCACCAAATCCGGGCCATATAAAATTACCATTGGCGTCTTGGCGGAACCAATTTACATGGAATATTTTTGGAGGATTTGCCATATTTTTTCCGATTTTTAGCCAATGGCTGAAATATTTGCCCATATTATATCCGCAAAATGGTAGCATTGCCATTGGGTCTCTTCTAACTTCTCCTTGCTTTCCATATTGAGCGGCCGTTCTTTCTGAAGCCATGGTTGCGCCAATAAAAACCCCATGCTGCCAATAGAAAGCTTCATAAACGAGTGGAGCAAGAGTAGCCCTTCTTCCGCCAAAAATTATTGCACTAATTGGGACTCCATGGTGCTGTTCGAGCCGGTTTGAAATACTAGGCAGCTGGGAAAGTGGAGTAGTAAATCTGCTGTTTGGATGAGCACCAAAAACTTTATTTCCTTTTTCATCAACCATATTCTTTTTCCAATGTTTTCCTTCCCAATTGATTCCTTCTTCGGGGATTTCGCCATCAGCACCTTCCCACCAAACTGTGCCGTCTGGTTTAAGAAGAACATTTGTATAAATTGTATTCTTCTTTATCGCTTCAATTACATTTGGAGCTGTTTTAGTGTTTGTGCCGGGGGCAACGCCAAACATTCCAGATTCAGGATTTATTGCCCAAAGAGATCCGTCAGAATCTATTCGCATCCAAGCTATGTCATCTCCAACAGTCCATATTCTATATCCCTTTTTCTTGAGTGCATCAGGAGGAACAAGGGTTGCTAAATTCGTTTTTCCGCATGCGCTTGGAAAAGCCGCAGCAATATAAGTAATGTATCCGCTTGGATCCTCAATTCCCATTATCAGCATATGTTCGGCAAGCCAGCCTTCTTTTTTTGCAAGCCAGCTGCCAAGCCTAAGAGACAAACATTTTTTGCCAAGCAGAACATTGCCGCCGTATCCGGAATTAACACTCCATATAGTATTGTCTTGAGGAAAATGAAGTATCAATCTCTTATTTAAATCCAAATCCGCTTTGCTGTGAAGGCATTTTGTAAATTCCCCATCCGTGCCGAGCTTGTCCAAAACTGGTTTGCCTATCCTTGTCATTATTCGCATGTTTAAAACAACATAAATGCTGTCAGTAATCTCAACTCCAATTTTGCTAAACTCAGAACCAACTGGCCCCATACTGAATGGTATGACATACATTGTTCTGCCCATCATAGAGTTTCTGAAGTATTCTGTTGCAGTTTTGTAGGCCTTTTTTGGGTTCATCCAATTGTTTGTTGGACCGGCTTCAGATTTTCTATTTGTGCAAATATAAGTCAAATGTTCAGTTCTTGCAACATCGTTTGGTGCAGTTCTGTGATAGACACAGCCCGGTAGTTTTTCTTGATTGAGCTGTATTAATTCTCCGGTATAAAAAGCTTCTCTCTCAAGACGATTTTTTTCGTCTTCACTTCCATCAATCCAAACAATTTTTTCCGGCTTGCAAAGACTTGCCATTTCTTTGACCCATTTATGTAGTTTTTTGTGTTTTATTATCATGCACTTTCTCCTATTTTTATTTTTTTATGGGGATTTTAGACAACTTTTAGTATAATTTTAACTCAAATGCCTTTGCCGGACAAGGTTTTACACAGAGTTCGCAAGCAATACATTTATCCTCATCAAAACTAATTTTCATTGTTTTGCGGTCAATTTGAATTGCACCAATTGGGCAGAATGTTATGCAAGCGCCACATTGAATACATTTCTTTTCATTCCATTTTACATCTTTTTTAAGAGGTTTTATTATTACTCCCTGTTTTTTCAGAAAAGAAACAGCGTTTTTGTAATTATTTTCTTCTCCGTTTAGTTCCAACACCATAACACCTTCTTCGCGGGGAGTTATACTTGCTCTTAAAATATTAAAAGTCATATCAAAATCTTTGATCAGCCTGTATACAATTGGTTTGTCAACCAGTTGTTGCGGAAAAGTAAGAACAATTTTTTTGGAAATTTTCATATTATTCTCCGTTTACCTGCTTTTCATTTAGCATTTTGAATTTGATTCCGCTTTCCGGACCCGGAATTTTTTCTACTGGATTAGATAAAGTAAACTTTCCTGTTGCTATCCATCTTTTCAATATCTGTGCAATTTCTCTTGCTTTTGGATAACTTGAAAGAGAACCTGTTGGCACTTCTTTTCCGCCAATCTTAATTTTCCCGCTTCTTAATTCTTTATAATTTACTTCCCCTAAAATTTTTGGATTTGCAAGAGGATAATCTTTGCTGTAATCTACTATTGGCGCAAATATCTCTTCATCTTTGGTTGCAGCCCATCTTAAAATTTCTTGGCTCAAGATTGGAATTGGAACACCGATACCAACTGCTAAAGACACTCCATATCCAAGAAGGCTTACTCCAACAAGCCATTCAGGAGACATCTGTTTAAGATCTCCAAATACTGATATTGTGCCAGATCCTCTTTTTGGGATTCCGTTTTTTGTTCTTGGAACATTTGGATTGTGCTGAGTTCCATTGCCGGCAATAAAGCCAATTCCGCCACCAAGAAAAATTTTTGTTCCAACTCCAATTGTTTTGAAAAATGGATCTTTTAATAAGGGACTGAGTTGTCCGGCGCTTGAGTAATTTGCATTTCCAAGATTTGGCTGTAAGACGCCAAGATAGGTATAAATTGTTTTTTTGCTCGTATTTACTGCTACATTGTAGTTTTGGTAAGCGTTTCTTGGATTAAACAAAATTGTTTCGTTGAGATCTTTAATGTTTATTGTAGTTAATAACTTTTTCCTAGGATAGCAGTCAGTCCCATAAGCATTGGCTTCCAAATATAGGTCCTTTCCTGCGACAAGATCTTGTATTACATGACCTCCTCCGTATTTAAATTCTCCCGGATAGACTTTATTTTCGGGATCGCCTTCTTTTAACTGAGATGCGCCTATAAAAAGATCCACTGCTGCAAGGCCTGCATATGCCTCAACGCCGTTTAACCACGCTTTACTTATTTTTATTCGTGGTTTTGTGTGACCAATATTAAAGAAAAGGCCAGATGAGCACATTGGTCCAAATGTTCCTGTTGTCACAACATCCACTTTTTTGGCCGTTTTATCAATGCCGTCTTTTTCAACGAGATCAATAAGTTCTTCTGCTGTTACCACAACAACTTTTCCGCTTTTTATCTTTTCGTTGATTTCATCAATAGTTCTTATTTGTTTCATTTTTGCTCCTAAAAAACAAAAAAACTCAGCGCTTTAAATATGCTCTGAGTTCAATGTTCAATTTTGACGGTTTAGCACATTTATTGAGCGCAGCAATCGTCTCCAAATCAGCGCAATATCATTATATCACATTAATTGAAATTTTTAAGAAAAAATAACGAAAAACTATTGAGTAGTTTTTTCATGATGATGGATAGAATTCAGCGGACAAACCAAAGGATGTTTTATCCTAATTTGGTTAATAGAGCAACTTATAGATTGAGAGAAAAAGTTGCCTCCAAACCATATTCTCAAATTTCATTAGCAATTGGCGAGGATAATCTAGATTTATTGCTACAATACAAAGCTGTTGCAAAAGGGAGAGTTGATTTAAAAGCATTATGTGCCATTTCAACAAATCCATATTTTATTGATGGGCTTAAAGCAAATGGATTGATTTTGAGGAAAAACGAAACAGAACCATTGCAAATTTTTGAAGCAATTGCAGGAAGGTGTATGGAAAAGAATGAAAAAAATTTCAAGCTTTTACATGAATTTAGGCAGATTAGGCCAAAAGAAGTTGATGATGAGGTCAATGAATACATAAAAAAGTTTGATTTGGCAACAAAAGGCAAATTGTCAAGAATAGACTATGACATAATTTTGGAGGTAGGTGCAGATTTGTTTAACAATTATTTTTGGAATACGCCGATTGTGAAACTTGACAGTTCAAAATTACAACTCGCTATTATGGATAGTTTGTTTAAACGAATGGAAAATAATTTGCAGGTTAAATCATGGCTTAATATCTATAGGCACATTATTGATCTTTACACAAATTTGTTTCTTCTTTTCCCAAGATTTGAATTTACCGGTCGCCTGCCTGAACCAGTAATTGACATAATTCTTGCAAGAATAGATGCTTTGGCAAAGAGGGATGAATAAATGGTTAAACCAATTAATCTAAGAGCGCAACTTAATCCCCAAGGTTTTGTTTTAAGAATGCACAGACCTCTGCTCTCGAGAGAAAATCCAGTTGTTGCCTTGAAAAATGAGAGAACACTTATTAGCGATTTAGGGTTTCCCATTTTTAACGCGCTTACACAAAGGGACTTAATATTTAAGTCAGGCAATAATTTTTCGGCTGATATAACGCTTTTAAGAAATGGATTAGTAACTGACAGAAACTTAATGAAAATTATAAAATTGAGTGGTTTTAAAACAAGGGAAACAGAATATTTAAAAGACAAATCTATTGAAGATTATCCAATCGACGCTGCTAACGTTTTGCTTGGCAGAATGATGCGATGGACTGATGAGAATTTTATCCTCTTAAAACAATTCTGGCCTATTAAAAATCCAATTGTTGCAAAAAATGTTGACAAAACCTTATCTTCTTTCAAATTAGAGACAAAAAAACTTTTTGTTGAAAGTGACTATACTTTCATAGCCGGATTATTTTCATTAATTTATGCAAAATGTTCAACAAATTTTGCCCAAAAAGTTCATCCTTTTTATATTGTAAAAATCTTAAAAGATTACTACGACCAACAGGCGTTTGAAAAATATTCAAAATACTCAGAGATGATCTCAAATCTATTCAATAGTTTATTTTTTGAAAATGTCGAGGGATTGAGCCGAAAAATTTTGGTTGACAGCGAGACTGCTTCTATCATTATGTCAAAAATATTTGATTTGAAGAACCTTTATTTTTAGCGCTTTGAATAAAGAATTTTCGTCAAAGTGCTATAATTTTTATAATGGATTATTCATTTCTTTCAAAGATCAGCTATGGTGTTTATATTGTTTCATCTTTTAACAAAGAAAAAAGGTTAAATGGTCAGATTTCAAATACTGTTTTTCAAGTAACAAGTGATCCGCCAAGGCTGTCAATCTGTATTAATAAGCAAAATCTTACACATCAATATTTGGAGGAGGTGGGACTTTTTTCCGTTTCTGTTTTATCTGTTGAAACTCCAATGACTTTTATTGGCAGATTTGGATTTAAAAGCGGAAGAGATATCAACAAATTCGATGGTGTTGATTTCTTTAATACGGATTTAAACCTTCCTGTTGTTAGAGAAAATTCGATTGCATGGATAGAAGCCAAAATTATTTCTAAATTGGATGTTGGAACACATACGCTTTTTGTTGGAGATGTGCTGAGTGGAGAAGTGCTTGGATCAGCAGAGCCAATGACATATGATTATTATCACAAAATAAAAGGCGGAAAATCTCCAAAAACCGCCCCAACATTTATTTTGTCGGACCAAAAGAAATGATTTTAGAAGTATTACTTAGATCACTTATTCCAATACTCTTATTGACATTAGTGGGATTTTTCACGAGGGCTATTAATATTTTTAGGCAAGGAGATGAGAGAGTTTTTGCCGCTTATGTCTTTTATTTGGCTTTGCCAGCTCTGTTTTTTGTAAATATGTCCGAATTGGTCATTCAACCCTCGACGGTTATTTATATTATTGCAACTGCTATGCCTCCCATAGTTTTGGCAATTCTTTACTTTCTTATATGTTTAATTTTCAGGGTTAAAAAAGAATATTTGTATTTTTTGATTTTTTCCACAGTTTTTGGAAGCTATGCTTTTTTTGGAATTCCATTTATGCTCTTTGCTTTTCCCGGATTGAAATCGGAAGCATTATCTGTTTTATCATCAGCTTCTATATCCATAGTTGGAGTTTTTTTGACAATTTTTGTTCTTGAACTATACAGTATGAATAGTAAATCATATATTGGAGCGATTTCCCTCTTGGCAAAAAAATTTTTAAAAAACCCTCTCATTTTGTCAATACTACTTGGCATTTTATGTTCTCTCTGCGACATAAGCATACCTCAATTTTTATCTTCATCATTGCACATGCTTGGTTCTACTACTGCTACTGTTTCTCTTTTTATGCTTGGCCTGTTTTTATACGGCAGAAAATATGAAAGTTTTCCTTTAGCATTTATTTTAACTTTTTTAAGGGCGTTTTTAATGCCGCTTGTTGCTGTTATCTCAATGAATATTTTTGGGATACAAGGTTTGCCAGCTACAATTTCAATTTTAATGGCAGCAATGCCGGTAGCGATTTCTATGATAGTTTTAAGCGAAAGATATGATTTCTTTAAAGAACAAACTGCCACTTTGACATTGGTTTCAACGCTCTCTTCTGTGATATATCTTCCGCTTTGGATTATATTTTTAGGAATGAGGTAGAAAGGAAGGAGGTAGATCAAAATGTTGGAGAAAAAAATCTGTGAAGGAGTATATGCTGTTGGAGCAAATGATTTTAACAGAAAGTTATTTGATGAATTGATCCCGCTTCCTTATGGTACAAGCTACAACTCTTATGTTATAAAAGGGCAAGAAAAAACAGCAATTTTAGACGCTGTTGATCCCATGAAGAAAGATGTTTTAAGGGAAAATTTAAGAGACCTAAATATAAACTCAATAGATTTTATTATTTCTCACCATGCTGAACAAGATCATTCTGGAGCAATAGTTGATTTGTTAGATTGGTTTCCAAACGCAAAGGTTCTAACAAACGAAAAGTGCAAATCTTTTTTAATGGATTTGCTTTGTTTGCCTGAAGAAAAATTTATAACGATTTCTGACAGAGAAAAAATAAGCCTTGGGGGGAAAACTCTGGAGTTTATTTTTACCCCATGGGTTCATTGGCCTGAAACATTTGTTAGTTATCTTCATGAGGACAAAACGCTTTTTTCTTGCGACCTTTTTGGATCTCATCTTGCTTCAGAAAAACTTTTTGCTGATGAAAGCGAAAATCTCTATTCTTTGGCCAAAAGATATTACGCTGAGATAATGATGCCTTTTAGAACGGCGATAAAAGGACATTTAGAAAAATTATCAACTTATAAAATTGAAATGATTTGCCCCAGCCATGGACCTATCTACAAAAACCCCGCTTTTATTCTTGATGCTTACAAAGAATGGATCAGTGATGATGTAAAAAACTTGGTTGTTATTCCTTACGTTTCAATGCACGGAAGCGTTGAAAAAATGGTAGAGATTTTAAACACGGGATTAAACTCCCTAAAAATTGAAACAAAAATCTTCAAGCTCTCAGAAGCCGATATTGGCGAGTTGGCAATGGCGCTTGTAGATGCTTCAACTGTTGTTTTTGGCATACCGGCTGTACTTGCTCAAATACATCCTCTTGCATCCAACGCTCTTTATCTTGCGAATTTATTGAGACCAAAAACCAAGTATTTTTCTTATGTATCATCTTATGGCTGGGGCGCGAAGTTAGCAGAGACCATAAACTCACTTATTCCAAATTTTAAGGCGAAACTGTTAGAACCAGTAATTTGCAAAGGCTATCCAAAGACAGAAGACATAAAAAAATTGCAGCAATTAGCTGTCCTTATTAAAGAGAGAAATTCTTAGAGAAATTTGAAAAATGTTGGCTGTAAATAAAAATAAATTTCGCATAGTTCAAATCTCACCGGTTGAATATATTCATTCTCAGTGTTTTGACGAAGTTGTTCTGTTGTTGAAATACGCTTTTGAATCTTTGGGAATTGATTGTGATCTGTCAAAAAACATTTTCGATGAAAACAAGATAAATATCGTTGTTGGAAGCAATCTTTTAAAATACAGTGATAGCCTGAAAAATTTTATTTATATTCCATTTCAACTTGAGCAAATAAGCAAAAATTCACCTTGGTTTAATGAAAACTTTATCAAAATAATGCAAAATGCTTATGAAGTTTGGGATTATTCTATAGAAAATGTTAATACACTTCAAAAATTTTCGGTGAAGGCAAAATATCTGCCTTTGGGATATAACGAGCGGCTCGAAAGGATAAAACATTTGAAAATAAATGATAAAAATATAGATATTTTGTTTTATGGCTCGGTTAATGAAAGAAGAAAAAAAGTATTGGATGAACTAAATAATTTTAATGTGAAAATTTTGTTTGGCGTATATGGGGCAGAAAGAGATGCATATATTGCCAAGTCAAAAATACTGATAAACATTCATTATTATGAAACAAAAATCTTTGAGTCAGTCAGGATTTCATATTTGCTTAACAACAGATGTTTCATAATAAGCGAAGAATCTATTGAAAATCCCTACAAAGATATAGATTTGGTTGTAGCGCCTTATGAAAAAATTGTAGAATTCTGCAGATTTTATTTAAGCAGAGCTGATCTTATTGAGAAAAAACGAAATGAAAATTATGAGCAATTCAAAACCAAGTATTATATGAGCAATTTTCTAAACCAATTGTTGGCTGACATTAAAATCTGAGTAAAACAATCTCAGCTCTTTAAAAAAACATTGAAATTTCTAATAATCATTTTCTTGATGGCAAAAATATGCTTGACAAATTTTATCTATTTGTATAAAATACATAATTGAAATGATTACAAACAATGAAAACGCAAAAACGGTTCTGTTGAAATCTGGGATAAAACCCACCGCTCAAAGAATTTCAGTGCTTTCATTTTTGTTGTCAACAAAATCTCATCCAACAATTGACGAAATATTTTCTGCATTAAAAAAAGCTATACCTACTTTGTCAAAGACAACTTTGTATAACACATTAAAACTTTTTGAAGAAAAAGGTGTATCTCTTTCTTTAAATATTGATTATCATAAACGGAGGTATGATGGTTTTTCTAAGCCTCATTTTCATTTTCTTTGCAAAAAATGTGGGAGAGTTTTTGATATTTTATTAAAAGACATTTCCAAAATAATTAACAGCAGGCATGTTAATATTGCTTCTATAGAAACTTTTCACGGATATTTTTATGGAATTTGTAGAAACTGCAAAGAAGAAAGGAGAAACATATGAAATCTTATGAATGCACGGTTTGCGGCTATATTTATGTTCCTGCAAATGGGGACCCTGATGCTGGCATAGCGCCGGGCACTGCTTTTGAGGATATACCAGAAACTTGGGTTTGCCCGATCTGCGGTGCAAGCAAAGATCAATTCAAGGTGGTTGAATAATATGATTTCAAAAAGGTTGTCTGAAGCAATAAATTATCAGATAAATAGAGAGATATATTCTGCGTATTTATATCTTTCAATGGCTTCATATTTTGATTTTATTGGATTAAAAGGAGCCTCAAACTGGATGAAAGTCCAATATCAGGAAGAAATGATGCATGCAATGAAGATGTACGATTATCTTTATTTGAGAGGGCAAAGAGTAACTCTTTTGCCGATAGAATCACCGCCATCAACTTGGGAAAGCCCGTTGGAAGTTTTTAAGAATACATTATCTCATGAACAAAAAGTTTCAGAAATGATAAAAAATCTTTATCAGATTGCTTTGGAGGAAAAAGACAGCGATGCTGAACGATTTTTAGAGTGGTATGTCAAGGAACAAGTTGAAGAAGAAGAATCTGCGCTTGACAAAGTTAAAAAATTTACAGATGCTGGAGGTGATGAAAATAAGATAAAGCAGATTGATGATGAGATGGCAAAAAGAATTTTCCATTAGAAAATTGGTTAAAGAAAGGAGAAAAAAGATGGCAGTAAGCGAAAGGCTGGAAATATATAAATGTAGTGTTTGTGGCAACATTGTTGAAGTGTTGCATGTTGGAGGAGGGGAGCTTGTTTGCTGCAATAAGCCCATGATATTACAGAAAGAAAATACAAGCGATGGAGCGAAAGAAAAGCACGTACCTGTTGTTGAAAAAGTTTCAGATGGATACAAAGTAAAAGTGGGATCTGTTGCTCATCCTATGGAAGAAAAACA
Organism: uncultured bacterium; assembly: GCA_964597815.1. Classification (GTDB taxonomy): domain Bacteria; phylum Margulisbacteria; class WOR-1; order JAKLHX01; family JAKLHX01; genus CAZQZN01. The sequence continues at coordinate 25,235 of CAZQZN010000001.1, read as the reverse complement.
CTATATCGAATGGGTGCAGGCAATTGCTGGCAATAAATCATTTAGGCAATTTTTAAATCCTGGTGAAGCTCCGGAAGCATTGTTCAATCTTTTGGATAATCAAATAACAGCGCGAGAATATTGCAATCTTCATGGATTGTGGAAATCTTAAAAAAACAGAAAGGAGAATTGCTATGGGGAAATCAATAAAAGGCACAAAAACAGAACAAAATCTACTTGCCTCTTTTGCCGGGGAATCACAAGCGAGAAACAGATACACTTATTTTGCTTCTGTTGCAAAAAAGGAAGGATATGAACAGATCTCAGCTATATTTTTGGAAACAGCCGATAATGAAAAAGAGCATGCAAAAAGATTTTTCAAATTGCTGGAAGGCGGTGAGGTAAAAATTGAGGCCTCATACCCAGCAGGTGTAATTGGTACAACTGCTCAAAATCTTGAAGCCGCTGCTGCTGGAGAAAATATGGAATGGAGCGTTTTATATAAAGAGGCAGCTGATGTTGCTGATCAAGAAGGATTTCCGGAAATAGCAGAACAGTTTAGAGAAATTGCAAAAGTTGAAGCTGAGCATGAAAAACGTTATAGAAAACTTTTGGCAAACGTGAAAGAGGGAAAAGTTTTCAAGAAACCTACAAAAGTAAAATGGCATTGCAGAAATTGTGGCTATGTTTATGAAGGGGAAGTTGCTCCTGACATCTGCCCAGCCTGCGCACATCCACAGGCATATTACGAAATTTTGTGCGAGAACTATTGATGAAGCAATTTTTGGTTTTGAAAAGGCGGCATTAAAGTTGTCGCCTTTTTCTTTTTTTATGGGAATTGTTAAAGAAATAAATAAAGTAAAAAGAACTAACATTAAAGATTTAATAGATAACCGTGTTTTGTCATTTGAAAAACTTGGCAAAAGCGGCATAAAAAAGATTTTTAGCGAACTATGCTTTTGCATAATGACAGCAAATTTTAACGCAGAAAGAAGCATTTTGATACAGAAAAAAATAGAACCATTAATCTTAAACTGTACATGCAATTTTTTGACAAAAAATTTAAAAATTTGTGGACATAGATTTCCAAACACTAGGGCAAAATACATTTATGAGGCTCGCGCAAAACTGCCACTTCTTTTGGAAAAATTAAAAATTATTAGAGATGATAACGAAGCAAGAGAATGGATTGTAAAAAATGTCAAAGGACTTGGAATGAAAGAAGCAAGCCATTTTTTAAGGAATATAGGCAGAAAAAATTGCGCTATAATTGATTTCCACATTATCGATCTGCTGGTAAAAAATAAAATAATAAAAAGGCCAAAATCCATAACTAAGAAAATCTATTTAGAGATTGAAGAAATTTTATCCAGTTTGGCAAAAAAATTAAAAATGTCTCTTGGTGAATTAGATCTTTATCTATGGTATCTTGAAACCGGCAAAGTGTTAAAATAATAATTGATGGCAAAAATTTTATCATCCCCAGCAAAGATTGAAATTTGTTCTTCCCATTATGAAATGGGCGTGCTCGCAGCAGATAAAATCATTCATCTGATAAAAAATTATCCTGATGCTGTAATAGTTCTGCCAACTGGAGATACTCCAAAACCAATGTATAACGAACTTGTAAAGAAGTTTGAGCAGGACAGGAGTATAGATTTTTCGAAGGTGAAATTTTTTAATTTGGACGAGTATATTGGTTTGCCAAAAAATCATCCATTGAGCTATTCATATTATATGGAAAAATTGTTTTATGAAAAACTTGATAAAATTGACTCTTCAAGAGCGCCCAAAAAAGAGAACAGAAATTTACCATTTGTCTCTCATGGTGAGAAACCAAATATTGTTGCAAAAAAATATTCTTTAAGATTACAGCAAGCTATAAAAAACTCTGGAAGAGAAAAAATAGATCTTGTTGTAGTTGGAATTGGTGGTGCTTATCCCAAAGGGAATTCCTCTAAAGCGCTAAAAGGCGGACATATAGGCTTTAATGAACCGGGCACAAAATTGAAAGACAAAACAAGAGTTGTTTCACTCAGCAAAAAGACAATGCTTGATACTTCCTTTAGGTTTTTCAATTTGAGGTTTTGCAAACGCAGATATGATGGAGTTGAAAATTTTTCTGTTCCCAAAAAAGCAATCACAATAGGAATTTCTGAGATATTAAACAGCAGAGAAATTTTGCTTCTTGCAAACGGTGAAGAGAAAATGCCGGTTATCAAAAATTTGTATGAGTCCAAGCCCACAAAAGATTTTCCAGCAACTTATTTAAAATATCACGAAAATGTTAAATGGATTTTGGATAGAGATGCTGCAAGCCAGCTGCCACATGTAAAAACACCGTGGATATGCAGTGAGAAATTTCGTTGGTCAAAAGAAATTATGCGTCACGCCGTTATTGAAGTTCTAAAAAAATACCATAAAATACCTCTTTCTAAAATAAAAGAATATATGATAGAGGATTTAAAAATCCCTTTTGAGCAGATAGAACGATTTGGAGGAATCAACCAAATTATAAAAGATCTTTCTAATTTTCTTAAATTTTCTATACACACAGAGAAAAACAGATTATTGCCAAAAAACGAAAGGATTTTGATCTTTTCACCACACCCGGATGATGATGTCATAACTATGGGAGCAACTATAAAAAAACTTTTAGAATTGGGGAATGATATTTGGATAGTTTATTTAGTAAATGGTGAAAATTCTGTTAGAGACGATTTTAAAAAAGTTAGGGAAAAGTATATACAACTTATTAAAGAATCAAAAGAAACAAAAATGCTTCAGCGAAGAAAAGATGAATATCTTAGATTGGCACAAATTAAAGTTCGACAAGAAGAAGCGCAAAAAGCAACTTCAATATTGGGCATACAAAAAGAAAAACTCATTTTTTTGAATCTGCCATATTATTACAATCGTGGATTTGTTGACATAAATCCTATAGATTATGAAAAAGATGTAAAGCCGCTAATGCAATTGATTTTGCAGATAAGGCCTAAGCACATCTTTTATAGTGCAGAGGCTGATCCTCATGGTGCTCATGGTTTGGGAGCAAAAATAATATCCATGGCTTTTGAAAAGCTATCTCAATTTTGGAATGAAACATTTTGGGGATATAGAGGGGCTTATGAGGAATGGGCTATCAACAGACCTGAAGAAATAATAATTGTGCCTTTTGGGAAAAATGAAATGCAGACAAAAATTAAATGCATAAAAAGCCATGAATCCCAAATAAATCCAATTTTCCCAAGTTTTGATAATAGACAATTTTGGGAAAGAGCCAGAGATAGGAACAGATTAACTGGCAGATTGCTTGAACAGATGGGGTATTTAAAAGGCAACAAAAACTTTGCTGAAATTTTTCGGCCTGTTTCTTACGCAAATTTTGTGAGAATAAATAGGTAATCAGGTTTAATGCAATATCGCGTTTATCAAATATTTTATTTACTTTCTTCAGGTGGAGGATTCATTGGCACTAAATTCGGAGCATTGTTATCTTTTGGATATTTGCTAGGTTCTTTGGTGTCTGGTGTTAGTGATCTTTTTTCAACTAAACTTGGTTGAGTTTCTTCAAGTGGAGGATCAATTGGCACTAACTTCACATCATTTTTATTTTTCTGAGATGCACTAGTTTCTTCGGTGGCTGATGTTTCTGATGAGATTTTGCCTGAATGTTTATGAATTGATCGCGTACTTGTGTCAGGTTCAGCTTGCTCTGTTTTTTCACCTTGCATATTGTTTTGCTTACTTGTATCACTGCTCTTCCATTTCAAATTTTCAGACAATTTTTTTGCACCAAATAAACTAAGCAACCCTCTAACGGGCCAAGTGAAAACATTAACTAAGCCCCTGCCTGTTTTTTTAAAGAAGTTTTCTTTGTTTTCTGGAGAAGGTGGAGTTTCTGTTTGGTTTTCTTTCTCTATTTTTTTTCTTTCCTTTTCCTGTTTTATAAGGATTGCCCGCTCAGAAGCATCTAATCTTCCGGAAATACCAAGCAATTTTCTGCCTTCTTTTGTTGTTGTTGTTGCCCAAATTATTGCTTCGTCTTTTGTCAATTCTCCATTTTTTGCCTTCTCAAGAATATAGTCAGGAGTGTCTTTTCTAAAAACTTTTTCAGAAAAGGCTCGTGTTGGTTTTTTTTGTTCTACAACAGGAGGTGGGGCAACCTCAGCAACATTTTGCCGGATTGCTTGCTCGTAATCAAAATCGGCATTTTTCAATGTAGTCTTTATTTCATTTTGTTCTTCAGCTGTAAGTTTGTGATCATCAGGATAATTCTTTTGCTCAATGTATTTATTAAAAGCGTCTATCGCATTATTTGCTGCGTTTTGTGCTTTTAATATTTCTCTTATTTGGCCAACCGTAAGAGCTTGTTTTGTTGATGTTGCTTGTCTTGTTGGAGTTATTACTTCACTCATATTTTAATCCTCCTAAAGAAATCGCCTTATATATGTATCGGATCAGAGAAAAAAAATCTTGCATTGAATTTATAATATTGGTAAAAAATTTTATTCTGCTAGGACATAAGAAAATATCAAAGGAGCAACTATAGAAGCATCGCTTTCGATTACAAAGCTAGGGGTATCTTTTGAAAGTTTTCCCCAAGTAATTTTTTCATTTGGCACAGCACCGCTGTAGGAACCGTAAGAAGTTGTACTGTCAGATATCTGGCAGAAATAACCCCATTTTCTAACGCCTTCCTCTCGCAAATCCTGTTCTATCAATGGAACTACACAAATTGGGAAATCTCCGGCAATCCCTCCACCGATTTGGAAAAATCCAATAGAATGGTCTTTTGAATTTTCTTTATACCAATCAATTAGAAAACTCATTGTTTCAAGCCCTGATTTTATTGTTGAGATATCAGATATATTGCCTCTTTTGTAGTCAGCCACAAAAACATTCCCTATCGTTGAATCTTCCCAACCGCCAACAAAAATAGGAATGTTTTTTTCACATGCAGCAACAACCCAAGAATCTTTCGGATCAATTTGATAGTATTGTTCAATATCCTTATTGCGTATTATTTCGTACATCAGCTCATAAGGAAAATATCTTTTGCCTTCTTTACTAGCTTTTCTCCAGTATTTTTGAAGAATTCTCTCGATTCTTCTCATTGCTTCTTCTTCAGGTATACAGGTATCTGTCACTCTGTTCATATGTCTTAGCAATAATGCTTCTTCGTCATCTTTTGTCAGATATCTGTAATGTGGGACTCTCTCATAATAATCGTGCGCTACAAGATTGAAAATATCCTCCTCAAGATTTGCTCCTGTGGTTGAAATAGCATTGATTTTTTCGTTCCTTATCATTTCAGATAGAGTTAAACCGATTTCTCCGGTGCTCATTGCACCTGCCATAGCAAGAAACATTTTTCCGCCATTTTTTAGATGAGCCACATAAGCTTGAGCGGCATCTTTTACTACGGCTGCGTTAAAATGTCTAAAATTATGATCGATGAATTTTTTTATTGCTTTAAATTGTTCTTTGGTGTTCATTTTTCACATCTTTATTGAAAATTATATTTCATGAGAAACTCAAAGTCAAGAAAAGTATCTGGTTTTAATTAGAAATTTTGGAGAAAATAGGAGCAAGAAGCAAGAAAGCAAAGCTGTAATACTGCCAAAATAAAATGGGGATCTTGGGCCATAAAAACTCCAAAGCAATCCTGCAATTATTGATGAGAAGAGAGTAAAAATACCGGTTGAAGTGTAAAAAATGCCAAGCCCTGTTCCGCTGTATTCGTTTTCTATAAGAGTGGAGATATAAGCTTTGCTTATGCCTTCATTGAGAGACATAAAAATCCCATAAAGAGGAAATAAAATCCAAACATAAAAAGGTGAATTTGCAAATCCAAAAAAATAATAAATAAAGGAAAAGAGTGCAAAACTTAATATAAGAGTATTTTTGTGACCAATTTTGTCTGATAAAAAACCCATTGGAGTGGAAAATAAGGAATACGAAATATTAAAAATCATATATGCCAAAACAACCAATGAGGCTGAAAGGCCTAAATTTTGCGCACGCAAAATCAAAAATGCATCTGAACTGTTTCCTATTGAAAAAAGCAAACTTATAACTAAAAAGAAGTAGTATTCCATATTTAGTTTTGCATAATTTGCTTTGATACTGCAAAAATTTGGGATTGTCTTTTTCTTTTCTTCAACAAAAAGGATAAGTAAAAGTACTCCAATGACTGCTGGAATAAAAGAAAGTAAAAATGTTAATCTGTATTTTCCGCTTAAAAGAGACATTGCAACAAAAGCAAATAGTGGCCCTATGACAGCTCCAAGGCTGTCTAAAGCGCGATGAAAACCAAACGCTATTCCTCTGTCGGATTTGTCTGAACTCTCGCAGATCAGAGCGTCTCTTGCAGGGGTTCTGATCCCCTTTCCAAATCTGTCAAAAAATCGCGCGACTAAAACAAAAGGCCAAGAAAATGAAAGAGCAAGTAAAAGTTTTGATAGTGTTGATACAGAATAACCAATAACTGTAAATGGCTTTCTTCTGCCAAAAGCATCTGACAACCACCCAAAATAAGATTTTAATATGCTTGCTGTGGCTTCAGCTATACCTTCGATGATCCCGACTATTGAAACAGGAGCGCCTAAAACGTTTGTCAAAAATAAAGGAATTATTGGATAAGCCATTTCAGAAGCTATGTCATTAAAACAGCTGACTAAACCAAGCCAAAAAACATTTTTAGATACTTTTTTTTTCATTGTCCGAGTAAATATTATCACTTAAAAAAGCCATTATCAATGGACTTAACAAATTTGATTCTTGAAAAATCAAGCGAAATGTTTCATAATGCTGAATAGTTTACAAGAATTATAAAAAAAGGATGGTGCTTTCTTGGCAATACTTTATTGGTTCATAGTTATTTGTACAATTTTTGTTTTTGCTGTTATGCTTTGGCGTCTTTTCCAGATTTTTTTGTTGTTTTTTCATAAAAAAGATGCAATTCAAAAAGCCAATATTGTTTCTGATGATGAATTACTATCAGTTACAATTCTTGTTCCTGCTTATAACGAAGAAAAAGTAATAAGAAGAACTTTGGCAACATTAGAAGAAATTGAATATCCAAACCAAAAACTTGAGATAATAATCATCAATCCAAAATCAACTGATAGGACTTCTGAAATTGCAAAAGAGGTTGCAAGCAAGTCATCAAAAAACATCAAAGTTTTAGATGCAACAAATGGATTTGAAGTTCATGGCAAACCCCGAGCGCTTAATTTTGCGCTTAAAAAAGCCAGCAATGAAGTAATCATTATTTTTGATGCTGATAGCATAATTGATAAAAAGGCAGTTAAATATCTGGTATCAGCTATGGCAAAAAATCCTTCTCTTGCAATGACTTTCGGAGCAAGAAAAGTTTTAAATCCACATTGTTTTTTTGCTAGATTAGGTTATTTGGAATCTTTGACACAACAATTATTGACAGAAACGGCTCCTCCAAAAGGAGATAAAAATCTTTTGTTTTCTCCGGGCACTAATGTTGCGATAAAAAAAGATGTTCTTGAAAAACTTGGTGGATGGGATGACAACGCATTAACAGAAGATTTTGAGTTGTCCGTTAGGCTACACATTAACAAGTACAAGATTGAATATGTGCCAAGCGCTGTAACATATGAAGAAGTTCCAGAGAGAGTTAGTGTTTGGATCGCGCAAAGGACCCGATGGGCGAGGGGAGGATGGCAGGTTTTCTGGAAGATGGTAAAGAATATGGAGAAAAACCTCAAAAGCAGAAAAGTTAAATTTACAAACCTTATAGTTTTTTATAAACTGCTTGAATTCTACGCACCTTTATTTGGTCTTATCTTGGAAGATGTTCTTTTCTTTTTAGGTTTAGCCGAAATTTTATTTTTTGGTGGAATTGGAATAAGTTTTATTCTGTGGTTTGTTTTTTACTTGTCTTTGGTTTTTCAACTTTTGTTGTGTTTGCTTTATGTTAGAGAGCTGAATATTGAGAATGGTTTTGCTTCCTTTGTAATATATTTTTACTATCAACTTTGGATATTCATTGCGATGAGAGTTATTTGGCTTGAGCTTTCACGCTCAGAGAATAAATGGGAAAAAACAAAAAGATTTACGAGCGCTTAAAATATTCCAGAAATGGAGGATAAAAATGGCAAAATTCTTTTTTTTGATTCTTGTTTATGATGTAGTAATGGCGTTATCGCAAGTTTTTTTGAAGATGGGAGCCGATAAAATAACTTTTAGTGGATTTTCGGGATTTAAATCAACTCTTACTTTTATTTACCAGATATTGAGACAACCATATATTTTGCTGGGAATATTTTTTATGGTTTCTTCGTTTTTTCTTTGGATGTATGTTATATCCAAGATAAAACTTGGTATTGCATTTCCTCTTACAGCTTTTATTTATGTTCTTGTTGCGATTTTCTCATATTTCGTCCTTGCGGAAAAATTAGAGCTCATAAATTATTTTGGCATTCTTTCTATAATAATTGGAGTAGCTCTTCTTTTATACAAAGCTTAGCAAGAAAATTTTGTTAGTTTTTCTGCGAATTTTATGGAGTGTTATGGTGTGTGACGAACATATTATTCGTGGCTTTAATTTCTAAAGAAAAAATATTGCTATCAGTTTAGAAGTTTATATGTGCCACAAATTGGTTACCAGACATTTTAAATTAAGAGCAATATAATTCCAAAAAAGTAAAGGTATTGATACAGCCATTTTCATTCTATAAACAAAGCCCTTGATTTTACAAACCATAAAAACTATTTTTATATTTTCTAAAATATGGTGAAATTCAGCAAAATATTTTTCGATATTTGTATAGGAGGATATTTATGACATCAATAAATGGTATTACAAGTGGCCAAAATTATTTGCCTTTAAAGACAAATCAGGAACAAAATAGTACCAATGAAACTGCTAATTTGCGAGAAAGATTAGAAATTTCAGATAGAAAAAAAACCCTTGAAAAACAAAGAGATGCATTGCGCAGAGAGGCAAAATTTTATAAAATCTTAGAATATGCAACTTATGCTCCGTTACTTCCTTTAATAGTTGTTGGAAGTTTGTCTGGTTGCAGTAGACCAAAGCCTCCCGAACAAAATCACGAAGATTTGCCAAATGATTCATATTCCGAGGGAGAAGGTTCGCCAAACGATCCATATTCCGACACCACTGGAGAAGAAGGAGAAGTGACTGGGATAGGTACGGGTGCTGTCCCTTGTGGTAATGTGTATCCAACTTTTGGATTCATTCATGGGGATGATTGGAGATTTTATCGAATTAATGGCCCGTTCTTAAGGCCAGAAAGGACCAGCATGGAATCATCTGTACAGGGATCTTCCGTATTTGGGACATATACTACAAATAATGTGGTACTTGAGAAAGCAGATGTTGACAAAAGAGATGATGGAACAAATCCACAAACTGCGTTTATAAGGCTTCATCCGTCCGCAGAAACATTGCGAAAAGGGGACTGTGTGATAGGAATGCAGTGTTTTGCACGTGGGAATGAGCCCAACCCACTTGCAGGGCTACCAAAAAATGATCCTCAGAATCCCTACTACTGGCTTAAAGATGAGGATCTTAGTGATGGAGATCAGGTTCCATATTTTTATAACACAGGGCTAGCAGTGCAGTTGCCGTTTTATGAGCCATCAAATTTGGCTTGGAATGCAAAATTATTTGTAAGCAAAACATCAGGGACAAAAAGAGAAGGAAGTTATGTTCCAAATCCTAAAGATGCAAGTGTAAAAATCTGGACACTTGATGATCCAAACAAAAAACCGGGGTTAAGCCAACCCATGTGGCTGATGAATGTCAATGGAGAGGTATTAGGTTTTGATGTTCTTCCTGTTATAACAACCACTAATCCCACAGAGATAAAGGCGTTCTTTGCCGGAAATCCTCTGCCAGAGAACATGACAAAGGAAGATCTTGCAGCTATAACTGTCGACCCAAATAATGTCCCTGCTGATGGTAATATTTATTTGAATAAGAACAGAGTCGATACTAATGGAAATCTAATCTGGTCTTCCTATGTTTCAAAAGAAGGGCCAGAAGCACACAGAACAGAAGTATTAAAATTTCAGCTCAGTTTAGCAGATGATGGGACTAGACCTGCACAGATCAGTAGCAACCTTGGTGTTCTAATGGATTATGGCAACGGGAATCTTGCAACTAATTATATATCTTCCGGAGATGTTATTGCCGGACAATTGCCTTTGATATCGCCAAAGGTCAAAGTGCCTATAGGGTTTTCTTTTTATGATATGAAAAATCCGGAATTATTTGATACTTATCAAGGAACTATCCTAGAAAATATACCTGATGAAAAAAAGGACAATGTCAAATTCTGCAACGTTGAACTAAATGGGAATTGTGCGACAAAAGCAGATGTGGATGCTGATGATGAAGCAGTGTTTTTAAACCCTTCGGCTGAAAATTTTCTATACCCCGGAGCCGGTTCAATGTTCACTTGCATGTCATTCCAAAAAGCTGACCCTACTAGTGCTGGATACAAACCAAATGATATGGTTGGTTCAGGAACGCTTGGAGATCCAACAAGGTATATTAATTTTGATGTGAACAATAATGGTATTCTTGAAGAAACAGAATTAGAAGAAGCAGGCAAGTGGTATTTGTGGCCTTCATTTGCTTATGAAATGAATACATACAATTTTAACGATGCAAAATACAGAATTGTTTGTCTTACCGCCGATAAGAACTGGACCGACAACTGGACATCAGAAACTGGCATCTGGCCAAATGCGTATTTAAGTCCTTTGTCTATAATACCTTTTTCTACCGATTATTACGGTGTAGTCAATCCTACTGTGGCATACAGACCTTTCAATGAGAATAGTATTCCAGCTGATTATACGATAGCGTTTAATCCTATGCCGATATTAAACCCTGCAAATATAAAAAATATTTCGTGGCAGAAATTTTTATCTCAGCCGATGGAAGACTCTCCTGAAAATGTGCCACAGATAACGGTTCTGCCAAACGATGCTATACCAGCAGAAACACTTCCAAATATATCTGGGCCGAACAACTCAAAAGTTCCTGTTTACTACTTCAAACAAGAAGCATTAGCCCAAAAACCAAATGGATGGAATGGGCCAATAAATGGAGTGCCTTCATATATAAAGCAGGCCAATAAAGCAGGGACTGAATATGTAGGAGCAATATTTTCCTATTATATTCCAGCAGCATTAGTAGGATATAATGATGAGACCACTTCTTTTATACCAAGTGTTACTGGTGTAGTAACACAAACGGATGAAAATGGTGATATCGTTTCAGCAGTTCCTTATAAACCCGGGGAAATAGAAGATTTGACAACTGCCAATACCAGTTCTATAAAATCAAATCCTGCGATAATGAGGCCCTAACAGAAATAAAAGAGAAAGATAACCCCCAAATTTGTTTGGGGGTTTTTGTTAAGCTGTGCAAATAAAAATGTGATATCTTAAACGGATAAAATATACAAAAAGTCAGTTTTCAGGAATCGATTTTTAAATTTTGCAAAACCCTCTAGCATTCTCATATTATTTCTCAACCCATAAAAATTATATAGAATTTATTTGTGTGAAAAATTTTTTCAGTCAAACTGGTTATTGCCTATCCCAAAATGTTCAATTATAAAACATGAAAGCTCTCGAAGGTAAAGACGTTTCTGCCAAATCATAATACATCAATACGACCAATAATCAAAATATTATCTCCATATAAACGACTTCGCGATCAAAGAAAAGCAGAACAAGACCATTGATTGATCAGTTTTGTAAGCGATTGTATTTTAGCATTTAATGATTGCTGGTGTTCCAAACAAAATTATCCAGTGTTTTTTAATCAAGTTATCATCTTTTCTTAATAATCTGTGATTGCAATAATTTGCAAAACAAATAATCACTTTGCTATTTTATGGTCGTCAGACACTTTTTAATATCTTCCACGTCAATAATGTGCCCTGAACATATTTGCTTTCCATTTACGAAAATTGCCGGAGTCACTACTATCCCGAATCGCTCAGCGATCTCATTCACATCAGTTACTTTGTATATTTCGGCATCAAGCCCAAGGTCGTGGATTGCTTTGTGCACATTGTTTAGCAGATCTTCCAATTCTCCACTTTCTGTTCCTGCAACATCGATTTTTATCATTTCACTCACCTCCCCACATTAGATATATACCTGTGATTATGACAAGAATACCACAGATTTTTCTGATCCAGCATGCTCCCGCCGAAGTTTCATTCCAGTTAAGGTAGGATTGTACCTTTTCGGTAAAGGTTCCCGCAAAGACGACTACTGAAAAGTGGCCTAAAGCGTATGCCAGTAACAATAGCAAGCCATACCAGAATTCTTTTGCTGAAAGACTAAAGACAACTGCCAGCACCGGGGCCATGTAAGCAAAGGTGCACGGACCCATTGCTAATCCAAAGATCAAGCCTATCATTAAAGCGGCGAGATATCCATTATCACGCCCAATTTTTTCTTGATCGATACCACCAAAAAAGGGCAGCGGGACAAGGCCAACTAAGTGAAGACCAATGATTATCAAAATGCCTGCCACAAAATAATTGGCAAAACCTCCTATGTTACCCAGCATTCGTCCCATCATCCCTGTAATAATACCGATAAAGCCGATCGTTATGAGAATTCCAGCTGAGAACAACAGGGACAAAAAGAAGGATTTTTTTGTTGTCATTTTTCCACGGTCATTTATAAAACCTACTATCAGCGGAATGCTTGCCAAGTGGCACGGGCTGAGTATTATGCTCAGTATGCCCCATGTAAAAGCTGCGGCCATTGCTGCCACGTGATTAGAGTAAAGAGCTTTTGAAAGCGTTGTAAAGATTTCTATTATCATTTCCTTATGCCTTTTAACTCCAAAATCTTAATGATTTCATCTTTTGGGAAAAACCCCACGTGACGGTAATATTCTTTTCCATTTTCATCAAGAAATATTTGTGTTGGAATTGCATTGATATTGTATTTCTCTGCGTATGGTCTGCCTTCTTCTGTCCAGACATCGTAAAATTCTACTTTTACTTTTCCAAAATATTCTTTTTTTATCTCTTCCATTATTGGTTGCATCATCCTGCAAGGAACACACCTGACGGATCCTAGTTCAATAAATGTTACTTTTATTTTTGATTTTGGTTTGACAACCTTTTTTGCAATAGTTGCCGGCTTCACAGCAGCTTCGCAACTGTTTGTCGCTGATGTTTCATCATCGGGAATAGAGCACACAACAGCAAGCAATGCAGCAAAGATGAACAATGAGATCAGATAACGCACCTTGTCTTTCATTTTTTCTTTTCCCATCCTAACACCTTCCGCCGCAGGAGCAGCAGCCTCCCGAAGTGCTGACGGTGTTTTGTGCGGCTTTTCCTGTTTTGTTTGACCGGATAGCTTGACAAGTTTTTTCAATATTCTCTTCATTAACCTCCGTCTCGAATTTTTTAAACCCCATATTTGTCACAACAAAAGATTTTGGTTTTAATCCTATCTTTTCTAGATTCTTCCTGGCACAGGCTATTTGGCATCCGTCTATCGTGAAGTTTTCATCAGCACCTTTTGCCGATTCGATAAATCCCGATATTTCGGCTCCTATGCCAGCAATGCAGGACATTGAGCCAAAGCCTTCCTTCGATAATTTTCTTGCCGCTCTATCAGCAATTTCTGCCACATCGGCTCCTCCCGAACATGACCAAAGCAAAATTGTTTTTCCTCCGCAACATCCGCCCATGATTATAGCTCTCCTTTTTTTATATTTGCCGGTTGTCTTACTTTATAATCTTTGCCGAGATAATTTTCCATTATTACTCCTATAATAATAAAGACCGGAAGGGAAAATAAAGTCCTCAATATCGAAAACTTTAATCCTAGAAAGCTTATCTCAAACGTCAGCATTGGTATTTTAAGGCAGCTAAAGGCCCCAAGATAGATAAATACATTTCTCGGGCTTGCTCCTTTTTTGCTTAAGATATATGCTACCGGAAATGCGCCATATAAAGGCCCTGCCTGAAGTGTGGCCAAAAGTATTATCCAGAAAGTTCCGATCAGCCCCCCTTCTTGCCCCACATGGCGCTCTATTGTTTCTTTTGGTACCCAAACATCAAAAAGCCCTATCAAAATGAACATCATAGGCAGAAAAGAAACCATCTCAACAAAAAACTTTTCAAAGTTGGAATAGATCTGCATACCCGGTTCAAATCTCAGAAACGCAGAACCTAAAATAAAAATTGCAAAGATGATTATCCAAAAATAATCTTTCAGAAATTTTCCGTTTTTCATAAGAATATTCCCATTAAGATCCCTATAACAAAAGCCCCTAAAAAACTTAAGACATTTCGCATTACAGCGGCTTTCTTGCCGAAGTAGTTGATCTCGATCGGTAGAGTCATAATGCCCACCATCATAAGAGTTGTTATGAATACTGCGACTGTCGCAAGAGGCACTCCGCGTCCGACAAAGATCGCAGCCAGAGGATATGCGATAAATCCGGGGATAAGGGCAATCGACCCGGCAAGTGCGGCGATGACAACTCCAAGTGGGCCGCTGTTTGCACCAAGCAGGGCGGACAGGACATTACCGGGCATAATATACAGAAAAATGCTCACCAGCGCCAGAACAATAAGAAGCGCGGGCAAGAGATTAAGGAACATCTTTATTCCGCGTCGGCAGCCTTCATAGGTTTTCTTCCTGTCAGCCAACAAGGAAAGGGCTAGACAGCTAATGACTGTAATAGTCAGAATTAACATTTTCCACTTTCCTATTTATCCTTGAAACGGATCATTTTTTTTCGATCTCTTCGGTCTCTTTTTTCTTTAATATCGCAAAGGCGTTCTTCGCTCTTGAGTTTGGGACGGCTTTTTGCGCCAGCATCTCGATATGCTCGGTTATGCTCTCAAAATCCTTAAATGGAAAGCCAAGAACAGTTTCATTTGGTCCGATGTCGGTTGCGTCGCGGCAGCCATAACAGCCGAAACTCATATTGAACTTCTGTTTAACAAAAGGTATAAGCGTTGCGTCCACGCAGGTCGCCTGAAGGACCGCCGTATCGGACTCGATGCGTCTTCCTTTTTTCTGTTCAATTCCGCAAGCATTATCCACATCAGATTTTCTATTTCGTCTTCAACAACAACAATTTCAGGTTCAAGTTCTGCTGTTTCAAGAGGGAATAAATATAATTTTTTGAGTTTTCCTGTCTCAAGCACGGGCATCCCTTCGAACATGTTTTTGCCGGTTTTTTTATCTGATGTGATCCCAAATCCCATAAGCCCCGTCCCGTTTTTCAGTCCTTCGGGAAGCGCCTTAAATCCAAAAGCAAAGGCAGCGGCTGGGCAGGATATGCCATCAGCATCAAGGATCACATGTTTTCCGTGCCTGGCTTTCATAAGTGCTTGGCAATATCTATGCCCGGCAAGTTTATCTGCTTTGTATTTCCCATTAGGTATATCCTTAAAAATAAATTTTACCCCAACAGGTAGTGTTGTTAGGTTTAAGTTTTGCTTTATAGACCTTGCTTTTTCTCTGATTTCTTTTATTCCCATTGTATTGCTCTTTTACAAATTCACATTCACAAAAGATTGTATCCCGTTAAATGATTGCCAATCAGCGCCGACTTTGTCGGACTGCCTTAGCAATCCCAGCCCCAGCTGAAGTGAAGGAGATGCTTTTAGAAGTGCTGTCAGATAGATGCGATTCCTGTAGAACGCATCCGCCCTTGCCCCGCTTAGATCGATCCTAATTTCGTCTGAAAGAATAAATTTTATCTTGCCTAAATCTTTTGTCAGATATATCCTCGGGCGGTGATAATCCCAGCCTGCCGGAGAGTTAATCTTGTAAAAGAACCTGTCCTCCAGTTTTACTGTGCATATATTTGATATTTCTTTTGAGTATGACAAACCGGCCACAAGAGAGCGGGTCATTATCCATTTATCATCAGAAGCTTTCGCTCCCTCAAAATATAGCTGGCCTTGCCAGGCAAATCCCATATCCAGCTTTTGAGAATAGGAAAGGTATTCGTCATAGACATAATCGTTTTTCATATTGTTTTTGAAATATATTTCGATGAGTGCAGAAACCTGCTGCTTATCGCTAATATCGTGAGCAAAAGACCATGTACTCCAGTATTGTAAGTCTTCGGCAAAAGAGGCTGCGGAGCAAACAAATAAAAGAAATACAAACAACAGTATGTATTTAGTAAATTTAAACCTCATCTTTTATTTTTAATTTTCCTTCTTCCTCGAGCTGCTTTTTAACTTTGGTCCAGATCCCTTCTTTTTTATAAAGTTCGCGAATGCCTTTTGGATCCGGAAAGGTTATGGCGTTTCCTAAACAAAGTGTGGCGCAAGTGGTGCAGCCCACAACGCATTCATAAGGTCTTGCAACCACAGCACCTTTCTCAGTCCAATCAAATACTTTCTTTCCGCAGTTCATGCACATTCCGCATTTCACGCACTTGGCCGAGTCAATAGTCGGGAACCATTCAACTTTTTCTCTTGGGTAACCTGTTAACCATGCCATACAATTTTACTCCTTTTAATTTTTTATTAGTTGTACTCCCTTGCAGGAGTCAACTTCAAACTGCAATGTTGTGTGGTAAATAGAAAATTTTTCCTTTAGCATTTTTTCAATATTTTTATAAATTTTGCAGGTCTCGCTTACGGGGATATCTTTTGACAGATTTATGTGTGCTTCAAAATGAATATCCCTTTCAGTTACTGCCCAAAGATGCGCGTGATGGAGATCTTTTATACCGTCCATTGACTCAATCGTTTCCTTTATTTTGATTAAAGACACACCTTTTGGTGAATTTTGCATTAAGATGTTGATGCTTTCTTCAATTATTCTGTATCCACCAATAAGCACATAGATGCCAATAAATACAGTTAAAACTGGATCAAGCCAGTAAATTTTAAGAGTATAGATTAATAGTGCTCCTGCAATTATTGCTATAGAAGAAAGAAAATCAGAAAAAAGGTGCAGATATGCCGCTTTAATATTTAGGCTTGAATGAGCATGGGTCTTCATAAGAAATACAGAGATTAGATTTGCAATTAAACCAATGGATGAAATGATTAACATTAGAAAACTGTTGATTTCTGGTGGATTTATCAATCTAGTAAATGCTTCTTTGAAAAGAAAGAATGAAACAATTACCAGCATACACGAGTTAAAAAGTGCAGCCAAAATTTCTGCTCTTTTATATCCAAAAGTTTTTGTTTCGGTATTTTCTTTTTTTGATAATTTTACAGCTATCAAACTTATTAAAAGAGCTGTCGCATCATTGAGGTTGTGAAACGAGTCCGAGATGAGCGAAAGACTGCCGGAAAAAACGCCTCCAATAATTTGTAAGATGCCTGTGGCAAAATTTAACACTAAAGAAATCAGCAAATTTGTTTCTTTCAAATGTGCAAGCTTATCAGAAGCGTTTTTTATGCTCATTTCATACCGTTATTTTACAAGCAATTTTTTTATTTCTTCAGGATTCAATAGCCTTCCAGCAGAAACAATTTTCCCATCAATTGCAAGAGCCGGGGTCATCATAACACCATATTCCATGATCTTATTGATATCTGTTACTTTGCCAAACTCTGCTTCTATTCCCAGTTCTTTTGTTGCTATCCTTGCGTTTTCTTCAAGCTTTTTGCATTTGGGGCATCCAGAACCTAGTATTTCGATCTTCATTATTATCTCTCCTTTCTTTTATGATTTTATTTAACAATCCAGCCAAATATCATGCCACTTATTGTTGCCATTATCACTACCAAGGAAATATAAACAATTGTTTTCTTTGTTCCGATCACCTCTCTTATAACAAGCATGCTTGGCAGGCTTAGCGCTGGTCCTGCCAAAAGAAGTGCCAGTGCTGGGCCTTTTCCCATACCGGCTCCAATAAGACCCTGCAGTATAGGAACTTCTGTCAATGTTGCAAAATACATAAATGCTGCAACTATTGAAGCGAAGAAATTCGCGCTGAAAGAATTGCCTCCCACAAGTGCCTCAACATATTTGGAAGGGATAATACCTTCATGCCCAACCCTACCCAGCAAAAATCCTGATATAAGAACACCCATAAGCAAAAGCGGTAGAATTTGCAACGCAAACTCCAATGATGCTTCACCCCAAATCTTTATCTCATTTTTTTTGAACCATACTAAAAGCATTGTTAAGAGCGCAATAAGAGAGATTCCTGATAGCCACCATTTGAGATGGAATATTAAAAACCAAATCCCTGTATCTCCGGGAAGCGGCTTGCCCCAGTTCGCAAATACAAGTATGCCTACAAGCGAAGCAAGGTAAAGAGCTGTCTGCCACAGAGGCCGCGACTCTTTTTCTTCGACAGTGCTTAAATCAACACTTTCGTGACGTGCTTTTTCCTCACTTCTGAATATAAAATGCATTAACAGGCCTATTACGATACTGAATATGACCGCTCCAACAGCCCTTGCAAGCCCCAGCTGCCAGCCAAGTATGCGAGCGGTAAGGATTATCGCAAGAACATTGATTGCAGGACCTGAATAAAGAAAAGCGATCGCGGGCCCCAGCCCAGCTCCTCTTTTATATATGCCGGAAAATAGCGGAAGTACCGTGCAGGAGCAAACTGCCAGCACTGTCCCCGAAACTGAAGCGACACCGTAAGACAAAAACTTGTTTGCTTTGGCGCCAAAATACTTAATTACTGATGCCTGGCGGATAAATACAGAAATCGCTCCTGCGATCAAGAATGCCGGAACCAGACATAGCAGGACATGCTCCTGAGCATACCATTTTGTAAGAGCAAGAGCCTCAAAAACGGCGTTGTCAAAACGCGGATGCCCGATGGGCATAAAATACAGTGCTAAAAAAACTACCACGACCCAGAAGGACTTTTTTAATAAACTCATTTTTTCTCCTCTCTGATATTACTTTAAAAATGTTCATAAAAGAAAATCTTGCCTAACAGCAACTTTAACTTGCTTTAGTATTTATCCTTTAACCGGAACAGATCATCTATGTTCTTTGTAAATTGCCGCCATGCCTTTCGATCTAATGAATAGAACGTGAACCTGTTTACTTTTCTCATTTTGATTATTCCCAGTTTTTTGAGGCCTTTTATATGATGCAGCACAAGATTGTGTGGGGCATTTATCGCTTCCTGCAATTCGCACACGCATTTCTCGCAGGACTTAAGAATACATACTATCCTTAATCTGCTTTCCTCGGATACGGCCTTTAATATTTCCGCCGTCCAGCGCAAGTCCATTGTATTACAGCATTTTGATCTCATGCATTAATTTTAGATCATTCCCTTTTATATGTCAATAGCTGTTGACATTTGACGAATGTCCGACGGGCGCGAGTTTATTCAATTGGTTGACTAATTAATATACGCGTGGCACGTACCTTTTATACTAGACAAATAGTTTCAGTATAATCTGATTTATCCTGCTTTGGCTGTTTGAGCAATCTGACAACTGTTGAAGATGTTTTTGCCAGAAGTGTAGTCTGTTGGGTGTAGGAAGCGGCACCGTCGCAAGAGATCTCGGCACACGAAACTTCCTTACCTTAAATGCCTAAGGGGGGGCTGTATCCCAGAAACCTGCAGCTTCGAAGCCTGTAAAGGTCCATGAGCACAAGCCAAAAAGGGCCCCAAAAAAAGCCAGCAGGTAAAAGAAGCCTTCTTGACCGAGGAATGCACGCCGTAGCCCGCTTACTGCTCTATAAAGAAAGGCAATGACTATTATGTGTCAAGGCGCCTCAGGCTGTTTTCCGAAATAATGATGTCCTTTGTGGCCATCAACGCGCTAGGACAATACAGCGCAGACATAAAGGCCAACAACGGAGGAATTTGCTCGCAGACTGAAGCCGTTAAGATGGGGATTGCCCGCGCACCGATCAACATGACCATTGAGCTCAAATTGCCAAAATAAAATGTGTATACAATATTGTATAGAACGTGTTACAATAATGTAGTATGAGCTCTTCAAAAGATCCAAAAGTAAATGTCCTTATCCAAATAAGCAATGCTTTATCGTCCTCGCTTGACATGGAGAAGACACTATCCTCTATCCTCAAGATCCTTTCCGAATCTCTAAATATGGAACGCGGAACGATAACGCTTGTTGATCCCAAGACCAATGAATTGCATATAGAAGTGGCACAGGGACTTTCCGCGGAAGAAAAGGAAAGGGGCAGATACAAGATAGGAGAGGGCATCACGGGCAAGGTCGTTGAAACAGGCCAGCCTATGATAGTTAAAGACATAGGCTCCAACCCACTTTTCCTCAACAAGACAAAGGCACGAGATCTTGAGACTAGGAAGTTTGCCTTCCTCTGTATCCCGATTAAGGTTGGAAACAAAACGATCGGGGCGCTTTCGGTAGATCATTTATTTAAGGGGGATATCTCGTATGAGGAAGATATCAAGCTTTTAACAATCATTGCTGCGATAGTGGGACAAACAGTAAGATTGAGGGAGCTTGCAGAAAAAGAAAAACAAGCCGTCATTACGGAGAACATTCAACTCAAGAAACAGCTACAGAAGAGGCACAGGTTCGACAACATCATATACAGTTCCATGAGGATGGAGCAGATACTCGATTCCGCAATGCAGGTAGCGGACAGCATGGCTACAGTGCTCATCACTGGTGAATCTGGAACGGGGAAAGAACTTGTCGCTTCAGCGATCCATTATGCCAGCCCGAGGAAAAATGGGCCTTTTATAAAAATTGCCTGCGCGGCGATACCGGAAACCTTGCTCGAAAGCGAACTCTTCGGCTACGAGCGTGGGGCGTTTACTGGAGCACTTGAACGTAAGATAGGCAAGTTTGAGGCCGCTGAAAAGGGCACAATCTTTCTGGACGAGATAGGGGATCTTTCACTTTCAACACAGGTAAAGCTGCTGAGGGTCATTCAGGAAAGGGAGTTCGAGCGCCTTGGTGGCAACCATCCGATCAAATGCGATATCCGCATCATCTGCGCAACGCACAGGGATCTGAAAGAACTCGTAAGACAGGGGAAATTCAGGGAAGATCTTTTTTACAGGATAAATGTATTCCAGATACAGCTGCCGCCGCTGCGCGAAAGAAAAGAGGACATTCCCGTGCTTGTTGATCATTTCATCAAGAAGTATGCCAAAAATACCAAAGGCAAGGTAAAGGGAATCACAAAGGCTGCTCTTGATATCCTGATGGACTACTTCTGGCCTGGGAACGTGAGGGAGCTGGAACACGTGATAGAAAGAGCGCTTATAGTTTGCAGGAAGGATCTTATCACACCGTCCGATCTGTCAATGGCGGGGCCGGTTGGTGCGGATGACCTTTCAGTAGCAGGCCTTACGCTGCCGGAACTAGTAGATTCAATCGAGAAGCAAAAGATCTCGGAAGCTCTTGCCAAGTACGGCACTCAAAGAAAAGCAGCGAAGGCGCTCGGACTGACGGAACGCATGTTGGGTTATAAGATCCATAAGTACGGGATCAAAACCTGATCATTTTTCGATAAAACAGGCGATATCCTGCGATACGATATCCGAGGCGAGCAAAAGACATTCTTTATCAAAATCCGTTACCGAAACGATCCCAGCGTATTTTGAATATTCAGGCACAAGTTCAACTAGCCTGTTCTCCAACTTTGTTAAAAGCGAGGGATTAAAATAAACGCCTTTCTTTTCGGTGAAAAGTGCCACGTAGAAAATATCCATCTCCACCAAGTCCTGAAAAAAATGTGTACCGAAAGATACTTCCGGCGATAGGTTGGCAGTCTTGAACGAAACCTCGACAAGTGCCCTCATGCGGTTTATTTCAGAAAAGCTGATGGGGATGCCGAGCGAAGGTGTTGAAGTTCCCCATCTTCCAGGACCGATCAGAAGTGTGGGGCAGGAGTCCCTGTCGATCTGCCAGTTAAGTTTGCCGATCAGGCGGGCGATGTCGTACCTTTGGCGCTGCGGAAGCTCGCTGTATCCTTTCGCGTCAATATAAATAATACGCGATATTTTCTGATGTATACTGCCTCCCATGAAATTTCCTTTTGACAGGAACAAAGCCTTTTCTTTTGAGATATTCTTTGGCAAGCGTCCGCCACCTTTGTCTCCTTTTGCTTGGAGAGGTCTGCACTGTAGTAGATTTATCTTCATGTTGTTGCCGTTCAAGAAATTCACGGTAAATTCGATGTCCACAGGGTATCCATACCTTGTTTCAAGGGTTTTCAGCATCATCAGCATTATACCCGTGAAATCTGTCTTGCGGAACAATTCCTTAAAGCCAAGCACCCAAATATCTTTTGATGAGCCGGAGGATGTGCGAATACTCTCTTTTTCAGCGAACAAAGTTATGTCGCCTGTATAATCATCTATAGCTTCTGTGAGTTCAATAGTTGATATCTCATTCTTGCTAATATCCAGAACATCAACTTTGTGCTGTGAGAAACGATATGCTTCATCGATCGTGGACGGGACAGCGGAAGGATCGGCTAGGGCGACTATTCTAGGATAGTCGTCGTCCACCCTATTGACCGCCCTTGTGCCCAGACCAAAGACCAGCCTCAGCATGCCAGCTTTCGGGTCAATTGAGGTATTCCAGACATAGGTGTTATATGATATCCCTACACCAGCCAGATCTGGGAAGAAGTACTTTTTTCTGTGTGAGCCGGAAACGCGCTGTACCAGAAGAGCCATCTGCTCCTCCTGTTCCTGCAATCCCTTCTGAACCCTGTAGAAAAGGGCATCCTTGTTCATGGTACTAGCGAATATTTCTTTAATGGCCTTCTCAAAATTGGCGAGGCGCTCGTCAGGCGAGCCTTGGTTCACGCAGAAGATGCTTTCATACTTTCCCGCGAAGACATTGCCGAAGCTGTCTTCAAGCAAGCTTGATGAGCGAACGATTATGGGCGCTTGGCCGAAATACTCGATCAGTTCCAAAAACTGGTCCCTTATATCTTGGGGGAATTTCCCGTCCATCATCTTCTTCATCAGTTCTTTTGCCGCATCGAAAAACTTTTCCTTGGACCTCTGTTCCATGAGCAGCTTCCACCAGCCGTTCTGGACGATATAAGTGTAATATACATCGGAGCCCACATAGAAGGAATCGTGCTTTTCAAGCACATTGTCCCACCCCGAGGAGCTATTGCTTTGCAGGATCTTCCTTGCCAGTAGCATTCCGACGGCCTTGCCGCCAATAAAGCCGGTGCCGATCATCCGGGACTTTATCTCGAGAAGGTCATCGATAGTGAAATATTTTTTTGCGAGCTCGACCATGCGCTTCTCCCTGCCGATGATCATAGAGCAGAGCTGCCCGAGCATCGACTCGATTTCCGCGGTTGTTCCCCCTTTTGAGGAGAGCTCCTGCGCCTGTAGGAAGACCCGGTCCCAGTGGTCGAGCTTCCTTTTTTCGCTCTCAAGCCCCTGTTCATAGATCACGCTGAGAATCTTGGAAGCATCGGCGCTCGATACAACAGGCATGAATCCCTCGTCTCCAACCTCGTGAGGTAGGAACATGGTTGGGGAATAGCGGTTGAATACCTTGAGCGGGTGGATGTAGTATTTTCCTTCGATGTTGAAGAGGTCAAGAAGAAGCTGGGTGGTCTCGCGTATCCTAGCGATAGTCCTGTGGGAATGGGTCCTTCGGAGCAGGGCAAAATAGGCGATCGTATCGAGCTCGTAAAGGAAGGGACAGGTGATCATGAAGAAGTTTCCTATCATGAGGTCTGTGGCCCAGATTGTCTGCAGGTCGGAAAGGCAGTCGAAAACATAGAAGACGCCTTTTCCCTCTTCCTTTATTATATTGTGGACCTTTGCTGAGAAGGGCTCGAAGCCTTCTCCGGGATCCAGCCGGTGCACCTTAACCTGTTTTTCATCCACGACCTTCTCGTGCTCCGCGAACCTTATATAAACTATCCTGCGTTTTTCCAAAATAGCCTTCTGGACGAATGGCTTCACGAATTTCTTGTAATCGGAGATATCATCTACCTGCCAGACGACATTGTCCCCGGGGATCAGCCCATGAAGGATGTGATCGAGTCCGGCAAGCCCGGTGCTGGCTTCCAGCATGCTCATACGGCTTGATTATAACATACAAGAAATGAAGGAAATCGATAGAGGATAACACCTTTGTACTTGTGTATAATACATGCCCAGAAAAACATGCTGAAACACAATCTACACGAATTAGTCACTCTGTATGATATATGCCAGTTGCTCAGTATTTATCTGGACATATAAAAGTTTATGTATTCCATCCAAAAAAGATTGATTCTTATCAGTGGATAACACGGGGGAGATAAGCGTGCTCAATCCGAACACCGGAGAACTGCTCATAGAAGTTGCTAACGGTCTTACGGATGCGGGGAAAAGCCGTGGGAAATATAAGCCGGTCTATTTCAGCGCCGAGGACTGCAACTCTTCTATAAACTCGTGAGTGAAAAGGCGTGAAGACGAGAACTGGATAATCGCTGCGACCAACACTAATCTTCAAAAGGCCGTAAGGCCGTAAAAGAAGGCAGTTTTAGGGAGAACTTATATTACCGTTTGAATGTATTCATTCCCCCTCATTACATTTCACCTTTAAGAGAACGCAAGGACAATATACTACTAATAGCCGAGTAATTTCTCGATAAATACTCTACGGCTAACAATCGCGCAATAAAAAGAATCTCGACCCCGGGCATAGATGCACTCATGAGCTATCATTTGAGCGGGCGGTGCTTATGTGCGAAGGATAGGGCATCTATGCTCACCATCTAACGTTGACCCAGCAGACTTCGCAAAAATCTAGGACCCAGATAGATGATTTGCTAAGATCACTTTTGAAAAATTATGAAAAGGATATAATCTGTACGCTTTGAAAAGCCCTAGAGAATAAAGGTTAAAGCCGCCTTCTAAAGACAACAGAGCGGATAATAGGATATAAAACAGGTCAATATCGCATTGATTTCAACAAGTTCAAGAAATAGATCCATACAAAAATGTCTAAAATTTAACGCTTAATTACAAAATTGTCTGTATTGCTTTTTTCTCACTTGATGT
Source organism: uncultured bacterium (assembly GCA_964597815.1). Classification (GTDB taxonomy): domain Bacteria; phylum Margulisbacteria; class WOR-1; order JAKLHX01; family JAKLHX01; genus CAZQZN01. Next base: position 253 of record CAZQZN010000001.1, on the reverse strand, counting down.
CTTTGAGTGATAAATCTACATAATAAGCCAAAAAACATCTTTCTCTATTTTTAGATTTCGATGGTGATTTAATTGCTATTAACTTGATAAGTCCCGGATGCAAGAAACAAGGAACATCGGAAACAAATATTTTTGCAAATCAAGGGGCTAATAAATATGAAGGGGGGGACAAGTATGAAAAGAGCAATCGCAATAATGTCTGTTTGTTTGATTATGCTCGGGTTCGCAGCCGCTTCAGATGCGAGCATGTATC